>NZ_AUGY01000001.1 GCF_000422905.1 Paenibacillus alginolyticus DSM 5050 = NBRC 15375
ACGAGCGCATACCGCCCAAGACCCCCAATATGAACGCATACATTGAGTCATTTCATAGCATTATTGAAAGAGATGTGTACACAAAAGAGTACTTTGAAACGTTTGAAGAAGCTTACCAAAGAGTACACACATACATTGAATTCTACAACCAACGGCGTTTCCACGGAAGTCTGCACAAAATGAGTCCAAGCCAGTACCATGCAGCTTGGGAAGCTAAAAAATTAGAAGCCGTAGAAATTGCGCTTTAGTGTGCTAGAGAAATGAGAAGCTGCGAGAGCGAGAGCATTTAGCAGCTAGACTCCATAATTAAGGGGCCGAACCGTCTATGAGCAGAGACCTACAAAATATTACATTTCCCTCTACAAACTACAGTTCACATGGTACAATTTATTTAACTATTCAACCAGATAAGGAGAAATTATTTGTCTTTTTATATAGTTCTTGTGTTGCTATTAAAGTTAATTGTTGAAATCATCAGTAGGCATCCATGTGATGCTTTTTCTTGAAAGTGCTTTAGTGGGTAACAGGCTATGGTATAATTTTTCACAAAAGAACTCTTATTAATGGTTCTAAACATAAAATCTCAAGGTTAGTATTTAATTAAAAAAGTGGTGAAAATTTATGGGATTTAACTATGACCTAAGCAAGTTTCTACTTAATATTTTCTTCATAATGTTCCCATTAATGTTTTATCAATTTGCAGTATACGAAAAAATGAATGAGAGAAAAGCTTTAAAAAATGTAATCCTCTTTTCTTTATTTGCCACTCCAATGTTTTTATGTATGTTCTTTCCTCCTGTAGAAGCAAAAGGTTTAATATTTGATCTTAGAATTATTCCTTTGATATTGGGTTGTTTTTATGGTAATTCCATAACTTCTATCATGTTATTCTTCTCTCTTATTAGTGTTCGTTTTATGATTGGCGGCACAGGCGCTTATTTAAATTTAGTCTCCTCCACTCTATCGTTTATTGTAATCATATCTTTATCAAAAAAATATCATTCTTATAGTTTAATTAATAAAATTCTAACATCCTCTATACTTTCTTTTGTTTGTAAAATGATTGGCATAGCAAGTGTTCTAATTATTCATTCTGATTACGGTCTCATGTCTGCTTTTAAGTTTTATATTGTTCAAAGTTTATTCATGGGCTTAGCTGTATACATTATTGAATCTATTAGAAGAAACGCTGACCTAAAAAAAGAATTAATATTTTCAGAAAAAATGAACATCGCAAGTGTTATTTCAGCATCTGTTGCACATGAAATTAGAAATCCGCTGACCTCAGTTAGAGGATTTATTCAACTACTTACTCAAACAGAATTAAATCCCGAAAAAAAACAGATGTACGGTGAAATTTGTTTAGAAGAAATTGATCGTGCGGAGCAAATTATTAATGATTACCTATCATTAGCAAAGCCGTATCCAGAGGTTGAAGAAAAACTGGATTTAGGTGAGGAAATTCAATACATTTGTAATGTTTTAACATCCCTTGCAAACCTTACAGGAGTAGAAGTAGAGATAAAATATGACATAAATTTGTTTGTATTGGGTGATCGGCAAAAGCTAAGGCAAAGTATCATTAACATTGCCAAAAATGGGATAGAGGCGATGGAGAATAAGAGAGGAATACTTAAAATTGAAGCTTATAGGAGAAACAATGAGGTGATTCTCTCCATTAGCGATACTGGAATCGGTATGACAATTGACCAAATTAATCGTCTAGGAGTCCCGTATTTTTCCAACAAAAATAAAGGTACAGGTCTTGGAATGATGGTGTCATTTAGCTTTATAAAAGGAATGTTGGGAAAAATCAATGTGAAAAGCGAATTGGGACAAGGGACTGTATTTGATATTTCCTTTCCCATAATAAAAGTATAACGAAGTGAGGGTTATTTCCCTATCATTTCATTGCAGTTCTTGTGAGAAAAAAGTAAATTAAAAGATTAGGGAATTATTTCTTGAAATGACCTAACAGGTTTAATAATCAAGTCTTTTGCTTTGAGCATCAAAGATGAAATCAATTCAATTAAAGTAAGTATGAGGGTTATGAATATAATAACGTCTTTATTACATTTGAGGGTATTCATCTAGGTCACTATGAAGATGATCAATTAGAAGATACATATTCGCACCTTATCAATAAAAATTGTAAGATCACAATTGTAGACGATAAAATTCACATTGATTCTGCTTTTGATGGCAGTGCAAGAATACATTTCCCTGCAAATCAATTGGTTGCAAGTAAAGAAATTAGGGAGACTCGCGGCTGGTTTTCTAAATCTCAAGAGATTATTTTGGAATTAACTATTGATCGTTATAGCTTGGGAATTGAAAAGGTAATTTTTAAGTTAAATGAAGAGATTGCAGCTGATGAAGTGATTGAGGTACTTGAAACGATAAGGAAAACGATCGATGAAGAACTAGAAGATAAGAATGATTTAAGTGTGTATGTTGAGGATGATGAACTTCAAACAGAATTTGAAGATGGGGAACTTTATATTGAAGCAACGGTAATTGAAGTTGCGGAATTTGATGAAGAGAGTGTAGCTTTAATCGTGACTCAAGGTGTCGTAGGTATTGGTGATGAAATCTATTTAGTTGGTGAGTACATTAAATGTAATAAATTTATTAAAGGTATCCTTAAGGATGGATTAGAAGTTGATTATGCTGGTTACGATGATGATGTTGTAGCTTTAATTGTGAAACATCCCAATGAGTATATTGAAATGCTTAGTGGAGTGAATTTTCTAAAGAATACATTACTAGAGGATTATGAAGGTGACGAAGATTAATTATATAAGGTGACGAGTTAGTACTCTGATATATTAGAATGATCTCATCGCTATTAAACATGAATATTTGAGATGGAGAAGTAGCGGTTATCGCTGCTTCTTTATTATTTATAATCCATTATTGAATAGAGTTGGAAAATTAGTGGTAAAATATTGTTGTTTCTGAATGTGAAAAATGTTTGATTACATAAAATATTCAAGAAGGTGACAGAATGTGAATATCGGGATGATGTAAATTTTTTTTCAAAGTTTATAGGCTTACAACTGGTATTAAATTCGTAGTAATATATAGTTATCCTAGACCGATAAACATTGGTTATAAAACCTATAAATACCTAGTGAGATGGGAAAATTTTAGGTTTCAAAAAAAGTCGAAAACCTTACAGTTCATTGATTCCATCTCATTTATCTTCGGGTATACGATTAACATCTCGAAGTCCAAACCGACCAATTCGGAGTTCATCGCGATGGTTGCTGATAAGCTTCGCATCGAGCATAAGGTTTCTTGAGAGGGTTAGAATCTTTGTCATTTTTCGGAGGTCATCAGCATGAAATATGAGCTCGGTCGCTGCCTACTTAGTGAGCGATTGCTTGAATCCAACATGACGGTTGGAGAACTCGCTCGAACTTTGCTTTACAAGCCAGAGCGGATTACCGACTTTGTTGAAAACAAAAGAATCATGCCGCTTAAGTCTGCAATATCTATCGCTGACACCTTGGGGTGTGATGTGAATGATTTGTATGAATTGGTCACGATCGAGTCTAAGGTAATGAATTGATGGCTCTAATCCTACATATCATAAAGAGGGCGCTCTTATCCAGAGCGTTCTTTTTTCGTTAAATCTGGTCGCCATAATTCTTGGAACCATACCATACGGATTTACGTTATACATCTAGTCAATTATTTTTCAAAGATGAAACGGTCATACAAAAAGGCCTTGGAGGCGGCATAGAAGTTGTTACTTATATGGACGAGTATTATAGTTGGAATTGTGTGTGTTATTGTTCTTTTTATGAATGTTTATCCTGTTTTTGGACGGAGACCCTCGAAGGAGAAGGCACAGGCTTTCTCTCGATCTTCTCAGTATGTGAATGGGAAATTCCAAAATCCATTCCCTACCATGATGAATATGGGCTTCGGGAGTACAGTGGGGATCTTGCTAGAATTTGCGAAAAGCAGTCCTAATCGACGTCCAATGACGCATTTAGCAATGGAAACACCGAATTTGGCCAAGGATATGGAAACGAAAGTGACCTGGTTTGGTCATTCGGCTTCCTTACTAACGATCGATGGAAAAGCCTTATTATTAGATCCCATGTTCGGGAAAGCTCCTTCGCCGTTTCCATGGTTCGGGAAGGGCAGATATAGCGGTGGATTGCCTTTTGAAATTGGGCAGCTGCCAGTGATTGATGCGGTCGTTTTGTCACATGATCATTATGATCATTTGGATTATGGAACGATCATGAAAATAAAGCATAAAGTGAACAAATTTTTAGTCCCGTTAGGGGTTGGGGGTCATCTAATCAGATGGGGTGTGCAGCCAGAAAAGATCGAAGAGCATGATTGGTGGGATGAGTTTACGTACGAAGGTTTGACATTGGCCTGTACGCCGGCTACACACTTTTCGGGGAGAAGCATGACGGACCGTGGGGCTTCCCTATGGTGCTCGTGGGTGATCAAAGGAAAGCAGTCCAATATCTTCTTCAGCGGTGATAGCGGGTATTCCTCTCATTTCAAAGAAATTGGGCAGAAGTATGGTCCATTCGATCTTACGCTGATGGAGTGCGGTCAGTACGATGATCGCTGGTCTGATATTCATATGATGCCAGAAGAAACGGTCCAAGCCCATCTGGATGTGAAAGGGAAGCTGATGCTTCCGATACATTGGGGGGCATTTACGCTAGCCTTACATGACTGGACAGATCCGATAGAGCGTGCCGCAAAGGCCGCACATGCTATCAAAGTGTCAATTCTCACACCGAAAATAGGTCAAACTGTCCATGTGAATGCCGCGGATTATCCAATAGAAACTTGGTGGAAGTAGAGGAGTCAATGCCAACAATACGACAGGAGTTACTTATTCAAGCACCAATTGAAGTCTGTTTTGATTTGGCTAGGAGTATAGATATCCATGCGGAATCAACCTCCCAAACGAGGGAAAGAGCGATAGCCGGCAGGACGCAAGGGTTGATTGAGTGTGGAGAAACAGTGACTTGGGAAGCTTATCATTTTGGTATTAAGCAGAAGTTGACTGCCCAGATTACGGGGATGGAGAAGCCGCATTACTTTGTTGACGAAATGGTAAGAGGAGCGTTCAAGCGATTTCATCATACACATGAATTTGTAACTGTAGTGCAAGGCACTTTGATGGTTGATACGTTCGATTATACCTCACCATTTGGAGGATTGGGGAAGCTTGTTGATCGCTTGTTTTTAGCTAACTATATGACTCAGTTTCTTGAAAAGCGCAATTTATACGTGAAGAAGATGGCCGAAGAGACAGCGGAGTCTGCAAGGTCATCTAGGTAAGAACTGGATACTGAGGCGGCCACATGGTATTATGGATAAGGCTGGTAGATCGAAGTGATCAGGAGAGAAGAATAATCTATGGTTGAACAAAAAAGTGAACGAAAATTTCATTTTCTGGGTGTACTGCTTGGAGTAGCGATTGATAACTTGGGGACAATGATATCGACTGCGTTAATTGGCGGTATATATTTTGCTAATCGCCCGGTGAATGAGCAGGATGTAAGTGCTATAAATTCGAATGTGGGTCTATTACTTTTGCTTATGGTCGTTGGTTTGTTCTGGTCGTTTCTTGGCGGATACATTGCTGCTAAAGTTGCGAAGCGTGCCGAATATTTCAATGCTGCCATAATTGGTGTCATCGGCGCTGCAATCGGGTTTGATTCCATTTTAACCAATAATAGCATTCCATTATGGTATGAATTGATTGGTTTAGTCGTCATCGTACCGGTTTCACTATTAGGCGGATTCGTGGCTTTGAAAAGGAAAAAAGCCCCTTTAAAATGAATGTAAGATCGTAAAAAAGAGACTCGGTGATGTCGATCACCGGGTCTCTTAACATTTTTAGCACATTTAACTAGTTGTAGTTGGCATGTGGGCGAGCATGGTTGCCTTTACTTTGTCGATCGTTTCTTGTAAATTCATATTCTCAAAAACATGTTCACAATCCTTGCGGTAGGAGACTTCCTCTATGTAGTGGTTCATGTAGTGGTCAATGACGTCTGTTGGCGTGTTTCGAGCAAGCATGCGTTCCATGATCGTTTGTTTGTTAACATAGATGAACAAGCGGATCGCTCTTTCTCCAAATGTATACTTGAAACGGTTAGCTGCATAACGATTCACAATGACATAGATAAGTCCGTCTTTGCGAAGCGCTTCATCGATGTCCGCTTTCTTAATACCATAGAAATTCCCGTCAATTTCAACAGTTTGAAAAAATTCACCTGCAATGTCACTATCGATGAATACTTTGCGTGAGATGAAATTATAATCCTTCCCGTTGATTTCTTTGGGTCTAGGTGTTCGAGTTGTGTAGGAGACGACAGATGAGAAACCAAGCTCTTTGGCAATGTGATGGGCAATTGTTTTACGACCAGAACCGCTAGTACCCGTAAAGACAAACACCAATCCATTCGTTTCATGACTGCTCATATCAATTCCTCCTTCATAGAATGAAAGCGATATCTTGATAGATTCATTATAGTACGAAAATTCTGAAAATTAAAGAAATACTTTCTCGTTTTGATAGGAATCAAAGGGTGAAAATACGTTATAATAGATAGCATCACTTCGTTTAATGGAAAGGAACTTAACTATGCCTAAATATGCGAATTTAAGTGCGGAAGCAACGGAATTTTTACGTCAAAAAACGGGAAGCAGTCACTTAGAGTGCTATACCTATATTGACCCGGAGCGTGGGGAGGATAGTTTTTTTATCGTTAAAACGATCAACAAGGTCATTCAAGTTTCTTTTGCCGAAGTGACGTATAATCCAAGCAGTTACCAGAGTCTGATGGAAGGACTCTACCAGGCCATCTATGAATAAATACGTGACAACCCTATCGATAGATGGTAGGATGATCGTAATTGCATATCAATGGAATTAGGTGCCATATATCCATTCGGATGTATGGTTAAAAGGGAAGACCGGTGATATACCGGCACGGACCCGCCACTGTGAATATCGCCGTTTATTACGGTAACTCCTTGCAACATGCCACTGGGTAACAACCTGGGAAGGTGCAAGGGGATGATGAAGTCAGGAGACCTGCCTAATTCAACAACACATGAACCCTACGTGGAATTAGGGAGTGTTAGAGAGCGGTTACTTCTGGTTTTATTAACTGTCGTAATTTACCAAGCATTTCTAACATGACTTATGTTAGGGATGCTTTTTTTGTTGTGTAATAACGGGGGAAGGGTGTTACAAAATGTCAGGAAAACTGCTTATTATCGGCTTTGGGCCAGGGAGTTTTGAACATATTACGAAACGTGCACGGGAAGCGATTGGGGAAAGTGAAGTCATCATCGGATATAACACCTATGTGGATCTTATCGCAGGTCTATTAACCGAACAGCAAGTAGTTCGAACCGGCATGACGGAAGAAGTGAGTCGTGCGCAAGAGGCTGTGCGGCAAGCGAAGCAGGGTAAGAAAGTAGCCGTAATTTCCAGTGGAGACGCTGGCGTATATGGGATGGCCGGTCTTGTCTATGAGGTATTGATGGAACAAGGCTGGACCCGTGAGAACGGCGTTCAAGTGGAAGTGATTCCGGGCATTTCTGCTGTTCATTCGGCTGGATCTCTGCTAGGGGCACCAATTATGCATGATTCTTGCACCATCAGCTTAAGTGATCATCTGACGCCATGGGAGCTGATTGCGAAACGGGTTGAGGCAGCAGGGATGGCAGATTTCGTCATTGCCCTCTATAACCCGCGAAGCGGTAGACGGACCAGACAAATCGTGGAGACGCAGCGCATTCTCCTTAAGCATCGTTCTCCTTCAACACCTGTTGGGATTGTTAAAAGCGCATATCGAGACCGCGAGCATGTGGTTGTGACGACGCTTGCTGATATGCTGAATCATGATATTGGCATGTTAACGACCATTATTATTGGCAATTCCGCTACTAAGCTGTATGACGGTCTCATGATTACACCACGCGGTTACCAGCGGAAATACACCTTAGGGGCTGAAACACAGCCGCTTAAACCACATCAAAGATTGAAATCTGAAGCTGAGCCTTGGGCCTTGGAACAACTGGATGGGCAGGACTTAAATGAATCCTTGGAGGAGTTTGATGAAGAAGATGAACTTATGGATGCTGAGGTGATTGAGAGTAAAGAACCGTCCCAGCTAAAATCATCGCCCAATTTGTCACCTAGCAACTCCTTACAACTTGCAATGGAAGCCTTGCAGCTAGTATCCAAAGGGACTGAAGAGGTGTCTTTTGAATTTGACAATAAGCTGACTGCGACCCAATCGATCTTTGAGTTTGCCGTAAGCCCGGGTATCGCGAATAAAAAGTTAACAGCTGCCCAGTTGTGTGCTTTAGGCGAGATTGTCGGAGATCGTGGAGACATCGAATACTCCCCGCATCATCAACTGATTGTTCGTGTGCAAACCAATAACCCTAATCAGATTACATCCGATCTAAGTGCACTTGGTTTATTGTTATCACCGATTGGTGATGTTGCTCAAATCAAAGCATGTGACTTTTGTAATTTGGAAAAAGGTGAGTCTATTCCGTATGCGGAAGCCATCCATCATCGAATTGGCAATCTCGAAGTACCAAAAGAGTTGAAAATTGGCTTTAACGGGTGTGGCATGGCTTGTTATGGAGCTGTTCAGCAAGATATCGGCATCGTCTACCGCAAAGAGAAATTCGATCTATTTCTTGGCGGAAAAACAGTAGGTCGAAATGCACATGCGGCTCAACCCGTTGCAGAAGGAATTGCTCCTGAGGAGCTTGTCGACTTAGTGGGCAGGATCGTGGAACGTTACCAAAAAGAAGGACATCCGAACGAACGGTTTCATAAATTTTTCAAGCGTGTTAAAGAAATAGAAGGCTACCGCCATCAAGAAATGGTAGGTTTCGTTATCGAAAATGCCATTTGCGGCGATTAGGATTAGGGGGAAATAAAGGATGAATGCTGTTTTATTTGTGGGTCATGGGAGTCGGGAAGAAGGCGGGAATGAGGAAGTTCGCCTCTTTGTTTCAGAAATTGCGAGTAAGATGAAAGAGCAAATTGTGGAGACCTGTTTCCTGGAATTTGTTCAACCAACGATCATGCAAGGAATTAACCGCTGTGTTGAATTAGGAGCCGCTCATATTGTTGTCATTCCGATTATCTTATTTGCGGCTGGACATGCGAAAATTCATATCCCGTCTGCTATTGATGATGCGAAATTAAAATATCCATTGGTGAAATTTACATACGGCAGACCGATTGGGGTACATGAACAAATTCTGGATATTTTATCTTCAAGGGTTGAGGATCTCGGAGTTCAAGTGAAGGAAGATCTGGGTGAAACAGCGCTGCTCATTGTTGGGCGTGGAAGCAGTGATGCAGATGCGAATAGCGATTTGTTTAAAATCTCTCGTTTATTCTGGGAGAAGCTTCAGGTGAAATGGGTGGAAACAGCCTTTATTGGCGTTACAGCGCCTCTGATGGATGCTGGAATTGAGCGCTGTTTGCTGCTCGGCGCAAAGAAGGTCATCATTTTGCCGTATTTCCTGTTCACTGGTGTTTTGATTGGGCGGATGGAACAAATGGTTCAAGGGTATCGGGAGACATATCCAGATAAACAATTCCAAATGGCTCCATATTTTGGCTTCCATCCGCTGCTTCAAGAGATTTTGATTGGACGCGCACAGGAAGCGCTTCAGGATGAAGTGAAGATGAACTGCGACATGTGCCAATATCGGCTTGAGGCGATGAAGCATATCGATCATCATCACCATCATGATCATGACGATCATCACCATCACGACCATGAGCATAAACATGACCACGACCACGACCACGAACATAAACATGATCACGACCACGATCATAAGTATGAACATGAACATCATGACCATGTTCATTCCAGAGGTGACAAACGATGATTCTCGTTCTTGCAGGAACAAGTGACGCAAGGGAACTGGCGTTGGGGATTCGGGCAGCAGGTTATACAGTGCTCACAACAGTTGTGACCGAAAGCGCAGCAAAGAGCATGGAGGCGGAAGGGCTTCCGGTACTCACAGGCCGCCTGACCGCAGAAGATATGAATCAGCTAATTCAAGATAAAGGCTTACGCGTGGTTGTTGATGCGACCCACCCTTTTGCGGAGGAAGCGTCGAAGAATGCGATGGCGGCTGCAAAGCTGGCAGCTGTACCTTATGTTCGATTCGAACGTCAGAGCCTGTCCATCGAACAGGGGGCACTCATTACAACGGTTGATGATTATAAACAAGCTGCAGAGTTAGCAGCGGAGAAGCGTGGCAGCATTATGCTGACAACCGGCAGCAAAACGTTGAAGATTTTTGCTGATCGTCTGATTGGGCTTCCCGATACAAGGCTCATCGCGCGTATGCTTCCACGCCAAGATAATATGGAGAAATGCGAAGAACTGGGGATTGAGCAGAAAAATATTGTGGCTATGCAGGGCCCTTTTTCTAAAGAGTTAAATAAAGCGCTCTATGACCATTACAAAGTTACCTTGATGATAACGAAAGAAAGCGGGAAAGTCGGAGCGGTGGATGAGAAGCTCGAAGCAGCGCTCGAAATGGGTATTCCGAGTATTGTGATAGGAAGACCGGAACTAGAATATGGGACGCTCTATTCAGACTTTCAAGGCGTTATACAATTTGTAAACGATAGCATTCATAAGGAGGGCTAAATACGATGGATTTTCACACGGATTTTAAACCGTTAACCGTTCAACCGCAAGAAATTGAAGAGAAAAGCTTTGAGATGATTACTGAAGAATTAGGCGAGCATACGTTTACACCAGAGCAATATCCGGTTGTACAGCGTGTGATTCATGCTTCAGCGGATTTTGAATTAGGACGCAGTCTTGTCTTTCACCCGAGAGCAATCGAGGCAGGTATTGCTGCCATTCGAGCTGGTAAACTCGTTGTTGCCGACGTTCAGATGGTGCAAGTCGGCATCAGCAAACCGCGTATCGAGCAATTTGGCGGCGATGTTAGAGTGTATATTTCTGACAAGGATGTCATGGAAGAAGCAAAGCGTCTGAACACGACTAGGGCAATAATTTCAATTCGCAAAGCGATTAAGGAAGCGGATGGCGCTATTTATGCCATCGGAAATGCACCGACAGCCCTGCTGGAACTGATTCGACTCGTCAAAGAAGGAATCGCGAAGCCTGGGCTCATCGTCGGGGTGCCTGTGGGCTTCGTTTCCGCAGCGGAATCGAAAGATGAACTTGCCAAGCTGGACATTCCGTTCATCACGAACATTGGCCGCAAGGGCGGCAGTCCCGTTGCCGTTGCAGCCGTCAACGCGCTGTCGATTATGGCGGCGCGTAAGGAGTAGCGCCTATGGAGGAAGTACCGGGCAAGCCGCTGCGCCACGGCTACACCACCGGCTCCTGCGCAACCGCAGGAGCCAAAGCAGCTCTACTGGCGCTCATCGAGCAAGCGCCACAAACGCACGTGCACATCCGTATCCCCATCGGGGAAACGGTTGAGTTTGCCCTGCACAGCTGCGCGTTCACGCAGCTGTGGGGCGAAGCCGCCGTCATCAAGGACGGCGGCGATGATCCCGATGCGACGCACGGTGCGGAGATCATCGTGCGCGTAAGCTTTCGTGCCGAGCCTGGCGTCGGCATCGATGGCGGCATTGGCGTCGGGCGCGTGACGAAGCCCGGCCTGCCGGTCGAGATCGGTCAAGCTGCGATCAACCCGGTTCCGCGGAAAATGATCCGCGAAACCGTGCAGGAAGTGCTTGACCTATACGAGATCGCGCACGGAGTAGACGTGCTCGTCTCTGTGCCCGCCGGCGAAGAAATCGCCAAGAAGACGCTGAATGGGCGTCTTGGCATCCTCGGCGGCATCTCGATTCTCGGCACCCGTGGCACGGTGGTGCCGTTCTCGAGTGCGGCCTACAAGGCCAGTGTCGCACAAGCGATTCGCGTAGCCGTGAAATGCGGCTGCAAGCATCTCGTGCTCTCGACCGGCGGCCGGACGGAAATATTTGGGATTAACATGTATCCCGAGCTTCCGGAGGAAGCTTTTATCGAGATGGGCGATTTCGTTGGATTTGCCCTGATACAAGCCCAAAGACAAGGCATTCGTAAAGTAACGTTAGTCGGTATGATGGGCAAGTTCTCTAAGGTGGCACAAGGTGTGATGATGGTGCATTCGAAGAGTGCGCCGGTTGATTTTGGGTTTCTTGCACAGGTTGCGATCGAATCGGAGGCTTCCGATGTGCTTGTCGAAGAAATCAGGGGCGCAAACACTGCTTCACAGGTTGGAGATTTAATGGCGGCTACGGGGAATTTGCGATATTTTGAACGATTATGCGAGCGCTGTAACTTAGCTGGACTAGGAGAAGTTGCGAGAGACGGGTTTGATTTCATAGAAACAGTGATTATTTCAATGAAAGCCGAACTCTTAGGGAAATCGGCGATGGTGAAGCAGAGCGAGAATGGAGAGATGGCATACGAATGAGTAGAAGCGTGAAAGTCATTGGTGTTGGCGATAACGGACAAGGGAGCCTGCTCCCTTTATATATCAAATGGATTCATGAAAGTGAAGTGCTTGTTGGCGGAGAGCGGAATCTGGCCTTTTTTCCAGCATATAATGGCGAGAAAATCGTCATAAAAGGCAGCTTGCCAGAACTCATGAGTAAGCTACAGAATGAAGAACGTTCTGTTGTTATCTTGGCTTCGGGCGATCCGCTCTTTTATGGAATTGGCGGTTATGCAGAGAAGAAGCTGGAAGGTGTACACATTTACCCGGCTGTTAGCTCGATTCAATTGGCTTTTGCCCGGATGGGGGAAAGCTGGCACGATGCTTATATCACAAGCGTTCATGGACGAAGCATGAAGGGCTTGGCGCAGCGAATAGACGGGAAAGATAAAGTGGCCCTGCTCACGGATGAAACGAACTCACCGAGTGCAATTGCGGCTTATTTGCTTTCTTTTGGCATGACCGAATATCGGGCCTTTGTAGCTGAGAATTTGGACGGAGCCGAAGAACGCTGTTGTTGGTACGAATTGGACCAGCTGGTTACAGAAATATTTTCACCACTCAATGTGGTTATTTTGAAAAAACAAGCCCCAGGTCCAGTTTGGCCGCTTGGCATTGAAGATGACCAGTTCGCCCAACGCAAACCGGATAAAGGGTTAATAACGAAAAAAGAAATTCGCGTATTAAGCATCAGTCAATTAGCTTTACAAGTGGACAGTGTCGTATGGGATATTGGAACTTGTACAGGCTCCATAGCCATTGAGGCGGCACGCATAGCTCGTGAAGGCTCCGTATTTGCCATCGAGAAAAACGAAGACGATCTCCAAAATTGCCTGGAAAACAGCGCCAAATTTCGTGTTGATCTTACGGCCGTGCATGGCAGAGCACCAAAGGGTCTCGATGCTTTCGCTGATCCGGATGCGATCTTTATTGGCGGAAGCGGCGGAGAGATGCAGGAACTGCTAGAAATATGTGCAGCGAGACTGAAGCCGAATGGCAGGATTGTGTTGAATGCAGCGACGATCGAGACGTTATATGAAGCAGATAAGACATTTGAAAAGGTTGGTTTCACTACGCAGATATCGCTTGTACAAGTATCGCGAAGCAAACCTATCCTTCATATGAAACGATTCGACGCACTGAATCCGATCTACATCATCACAGCGCAGCGCAAGCAGACAGATATAGAGGGAGGAACAGGCGATGAGTAAACTCGGCACGCTGTATGGTTTGGGTGTTGGCCCAGGCGATCCGGAATTAATTACGGTCAAAGCTTTTCGATTGTTAAAAGAATGTCCGGTCATCGCTTACCCAAGAAAGAAGCGTGGAGCCAAGAGCTATGCGCTCGCGATTACGGAGCTGTACGTGAATACGGAACAAAAAGAGATGATGGGGCTCACTTTTCCAATGACAAGGGACAAAGAAGCGCTTGAAATGCAGTGGACGAAGACGGTTGAAAGTGTTTGGGCACATTTGGTGCAAGGGAAAGATGTTGCCTTCGTGACGGAGGGCGATCCGATGATTTACAGCACTTACATTCACTTGATGCGGCTTATGAACGAACGTCATCCTGAAGTAAAGGCTGTCTCCATTCCAGGGATTTCATCGATTAACGCGTCTGCTTCCCGTTTGGGCATCCCCTTAGCGGATGGTGATGAGCAAATTGCCATCGTCCCGGCTGTGGACGACTACGACAAGATGCGCAAGGCCATCGAAGAACATGATTGTGTCGTGTTCATCAAGGTCGCGAAGGTCATAGATTTGATGCTATCCGTACTTCGCGATCTCGGACTCGTGAATAAAGCATCCGTTTTAACCAAAGTCACTTCTTCGGAGGAAGAGATTTGGCGGAATGTGGAAGAACTGCAAGGACGAGAATTAGAATATTTAACCTTGATGGTGGTGAGAAAATAGATGAAACTCTATATTATTGGCGCGGGACCGGGAGATCCGGATTTGATCACTGTGAAAGGGTTAAAGCTGCTTCAACAAGCTGATGTAGTGATGTATACGGACTCGCTTGTGAATGATGAGTTGATCGCTAAGGCGAAGCCTGAAGCAGAAGTACTGAAAAGCTCGGGCATGGAATTGGTGGAGATGGTGGGTATCATTGTCGATCGCCTTAAACAGGGAAAGATGGTTGTGCGCGTGCATACTGGAGATCCAGCCATGTTCGGAGCAACGATGGAACAAATCGCCCTGCTGCGCAAAGAAAACATTGGCTATGAAATTATTCCAGGCGTAAGCTCCGTATTCGCTTCAGCCGCGGCTGTTGGCGCAGAGCTCACGATTCCAGAACTTACTCAAACGGTTATTCTAACGCGAGCAGAAGGCCGTACGCCAGTGCCGGAGCTTGAGAAATTGCGCGATCTTGCTGCACATCATT
Source organism: Paenibacillus alginolyticus DSM 5050 = NBRC 15375 (assembly GCF_000422905.1). GTDB lineage: Bacteria > Bacillota > Bacilli > Paenibacillales > NBRC-103111 > Paenibacillus_E > Paenibacillus_E alginolyticus. The sequence goes on from NZ_AUGY01000001.1 coordinate 14,906, forward strand.
GTACAATCGCCTTGTTCCTGAGCGCGACTTTAATCAAGAAAGTGGTCAGCGAGTTTGTTGAGGCGGGGTGGAGCAAAGAGACACCTGTTGCTGTCGTCCAGCGTGCTACTTGGCCTGATCAGCTCATTGTTCGTACAACGGTAGGAAAGCTGGAAGAGGATATGCGGAGCCATGGGATCCGTTCGCATGCGATGATTCTAGCAGGCTGGGCGCTGGATCCAGAAATTCATGGCAAAGAGGAGTATCGCTCCAAGTTATACGATAAATCATTTACACACCGTTTCCGCAGAGGTGTTAAGCCATGACGATTGGTCTCCAAGAGGGAGTCATTCCTGTTATACGACAGCAAAATGACTATGCGATCGTAGCTATTACGAAGCATGGTGTCGAGATCGCACGCAAGCTGAATGAGCAAATGAGCGGCACGGATGTTTATTACATGAGCAAATTCGTCAAAGGTGATGAAGAGCAGCGTTCGATTCAACTTTTTACAGGAAGTGTTCGGTTACTATTTCCGGCCTTATTTCCTGCATACAAAGGACTTATTATCATTATTTCACTAGGTGCCGTCGTACGTATGATCGCTCCCTTACTTCAGGATAAGAAGAGAGATCCTGGTGTTGTTGTTATTGATGATAACGGGGAGCATGTCATCAGCGTGCTTTCTGGGCATTTGGGTGGTGCGAATGAGCTAACTCATGAGGTGGCAGCTGCCATTGATGCAAGGGCTGTAATTACGACGGCATCGGATGTTCAGAAAACAATTCCTGTCGATCTCTTCGGACGCCGTTTCGGCTGGGCTTGGGACTCGGCAGATAAACTAACTCCAGTTAGCGCGGCTGTCGTCAATGAAGAGCGGATTGCTGTTATTCAGGAATCGGGTGAACCGAATTGGTGGACGCACGAGCGACCCATACCCGCCAATATTAAGTGGTTCCCATCAATTAAGGATGGTCGAGCAAGTGAGCCGAATGCCGTGCTGCTCATCACACATCGTCTTCTGAGGCCAGAAGAGGAAAGCATTTTAACTAATGGTGTATTGTACAGGCCGAAAGTTATTATTCTCGGAATAGGCTGTAACCGCGGAACTTCAGCAGATGAAATTGAACGCGTGATTCAATTAACACTTGAAGAGCTATCATTTTCCATGCGAAGCGTGAAAGCTGTCTGTACGATCGATTTGAAGAAGGACGAAGTTGGCTTGCTCGAGGTTACTCGTAAGCATGGCTGGGAGTTCATCACGTATACTCCTGAAGAGTTAAACACCGTGACCATTGAGGCACCTTCCGAAACGGTGTATCAGTTTACTGGGGCGTATGCGGTAAGTGAGCCGGCTGTTAAGCTTTATACGGGCCAAGACAAGCTGGCCTTAGTTAAGAAAAAATCAGGAAATGTCACGATTTCAGTAGGATTACTCGACTTTACAGCGTCTGTTCAATCACAGCGAGGTGACTTGTGATGGATCGGCGAATTGTCATTGCAGGCACAGGCAGTGGTGTAGGGAAGACCACCTTGACCATCGGCATCATGGCTGCTTTACAGAAACGAGGGATTACGGTTCAGGGATTTAAGTGCGGTCCGGATTACATTGATCCAACCTATCATTCAGCGGTAACCGGAAGATCTTCACGCAACTTGGATTCATGGATGACGGGGCGTGAAGCGGTGAAAGAAATATTTGAACGCGGAAGTCAAGCTTCAGATATATCGATTATCGAAGGTGTTATGGGGATGTTTGATGGCAAAAACCCACTGACGGATGAAGGCAGTACCGCGGATATAGGACGTATTCTAGGCGCTCCGATCGTGTTAATTGTCAACATTGCCAGTATGGCAAGAAGCGCCGCTGCGATCGTAAAGGGCTTTCAGCAGTTTGGTCAAGGCGATAACGTTGTAGGTGTCATTGCCAATCGAGCAGGCAGCGAAGGGCATTATAAAATGGTTAAGCAAGCAATTGAGCAGGAATGCGGTATTCCTGTCCTTGGATATCTGCCTCGCGACGCGAATTTAGAGCTTCCCGAAAGACATTTAGGTTTGGTTCCATCGATTGAGCGAGGCGAGCTCCGACCTTTTTTTGAGCTTTTGGCTGAAAAAGTGACGGCACATATAGATCTGGACCTTCTGTTGGATTTAGCCGCAGCTGAACCAATAGATTGTAAGCCGGTTTTATTCACAAGCAAAGATCAACTTGAGGCACCTAAACGAGTTAAAATAGCAGTCGCCAAAGATGCCGCATTTCACTTCTATTATCCGGAAAATTTGGAACTGTTAGAAGCGGGAGGTGCGGATTGTATATTCTTTTCGCCGCTTGCAGGTGAAGAGGTTCCTTCTGATGCGGATGGGCTTTACATTGGCGGAGGGTTTCCTGAGGAATTCGCAGAGCGATTAGCTGCCGAAGAAGGGGTAAAGGCCTCTGTCCGCAGCCGAATTGAGGAAGGTATTCCGACACTCGCAGAATGCGGTGGATTTATGTTCCTCACAGAACAAATTGTAGATACCACAGGAAATGAATTTCCAATGGTTGGGATGATCCCCGGTAAAGTAACCATGCAGACGAAACTAGCAGCTTTAGGATATCGTGAGGCTTCTGGTGTGGAGGGAAACTTCCTTCTGCCCTCAGGTGAAGAAGCTCGCGGTCATGAATTTCATTATTCAACTTTTCAAGCTAATGGAGGCGCTGATGTGAAAGCTGCCTTTCAATCGAAGGGCAGGCTTGGAACCAAAGCAGATGGATATCTCACTGGGAATCTTATTGCCGGCTATACACATTTGCATTTCGCATCTAATCCGAACATGGTGAAGGAATGGATTCATGCGTGTACGAAGTATCAACAAAATCGTAAATAACAATGAAACCCCTTAGCTTAAGTTAGCTAGGGGGTTTCGTCATGCCATTATTTTATGAAGGTTAGCGCTTGATCCGCAATGGAATATTTGTAACGGTCAAGACAGTTGCAAAGGTAATCTTTGCGACAGATCGGGCAAGGTTCTTTCATCAATCTATTCAAATCAGTCACTTTGCCGATACCGGTTTCAGAATCTCTTTCGAAGAAAAGACGGCATTTATTGCGGTCTTTCAGTGAGACAACGACTTCGAAAAGACCATTTTTTTTATTATCACTAACTATTGTTGCATCTACTACCTGCGGATCGTATGCCATTGTAATTCCTCCTAAGAGTTTTGCTTTAGCAAAACTTTCTACGTAAGCTTAAGCATAAACTAGCATTTTCGTATAGGGATCTTTGATCAGAGATCAAAGTCTCACCTCGTTGTTTAGCTTGTGCGCATTAGTATATTATATAAATAAAAAAGATTTAATTCAATAGGAGGTCCTACACGCGTGATTATGGACTATTGTGAGAAGGAAATTACGGAAGGAAAGGTGCAGCTCCACGTCGGCCTGCAGTTTGAAGATGAACCTGATTCCTTATATGTTGCGGAGTTAGAGCTAGAAGAAAACGGAGTTGTAAGGGAGTGGAAGCTGTTCTTTAACGGGTTTGACTGTAATTATACCTTTCGTCCTGAGGAAAGAGAAACGTTAGTCCGTTATGCAGCCGAGCATGGAATCATGATCCAAGAACGTGAGGAAGCATGAAAAAAGGAATCGTCCCCATACGAATGGTTCAAATTCCTTGATTTGTGTTTATGATTTTGTTTCGTTAATAATTGTTTCAAAGTAGGCGTCGTTTTGGATACCGGGTTGACCCCATGCCAATGCAGTCGATTGAGTGCAGGATCGAGCTTGCCTTCGCGTAAATTGCGTTGTCGTTTTTTTTGTGCTTGGGTTCGGGACATTAGGATTCCTCTTTTCCTCTTACAAATTTGATTGTTACTCTTGTTAATTGTAAGTAATCCGCTGCTTAGCTGCAATGGAAAGATTTCTTATCAATGATATATTCGCTTTATTTAGAAAAGGGTGAGGGCTTGCGTATTCAAATTCAACTAGCCGTGTCTGGCGAAATGGTAAAACAGGATGTACTTGAAATTGCGGAATATAAGCTTGGTGAAATGACGGATGAAGAAATCGAGAGTGCGATTGAAATTAAAATCCGTACATGGGTAGATCGCATGGTGCAAGTTGAATGGGAAGTGATTGAATAACGAAGAAAGGCACTTGATTGGAAAGAGCTCCGAAGGAGGTTAAATCCCCCTTCGGAGCTCTTTGTATGCAACCTTATGTATGTTTAGTGAACGTTGTTGCCCACTCCTGTCTTTTGCAAGGCGTGTTCCCAGCTAGGGTAGTAATACAAGGCATTTTTCATTAGATCAGGATGCAGCTTCTTCACATTTTTTTTGGCAAGCGATTCCCCGGTGTTGTGAAGCTGTACAATTTGGCCTAACACTTCATCTGCGCTCATGTTTAGCTCCATGGATGTTTTATCTCCTTTCAATAAGAATATAACCCAATACTTGCCATCGGATGGGTAAAATATACATAGAATATTGTGGCAAAGGGCAAAATAAGTGGGCCAAAGACGAAAGGAAAGTCGGTGTCTATCATGAATTGGCCCTCGTTGTCATTGTTTTCTTCGAAGCCGCTGCCGCTCTGCAAAGGGAAGATTAGCGTAGGGGCGATTACGAAAGTATTGCTGCGTGATTTGCCGTCAGGCCGAATCGTTGTTCTGCAGCACCGTGACCTTGATGAAGTCATTGCACAGGAACTCATCGATCGTAAAGTTAAAGCAATCATTAATTGCGACCAAACGATGAGCGGCACGTATCCGACCCAAGGACCCCTGTTGCTGCTGCAGCAGCAAATACCGATTTGGGAAGTGGAGTCGTCTGCTTTCGAAGTTTTTGAATCGAATAGGGAAGTTGCGATTTATGAGGATAAGATCATCGTCGAAGATCAATATATCTCCTGTACCGCATTTACACGTGAGAATTGGATAAGCATGCAGCAGCTTGCAAATGACCAATCGTCAAGACTATTGGAGCAATTTATTGATAATACATTAACTTATGCCGTTCGGGAGAAGCAAGCTGTTATGGAGCCGCTGCCTTCATTACCTCTTAGGGTAAATTGCGAAGGAAAGCACGTTTTGGTTGTTTCCAGAAGGAAGGGGTATAAGAAGGATTTACTTGCAGCAAAAGCTTTTATCTCGAAGGTCAAACCGATTCTGATTGGGGTTGATGGCGGAGCCGATGCGCTGCTGGAGTGCGGTTATCAGCCGGATCTTATTGTTGGAGATATGGATAGCGTGACGGATCGAGCACTTGTGTGCGGAGCCGAGCTAATTGTCCATGCTTACCCGAATGGAACGGCACCTGGGATGGCTCGTATGAACGCAATGGGGTTATTTGCGCATGTACTGCCTTGCTTCGGAACGAGTGAGGATGCCGCGCTGTTACTTGCCTTTGAGCAGCGGGGGGAGTGGCTGGTTACGGTTGGTGCGCATACCCACATGATTGACTTTCTGGAAAAAGGGAGGGAAGGCATGGGAAGCACGCTTCTTGTGCGAATGAAGATAGGGTCGCGTTTGGTTGATATCAAAAGTATAGGCGCCGTGTACAAGCAGCCGTATCTATGGACGAAAGAGACAGCCACCACTGTTTTACTTTCGCTTTTCTTTATTGCTTTAGGGCTTTTTCAGCTTCACTGGATTTTGAAACGAGTTGCTCACGTTGTTTGGTATCTTGGAGGTGAAAGATGAAGCCATATCTATCCATCATTATTCCAGCTTGGAATGAAGCAAGTACGATTCCAAATACACTTCAACATCTGTTGAATCAGGCCGATTTGATTTGGGGGACTGAGATGAGATTCGAAATTATTGTGGTCGACGATGGCAGCGTCGATAATACGTATGATGTCGCATGGCCTTGGGCGGACAAGCTGGTCAAGCATGATCGCCGCCGCGGCAAAGGAGCGGCGATGCAATCAGGTGTCGCCAAGGCACGCGGCGACCTGCTGCTCTTCCTTGACGCCGACCTGCAGGCTACGGCCGGCGAGGCGCTCGTCCTCATCGCGCCGCTGCTGCGGCGCGAAGCGGACATGGCGATAGCGAAGCTGCCCCTGCCCGGCGCCAAAGCAGGCTTCGGCTTGGTCAAGGGCTTAGCCCGCCGCGGTATTCACAGGCTCAGCGGCTATAAGACCGAAGCTCCCTTGTCCGGACAGCGCGCGGTGCGTGCTGATCGGCTGCGGGAGCTTGGGGGGTTCGCGCGCGGCTTCGGCGTGGAAGTCGCGCTAACGATCGATGCGGTGAGGCATGGCCTGCGCATCGTGGAGCTGGACGTGCCTATCACGCACCGGGAGACGGGGCGGGATTGGCACGGGTATATGCACCGCGGCAGGCAGTTCGCCGCGGTCGGTTTGACGCTGCTGACTCGCTGGAAGGAGAGGAAGCAGGTATGGTTCTCATCGGATCGATCCTCGATCTGATTGTGCTTGGAGCGGCAGGGCGGTGGATGCTGCCGCACGTTAGGCGCTTTCTGGAGGCCCATGGGCAGGTGGGCCCGAACTATCTTGGCCATACCATCCCTCGCGGGATGGGGGTTGTTCTTTGGCTGCTCTTATGGCTCCAGGAGCTGGTTCTTCAAGGTGCGATAAGGATAGAATCATCAGGCTTAACGAGTGAATTCTTATCGCTGAAAGAGCTAAGTTCACTTGAAGTGAATAATCGGGTATTTATATTTGCCGCTACATTGATTTTCTTACTAGGTTGGACAGACGATTTAATAGGCAGTAAGGCCGTGAAAGGTCTAAAAGGACACTTCCGGTATTGGATGGACTCAAAGACTTTATCAATGGGAGCCGTTAAGGCTCTAGGCACATTATCTATCTCTGCATGGCTTGTCTTTACGATCCGAAACGATCAAACCCCCATCTGGCAGATGGGGGTTGAGCTTATCCTGCTGATACTTATGACGAATACCTTGAATTTGCTTGACGTTCGTCCTGGTCGTTCATTAAAAGCATTTCTGGGTAGTTCTTGCGCGGTGCTGCTCTTGGGCTTGTATTTTTTAGACTTGAAAACGAGTGTATTTTTTCCGATGATCCCGGTATTCATGGGTGGATTGCTGCTATATAGCCTTGATATTCGTGGTTTTGGGATGCTGGGTGATGCCGGAGCGAATCTGCTTGGTTTTACATTAGGATATGAAATCATCCTGATCTTGCCTTGGGAAGCACAAGTTGTGATTGTTGCTGTGATCGGCTTCCTGCATGGACAAGCGGAGGTGAGTTCCATAACGCAAATGATTGAAAAGAACCGGATCCTTCATTGGATAGACCGTTTAGGCCGAACTTGAAAGTTCGGTCTATTTGCGGCGGTTAGGTTTAAATCTTGGCGCCACATAATTCCGTTTACGATCACGGAAAAACGTCCATCCTCCAATAAAAGCAACACCTAAGAGAAACAAAATAAGCCCAAGGATAAATTTGCCCCACAGGATATGACCGTCCGTATCAAATTGAGCGAAAAAGGCATCCTTCATGGCAAGGAACCCATAGGTGGCTGTCAAACCGGGGATAACGAGAAGAAGAATAGCAATAAATCGATAAAATGGCGCTCTCATAGCTGCTCCTTACTTTGCATGATTCCTATTTTATATCATCATACTCTGAATCTGTTAGTGTGTCTAATTCACAAATAAGACTATGATTTGGTGACCAAAAAAGGGTAATATAATAGAGTGAAGTGTATACATATGAGGTTGTGAACGCTTAATAGGGAGGAAATACATAATGAGTGAACATAGATATGATGTCGTCGTCCTTGGTGGTGGTATTGGAGGTTATACCGCGGCTATACGGGCTGCTCAATTAGGGAAAACTGTGGCTATCGTGGAAAGAGACAAGCTTGGAGGCACTTGTTTACATCAAGGCTGTATTCCAAGTAAATCGCTCCTTCGGAGTGCTGAAGTATACGCAACAATGAAGAAAAGTGAGGAATATGGCATTTCTGCAAATTCCATTGAAGTGAAGTTTGACAGTGTGCTTAACCGTAAACAACGTATTGTTGATCAACTGCTTCAAGGGCTGCAATTCCTGATGAAAAAAAATAAAATCACGGTCCATTACGGCAATGGCCGTATTATTGGGCCTTCTATTTTTTCGCCGCGCAGCGGTGCCGTTTCCGTCGAGAAGGAAGATGGGGATATCGAAACGCTTCTATCGAGTAATTTGATTATTGCTACAGGCTCGAGACCGCGCAGCTTACCAGGTTTAGAGATTGATGGTACCCATATTTTAACAAGTGAAGACGCTCTGCGGATGGAGAGCCTTCCGAAATCAATCATTATTATCGGCGGCGGTGTGATAGGGGTAGAATGGGCTTCGATGCTGAGCGATTTCGGCGTAGCGGTTACCATCGTTGAGCTGGATAAACGATTAGTGAGTTTAGAAGATGCGGATATCTCCAAAGAGCTGGAGCGCTTGTTCAAGAAACGCGGCATTAATCTTGTTACTGGAGCAAAGGTACTTCCTGATTCTGTAAAGGTGACGGAAGGCAGTGTTACTTTACAAGCGGACAAGCAGGGAGAGATCGTTGAGTTAACGGCAGATAAAGTGCTTGTTTCGGTAGGCCGTATGGCCAATATTGAGGGAATCGGGCTTGAAAATACAGATATTAAAATCGATAAAGGTGTCATACGTGTGAATCGGTTCATGCAAACGACGGAATCACATATCTATGCGGTTGGCGACGTTATTGGAGGGCTCATGTTGGCGCATATGGCCGGTCATGAAGGCATTTTGGCTGCTGAGCACCTGGCTGGTCAGACTCCGCATGAGCTGCATGCGCATCTCGTTTCAAGATGTACATACACAAGACCGGAAATAGCTAGTGTGGGTTGGACCGAACAACAGGCTGCCGACCAAGGACATAAAGTGAAAATTGGCAAATTCAGCTTCAAGGGGATTGGGAAAGCACTTGTTTATGGAGATACAGATGGTTTCGTCAAAGTTATAGCAGATAGCGAAACGAATGACATTCTAGGTGTACACATGATTGGACCGCATGTGACCAACAGCATATCGGAAGCAGCACTTGCACAGCTATTGAATGCAACGCCCTGGGAAGTGGGCCAAACCATTCACCCGCATCCAACTTTGTCGGAAGCATTAGGTGAAGCGATGCTGGCCGTCGATGGGATTGCAATTAGTGGATAAAAATTGTAATCATAAACATTTGCGTTTATAATAAGCATATAGAGTCAAGTACTAGGACCAGGTAATAAATTTACTTGGTACCTAAAATTTCTAAAGGAGGCAACCTCCATGTCTATTGGTCAACTATATAAACATAGAAGTTTAGGTTTATCTGACGACGAAGTCGTTCGTATGTATACAGTCATGAGCCTTGCTGCTAAATATGATGAGCGAGCTTTCATGCTGCAACGCGCAGGTAAAATACCTTTTCACGTGTCTGGAATGGGACAATATGCCGGTCAGGTAGGGATGGCTTTTGCGATGAAAGCGCAAAAAGATTATTTCCTGCCTTATTACCGTGACTATGCGTTTGTACTATCTGTCGGCATGACAGTGAAGGATCTAATGCTTGCGGTTTTTTGCAAAGCTGAAGATGTGAACAGCGGTGGAAGACAAATGGCTGGTCACTTTGGCGATAAGAAAAATCATATCGTCACAGGGTCGTCTCCTGTTACAACGCAAGTGCCGCATGCAGCTGGTATCGCGCTTGCTGCCAAAATGAAAAAGCAAGACTTCGTCACCTTTGTTTCCTTCGGAGAAGGCTCCAGCAATCAGGGGGATTTCCATGAGGGCTGCAATTTCGCGGGCGTACATAAGCTGCCTGTTATTTTCGTTTGTGAAAATAATCAATATGCAATTTCTGTTCCTCTGCATAAACAAGTGGCGGGCAAAATCGCGGATCGTGCGCTGGGGTACGGGTTCCCAGGTATTCAAGTAGATGGCAGCGATGTTTTGGAAATGTACCGGGTAACGAAGGAAGCAAGAGAAAGAGCTGCTCGTGGCGAAGGACCAACGCTCATCGAAATGATTTCTTATCGTCTCATGCCTCATTCAACGTCGGATGATGACATGCTGTACCGGACGAAAGAAGAAGTTGAACAGAATCGTCAAAAAGACGGCATCCTTAAATTCAAAGAATATTTAATGGAATGCGGTCTATGGAGTGAAGATCAGGATCGTGATCTTCAGGAACGGCAAAAGCAAGAGATTAATGAAGCTACTAAGTATGCGGATCTCGCGCCTTATCCGAAACCGGAAGATACGCTCCTTCATGTTTACGCGGAAGGAGTTGACCAATAAATTATGGCTGTTATTACATATTTGGAAGCAATCCGTTCTGCGATGCAGGAGGAAATGCAGCAGGATGATAACGTCTTCGTACTTGGTGAAGACGTTGGTAAAGGCGGTGTCTTGAACACGACCAAAGGACTGCGTGATTTATTTGGTGAAGAGCGAGTTCTAGACACACCGTTAGCGGAGTCTGCCATTGTAGGTGTGGCTATTGGTGCGGCGATGTATGGAATGAAACCGATCGCCGAAATTCAGTTTGCTGATTTCATTTTCCCGGCAACGAATCAAATTCTAAGTGAAGCAGCGAAGATTCGTTATCGCTCTAATAATGACTGGACATGCCCGATCGTCATTCGTGCTCCATATGGTGCGACCGGAGCAGGTGCCTTGTATCATTCCCAATGTCCGGAATCTGTTTTCTTCGGTACACCGGGAGTTAAGATTGTAGCGCCTTCGAATCCATATGATGCCAAGGGGTTGCTGAAAGCAGCAATCCGAGATGCAGATCCTGTGTTATTCTTCGAGCACAAGAAGTGTTATCTGGCGCTGTCTGCTGATGTGCCAGATGACGACTATATCGTGCCGATCGGCAAGGCCGACATTAAACGCGAGGGCACAGACATTACAGTCATCGCCTACGGTATGGTTGTAAATTATGCATTGCAAGCAGCAGAAGAACTTGCGAAGGATGGCATTTCCGCACATGTACTTGACCTTCGTTCTCTGCAGCCGCTTGACAAAGAGGCTATTTTGGAGGCCGCTAGGAAGACGGGCAAAGTACTCATCGCTCATGAAGACAACAAAACAGGCGGTGTTGGAGCTGAAGTTTCAGCGATTATCGCCGAAGAAATGCTGTTTGAGCTCGATGCGCCTATTGCAAGACTTTGCGGCCCCGATGTTCCGGCAGTGGGCAGCAATCCACCGATGGAGAAATTCTTCTTGCTCAATGCAGATAAGCTGAAGGAAGCCATGTACCAGCTTGCGATGTTCTAATTTTCACATCTAATATCCTTTCATTGATCATTTCCTGAACTTAGGAGGTACACCCATGAACCAAACCAACAGCCGACTAACCGAGGTAACGGTCCCGCATTTAGCGGAGAGCCTCGTTTCGGCTACAATAGGCAAATGGCTTAAGAAGCCTGGCGATTATATCGAACAATACGATGTGCTTTGTGAGCTATTCACAGAGAAAGTGAATACGGAAATGCCTTCACCAATTGAAGGGACGCTTGTCAAAATCATTGTCGGCGACGGCGAAACAGCTGCTGTTGGCGAAGCGATTTGTTTGATTGAAGAGCCGAATGCAGCTTTAGCGAACGGAGCATCAACTGCAGGAGCTTCAGCTGCTAGTCATGCTGGAGCCGCGCTGGCGGAAGACTCAGACCAAAGCATGCGTGGTCGTTATTCGCCAGCTGTCCACCGGCTTGCCCAAGACCATCGCGTAGATTTGTCTCGTGTTGCAGGAACGGGGCTTGGCGGAAGGATTACGCGCAAGGACGTTGAGCAGTTCATCGCCTCCGGTGGAGCCAATGCAGCTCCTGCCGCAGTGCAAACGAATCAACCGGCAGCTGCAGTTGTTCCTCAAACCGCTCCACCCGTTGATTCGCAGCAGGCTCACCAGCCTGTTCGCAGTTCTGGCATTCATTTATCCGCCAATCCGCAAACGCCGCTGATTGAAGCGGAAGGACACTCATTAGACTCTCGCAATGAGCATTTCATTGACGTTACGCCAATGCGCAATGCCATTGCTTCAAAAATGCGCCAGAGTGTAACCGAAATTCCGCATGCTTGGACAATGATTGAGGTCGATGTAACGAATCTTGTTGTTCTGCGGAATAAAGTGAAAGACGAGTTTATGCGCCGAGAAGGCATTAACTTAACGTACTTGGCATTCATGCTGAAAGCGGTCGTCAATGCCATTAAGGATTACCCGATTATCAACTCCGTCTGGGCCGTCGATAAAATTATCGTGAAACGCGATATTAACATTTCGTTGTCCGTAGGAACAGAAGATTCGGTCTTGACGCCGGTCATCAAAAAAGCGGATCAAAAAAATATCGCCGGACTGGCCAGAGAAATCGATGAATTGACGAAGAAAACGCGTGCGGGGAAATTATCGCTGAATGATATGGTTGGCGGGACATTTACTGTAAATAATACAGGCTCCTTCGGTTCGATTCTGTCTTATCCGATCATCAACTACCCGCAAGCAGCTATTGTGACCTTCGAATCGATAGTGAAGAAGCCTGTCGTTATTCAAGATATGATTGCGGTTCGTTCGATGGTTAACCTTTGTCTGTCACTGGATCACCGTATTCTTGACGGTGTCATCTGTGGTAGGTTCCTACAGAGAGTGAAAGAAAATTTAGAAAGCTATAACGCGGATACAAAGATTTATTAAACTAAGCTTTAAAAAATAATCCCGCAGTAAACAATATGCTTGAAAGCAGCATCGTGAGCAGCATAACGTAAATCACGATTTTAAACCAACGCTTATTCTGTAACAATGAAGATTCACTCCTTTTTCGTGAAAAAGCTTGTACCGTTTTATTGTAACTCATTGTGTGTATCGGAGGAAAGTACATGATTCAGCAAAATCGTTTGGTGGAAGAGTTCATCTCCCTTGTTAAAGTTGACAGCGAGACTCGATTTGAGCAAGAAATTTGTGTCGTTCTTAAAGAAAAGTTCAGTCGTTTAGGGCTGCATGTCGTAGAAGATAATTCGATGGAAAAAAGTGGTCACGGATCGGGGAATTTGATCTGTACTCTTGAAGCAACCGACAGCAACGCAGCTATTCCGACTATTTTCTTCACTTCTCATATGGATACGGTAGCCCCTGGGAAAGGTATCAAGCCTCAAATTGGCGACGATGGCTATATCCGCAGTGACGGAACGACGATCTTAGGCAGTGATGACAAAGCGGGTATCGCGGCGATGATCGAAGGCATACAAGTGCTAAAAGAGCAAAACATCCCGCATGGCCGCATTCAATTCGTGATTACGGCAGGGGAAGAGAGCGGTCTGAAGGGCGCACGCGCCATGGATCGCAGTGTCATGGAAGCTGAGTTCGGCTTCGCACTTGATTCGAATGGCAGCATCGGCGATATTGCGACTGCAGCGCCTGGACGTGCAGAAATTGAAATTATTTTCCACGGTAAGTCAGCTCATGCCGGCGTAAATCCTGAAGATGGTATCAGTGCCATTCAAGTAGCGAGTAAAGCGGTTTCGCGTATGTCGCTCGGTCGAATTGATAGTGAAACTACTGCGAATATTGGCAGTTTCTCAGGCGTAGGCCCTTTGAACGTGGTATGCGATAAAGTGAAGATGGAAGCGGAAGCTCGCAGTATCGTTCAACACAAGCTGGAAGCGCAAATCGCCGCGATGAAAGAGGCTTGTGAATCAGCTGCAGCTGATGCTGGCACCACTTGCGAGTTTAATGCAGATATTGTGTATGCTTCCTATATGCATGATGATTCTGCTCCGATTGTGCAATTGACTTCTAGAGCACTCTCAACTCTTGGATTGACAGCTCGAACTTTCCACTCTGGTGGCGGCAGTGATGCTAATATCTTTAACGGAATGGGCATACCAACGGTTAATCTAGCAGTTGGTTACCATGAAATTCATACAACAAAAGAACATATTGCCATCAGTGATTTAGTCAAAACGGCTGAATTACTCGTTGCTCTCGTGAAGGAAGCAGCGAAAGTTTAATTTACCTCTTTCTAGAGAACCGATTAGTCTGCCATTGTCATGGCATGCTGGTCGGTTTTTTTACGTGATCTCATCTAGGCATTGCAAGTGAGAGACTCAGACTTACATAAAGGAACGACGATGCTTTATTTATGGAAATAACGACCATTTTGCAGCGTTAAGGGAACATGGATGCGTTATTTTGTCAATTTGAGCGAAACTCAGCTTTAAAGGCGAAAATAAGCGATTGACGTTCCGTTATGTTAGTTAAAAGTGAATTTCTAGTAAAATAACGCATCGACGTTCTCTTTCATGAGGCTCCAGAAGCGTTTGAAAGAACACAAACTCCAATCCCGCCCTCTAGTTTTCAAATTTGATTTGAATAACACGGACATTATTTTTACTTCTTACACGCGTTTAGTGGGGTAAAATTAAATCATTCCTCATATGCTTCGAGTAAGACACGTCCGGAAAGGGGAAACTGGCTTGATGATACGAGATGAGGGTACGGTTGCTGATATTATTTCGGTCAGAGGGGGACTACAGATTGTCACCGTATGGATGCGGAGCGGTGAGCTTGAGCACGCTGTACACTACACCGATACATTACCTTTGTTAAATCCAGGGGACGTGGTTGATTTAAATGTAACCGCCGTGAAGCTGAGGTTAGGTTCAGGGGGATTTCATATCGTGCTATCCATTCGTGACCGAGGATTAGAAAACCATTCAACTACATCATCAAATGGACATATCATGAAGCTCAAATATACTCCGATGCAGCGAAGTGTGTTGGCTATTGAAGAACCTGACAGCTCGTTTCATTCTTCGTTTCAAGGTGAAAAGAAAATAGAGGGGATGCCGGTCTTGCTGGGCGAATTGCACAGTATGCTGCCTGTCGTGATGTGCTGGCTCCGATATCGACATCAACAAAGGAATTCATATGGTAGAGCTTTGGATGTCGCCTATATTATGACAGATGGAGGTGCTCTTCCACTTGCATGGAGTGAACATGTAGCGATACTTGAGGGGAAGGAATGGCTTAAAACCACCATTACTTATGGTCAAGCTTACGGTGGTAAGGTGGAGGCGGTTAACAAATTTAGCGCATTAGTTGCAGCGAAGCATGTTGTCAATGCAGATATCAGTCTTGTAACCATGGGGCCAGGAATCGTGGGAACGAATAGCCGATATGGTTTTTCGGGTCTTGAGGTTGGTGAACTTGTAAATGCTGTATATGCTCTAGAAGGGATTCCAGTGGTCATTCCGAGAATTTCTTTTGCTGATCCAAGGACTCGACATCAGGGCATTAGTCATCATACGCTTACAGCGCTTCAGCTGGCAGCGAGATGTCCCGCTGTAGTACCTTTGCCACTATTGGAGGCGAAAGAAAATGCGATTGTGCAGAAACAAGCACAGAGTCTGCAGCTTCATCAAATTGTTGCCATGCCAAGCCCATCGATAGCGGAAATCGCTGAAGCTTTTTCGCAGTATCCACACCCCATTACCTCGATGGGAAGGGGACTATCGCAGGACCCAGCTTATTTCCAAACGATTTGTGCTGCTGCTGATTGTGCAAGCCAGATACATAATCGACTAATGTAATTGTATGTCCGCCTTGCTGCAGCATGAGCTGCAATTGACGTTTGATTTCCCATGCCTTCCCTACAAGTCGAATTTGACGGTCGGTTACATAGCTCTTCATATCCATTTTCCTCTTTTCAGGTAAAATTTTGATGAATAGTTTTCGTAAAATCGTGACTTTGGTCGTGAGATATAAAAACTTCGGATAAGGCGTGGATTTTGCTGAGTTAACTATCCGACATTTATGTTGGAAACGGATACGTATAGCGAACGTATGTGCTATAATAGGTGTACATTCCAAGACGAAAGGAGGTCATGTTCGCCATGATGCATCACAGAGCATATAATTTCCGCATATACCCTACGTCAGAGCAGGCAACACTTATTAACAAGACGATTGGATGTTGCCGCTTTGTGTTCAATCGGTTTCTTGTCTTGTGGAACGACACATTCAAAGAGACAGGTAAAGGTTTAACCTACGGTGCGTGTTCAGCAACGTTGACCAAGCTAAAACAAGAGTTAGCGTGGCTTCAGGAGCCAGATAAATTCTCTCTGCAAAATGCACTAAGGAATTTGAACGATGCGTACAATCGTTTTTTTCAAAAACAGAACGATGCCCCTAAGTTCAAAAGTAAAAAGAATCCCGTACAGTCTTACCAAACCAACTACACCAATGGAAATATCACAGTTGTAGGTAATCAGATCAAGTTACCTAAACTGGGGCTTGTGAAGTTTGCTAAAAGTCGTGAAGTCGAAGGACGTATTCTGAACGCTACTGTTAGGCGGAGTCCAAGTGGCAAATACTTTGTATCTGTGTTGGTTGAGACCCAAGTACATGAACTTCCAAAAACAAAATTAGAAGTTGGAATAGACATGGGCTTAAAAGACTTTGCCATTCTTTCAAATGGTGAAGTGTTTGGCAATCCCAGATTCTTACGCACAAAAGAATTAAAATTAGGAAAGGAACAACGAAAACTTTCACGAATGACAAAAGGCGGTTCCAATTGGAACAAGCAACGGATTAAAGTTGCTCGGATCCATGAGGATATGGCCAATGCCCGTAAAGATTACTTAGACAAAATCTCTACGCAGATTGTCAAAAACCACGACATCATAGCGATGGAAGATTTGCAAGTAGTCCATATGGTCAAGAATCATAAGTTGGCCAAATCTATTAGCGAAGTATCGTGGTCGATGTTTCGCTCCATGCTTGAATACAAAGCGAGATGGTATGGTCGGCTTGTCGCCATAGTAGGAAAAACATTTGCGAGTAGTCAATTGTGCTCTTGTTGTGGCTACAAAAACAAAGACGTGAAAGACTTAAATTTGCGTGTTTGGGACTGTCCAGCGTGTAGAACGCAACATGATAGAGATTTCAACGCAAGTTTAAATATTCTTGCCGAAGGCAAAAGACTGCTTGCCGTGTAATCCCATTACACGAACTGTCGGGACGACAGGGTTAGCTTGGTAAATTTCTTTTCGTTAGAAGGGACTACCCAAGAATCTCTTGACTTCAGTCATGAGTGGTTCAAATAATGAACGATATGCGTGAATGGGACAAGTTAGACCAATTTTAAAAAGGATGAGGTGTTCGTATGTCATTACACAAAAAATTCGAAGAAATAACCGTCAAGACGGAACCTATTTTCAAAGGAAAAATCATTTCGCTGCAAGTGGATCATGTCCTGCTCCCTAATGGGGAATCTGCAACTCGTGAAATCGTTAAACATCCTGGCGCTGTAGCTGTAATTCCGCTGCTTGGGGATAAAATGATCGTTGTGGAACAGTATCGAAAACCGCTTGAGAAAAGTCAGGTCGAGATCCCAGCTGGCAAACTGGATGCAGGCGAAGAGCCGCTAAAGGCAGCTTTACGCGAATTAGAGGAAGAAACGGGCTTTCGGACGGAAAATATCAAGCTGGTCAGTTCCTTCTATACCTCGCCAGGTTTCGCGGATGAAATCATTCATCTCTATCTAGCAGAAGATTTGATGAAGGGCGAAGCGAATCCCGATGAGGATGAATTCTTGGAGTGCGAAGCGATTACTTTGGAACAAGCTCAGCAGTACATTCGTGAAGGGCGAATTAGCGATGCGAAGACGATTATGGCTGTTTACGCCTGGCAACTGTACCTTTTAACAGGTCAAATCTAAATGAAATCTTATTATGTTGATCTTCATATTCACATAGGTCGAACAGAGAAGGGACAAGCGGTGAAGATCAGCGCTGCGAATGACCTGACTTTCTTCAATATTGCTAAGGAAGCCACCGTCAGAAAAGGGATGGAGATCATCGGTATTATTGATTGTCACTCGCCTTCCGTACAGGATGACATCATGACGTACTTGGATCGGGGTGAGATGGTGGAGCTGGAGGGCGGCGGCATCCGGTATCTAGACACGACGATTATGTTGGGCTGTGAAATAGAGGTGCGCGATCCAGGTATGGGGCCAGCGCATCTACTTGCTTATATGCCAAATCTGAAAGTGATGCAGGGATTCACGCAATGGATGAAGGGTCACATGAAAAATGTAGAGCTTAGCTCTCAACGCATTTATGTACCTGCCCGCGAACTTCAAGATGAAGTGCTCGGCAGGGGCGGTATCCTTATACCTGCGCATATTTTCACTCCGCACAAAAGTGTCTACGGAAGCGCAACTTCTAAAATGGAGTACCTTCTTGATCTTAAGGGCATATCTGCTGTAGAACTTGGTCTAAGTGCTGATTCCGAGATGGCTGGTTTGATTTCGGAGCTTGATGCGTTCACTTTCGTTACCAACTCAGATGCACACTCTCTTGGTAAAATCGGACGAGAGTACAACGAAATGAAGCTGGCTGCCCCTACTTATGAGGAACTCGTCAAAGCGCTTCATCGTCAAGACGAACGCGGAATAATAGCTAACTACGGCCTTAATCCACGACTTGGTAAATACCACCGAACCTATTGCAGTCTATGCGAATCCGTTCTGGATGAAAGTGAAACGACCACCCAACGCTGTGCCGACTGTGGCAGCAATAAAATCGTCAGAGGAGTCATGGATCGGATCCAGCACTTAGCGGATCGTGAATTGCCTTACCTCCCGCCTTATCGACCTCCGTATCATTTTCAAGTTCCACTAGAATTTATCCCAGGCCTAGGGCCTAAAAAGCTCGACCAGCTGCTTCGCCGCTTTGGAACGGAAATGAATGTACTGCATCGCACGACGCGAGATGAGCTTGCAAGTGAAGTTGGTGAAGAAATTGCTGCTTATATTGTAAAAGCGCGAGAAGGCTCCTTGCAGCTTGAAGTTGGCGGCGGAGGCAGGTACGGCAAAGTTAAAAATCGTTCATAGTTTCCAGCATTCGCTCATAAGCTTGTCTTTGTAGAGGTTGACACAAGGAAGGAGCTGCGAGATGAATAGGAACCTAACGATGAAACAATATATGAAGGATAATTTGCCGCTATTTATATTCGTCTCCGTACTTTTCACCATAGGAGTCGTGTTCGGCGCTGTGATGGTGAATGCACTTTCTTTGGAACAAAAGCAAGAAATGACTCGTCATTTGGGTAGTTTCTTTCATGAAATTAATGAAGGCGCCGAGTTTGACAGCAGGCAATCGTTTGTTCAAGCTTTTGGCATGCATATGAAATGGATTTTGTTGATATGGCTCTTTGGTTTGTCGATTGTGGGGCTGCCATTGATTCTCGTTTTGGATTTTCTCAAAGGTGTATTAATTGGCTTTACGGTTGGATATCTTGTCGGCCAAATGTCATGGAAAGGCATGCTATTTGCGCTTGTTTCCGTTGCGCCGCAGAATCTGATCGTTATCCCGGCGATCCTTTTCTGCAGTGTTGCTGCTATGGCCTTTTCCATCTATATGATCAAAAATCGCTTTATGAGCCGTAATGGAAACATGTATCAGCCCTTTATGCGTTATACAACATTAACACTCCTGATGGGGGTATTCCTTTTTGGCGCAGCGCTTTGGGAAGGATATATATCGCAATTGATGATGAAATGGGTAACGCCAATGCTTGTTGGCCTATATGGATAAGAGATCCACTTTTGTTTCTGTTTGACTTTGTCAGTCAGCTCCCCCTATAATAAAAAGAGTGGCTAAAACTGGGCTTGGATGCCCACCTTTCTGAGGGGGAGGCATATGGAAGCAAGGATCGAGAAGATTAAGCAGCAATTGCAATCCCAAGGGTACAAACTAACCCCTCAACGGGAAGCGACAGTACGCGTACTTTTAGAGAATGAACAAGATCATTTAAGTGCTGAAGATGTGTTTATGCTTGTGAAGGACAAGGCTCCAGAGATCGGACTGGCGACAGTTTATCGAACTTTAGAGCTGCTGAGTGAGCTGCATGTCTTGGAGAAAATGAATTTTGGCGACGGTGTCGCTCGTTACGATTTACGTGACGACAGTACACGTCATCATCACCATCACTTAATCTGCGTGCAATGCGGATCCGTGGATGAAATTATGGAAGATTGGCTCGGACCTTTGGAAGAACGGTTAGAGCAAGATTTTCATTTTCAGGTGCTAGATCATCGACTTGATTTTCAAGGTATATGCTATCGCTGTAACGATCGAGGAAAACCGGACTCATTGGACAAATCTAAAATAACAGTTTCGGAATAGAAGCTGTTTATACAATGAAAATGCCTGTATGATCACCTTGTGCATACAGGCATTTTTGTGTTCGTTTCATATATTAGGTAATAAGAAAGTCGGAAATGTACTCACATAATTCGCATAGAAGCATGGCACATTATGTTTAGTGATATTAAGGAAGAAGGTAGCAACTATGACAATGCAATCGATTGTAGTTGGAGTTCCAAAAGAAATCAAAAACAATGAAAATAGAGTGGCTTTAACGCCTGGCGGAGCGGGTATGCTTTTGATGGCAGGGCATCAGGTGCTAGTAGAAACTGGAGCAGGTGTGGGCAGTGGCTTCGGGGATGAGGACTATGCTCGTGAAGGCGCCGTCATAGTCGCGGATGCTGCTGGGGTATGGGCCTCCAGCGATATGATTATGAAAGTCAAGGAACCATTACCTGCCGAGTATGGTTATTTCCGAGAAGGGCAGATGCTGTTCACTTATTTGCATTTGGCAGCAGCAGGAGACTTGGCTGAACATTTGCTTAGCAAGAAAGTGACGGGGATTGCCTACGAAACGATTCAGCTTCCGAACGGCTCACTGCCGCTTTTGACACCGATGAGTGAAGTGGCTGGCCGGATGTCGGTACAAATCGGTGCCCACTTTTTGGAAAAGTTCTATGGGGGACGCGGAATATTATTGGGTGGTGTGCCTGGTGTTCCGCCAGCTGATGTCATCATCTTGGGCGGAGGGATCGTTGGAACGAATGCGGCCAAAATGGCGCTCGGACTCGGAGCTAATGTTGTCATTATTGAACGGAGTGCCGATCGAATGAGGGCTCTGGACGATATTTTCGGGGGAAGACTACGAACTTTGATGTCGAATCCACATAATATTGCGAATGCTGTACAGAAGGCGGATTTATTAATTGGCGCTGTTCTTATTCCTGGAGCAAGAGCTCCAAGATTAGTAACGGAAGCTATGGTTCAAAGCATGAAGCCAGGCGCTGTAATTGTGGACGTTGCCGTTGACCAAGGAGGATCGATTGAAACGATCGACCGTGTGACAACCCACAGTAATCCCACCTACGAGAAGCATGGTGTGCTGCATTATGCTGTTGCCAATATGCCTGGTGCTGTTCCGAGAACTTCAACACTTGGGTTAACCAATGTAACGATACCTTATGCGATAGAGCTTGCAAATAAAGGTTTTACAGAGGCCGTAGCTGCAAATTATGCACTCCAATTAGGCGTGAATACGTACAAGGGGAGCGTAACCCATCCCGCAGTGGCGGAAGCTCTTGGAATGCCGTATGTGAAGTTGTCCGATCTGTCATAATCATAGACTAAGCCTCATATCCTGATCTTAAAAAGGGGATAGAAATGAGGACTGGCTATGATATTTTCATATCGAAAACTCGTTGTTCGCTTACGCTTTATTTTACTTTTTATGATTTTGACGGTGATTCTATATCAAGTTATGCTTGTTCTAAGCGGTTGGATTCAACCTGTCAACAAGTACAGAACACCAACGGGAAAGTCCGTTAAAGTGTTTGGTCAACACAATGCTTCGGGTTCGGATACAGGAACAATGAGTGACCGTTTGCGTTTATTTTATTGGTATGGGGAATAAAAAAAGCGTAAAAAAGAGGAGTTCGCACGGGAATCGTTGAATGCTATTCGGTATGAAGATATGGCATGATAACGAGGGAGTATTATCTGCATGATGACGAACGACCTGCAATCCTTCATCCGATTTTTGTCCGTTGAACGGGGACTGTCGCGGAATACGCTGGAATCCTATGAGCGAGACTTACAGCAATTTGTTGAATATCTACAACAGCAAGGCATCACAGCTTGGAGAGATTCAGGCAAAACTCATATTGCAGGATACTTATCACAGCTGAAGATGCTAGGACGAGCATCCGCAACCTTGTCTCGCAATATGGTTTCCATTCGAGCACTTTATCAATATCTTGTGAAAGAACGTGTAACGGATTCAGATCCAAGTATTTATGTAGATGCCCCAAAGCTGGAAAAAAAGCTTCCAAAAGTACTGTCGATTGAAGAGGTAGAGAAGCTTCTCGAAGCACCGCAACCTGAGCTTGTAAGCGGTGCGCGTGATAAGGCCATGCTGGAACTGCTCTATGCGACTGGGATTCGAGTATCGGAGCTCATTTCTCTGAATGTAACGGATATTAATTTGCAAATGGGCTTTATCCGCTGCACGGGGAAGGCAGATAAAGAGCGTAATATTCCTCTTAGCTCTATCGCCATTCGGTGTTTATCGACCTATATACATAATCATCGGATGAAGTTGTTAAAAAAAACGGCGGATGAAGAAGCCTTATTTATCGGTCATTTGGGAACAAGGATGACCAGGCAAGGGTTTTGGAAGATTTTGAAGAAATATGCCAATGAGATGAATATCGCGAATGAGATAACACCTCATGCCTTAAGGCATTCCTTCGCTGCCCATTTAATTGAAAATGGCGCAGATCTGAGATCCGTTCAGGAAATGCTAGGACATTCCGATATTTCCTCGACACAAATGTATGTTCAAGTTACTAAGCTTAAAATGAAAGACGTTTACAACTTGGCACACCCAAGAGCGAAGTTATAACCTGCACAGCGGCATTTCCCCTAGGGGGAAGCTGCTGTTTTGCATTCATAGGGTGGAAGTGAGATAATCGAGGGTGGATAACATTAGGAATTGATTTGGAGGGACAATTGTGCGCTTCGAACGTATATGTGTAATTGTATTGGATAGCGTAGGCATCGGCGAATTACCGGATGCCAAGCAATTTGGCGATAGTGGCGCTCACACACTAGGTCATATTGCAGAGAAAGTAAGCGGATTTGCACTCCCTAATTTACAGCGAATGGGACTAGGGAACATAGCTGAGATTAAAGGGATTCCAGCAACAGATTCACCGGAAGGCTACTATGGAAAAATGGCTGAGGTTTCGGTTGGTAAAGACACGATGACTGGACACTGGGAATTGATGGGGCTTCGCATGACTACACCCTTTAATGTGTACCCGGATGGATTTCCAGCTGAATTGATTTCTCAATTTGAGCAGGAGACAGGGCGCAAGGTCATTGGTAATAAGCCGGCATCAGGTACAGAAATTTTAGATGAGCTCGGTGAAGAGCAGATGAAAACAGGTGCTTGGATCGTTTATACATCAGCCGATAGTGTATTTCAATTAGCTGCGCACGAAGACATTATTCCGCTGGAAGAGCTGTATCGGGCATGTAAAATTGCAAGAAGGTTGACTATGCAGGATGAATTTTCGGTGGGCAGAGTCATTGCTAGACCGTACCTCGGGGAGCCTGGTGCTTTCAAACGCACTCCGAATCGCCATGATTATGCCGTGAAGCCGCCAGCGCCAACTGTTATGAATCATTTGAAGGATGCTGGATTTGATGTAATTGCGATCGGGAAAATTAATGATATTTTTGATGGTGAAGGTGTTACTAAAACCACATCAACAAAAAGTAATCTAGATGGTATTCAGAAGACAATAGAGGTACTTGGCATGTCTTTCAAAGGACTGGCTTTTACGAATCTAGTAGATTTTGACTCGTTGTTTGGTCATCGTCGTGATCCTGAGGGCTATGGAAGATCACTGGAGGAATTTGATAGCTATGTGCCTCAGCTCAAAGCAGGTCTAGGACCGAAGGATCTATTAATCCTTACAGCGGACCATGGCAATGATCCTGTGCACCCGGGAACCGACCATACGCGCGAATACGTGCCTATTTTGTTGTACAGCCCAAGCTTCAACTCACCTGCTTCGCTTGGTATCCGCGGAACCTTCGCTGATTTGGGAGCGACCATCGCTGATAATTTTGGCGTGAGAGCAACAGATCAAGGGGAGAGCTTCTTACCTCTTTTAAAATAAATGATTACGAATTTTCAGTTTATGTGAACTGAAATCGCTTAGGAGGAATCTATCCATGTCCGATACATCCATGATTCAGAAGATTCAAGAAGCAGCTGCATTTATTAGCAAGGAAACGAATATTAAACCCCAAATTGGATTGATTCTAGGGTCAGGTCTCGGCGTTCTTGCTGATCTTATTGAGCAGCCTATCGTTGTAGACTACTCGAATATTCCCCATTTCCCAGTGTCTACCGTGGAAGGTCATGCGGGGGAATTGGTTGTGGGTACGATTCAAGGCAAGCAAGTGTTAGTGATGAAGGGCCGCTTTCATGCTTACGAGGGCTATGGCGCGGAAACAGTTTCGTTTCCAGTAAGAGTTATGAAAGAACTAGGTGTAGAAACGTTGATCGTAACGAATGCAGCTGGTGGAATTAACGAATCCTATCAGGTTGGCGATCTGATGGTCATAAGTGATCATCTGAATTTGACATACCGCAATCCGCTCATCGGCCCGAATGATTCAGCGTTAGGTGTTCGCTTTCCGGATATGTCGGAAGCTTACAGCAAACGTCTGCGTAAACTGGCGCACGATGTCGCGGCTTCACAGAACTTTCATTTACAAGAAGGCGTCTATGTTGGACTCCTCGGTCCTAACTATGAAACTCCTGCGGAGATTCGCATGTTCCGCACATTAGGCGGCGATTCCGTTGGGATGTCAACGGTACCAGAAGTGATTGTAGCACGCCATGCAGGGATCGAAGTGCTTGGTTTCTCCTGCATTTCGAATATGGCATCAGGTATTTTGGACCAACCGCTCTCCCATGCAGAAGTCATGGAAACGACGGAGAAAGTAAAGCCTAAGTTTTTGAAATTGGTATTAGGCATTATCGAAGCACTTTAACAAGAAGAGGAGAACAAAATGGAACTGACTTACATAGAGAAAATCAAAGAAGCAGCGAGCTTTATTGAGCAGCGTTTAGGCAGTGTTAAGCCTGTTATTGGATTAGTACTTGGTTCAGGCTTGGGAGATATGGCGAATCAGGTTGAGCAGCCCATAGCAATTGACTATAGCGAAGTGCCGCACTTTCCCGTTTCAACCGTTGAAGGTCATGAAGGACGTTTTGTTGTAGGCACACTAGAAGGTAAACAAGTCATCGTGATGCAGGGACGTTTTCATTATTATGAAGGCTATGATATGAAAAAGGTTGTATTTCCTATGTACGTTATGAAGGCGATCGGCGTTCAGACCGTTGTGATGACGAATGCAGCAGGCGGCATGAATCGTGAGTTCAAAGCAGGAGATCTAATGGTCATTAGCGACCATTTAAACATGACAGGAGACAACCCGCTTATCGGTCCTAACCATTCTGATCTCGGTGTTCGTTTCCCGGACATGTCAGAGGCTTACAACCGCGAATACCGCAAGCTCGCTCATGAGCTAGCACAAACGGTCGTTGGAGAAGATGGCGTGCCATTGAAGCTGCAGGAGGGAGTTTATGCGGGGATTACAGGTCCAACCTACTGTACGCCTGCTGAGCTTACGATGTTAGCTCGAATCGGTGGCGACGCGATTGGTATGTCCACGGTGGGTGAAGTTATTGCAGCACGTCATGCAGGGCTTAAAGTACTTGGCATTTCCTGTATTACCGATATGGCGATAGGTGAAGAGCTGGAACCATTGACGCATGAGCAGGTTGTAGCTGTTGCAAATCGGACGAAACCGAAGTTCATTGCTCTCGTTAAGGCCTTTGTTCGTGAGGTCCGTCTGGGATAATTTGGCTATATTTTTTATGAACTTTTAATGAAAATAAGCTTCTGAAGACCTATGAATTCGGAGGGAGTCATGCTAATATATAGTTAATTAGAACTATATTAATGGGTCGAGTAGATACGGATGCCCATTCCATAACAAGGATGTGATGGAGCATGTCAGTCCAACAATTAATGGTCGCCAACTGTCCTAGATGCGGGAAAGTGTTCCAGAAAAATTTGCGCAACCAATGTTCAGATTGCAGCCGCAGCATGGATTCCATGCTCACAAGCAGTCTTGAATTTTTACGTAAAAATCATCGTTCAACGAATATACAATTCAGCGAAGCGACAGGTGTTTCGCACGAGCAAATGCATACATGGATCAAAGAGGGAAAGCTGCTGCTTTCGGATTACCCGAATTTGAACTACCCATGCGCTTCCTGCTCGAAACCAATTCGCGGGCAAAAGCTTTGTCCGGATTGCGCGTACCGAATTAATCGGGATATTAGAGAGTTGAAAGAGAAAGACCGATCTTTTCAGCCTCTTCTTAGAGAAAAACAAACAGCATCCGCTGGCAGTTTCCAAATTCGTGAAAGACTTAGTGGTGTGTAATTTACAGCATAATGGGCAATAGTAAGGATGATATCCCCCGATAAGGGGGATGTTTTTTGGAAAGCCGTATTCACAATTTTGTCACAAAATATTCAAGGATTTGCCACTGACCATGTATGGGATTGTATGGAGATGTTAGGTAGAATAGATGAAGTGAACACATTATGAGGGGGATATGCATGCAAAAGTGGATTTTCTTTGTGTTATTTATACTTGCGGGCGCATTGGGGCTGGGAGTCCTCTTTCAAGATATTTCTAACCGCCAAGTGGCTAAGGAAGCAGAGGCTGCCGCTGGCAAAGGTCAACAGCTTAAAATTGCAGCTTCTAACTGGCAGTTCGATTCTGCAGATTATACGGTTAAAAGCGGTGAGCCTACGAAGGTTTCCTTGTCTTTAAAAGAAGGGGTACACGCGATTGAAATCGTAGGATTGGATATCAAGCTGGACAAAGAAAATCCTTCCAAGCAAATAACGTTTGATAAACCAGGTACATATGAAATTCAGTGTGTACTTCCTTGTGGTGAAGGCCATGCTAAAATGAAAAGCAAATTAGTTGTTTCTTAATCAATAATGGTAGTATCAAAGGGGGCTCTAGCAGCTCCCTTTTTTCGATTTTGAAGAGCATGCTTACGATGCATATTTTCGAACGAAAACGCTTAAGTAAACTTAAGGAGGAATGCACATGAGAATGGTTGATCTAATCCATAAGAAACGTTCAGGTGAAGTACTTAGCGAGCAAGAAATTACGTATATCGTTAGCGGGTATACACGTGGCGATATTCCGGATTATCAAATGTCGGCTCTACTGATGGCTATTTTCTTCAATGGGATGACAAGTGAAGAGATCTCTGCACTCACGCTAGCCATGGCAGGATCAGGAGAAATGATCGATTTATCGGAGATTGCTGGCATTAAAGTGGATAAACACTCAACAGGCGGGGTTGGCGACAAAATTAGCCTGATCGTTGGACCTATTGTTGCTTCGCTTGGAATCCCTGTTGCCAAAATGTCAGGAAGAGGTTTAGGACATACGGGCGGTACAGTAGATAAGCTGGAGTCGATTCCTGGCTTTCAGATTGAATTGTCCAAAGAAGATTTTATACATGCTGTGAATACGAATAAAATTGCCATCGTTGGCCAGAGTGGTAACTTAGCTCCAGCTGACAAGAAGATGTATGCGCTTCGGGACGTGACAGCTACGGTTGATTCAATTCCATTAATCGCTAGCTCAATTATGAGTAAGAAGATTGCTTCCGGAGCGGATGCAATTGTGCTGGACGTGAAAATCGGTTCTGGCGCTTTCATGAAAACAGTGGACGATGCAAGGGTTCTCGCTCGTACGATGGTTGATATCGGAACGCAATTAAAGCGGAACACGATCGCTATGATTACGGATATGGAGCAGCCGCTCGGTCGTGAAATCGGAAACGCAAATGAAATTCGCGAATCCATTGAGGTGCTCCGCGGCACAGGTGATAAGGAGCTGACTGAGGTAGCGATCTCGGTTGCAGCCTACATGTCGCTGCTGGGGAAAGTGTTTGAGAGCTTCGAGGAGGCTCAGGTGGCCGTCCGCGATATTGTCTTGAATGGTAAGGCGTTAGAAACGTTCAAACGCTTCATAGCAAGCCAGGGCGGCGATCCGAATGTGGTAGACCAGCCCGAGCTCCTTCCGACGGCAGCTTATCATTTCGAAGTGCTTGCTGAAAGAGACGGCTATATCAATCAGATCAATGCGGAACAAATTGGTATTGCTGCGATGCTGCTTGGTGCCGGGCGTGCGAAGAAGGAAGATCTGATTGACTATGCAGTGGGTCTTACACTGAATAAGAAAATCGGTGACCAAGTGCAGATTGGGGAATCCATATGTACGATTCATGCAAATCAACAGGATGTGAAGGCTGTCGAGAGCATGATTCAAGGAGCCTATCGCATCGAGAATAGCAAACCAGCACCTGTTCAATTAATTTATGATGTCATTGTTTAATGCCAAATGATTGCCCAAGCACTTTCCACTCGGAAAGTGCCTTTTTTATTTTCTTCCTTTTGGAATATTTTGTGCGGAAATCGTCAAGACTGATTAGCAGTCATTCAAGCCGCAAGTGTCAGGCTTTCACTTCATACATCACAGGAGGGGTACAATTGCTATGCGAAAAAAAGGGCTAATCAGTTTTATCTGTTTACAGCTATGTTTGATGCTGCTCATACCGGCTGCGTTTGCGGAAGAGAAGAAGGCGCCATCGGTCGATTTGACACCGAATGCACTATCCGCTGTGTTAATGGATGCAGACACGGGCACGGTCATTGCCGAAAAGAATAAGGATGCAAAGCTTCCTCCAGCCAGTATAACGAAAATAATGACGATGCTGCTCATTATGGAAGCTGTCGACAAAGGCAACATTAAAATGGATGAGAAGGTCAAGGTCAGTGAATATGCGGCTTCCATGGGTGGATCGCAAATTTTCCTTGAGCCCGGCGAAGAGATGACGGTTGAGGAAATGCTGAAGGGGATTGCCATGGCTTCCGGGAACGATGCTTCTGTGGCAATGGCTGAGAAAATTGCAGGCTCGGAAGAAAATTTTGTGCAAATGATGAACGATCGTGCGCAGCAGTTAGGCATGAAAAATACGCATTTCTCAAACTGCAACGGACTCCCTGTGGCCAATCATTATACATCAGCGAATGATATCGCCGTCATGTCAAGAGAATTGCTCAAGCATGAGGGGATTACTAAATTTACAGGTGCTTATCAAGACTATCTACGAAAAGAAACAGCAAATCCTTTCTGGCTAGTGAATACGAACAAGCTGGTGCGTTTCTACAGCGGTGCGGATGGTTTGAAAACGGGATACACAAGCGAAGCGAAATTCTGCTTATCCGCAACAGCCAAAAGGGAAAATCTACGCGTCGTTGCCGTAGTGCTCGGTGAACCGAATACAAAAACACGGAATGCTGAAGTAACAAAGCTGTTTGATTACGCTTTTGCGCAATTTACGAACTACCCTTTATTTAAGTCAGGCGACAGTCTAGGGAATTTTACGGTGAATAAAGGCCAGGTTTCGACAGTACCGTTAGTGGCGAAGCAAAACTATAGCATTTTAATGAAAAAGGGCACTGTGACGGGGGAGATTCGACATGAACTGAAACTCGATCCCAACTTAAGAGCTCCGATCGTTATGGGTCAGCCTATTGGTAAAATTATTGTATACAACGGAGATAATTTGCTTGCTGAATACCCGCTCGAGTCTCCGGTTGCTGTAGATAGAGCGTCCTGGTGGAAGCTATTTAAGCGAACCACATCGCACCTGTTTCATACGGATTAATGGTGAGAATACGCGAATAAGCGCAGTTTTCTACTAGTTTTAGCAGTTTTCTTCTAGTTTTGTCGGGGGGCAGGAGATTCCATCTCAGCTGTAGAAAGTTAAGTTTCATGACGGGATCTTTGAGTGAGCTCAAAGTCTCTCAGCTGAGAGGAGTGAACATGTTGAGCCTGCAAATTGAATTCGAGCAAGGCAGAAGAGCGCTGATTGTTAGATTGAAAGGCGAGCTGGATCATCACACAGCCGAGGTTGTGAAGGCGAGGATGGAGGAAGCGATTGCTAAAGAGCATACGCGCCATTTAATCCTTAGTTTGAAGGATCTATCCTTCATGGACAGCTCGGGTCTAGGCGTCATACTCGGTCGTTATAAGCAGATCACGAGTAAAGGCGGTAAAATGGTCGTTTGTGATGTTGCCCCAGCCGTTTACCGCTTATTCGAGCTTTCTGGAATGTTCAAGATTGTATCTATACAGGACAACGAACGCAATGCAATGTCCAGTTTGGAGGTTGCATTATGAGTGAACATAACTTTATGACACTAGAGTTTGCTAGTCGCTCGGAGAATGAAGCTTTTGCTCGCGTAGCCGTTGCTGCTTTCGTTTCTCAATTGGATCCTACGCTGAATGAATTAACCGATATCAAGACGGTTGTTTCTGAAGCGGTAACGAATTCGATTATTCATGGTTATAACAATAGAACAGATGGCGTTATCATCATTTCGACGCAAATTGATGATGACGTGGTTCGGATTACGATCGAAGACAAGGGTTCAGGCATTGCTGATTTAGAACAGGCGAAACAGCCACTATATACATCCAAACCAGAGTTGGAACGCTCTGGCATGGGTTTCACGATTATGGAAAATTTCATGGACGAAGTAGAAGTTGTGACGGCCGTCGGAATCGGAACCAAAATAAACATGTTGAAGCGAATTGAATCTAAAAAAGCTTTATACAATTAGGGGTTTGATCTATGGATGTCGATCTGAAACATGCTTCTCATAGTTATTTAGACGATTCGGAAGTCAAACGGTTAATCGCCCTCAGCCAATCCGGAGATGGACTCGCCAGAGAAACACTTGTCAGCTGCAATATCCGCTTGGTTTGGTCTGTGGTTCAACGCTTTTTGAACCGGGGATACGAAGCCGAAGACTTGTTCCAGATCGGTTGTATCGGACTGCTCAAGTCCGTTGACAAATTCGATCTATCTTATGATGTGAAGTTTTCAACCTACGCGGTACCGATGATTATCGGTGAAATTCAACGTTTTCTTCGCGATGACGGAACACTCAAAGTAAGCCGTTCACTCAAAGAATTGGCGAATAAGATTCGCAAGACGAAGGACGAGCTTTCGAAACGTCTTGGCAGACTGCCTACGATTAAAGAAGTAGCCGAGGAGCTTATGATAACAGCGGAGGAAGTTGTGTTCGCACAAGAGGCGAATAAACCTCTATCTTCCATCCATGAGACCGTCTTTGAGAATGATGGAGATCCTATCACACTAATGGATCAAATCTCGGATGAGTCCGGGGAGAAGTGGTTCGAGAAGCTTGCGTTGAATGAAGCCATTGGGACGCTGTCGGAGCGAGAACGGCTGATTGTTTATCTCCGTTATTTCAGGGATCAAACGCAGTCCGAGGTCGCAAGTAGGCTAGGTATTTCCCAAGTGCAGGTATCACGATTGGAAAAGAAAATTTTGCAATCGATTAAAGATCAGATTGCTCAATAACAGGCTTTGAGATAAATAACCGTTCCTCCTAAGAGGAACGGTTATTTGTCTATGTAGAGACATAGGCTCGATTTGTGTATAATAAATACTGCAAATATCGGTCCCGACTTTTCTGAGAGTGAGAAGTCAAAAAATGAACATAGGAGTGTGTATTTTTTGATTTATAGCAAATGGAAGGATTCATGGTTTTTTAATATACGTAAGGATGTTTTGTCCGGCATTACGGTTGCCCTAGCTTTAATTCCAGAAGCTATTGCGTTTTCAATTTTAGCAGGTGTAGACCCTATGGTTGGCTTGTATGCTTCTTTCATTATTGCCATAGTGATATCATTCACAGGTGGTCGGATGGGAATGATTTCAGCGGCTACAGGCGCGATGGCCTCTCTAATGGGTCCTTTAGTTGCGAAATATGGGATTGAATATTTGTTTGCGGCCAGCATTTTGACCGGTGTTATTCAATATGTCATGGGTGTTTTGAAGTTTGGCAAATTCATTACGTTTATTCCGAACTCTGTCATTGTTGGGTTTGTTAATGCACTCGCCATTATTATTTTCATGGCTCAACTTACTAATTTCAACGGGGCAAGCTGGCAGATGTATGCCATGGTAGCTGGTACTTTGGCTATTATTTATTTGCTGCCTTTGATCACGAAAGCCATTCCTTCTGCGTTGGTTGCCATTATCGTGATGACGATTCTGTCTATGAACTTAAACTTAGATTTACGAACAGTTGGTGATATGGGTGAAATTACACAAACCTTGCCGTTCTTCCATGTCCCTGACTTAACGCTAACTCTTCAAGCAATTGGATATATACTTCCAATTTCCTTGGCATTAGCCGTTGTAGGTATGACCGAATCCCTGATGACGGCTACGATTGTAGATGAAATGACCGAATCGAAAAGTGATAAAAATAAAGAGGTGAGAGGGCAGGGCATAGCCAATATTGTGTCTGGCTTTTTCGGTGGGATGGCAGGTTGTGCCATGATCGGTCAAACGGTCATAAATGTGAAATCGGGTGGTCGATCCCGACTATCCACCTTTGTTTCTGGGGTTTTCCTGCTTTTCTTAATCATGGTATTAGGTAATGTGGTCAAGCAAATTCCAATGGCCGCGCTAGTTGGTGTAATGTTTATGGTATCCGTAGGGACATTTGATTGGCAGTCGCTTAGAACCTTAGTTAAAATTCCGCGAAGTGACGCCCTAGTCATGATCCTTACAGTAGCCATCGTTGTAGCAACTTCCAATTTAGCAATTGGCGTATTATCAGGCGTTACATTAAGTGCAGTGATATTTGGCTGGAGATCAGCCAAAATTAAGGCACTCATTTCCAATGACAAGAATGGCTCCAAAATATATCGCATTTCTGGTCAGCTTTTTTTTGGAACCATGGCACATTTTATTGATTTATTTAATTATAGGAACGACCCGGATACGATTACGATTGATTTTAGCTCGTCACATGTTTGGGATCATTCTGCTGTGACAGCTATAACGAAAACCATTTCGAAATATGAGCAGTTGGGCAAAAAAGTCATCTGTATTGGTTTAAACGAGGAAAGTAAATTAATGGTTGAACAAGGCAGATAAGTCCGCACCGCATAAAAAAAGAGCCGCTGATTACCCTAATACTTCACAGGGTAGTTTGCGGCTTTTTGTGATCACGAACATGTTTATCGGGCAGAGTGCCTGTCATCTGAATAAAATCTCACGCAGTAAATTCCGCATAAGCCAACTACCGTATAAATGATACGGCTTAGACCGGAAGATGCACGATGAGAATCTCCTCCCAATAAAGCTGAAACTAAATCCCATTGGAAAAGCCCAACCAAGAGCCAATTCAGCGCACCAATAATAACTAGTGTTAACGCGAATTTTGCCATGTTATCACCTTCTTTATATGGAATAAGTTATCGTTATTCGATCTTACTATGCCATATTGCAGGTGACATTATTCCTGGAGAATTTACCATCTTGTCAGGTGTTTATGGGAAGGAAAGATTTTGCATACTACTCCTATACATGGAGGATTCACCACTATGCGCTGAGGGGAGTGAAACCATGATTCGGGATGAAAAACCATATGTATACATCCGGCTGCGTCGAAAAGCCAACGTTCGCAAAGGGAATGTTGTGTACTTACGTCATATCGCTCAGATTTTCGTGGAACCTGAATATGAGCAAGCACTGAACAATTTGATCATTCATCATCCTCAACATGAGGATGGCAATCGCGTGCTCATTGACATGATGCTGATCGTTCGGAAAGTGAAAGATCTTTATCCACAGCTGCAAATTGAGCATTTCGGAGAACCTCATGTGCTTCTTGAGATTATTTCCGATCCCAGAAAGCCAAGTCCTATACTTATCGGTTTGGTTTGGCTGCTCTTATTCATCGGTTCAGGCCTGGCCATTATGAATTTTCATGCGGATGTGTCCATGCTGCAAGTTCACCAACGTATTTATGAATTGATGACAGGGAAAAAGGTGGAGCATCCGCTCATACTGCAAATCCCTTATTCCTTAGGGATAGGTGTTGGAATGGTCATTTTTTTCAACCATCTGTTTAAGAAAAAATTCAATGAAGAACCTAGCCCGCTTGAAGTAGAGATGTTTATGTATCAGGAAAATATAAACCGTTATGTGATAACAGAAGAATATGTCAAAATTCATGAGGAAGGAGACCGTTCGTGATTACCCAATTTGGGGAGGCCTTCTTGGCGGCTTTTATCGGGTTAGCTGGTGGAATCGCAGTTGGCAGCGGCATGGTCGCATTCCTTGTGGTACTGGATATTATTCCAAGACTTGCTCAGATCACACGTTCGTTTTCGAAAATTCATGCTTATGAAGCAGCGGTTGTGTTAGGCTCACTCTTATTTACTTGGGTTGATTTCAGTGATGCTAAGGTGCATCTTTTTCCGATGGGAGCAGCAGTGGTAGGTATTTTTGCTGGTTGTTTCGTTGGCATGCTAGCGGCCGCATTGACAGAAATCATTAACGTGCTGCCTATCCTCGCCAAGCGTGTTGGCATGGGATCTTATATGATTCTGCTGCTCATGGCGATGATTTTCGGTAAAGTCGTTGGATCCTTGTTTGAATGGTTATTTTATTAACGTGTGTCGAAGGAGGCGCTCAAATGAAGTTTATTGTGAAAAAGGGAAATGGGAGCGATCAGAATGACTCCAACGAATCAAACGAATCGAGCGAATCAAAGGAACAGTCTGAGAAATTGGCTATAGATGAGGAAGGCAATTTATCTGTTTACAATCCAATAACAGACATGACGCCTGAGGAGAAGGCACTTAAAATTCAGGAAGATATCCCTAGAACTCTTCGAGAAGTTCGAAGGGTGCTGGAGGAGCGAGTAGGACTCGATCGAAGCTTCGATCTTATCCTCAGAGAAATGGTGTTTGGATCCAAACGCGTAGGCATCTTCTATTGCAATGGATTTGCCAAAGATACGGTGTTAACCGATATCATTACACGTCTTACTTATGCGGACGAAGAATCAGTTTCACATCATACGCTAGAAGCATTCATTGAGAAATTAATTCCGCACATTCAAGTGAAGACCTACAAGAAAATATCTGAAATCGTAGGCCAAGTATTGATGGGCGGAACGGCATTTTTCATTGAAGGAGAGTCTGCGGGGATTACGATCGATGCCAAAAATTTTCCCATTCGTTCGATTGCTGAACCAGACTTGGAGAGGGTCGTCCGAGGATCACGAGATGGCTTTGTTGAAACTCTTTTATTGAATGTAACATTAGTCAGACGAAGAATTCGCGATGAGAGATTTAAGTTGGAAATCATGCAAGTCGGCAAACGAACCAAGACGGATGTCTGTGTGGGCTATATCAACGATATTGCTGACGCGGACTTAGTCCAAGCTGTGAAAGATAAAATAAAAAATGTTGAAATCGACGGCCTTCCTCTCGCAGAAAAACAGCTGGAAGAAGCGATTGTTAATAAAGGGTGGAACCCGTATCCAATGGTTCGGTATTCTGAACGGCCGGATGTTGTATCTGCTCATTTACTGGAAGGTCATGTCTGTGTTTTCGTGGACACGTCACCGAGCGTCATGATCCTGCCGACTACTTTTTTTCATCATGTACAGCATGCTGAGGAATATCGGCAAACGCCATTCATTGGTACTTATTTAAGGTGGGTGCGTTTTGCTGGCATTATGGCTTCGATTTTCTTGCTTCCACTTTGGTTTATGATGGTGATGGATCCCTCCTTAAAGCCGCCGGGACTTGAGTTCCTCGGTCCGCAGAAGGAAGGAACTCTCCCGCTATTGGTTCAGTTCTTGTTAGCGGATATAGGGATTGATCTCATGCGAATGGCAGCTGTTCATACACCCACACCGCTTGCTACCGCAATGGGCTTGGTCGCAGCCATATTGGTTGGAGATATCGCGGTGAAAACGGGTCTTTTTATCAATGAGGTTATCCTATATTTGGCTCTCGCCTCCATTGGGATGTTCGCGACACCGAGCTATGAATTGGGTCTAGCTAATCGAATAATAAGGCTTGCGCTCTTAATCATCGTGGCGATCTTCCATGTCCCCGGATTTGTAGTAGGCTCAACACTATGGTTGATTCTTCTGGCCTCAAGGAAATCCTTTAATGCACCCTATATGTGGCCATTTCTTCCATTTAACGCCAAAAGCTTCTTTGCTATCCTGGTTCGTCGTCCGGTGCTTGCTGGCAAAACGCGGCTAAGTATTACAAAGCCAATTGATGGCACGCGTCAACCAAAATCCAAATAACAGAAATGGGCAGGGAATTCACCTGTCCTTTTTTGCTTTTATGTCGAAGCGTGTATTGTCAAAAGAGCATGCCATATGGTACTTTTAATAGTAATGCACGTTAACCTCTTTGGCGGCAAATAGCAAGAAGAAGGTTCAGGGAGAGAGGGAATTAAAGCTATGTATTTACATGGTACTAGTAAAATAAACGACCAAGGCCACCTCGAAATCGGCGGTGTCGATGCAACGAGATTGGTTGCTGAATACGGCACTCCTTTATATGTATTTGACGAAGCGTTAGTGCGTGGGCGCTGCCGTGAATTCGTTGAAGCTTTCAAAGCATCTGGTCTGAAATTCCAAGTGGCCTATGCAAGTAAAGCATTCTGCGTAATGGCTATGTGCCGAATTGTAGATGAAGAGGGAATGTCACTGGACGTTGTTTCCGATGGTGAGCTGTATACGGCTCTACAAGCAGGATTCCCAGCGGACCGAATTCATTTTCATGGCAATAACAAAACAATCGATGAATTGGAAATGGCGATCGATGCCAAAATTGGCTGTTTCGTCGTAGATAACTTTATTGAGCTTCAAATGTTGGATGCGATTGCCGGAGAGAAGCGCCAAAAGGTGAAGATCTTGCTGCGTATTACGCCGGGTGTTGAGGCACATACACATGAATATATTTCCACAGGCCAGACGGATTCCAAATTTGGTTTCGACATGGGCAATGGATCTGCATTCCGCGCTGTTCAAGAAGCTTCGCAATTAAGAAATGTAGAATTACTAGGCGTTCATTCCCATATTGGGTCCCAAATTTTTGAAGTAGAAGGCTTCCGCATGGCAGCTGAGAAAGTGGCCGGCTTTGCCGTTCAAGTCCGCAAAGAAATAGGCGTTACGTTCAAGGTCATTAACCTTGGCGGAGGTTTCGGAATTCGGTATGTGAACGAAGATAGCCCACTTCCCGTTGCCGTTTATGTGAAAGCTATTACAGACGCAATTAAAGACAACTTCGGCAGCAATGATTTTCCAATGCCTGAAATTTGGGTTGAACCAGGTCGCAGTATCGTAGGTGACGCCGGAACTACGTTGTACACCGTAGGTACAACAAAGGACATTCCAGGGGTGCGTAAATATGTGGCTGTAGACGGCGGCATGACTGACAACCCTCGTCCTGCTTTGTATGATGCTGTGTATGAGGCGATGCTGGCTAACCGTGCTACAGAGCAACCAACAGAGGTTGTATCGATTGCAGGGAAGTGCTGTGAGAGCGGCGATATGCTGATCTGGGATCTGAACCTGCCAAAAGTAAATTCAGGCGACGTTCTTGCTGTATCTTGTACAGGTGCATACAATTATGCAATGGCAAGCAATTATAACCGTATTCGCCGACCAGGCGTTGTTTTTGTAAAAGATGGTCAAAGTGATCTCGTCGTGAAACGCGAAACATTTGAAAATATCGTAGGTAACGACATCATTCCTGCACGAATGAAACAATTGAGCGAGACTGTTTAAATAGCATTAACAAAGAAGGAAACCTCATCTTACACGGGGGGGTTCCTTTTTTGCGTTTTATTTTATCGAAATCGAATGTCAGGAAATCGCGCAGGTTATGGCTGATAGCCATGTTATTCGCAGTCAAACAGGGCATAGTCGCGGTAGAATTGTGTTAGAAATATAGCGCAGTTTGTGAAATGGAAGTTTTCATAGTAGAATAAGATATTATTTCCTAAAGGAGTGGACCACAAATGGCCAAACAAGCAAAAATTAAACTAGCAGGTGGCGGCGAAGTCGTTATCGATCTTTTTGAAAAAGATGCACCGAATACCGTTGCTAACTTTGAAAAATTAGCAAACTCCGGTTTCTATAACGGACTTGTTTTTCATCGTGTTATTCCAGGATTCGTAGCACAAGGTGGCTGCCCTACTGGAACAGGAACTGGTGGCCCTGGTTACCAAATCGACTGCGAAATCAACCCGAACAAACATGAGCGCGGCTCCTTGGCTATGGCTCATGCAGGCAGAAATACAGGTGGTAGCCAGTTCTATATTGCTTACCAACCGCAACCGCATTTGGATGGCGGGCATACTGTATTCGGTAAAGTATCCAAAGGCATGGAGTTAGTCGATGCTTTCAAAGGCAAAGATTTGATGGAAAAAGTTGAAGTTGTAGAAGTATAAATCGTCATCATCGAAAAGAAGTCTGTTGATTCATTTCAACAGATTTCTTTTTTGTAATAATTCCGAGTGAATTCATAGAAAAAGTAAGAAATTAATGTGAAAAGGAAAAAAGCACTTGCTTTTTGTAAGTGTGAGTGATAAATTTTTCATTACCAAAGTAATTTATAGCTAGTTCCTAGTTGTAAGTAACTTTCATATGTATGCAAAACCTTCGGGGCGTGGTGAAATTCCACACCGGCGGTGATTCGAAAGCATGTACCCGTTACCTGTTTTCGATAAGTCCGTGACCCGTTTTGAAGCTAGCGGTACCTGATACACAGCTTCGCTACGGCTGATCCGGTGCAATTCCGGAACCGACAGTATAGTCTGGATGGGAGAAGGAAAACGCGAACATTTGATTCGCCATGCATGCTTGTACATTTTTTCACGTAAACAAAAATTCGGCAGGTCTGTCTTTAAGGCAGATAGGTCGTTGTTGTTTGATTTGAACAAAAATGCGGCAAGTATGAATGGATGAAGCTTCTTCGTGTTATCTAGACAATCTCTGGCCCCTATCCGATACACGGAGGGGCCTTTTTGCATACAAATTTGAGAATGAACTTGAAAGGCGGTGAACTTCGTGCATGTACTGAATGACGAAGCTTACATGAGACTTGCTCTGCAAATGGCTGAAAGTGCTCTTGGTCAGACGGGAATTAATCCCGTAGTAGGGTGTATCCTAGTTAAAAATGGACGCATTGTTGGCATGGGAGCGCACCTTAAGCGCGGGCATGGCCATGCCGAGGTTCTCGCCTTGCAAATGGCAGGCGAGGAAGCCAAGGGCAGCACGGCTTATGTGACATTAGAGCCGTGCAGTCACTTTGGCAAGACGCCGCCTTGCAGCGACCGACTCATTGAGGCGGGAGTGACACGGGTTGTCGTCGCTGGAACGGATCCCAACCCGCAGGTTGCGGGGACAGGCATCGCTAAGCTGCGAGAGCACGGTCTCGACGTGATGGTTGGGCTGCTTGGAGAGGAGGCCGCGGCAATGAACGAGGCCTTCAACAAATACATCGTCACCCGCATGCCTTATGTGACGATGAAAACAGCGAGCACGCTTGACGGTCGCATCGCCTCGCAAACCGGCGACAGCAAGTGGATCACGTCCCCAGCGTCGCGTGCCTTCGTTCATACCCTGCGCCACCGGCATCAGGGTATCATGGTCGGCGTAGACACCGTCATCGCCGATGACCCGCTGCTGAGCGCGCGCGGCGACGTACCGGCTGTGCAGCCGGTACGGATCGTCGCGGACTCGCGCTTGCGAGTCCCGCTGGACGCCCGGGTGCTCACGGAGCAGGATCGTCAGCCGACGATCCTGCTCGCGAGCGCACAGGCGCCCGTGGAGCGGCGTGCCGCGCTGGAAGCGCGCGGCATTACGGTCCTCACCTGCGGGGACGGCCCGCAGGTGGACCTGACGCTCGCCATGCGGCAGCTCGGCGAGCGCGAGATCGGCTCCATCCTCCTAGAGGGTGGAGGGAAGCTCAACGGCGCCATGCTGGAGCGGCGCCTGATTGATAAGCTGGTGCTGATGTTTGCGCCGAAAATTATCGGCGGAGGCTCTGCAGCACCTGTAAACATCAACTTCAATGGCTTCGCGAAGATGGATGATGCGATTACGCTCGACCGACTCAAGGTCGAGCAGTTCGGACCGGATATCTGCATAACCGGCTATCCGAATTATAAGAGCTAACGAATGGAGGACTTGCATGTTTACCGGAATTATCGAAGAAATCGGCCACATGCGCCGCATTCATAGTCATGGACAAGCGATGGTGTTGACCATCGCTGCCAAGAAGGTGCTTGAAGATGTCCACCTGGGTGATAGTATTTCTGTTAATGGCGTCTGTTTGACGGTCATCGCCTTTGATAACGATACATTTTCCGTGGATGTGATGCCAGAAACTTACCGCAAGACGAATCTTCGCAAACTACAAACAGGCACCCGCGTGAATTTGGAACGAGCGATGGCAGCGAATGGCCGGTTCGGCGGCCACATCGTTCAAGGGCATGTGGATGCAACTGCAACGATCCTTTCACGAATACCTGAAGAAAATGCCGTTGTTTATCGGTTCGAACCGGAGAACAAGCATATTTTCCGATATATTATATCCGGGGGTTCCATCACGATTGACGGGATTAGCCTTACTGTTGTTGATGTCAATGATCGTGAAGTTGCGGTCTCCATCATCCCGCATACCCTTGCTCAAACGGTTCTACATGATAAAAAGGCCGGGGATACGGTCAACATAGAATGTGATGTGCTAGGCAAGTATATGGAGCGTTTGCTAAAGTTCGGTCCATCAGAATCTTCGGATGGAAACGGGAAAAAGCAAAGTACGTTAACTGCGAGCTTTCTTGCCGATAACGGCTTTATGTAAGAACTTGAAGTCAGTTTTGCTAAAGCAAAACTCTTAGGAGAGGTGAATATGACACAAATAAACTTCAACACCATAGAAGAAGCGCTAGAGGATCTCAAACAAGGTAAAGTCATTATTGTTGTAGACGATGAGGATCGCGAGAACGAAGGTGATTTTATCGCACTTGCTGATAAGACTACACCAGAAGTCATTAACTTCATGATCAGAGAGGGACGCGGACTCGTTTGTGCACCTATAACAG
This sequence comes from Paenibacillus alginolyticus DSM 5050 = NBRC 15375, assembly GCF_000422905.1. Lineage (GTDB taxonomy): Bacteria > Bacillota > Bacilli > Paenibacillales > NBRC-103111 > Paenibacillus_E > Paenibacillus_E alginolyticus. Next base: position 55,870 of record NZ_AUGY01000001.1, read on the forward strand.
AAGAACGTGCACAACAACTTGAGCTTCCTCCCATGGTTGCTCGGAATACGGATTATCATGGAACTGCATTTACTGTTTCTGTTGACCATATGGATACCAGCACTGGGATATCTGCGCATGAACGTTCAAGAACAATCTTGGGCTTGATTGATCCCGAAACAAAACCGCAGGACTTCCGCAGACCTGGCCATATTTTCCCACTGATTGCCAAGAAGGGCGGTGTCCTCCGCAGGGCTGGACATACGGAAGCGACAATAGATCTAGCTATTCTTTGTGGCTCTTATCCAGCAGGCGTCATATGTGAAGTCATCAAAGAAGACGGGACGATGGCGCGTGTACCTGATCTGATGGAAATTGCAGCGAAACACGATCTGCGTATCATTACGATTCAGGATTTAATCCATTACCGGAATCAGCAGGAGAAATTGGTTGAGCGTGAAGTTGAAATTAAGCTTCCAACTGATTTCGGTACTTTCAAGGCTATTGCCTATACGAACCAACTGGATAATAAAGAGCACGTGGCCCTTGTCAAAGGGACAATTGATCCTTCCAAACCAACGTTGGTACGCGTACATTCCGAGTGTTTGACTGGAGATGTCTTCCATTCTCATCGCTGCGACTGCGGTCCACAACTGGATGCCGCATTAAAACAGATTGATGAAGAGGGCAATGGTGTATTATTATATATGCGACAGGAAGGTCGCGGAATCGGTTTAATCAATAAATTGAAGGCTTATGCCTTGCAAGAGCAGGGATTAGACACTGTAGAAGCGAATATTAAGCTTGGCTTTGCTCCAGATCTTCGCGATTATGGGATTGGGGCGCAAATTTTGAAAGATCTTGGCATCACGCAGCTTCGTTTATTAACGAATAATCCTCGCAAAATTAAAGGTCTTGAAGGCTACGGCCTTGAAGTAGTTGAGCGGGTTCCGATTCAAATGGATAGTAAGGCTGATAACCTCAATTATTTACAAACGAAGAAAAACAAGCTTGGCCATATGCTCAGTTTTCATGACTCGGGCAGCGGTATTTAATCTAATCTAATCCAATAAAACTTGTTCAAATAAGAAAGGGAGTATCTTACCATGGCTAACATTTTTGAAGGACATTTAATTTCGCAAAACTTGAAATACGGTATCGTTGTAGGTCGTTTCAATGAATTTATTACATCCAAATTATTGGGTGGCGCGCAGGACGCTCTGAAACGTCATGGCGTAAATGAAGATGAAGTAGATATTGCTTGGGTACCAGGCGCATTCGAACTTCCGCTAATCGCTCAAAAAATGGCTGAAAGCGGAAAGTACGATGCCGTTATTACACTAGGCGCGGTAATTCGTGGATCAACTCCGCATTTTGATTATGTGTGCAGCGAAGTAGCGAAAGGTGTTTCTGCTATTAACCTGAAAACGGGCGTTCCTACGATTTTCGGTGTTTTGACAACAGATTCCATTGAGCAAGCGGTGGAACGTGCGGGTACCAAAGCTGGAAATAAAGGCTGGGAAGCTGCCGTCACAGCGATTGAAATGGCGAATTTGACGAAACAATTCACTTCGTAATGCTTTCTTATTATCATCTGGAAACACTGCTGCCCAGGTTGTTCGCTTTTCTGATCGCGATGACGCTGCACGATGCGGCTCACGCGGGGGCAGCTTGGCTGCTCGGAGATCGTACAGCTCGAGATAGCAAACGGTTATCGCTAAACCCCTTGGCACATTTAGATGCCTTGGGGCTAGCGATGATCATCTTCGGACCTTATGGCTGGTCGAAGAGATTGCCGGTAGATGAATCACGATTTAAGAAAAGACCGAGGCTATCCCACACACTTGTTTATTTAGCGGGTCCTTTTACGAATTTACTGCTCGTTTTGTTCTTCTGGTGGCTCTATTTCTTTCTTCCGGATTTGGTAGGAGGAGCGACAGAATCCACTACGGTTGAACTATGGCGAGTCTATTTGCAGTACTGCGTCATCGTCAATTTAATGATTTGTCTTATACATATGATGCCCCTTTATCCGCTTGACGGATGGCATATTTTGAAAGGACTTGTTCCTACCCGCAAGCAGGGATGGTTTGCACGTAATCAACGCTATGCACTTATTCTAGTTATTGTTTTACTGATTACACCGGTTGGACAATGGGCGCTCGGACATATATATCCGTTTGCCGCGCAGTTTGTTATGAATCTATTTTCACTATGACAAGGGGATAACGCAATGAAAGTAACCTACAAGCTAGAAGTCTTTGAAGGCCCCCTTGATCTTTTGCTTCATCTGATCGATAAAAATGAACTTGACATTTATAATATTCCGATCAAAGAAATAACAGATCAGTACTTGGGTTATGTTCAAGCTATGCATGAGTTGGAGCTGGATATTACGAGTGAATTTCTTGTGATGGCTGCAACACTTCTTTCTATCAAGAGCAAAATGCTATTGCCTAAGCCGCCTGTTATTGAATTTGATGAATATTTTGATGATATGGACGACTCCTTAGATCCTCGCGCAGAACTTGTTGCGAAGCTGATTGAATACCGGAAGTACAAGTCGATTGCCGACATGCTAAGGGATAAAGAAGTAGAACGCAGTCTAGTTTATACGCGGGAACCTGAGGATTTGACATCCTATTTGCCTGACATTCAGGAGAACCCGGTTGAGGGACTTGATGTCGCCGATCTTTTGTTTGCCTTTCAACGAACGTTAAGGAAGCTGGCTAACCGTAATGTGGTGACGAGAATACGCAGAGATGAAATTTCCGTTAAAGAACGAATTCGTGAGGTAATTGATTTACTGAAATTCAAAGGCGGCAAGCTGCTCTTCTCGAAGCTATTCGATTACGAAATGACACGTGAAGAAATCGTTGTGACATTCTTAGCCATACTTGAATTAATGAAAATGAAAAAAGTTATTTGCTATCAGTACAAGTTATTTGAAGACATCGTCATCCAAGCGAAAGAGGAGGTTTCTGACATTGACACTCAATTTCCAACAGATGAAATCAATTATTGAAGGACTGCTCTTTGCCTCTGGCGACGAAGGTTTGGATGCCAAGCAATTAGCTGAGGTCATGGAGCTTGATCTTTATTTGGTTCGAGATCTGCTCAAAGATATGAGAACGGAGTTCAAGCGAAAGGGTCGCGGCATTCAGATTGTGAAAGTAGCTGGAGCGTATCAGTTAACTACCTTAGCGGAACATGCGCCTTATTTTGAACGTCTTGCTTATTCACCTTCCCGATCGTCCCTATCGCAAGCGGCGTTAGAGACTTTATCCATCGTTGCTTATAAACAGCCAATTACTAGAGTTGAAATTGAGGAGATCCGCGGCGTGAAATGCGACCGAGCTTTGGCAACCTTAACCGGCAAAGACTTGATAACGGAAGTCGGACGCGCTGATGCGGTGGGGAGACCGATATTGTATGGGACCTCCAAACAATTTCTAGAATATTTCGGGCTTAGTTCGATTACAGAGCTGCCGGATTCGGGAAGCTTCCAAGGGAATTTCGATTTGGAGGAAGAGACACGTCTATTATTTGACCGAATAGGCGGGGATCAGAAGCAGATTACACTTGAAGATGTAAGTGATGAAATTGAATAAGAACCCGCACACATGCATTTCATTTCCTTTTTAAGGTCATACTAACTTCACCTACAAGAAGATTTTTTCTTGCAGGCGGAGTTTTTTTGGTTATGCGGAGAGACTTTGAGCATAGCTCAAAGATCCCAAAGCGGAGAGACTTTGAGCATAGCTCAAAGATCCCAAAGCGGAGAGACTTTGAGCATAGCTCAAAGATCCCTATATTAGGAGGGATGCTAAGTTGTTGTGGCTGGGGGTTGTCATTCTTTTCATCATTTTTGTCATCATCGTCTTCTTATGTAGCTTTATTCGTGGAGAGTTCAATTTCTCAAGAGTAAAGGATAACGATACGTTATCAGTGGAAATGCGGGCGTTATTCGGGCTTATTCGCTATCGTTACGTAATTCCAATTATACAATTCAAAGGTTTTACGAAGGGGATTTTGGTTAAATCGGAAATCGTGACCAAATCCAGTTCCAAACTTAAAGATGAGACCAAGGATCATATCACGAAAGATAAAATACTCAACGTTTACAAACAAGCAAAGGAAGCACTAGTACATACATTAAATCTTTATGATTGGATGAAGCAGACATTAGCAAAAGTAGAATGTACGGATTTGAAATGGATAACTCGTATAGGCCTTGGTGATGCTCCTGAAACAGCGATTACAACAGGGGCAATATGGGGAATCAAATCCTCGCTGCTTGGATTTTCTATTCGCTATGTGAAGTTAACAGCTAAGCCGCAGATTGATGTTATTCCGCAATATAATGAGAAGCAATTTTCTACCGAATTTCGATTCGCAGGACGTATCCGCGTATGGTTTATCGTAGTAGCTGGAATACGGTTGATTAGCAGAGCGGCCAAAGTAAAAGGCGGTATTCGAACTTGGATTCAAATCGTATTGAAGACAAGAGCGCGATTTAAAACGGCTTCTTGAAGTGTACATAAGGATATTCCACTAAGGGCACTCTACAAATGAACCATTATTGCTTTTTTAACGCATGTGCTTCCGATGTCAGTGTATCTGGCTAAAAACTCTAAGGAGGAATAAGATCATGTCCGAACACCCGATTCAAGGCCTCATGAAAGTCGCCATGGAAAATATTAAAGAAATGGTCGACGTTAACACAATTGTCGGTGATCCTGTTGAAACGCCGGACGGCAGTGTTATCATGCCGATATCCAAAGTTGGTTTCGGTTTTGCTGCAGGCGGCAGCGAATTCGTGACTGATTCCGAAATTGAAATCGAAGGCGGCTCTGTAGGTAGAAGCGATGCGCTGAATGCTAAGGTTGCTCTTCCTTTCGGCGGCGGTAGCGGCGGCGGGGTATCCATTACACCAATTGCTTTCCTCGTCGTAGGCAAGAATGGCGTGAAGGTTGTTCCACTGGACAACCAAACACATATTCTTGAACGCCTCATTGACTCCGCACCGCAAGTGGTTGACAAAATCCAAAGCATGATCAAAGGCTTTAGTACCAAGACAACAGCCAGTACGGTTGGCGCAAACGGGACAAATGTAACCAATATCGAGAATCAAAACTTCATCGTGTAGCAGATTGGCCTTCGTTTTAGCTGTCCTTTGAGGACAGCTTTTTCATTTTTATTCCCTTACAGCAGATAACGGATATAAATATAAACATGGGCTATTGCCAAAGAGACAAGGGTTATAGGAGCCCCAACCTTCAGAAATTCCATAAAACTGAAGCCTTTGCCCTCTTTTGAAGCAAGTCCTGCAACGATAACATTGGCGGAAGCGCCGATAATTGTGCCATTTCCTCCTAAACAAGCCCCTAACGCAAGCGACCACCACAGGATATTGATAGGCTCCGAATCAACGGCAAGTCCAAGCCCCTCAGCCATGTCTTTAATTAAGGGGATCATCGTAGCAACGAATGGGATATTGTCAATGGTTGCTGATGCAATACCAGAGCCCCAGAGAATCAATAATGAAGCGGTTGTGATGTCTCCTTCCGTCACAGCTAGAGCTTTCATGGCTAGAACTTTAATCAATCCAACCTCTTGTAAACCTCCAACTAAACTAAATAGGCCGGCAAAGAAAAATATCGTAACCCATTCAATAGAATCAAAAGCTTTTTCGACATCGTGTTCCTTGAGACCGAAAAGCATGAGCAAAATAGCACCGGTTATCGCGATAACTGCTGCATCAACATGAATAATGGCATGAAGCATAAACCCGATAATAGTCAGTGATAAGATAAGTAAAGATTTCTTCATGAGCCGCGTATCCTTGATATAATCACGTTCATTTAACTCTAATAGTTTAGTTTGCAGAGCAGGATTAGGCCTCAATTCCTTTCTATACTTCCTATACAGCATGAAAAGGGCAACACCGAAAATAATGATCGTAATCGGCGCAAGATTGAGAAGGAAGGCATTAAAGGTTAGATGTGGGTTTGCAGATCCAATCATGATGTTGGGAGGATCCCCAATGAGTGTTGCTGTACCCCCTATATTAGAAGCAATGATTTCAGACATTAAGAAAGGGATCGGATTAATTCCCAGTATCCGAGTAATCGCAATGGTGACAGGAACGACCAATAAAACCGTTGTCACGTTATCCAAGAGAGCTGAGCCAACTGCCGTTAATACGGATAATACGAGTAAAATACGCAAGGGATCTCCCTTCACAGCTTTCGCGGCGCGAATGGCAACGAACTGAAAAACTCCTGTTTGATTCGTAATCCCTACGAGAATCATCATGCCAATAAGTAGAGTGATGGTCTCCCATTCGATATACTGTTGAAACACTTGGTGCACGTCTAGAATACCGGCAAATACCATGATCACAGCACCAAGTAAGGCGATGACCGCGCGATTGACTTTCTCAGAAATAATGAGCGCATACGTCACAATAAAAATAAGTAAGGCAATCCAAGTTAGCATGTTTTCCTCCTCGCAGTAAGCTTTAGCTTGACTGACTTTGTAAGTAAAAAATAAGTTTTTAATCCAGGAGAACCCCAAAAAACGCAAAAAGAAGCCTGCAGTGGCAGGCTCCTCCGGTGATCTCCGTATTGAATTATTTTTCATTATACGGACTGACTTCCGTTTTGTAAATAAGAAGACTTGGACATATCCCCATTCTGTAAGCATATACTTGTACAAAGTTTTGTCTAGTTAAAAGGTACAAGTTCTTTTGCGTAGGGGGAAAACGATGAAGATAAAAGTCAGGTTTATCCTATTGTGGAGCGCGATCATTAGTTTACTGTGGGCGCCATTTGGACAAGTGGAGGCAGCCCCGCCGAGCATCCGTACGAATGCTGTAGGTGCTTCCCTTATTGATGTGGAGTCAGGCCGTATCCTCTATAGTGAAAAAGGGGATACGCCTATGCGAATAGCCAGCTTAACCAAAATCATGACCGCTATCATTGCGATTGAGCAAGGGAAATTGACGGATAAGGTCAAGGTTAGTAAAAATGCGTTCGGCAAAGAAGGTTCCTCCATCTATTTAAAGCTTGGTGAAGAAATGCGTCTGCACGACATGCTGTACGGTCTCATGCTGCGCTCTGGAAATGATGCAGCTACCGCTATCGCCGAGCATATTGGAGGAAGTGTGGAAGGCTTCGTCTATTTGATGAATGAGAAGGCGAAGATGCTCGGTATGGATCATTCGCATTTCACCAATCCCTCTGGTCTCGATGAGGGAGAAGGTCATCGCGCTAGTCCGAACGATATGGCTAAGCTGACGGCTTATGCCCTGAAAAATACCGTATTTCAAGACATAGTTTCGACGAAAATCAAGAAAGTACCGAACCCGAATGAAGCTTGGGATTACTCATGGCTTAACAAAAATAAGATGCTGTCTCTCTTCGAAGGTGCTGACGGGGTGAAAACAGGTTATACGAAGCTTGCCAAACGCTGCTTGGTCTCATCAGCCACCAGAAACGGTCAGCATCTAGCCGTTGTTACGCTCAATGATCCGGATGATTGGGGGGATCATGCTCGGTTACTTCAATATGGCTTTAACAATTATCCGTTACAAACGATTGTTAAAAAGGGGGATGCCGTGGAGGGAACTCCTTGGGTTGCGGGGAGGACGTTCTCCTATCCATTAGCTGAAGGTGAGGCAGCGCAGCTGACTCGTAAAGTAGCTCTAGTGGATCCTGCTTCTATGGAATACCGACTGGCAGAACGCGGGACGCTGCAATTTTCACTTAACCAGAAATTAATTCAAACCGTACCCATCTATGATTCAACAAGTCCGTTGCTGCAAACGACCAGTCAGTCTACTTTCTCCTTCAAAGAAGGTAAGGCGTATCAAGAAACATGGCTTTCACACTATGGTTATATTTGCAGATTACTAGTACAGAGCCTATTCACAGTCTCGGAATCACAATGGGCGGATTAAACAGAACTTAATCTTAAAATGCCTGTTTTGCTGAAGCAAAACTCAAGATTATGCTTACGATGCCAGTTTTGCTAAAGCAAAACTCTTAGGAGGCCATTTGATATGGTGAATTGGATTTGGTTGTTTTTTATTGTCGCTGGGTTCGGCGTGGCAGCATTGAATGGAAACGTTGCAACTGTTACACAAGCAGCTTTTGATGGTGCTAAGAGTGGTGTAACGGTCTGCTTTGGATTAATTAGTGTGCTTGTCTTTTGGATGGGGATGATGCGGATAGCCGAAGATGCTGGTCTTCTTAATAAACTTGCGAGATTATTGCAGCCTGCGGTTCGGTTCTTATTTCCTAGTGTTCCTAAGAATCATCCGGCCATCGGTTATATCATGTCCAACATGAGTGCCAATATCCTTGGGCTCGGGAACGCGGCCACTCCTATGGGAATTAAGGCGATGCAGGAGCTGCAAAAGTTGAATCCCGATAAAGACACGGCTAGCACCGCTATGTGTACACTTTTAGCGCTTAACACTTCAAGCATTACACTTATTCCTACGACATTAATCGCCATTCGGATGAATTACAATTCTGTAAATCCTGCGGAAATCGTCGGCACCACTCTAATTGCTACTATCATTTCGACGGCCGCGGCTATTTTTGTGGATCGATGGTATCGAAGGTCACGCTCCCCCATCCCTCCTTTGAAAGGATGATTATGTATGTATGCCTTCGTTTCGCTCATTTCTGCATGGGCAATCCCTATCATGATCGTCTTCATTCCTTTATACGCGGCCTATCGCAAGGTGCCGGTTTACGAATCGTTTGTTGACGGAGCTAAAGAGGGCTTTGATACAGCTATCAAAATCATTCCCCATCTAGTCGGTATGATGGTAGCCATATCGGTTTTCCGTGCTTCCGGAGCGATGGATTTATTAATTGGCTGGATGCGTCCATTCTTTGAAAGCATCGGAGTTCCAACCGAAGTGCTGCCATTGGCCATCCTGCGTCCGATAACTGGAGCGGGTTCGCTAGCTTTTACAACGGATCTTATCGAGCAGTTTGGCCCCGATTCTATGATTGGCCGCATCGCATCGACGGTTCAAGGAAGTACGGATACAACTTTATATGTGATAACGGTATATTTCGGCGCTATCGGCATTCGGAAGGCTGGTTATGCGCTAAAAGTAGGACTTATTTCTGACCTTGTCGGCTTCGTTGCTTCCATCATCATTTGCTTTTTGGTATTCACTTAAACGATTATTCCATCGTGTCTTGCAACCGATTAACAGTCTCAATATGTCTTCGCTCTTGAGATTTACATAGAACTCCGTTATCATTAGCTTGAGGTGAAAGCGGATCATGGAAAGACTGCAAAAAGTATTAGCCGAAGCGGGTATCGCATCCCGCCGGAAATGTGAAGAAATCATCCTAGCTGGACGTGTGCAGGTGAACGGCGAAGTCATCACTACGCTAGGTGTGAAAGTGAATACAGACGAGGATGAAATTAAGGTCGATGGACGTACCATAGGTCAACAAAAGAAGATCTATGTCATTTTGAATAAGCCTAAGGGCGTTATTACAAGTGCTACGGACCCAGAGGGACGTAAAGTAGTTACGGACTTCTTGCCTGGGATTAGAGAACGCGTTTATCCAGTCGGACGATTGGATTATGATACGGAAGGGTTACTCCTTCTGACGAATGACGGTGAATTTGCCCATTTACTCACGCATCCCAAACACCATGTGCCTAAAACTTATCAAGCCACTGTCAAAGGGGTACCGCACGGAACGTTATTAGACAAGCTAAAAACGGGCATACAGTTAGAGGACGGCATGACGGCTCCTGCTGAGGTTGAATATGCGGATGTGAATATGGAGAAGAATGAGTCTATCGTCCAAATTACGATCTACGAGGGCAGGAATCGACAAGTCAGACGTATGTTCGAGGCAATCAACTTTCCAGTGATCAAATTAAAACGAATTAAATTCGGTCCAATCTTTTTAACGGGCTTGCCAAGAGCCAAGTATCGTCACTTGACACCAAAAGAGGTTGAGGAGCTTAGGAACGAGGCTCTCAAGACACATAACGTTCAAAAAGGCCAATAAGAATTGGCCTTCTTTTCGTTATAATATAAGGTATAAACCTATGTGAAAAAACTAACATTGTTAAAAAGCGAAGGTGATTATACGTGGGTCCAAATAAGAAATGGGTACAGATTGGGATTTTTGCGATCGTGCTTATTATTGGCGTGTTTACCATTATTACGAATTTGTCGGCTTCTGACAGCAAGAAGTATCCCCAAACAGGTGATAAAGCGCCAAATTTCTCCTTAGTCGGATTAGATGGTAAAACGCATGAATTATCGGATTATAAAGGCAAACCAGTTTTGATTAATTTCTGGGGAACCTTTTGTCCGCCGTGCAAAGAAGAAATGCCTGCTCTCCAAAAGCAATATGATAAATGGAGCAAAGAAGGCGTGGTTTTCTTAGAGGTTAACGTTGATAAGAATAAAGTAACAGTTCAAAGCTTCATGGATCAGTATAAGTTGAATATGCCTGTGCTTCTAGATGCCAAAGAAGTCGTACGCAAACAGTATGGTGTCATGGACTATCCGACAACTTTCTTTATTGGAACAGACGGCAAAGTGAGCATCAAAAAAATCGGCCAGATGACTGAGACTTTTATCGATGAATCGATCGCTAAATTAGTTAACAAATCTTAAAATGAACGAATGCTTAAAGCTTTCAGGAGGTCATCATGTTCTACAACACCAAATGCGATTGCGGGCATCAGAATCCCACAGGCACTACGCTTTGTGAATCGTGTGGTAACCCGCTGATTGACACGGAGGGCAGAGATATACTCGAAATGCGATACGACGGTATGGCCCGTCGCTCTCAGAAATCGAATCCTTCTTTGCTGGATAAAGTCTGGAATTTCTTTTCCTCGGTTAAAATAGCGGTATGGATCATTATTTGGACGGTCGTCGCATCTGCCGTAGGCACTATTTTTCCGCAAGAAAATACGTTCTTAGATATGGATCCTGCCCAGTATTACTCGCAAAATTATGGTACACTGGGGACCATTTATCACTTTCTAGGATTCTCCCACACGTTTAGTTCATGGTGGTTCATCACGCTGCTATTTATGATTGGAACATCGCTAGTTATTTGTAGTTTGGATCGGGTGCTGCCGTTATATCGGGCGCTATCTAAGCAGCAAATTCGCAAGCACTTGAATTTTCTCACGAGACAGAAAGTGACACTTGTCACCGAACTGCCGCCCGGTACGGATGAGGAAGCATGGACCAATAAGCTTGGTGCGCTTCTGCGTAAGAAAAATTACCGTGTACATACAGATGGCACAGCGCTTCTAGCTGAGAAATACCGTTTTAGCCGCTGGGGGCCTTATATCAATCATATTGGTCTAATTATTTTTCTGATCGGTGTGTTAATGAGAAGCATTCCAGGCTGGCATATGGATGAGTACATGGGTATTCTGGAAGGGGAAACCAAGGCAATCCCGCACACTTCCTATTTCATCAAAAATGAAAAGTTCACGCTGGAGCTGTATGACGAGAAAGATTTGCCTGAAAGTATTAAGGCTAAGGGGCAAATTGTCCCAAAAACCTATGAAACTAAGGCAGTTTTGTACCATTGTTCAGCGAATTGTGAGGATTCCTCCAAAGAACCGGTACTTACCGAAGTGCATAAAGAAAACATCATCGTGAATCATCCACTAGATTACAAAGGACTTCAAGCTTATCAATTCGATTATAAATCTACACCAATGCTCATCTCCGTGAAGCCTACACTTAGCAATCCCGCAACAGGTGAGTCTTATGGAAGCTTTGAATTGCCGATGAATAATCCTAAGGATGAATATCAAGTGGGTCCTTACAAGCTGACGCTGAAAGGGTATTTCCCCGAGTTTGGTCTTGAAAAGGGACAGCCCATCAGCAAGTCGAATGAGCCCAAAGCACCTGCATTTATATTTAGCATCACAGGTCCCGATCTAGCAGCTAACGGTGTACCTTACTTGTACTTCCCAAGACAAATAGATAAAGAAACGTTCTCTCAAGATACAATTAACGGCCCAATCAGCCAAAAGCTGAAGCTCGCTGTCGGCTCCATGGAAGGTGTTCAATTTGCTAATTATACGACCTATTTGAACATTCGCGTAGACAAGGCAATGCCCTATATCTGGGTAGGATCTGCGATATTCATGATTGGTGTGATTATGGGCTTCTATTGGCAGCATCGCCGCATCTGGATTCGAATTGATAGCGGGAAGCTAACTTTGGGCGGTCATACGAATAAGAACTGGTTTGGCCTTCGAAATGAAGTAGCAGCAGCACTCAAGAAGAACGATATAGATGTTTCACCGAAATCATTAGATATTGGAGGAGACCAGGGGTGAATGTTAACTCACTGAGCAGTACCTTTTTACTTATAGCTTTTTTCGTTTACCTCGTGGCATTTTTGTTGTTTGTCCTCTCGATAACCGGCAGGAAATGGAGTAACCGGGATCCAGAACAACATACGAAGCGTTGGGGCTTCGTTGCTTTCATTGCTTCCGTAGTTGGATTTGCGTGCCATGTGACTTTCTTTTTTACCAGATGGGCGGAAGGTAATCATATCCCGACATCGAATATGTACGAATTCATGACCTTTCTAGGTATGATGATCATGTTTGCCTTCTTGATCGTGTATCTCATTTATCGCACGCCTGTCCTTGGTGTGTTCGCATTACCCATTGGCTTTATCATCATCGCATATGCATCTGTTTTCCCAAGTGAAGTACAACCCTTAATTCCGGCGTTGCAAAGTTACTGGCTTAAGATCCATGTAACTACAGCAGCTACAGGAGAAGCTTTCTTCGGAGTCGGCTTTGCCGGCGGACTGATGTATCTGCTCCGTGCTGTCGATTACAAAGGTACGTCCAAAGTGGATAAGCGAGAACAAAAAGGCGTGGAGCTTACGATCTTTTTCATTCTGATGTTAATCGCCTTCATTGCTTCCATCTTTACTTTTAATGGTTCTGGCTATAAAGCCGTTTTCTCCAAAGAAGTTATCACAATCAATGCAGGCCAAGAAGAAACGAGCATTCAGAAAGAAACTTATGTATTGCCTCCAATCGTGAAGCCTTATGATACAAAGCTCGAAGAAATGAAGCCATTCTTGGGCATGTCGGAACCTTTATTCACAGCTCCATCTTGGATGGAAGGTGCAAGTGCAGGGCGCAAGTTGAATACGGTCATTTGGTCGATACTTGGTGGACTTCTGCTCTATGGACTCGCACGTGTTGTTGCACGTAAGCCGATTGGAGCAGCGATAGGACCCATCGTCAAAGGAATGGACCCGGAGGATCTGGATGAAATCAGCTATCGTGCCATTGCGATCGGTTATCCGATTTTCACATTAGGCGCATTGATTTTTGCGATGATTTGGGCGCAAGAAGCATGGGGCCGTTTCTGGGGTTGGGATCCCAAAGAAGTTTGGGCCTTAATTACTTGGTTGTTCTACGCGGTGTTCTTGCATCTACGTCTCTCCAAGGGCTGGCAAGGCAAGAAATCTGCTTGGTTGACTGTAATTGGATTTATTGTTGTTATGTTTACTTTAGTTGGTGTGAACCTTGTCATTGCAGGTCTTCACTCCTATGCAGGTGTATAAATCATTCGAACTTAATTAGATAAGGATGTGAAGCCGGGTGGAAATGAAAGCTAGCATACTCGTTGTTGATGATGAGGAACGCATTCGTCGACTACTCAGAATGTATTTGGAAAAAGAGGGCTATATCATTGAAGAAGCAGAAGACGGTGAGACAGCGCTTCGGATGGCCACTGAAACGGACTATGACTTAGTGCTGCTCGATGTGATGCTGCCAGGTATTGATGGAATTGAAGTTTGCGCACGGCTTCGACAAGTGAAGTCCACGCCTGTCATTATGTTGACCGCCAAAGGCGAAGAGACGAATCGAGTTAGCGGATTTGAAGTTGGTGCAGATGACTATGTCGTTAAACCGTTCTCTCCACGCGAAGTCATCTACCGGGTTAAAGCGATTCTGCGCCGTTCGTCGGCGACAGCGTACTTGTCCAAAGATGCGAGTTCGAGCAATAATATCGTATTTCCTAACCTAATTATCGAACACGATGCGCATCGTGTAACCGCAGGAGGCCAGGAAGTAGCATTGACTCCGAAGGAATATGAGCTGCTGCACTATTTGGCCGTTTCTCCGGATAAAGTGTTCTCTCGTGAGGAACTGCTCAAGGACGTTTGGAATTACGAATTTTTTGGAGACCTACGTACCGTAGATACTCATGTAAAAAGACTCCGTGAAAAATTAAACAAAGTATCCCCGGATGCTGCGGCAATGATCACGACCGTATGGGGAGTAGGCTATAAGCTAGAGGTGCCCAAATAAAGTGTTTATTTTCAGAAGTGTCGTAGGTAAGCTCTGGTTAACGATTATTGGCCTAGTTGGGGTTGTACTGCTCATACTAGGTCTTTTTCTTGTTAATTACATGGAAAATTATTTCGCTCAAGCGAATGACCAAACAAAAACCCTGAAAAATGTGGCTGTTAAATTCTCGGAAGAAGCTTCGCATCACATGTTTGATGAGCAGTTTTATCAATTGAGCAATGAACTGCTAAGCTTCCAAGATGCTAAAATGCTGGTGATCTCCACGGATATGAAGGAAATGGTTACTCCTTCAACACAGGGAAGTAATTTAGCCACCTTCCATGTAACTGATTTTTTCACAGAAGCGGAGCTCCGACAAGTATTCGCAGGTCAGACGCAAGACAAACAAGTCAATATGACTGGCACGGGGCGAATTAAGGCAGGGGCTGAGTACCTTGTTGTTGCCGTACCATTAAGAAATCTTCAAGGCACCATCGTTGGTGCAACGCTTCTGTATCAATCTCTACAATCATTAGAAGCGACTCAATCCTATATGTTGAGATTGTTTATCTATGTATCCATAGTCGGCTTCCTTATGACGACTTTCTTCGCGTTCTTCTTATTCTCTCGAATTACTAGACCGCTTCAGCAGTTGAAAAAAGCAGCCGATTTCATCACGATGGGGGAGTATGGTACCCGTGTTCCCATTCAGTCCAAGGATGAAATTGGCGAGCTGGCCAAAACGTTCAACCACATGGGTGAGAAGATGCAGGAAAGCATTCGAGCCCTTAGTCAGGAAAAAGAGCATTTATCCAGTATATTACGAAGCATGACCGATGCGGTCATTACACTCGATGCGAATGGATCTGTTATGCTGACCAATCCGCAAGGCGAGAAGATCGTACAAGAGTGGAGCAAGATTGAATGGTCAGAGGATGATGAGGAGACTAGGCGCTTCCGTAAACCGGATACAGCGCTCGGAGATTGGGGATTAATGAGCTACAGCAATCCTTACTCGATTCCAATTCCTGTGCCATTGATTCCGTTGTTTGAAGCGGTGGTGGACGAATCGTCTGAAGCAGCCACGAAGCTACACGTGCAAAACGGCGTGTGGTCCGTCGCGATGACGCCGTTGTACACGAGCGATCAGGTACGCGGCGCCGTGGCTGTGCTCCGTAATGTTACGGAGGAGGAACGCCTCGATAAGCTGCGCAAGGATTTCGTGGCGAACGTGTCGCACGAGCTGCGTACGCCGATCTCGATGCTGCAGGGCTACAGCGAAGCCCTGCTGGATGACATCCCCTCCACGCCCGAAGAGCGCGTGGAGCTGGTGCAGGTCATTCACGACGAGTCGCTCCGCATGGGGCGTCTCGTCCGTGACCTGCTCGATCTGGCGCGGATGGAAGCCGGCCATCTCGAGCTAGTCTACAGGGAGGTCGAATTTGACTCCCTGGTGAGACGCATGCACCGCAAATTCGCGGTGCTGGCCAAAGAGCGCGGCATCATGCTAAGCGCTGCACTGCCTGAAGAGCCCCTCATCCTCGCACGGGGGGATGAGGACCGGCTTGAGCAGGTGTTAACGAACCTGCTCGACAATGCTTTTCGGCATACGGCCTCTGGGGCGCGTATTGCCATTAAGGCAGAGACCGCCGTCTACAAGGATCGGCCGGCGATCCGCATTGAGGTCTCCGACGAGGGGCAGGGGATTCCTGCCGACGACCTGCCGTTCATATTTGAACGCTTCTACAAGGCAGATAAAGCCCGAACGCGCGGTTCATCAGGTGGTACAGGGCTTGGACTCGCCATCGTAAAAAATATCATAGATGCACATAACGGCAGTGTAACCGTACAAAGTACTTTGGGACAAGGAACAACCTTTACTTTACTTTTACCTTGTTAGCGTAAATAAGCTTTAAATAACGAAATTCGACAAAAAAGAGGCGTTTGCTGAGTAAACTCACAGCAAACGCCTTTAATTTTGTAGAATATTCAGACAAAATCTTGTTGTTCGTGAAACACTTTGTTACCTTATCGCGATTAGATTATACCGTAAGGGCACGAACATTCACGATTTCGGCTTGCGTTGCAAGGTCAGCCAGTACTTCAGCAGGAGCAGACTTATCAATGGTTAGAACCATGATTGCCGAGCCGCCAATGACTTTACGTCCAACTTGCATCGTTGCGATGTTCACATTATTGCTTCCAAGAAGCGTACCAACGCGGCCAATAATACCCGGTTTATCGTTGTGGGAAATCAATAACAGGTTACCTTCGGCAGCGAAATCAACCGGATATTGATCGATACGAACGATTCGTTCACCGTAACCAGCTAGTAAAGTACCAGCAAGTGTTTTCTCTTCTTGCTTCGTTTTTACAGTAACGGTAACAAGATTTGTAAAGCTGTTGGCTGTGTTTGATGTTTGAACAACGATATTCACATCACGTGATTTAGCCAAGTGCATGGCATTCACGATATTAATCGATTCTAGTTGGTTCTCGAACACACCTTTTACGATGTAACGTGTTAATTGACTAGTATCGACGTCAATTAAATCACCCGCATAGTTCACAACGATTTCATAAACAGCGCCTTGTGCAATTTGACCAAGAATGGAGCCGATTTTTTCGCCGAGTCCAAAGTATGGTTGGAGTTTATTCAATACATTAGCTGGAACAGGCGGTAAGTTAACTGCATTTTTGAATGGTTCGTTGCGCAAGATATGAAGGACTTCTTCCGATACATCAATTGCTACGTTTTCTTGTGCTTCAATTGTTGAAGCACCAAGATGAGGGGTCACAATGACTTTCGGATTGTTCAAGAATGGGTGATCCTTTTGTGGCGGCTCTACTTCGAATACGTCGAAAGCAGCTCCGGCTACAATTCCTTGTTCAATCGCTTCAACCATCGCCATCTCATCAATAATACCGCCGCGTGCACAGTTGATAAGACGCATACCTTTTTTCATAATATCGAATTGCGGTTTGGAGATCAGGTGGCGCGTTTCTGGTGTGAGTGGCGTATGAACCGTGATGAAATCTGCTTTAGCAACAATTTCATTCACTGTACCAAGCTTAACGCCAATTTTCTCAGCGCGTTCTTCCGTCAGGAAAGGGTCATACCCGATAACTTCCATTCCAAATACTTTGGCACGTTTGGCAACTTCGCTTCCGATACGTCCCATGCCGAGAATACCGAGCGTTTTGTTGCGAAGCTCAACACCGATGAATTTCCGATCCCATTCGCCGCCAACTGTTTTCTTGTATGCTTGAGGAATCATACGTGCAGTAGACATCATCATGGCAAATGTAAGCTCACAAGTAGCAATCGTATTTCCGTCCGGTGCGTTAATAACGATAATACCGCGTTTTGTTGCTGCTTCCAAATCAATATTATCTACACCAACACCAGCGCGGCCAATAACCTTAAGCTTCGTTCCGGCATTCATGATTTTCTCTGTAACTTTCGTTTGGCTGCGAACTAAAAGCGCGTCATAGTCGCCAATGATGGAAATGAGCTCATCTTCGGATAAACCAGATTGCTTAACCACTTCAACATCGGCTGCATCGTAAAGCATTTGAATTCCCATGTCACTAATTGGATCGGATACTAGAACTTTGTACATAATTCGAACCCTCCTTAGAATATGAACATAAAAAAACTCCCAACCCCTCAGGTACAGACACGTATGTCTGTAGCCAAAGGGACGAGAGATTGCTTTCGTGGTACCACCCTAGTTCGCTGCCCATTCACATGGGAAGCCTCAATTGGTCTTGCGACCTGGAACTGTAACGTGTTCCTATCCCGATTGCATCTACTTTATTTCAATGCAATAACTCTGGAGTGCTCCGCAAATGTTCGCTACCGATTCGCACCTACCATCGGTTCTCTGAAAGCTACTTTACTTGCTTGGCTCCGTCAACGCTGTGCTGTGATATAGAATTTTCATAAGATTAACATGCGTTTGAAATCGTGTCAATACATGTCGAATCAATTTCACATGAAAGTCATAATTGAAATTTGAACGACTGATTTTCCAAAGCTTTTCGTTTATTTTATAGCAAGGACGCTTAGAAAGCAATGCTATTTGACTTGTCTTTTAGCCTGATTTTCGCTATTGTACTCGTTAAATAGATATTGCTCCTGCAGCAAGTAAGGAAGGAAGTGCCGTCATCGACATAACGAGTATTTATCCTAATAAATTCCTAGAAGCATTGGATCAACAGAAACTGAAAGACAGCATCATTATCGACGTAAGGGAACTACATGAATGGGAGTTTTATCATCTGGAGGAAGCACAGCTTATCCCGATGCAGCAAATTCCACATCGGATGGGTGAACTGCCGGATGACCGGGATATTTATATCGTATGTGCACATGGTGTGCGCAGCTATCGCGTTGCTGAATATTTGTTGGCGAACGGTTTTGAGCGGGTCATTAATGTAGATGGTGGGATGGCAGCGGTCGCTATGCTTCGCGGATTCCAATATGATTAAAAGAAAAAGCCGAGCGCATCCACGCCCGGCTTTTGATTCAATTTACATCTGAGAAAAATGGAAGCTGTGGAAGCAGCTCGTTGGCATACCACTTTGATTTCCCTTTGACAAAGTCTCCAGGTCGAACAGCATTTGTGCTTAGCAGCAGATCCATCGTTTGATTGATATCAGTTATGTTCATTTTCTTAGCTTGACCTGAGGCAATGAATTCATCAATTCGAATCGTCAAATCCTGTGGATAAAAAGGGGCGAACGCTTTATTTTTAAGTAATTTTGCTGTTATGTAATGATTTTTGACGTTAATGTTCATCGCACGCCATTGATCCAAATTGGCATTATTGTTTGGATCAAAATTCTCAATATCATGATCGATTGTGCCGTTCCAAGCAACGATGGAATCGAAATAATTTTTCTGAGCTGTCAATGCTTGTGTTTTGGCTTCTAGGAAATAGGCGTCCTTCTGGATCGCATCGAGTAGTTGAGGACTCGTAAGTCCATTGGCCTTGGTCTGATAACTTTTTAACGTATCTGCAAAAAGCTTCAGGCTTTTGAGATAGCCTTGGTGAGACTGCACCAGCAGCGGTGATGAAGCAGGCATACTCTTTTTTTGCAACTCATTGTATTTCTCATCAGCGAGCTTGTACAACTCTTTAAGAACGGCAGAGGCATCGACTGTTGAGTTGCCTAATTCAATTTGACTCATCAACTCAAACCATTTATTCTGAAATTCCCTAAAGGGCAAAAAGATGGTATGGTAATAAGATACGAGTACTTGTTGGTCGTAGGCTCCGATTTCCTGAACGACAGCCTTGTCAGCGTGCAATATTTTATCGTATTTTTGATCTGATTTCTCCTGGCCGACTCTTAACCCATAGAAAAAAGCGCCAAGTATACAAACAAGCATAAAGATAAACATGAGGGCGAATAAATAATCAGTGCGGGTTAGACGTTTATCCATAATTAAAGCTCCTTATTCTCTCTTTTTCTTTTAACTTAGTATAGGGGAAATAGCTATAAAAGGGAATATGTGAGGAAATGAGGCTGCTTCCTTGAAAAAATTCGATTTTAAGAACATTCGCTTCGGAAAAGTTGATGTGAATGAATTGAATGACCGAACATTATTACTTAATCTTTACATAACCCAGCTGCTTACGCTTATTATCGGTATTATCATCTTATTATTTCAGAGCAATCATAAGATTCTTTCCATGTTTACCATTCAAGGGAGCTGGAAGATTCTCATATGGGGAAGTTTGTTTGCTCTTCTTGTCCTGGGGATCGACGTTTTGATTTCTAGGTGGGTGCCCAAGGAAGTGTCAGACGATGGTGGAATTAATCAAATGTTATTCGGGAATCGACCTATATGGCATATAGCTTTGATTTCTCTCATCGTTGCAATCTGTGAAGAAGTGCTGTTTCGAGGAGCGATTCAGTATGCATGGGGTCCTTATTGGACGAGTATTTTGTTTGCAGCGATCCATATTCGCTATTTGCAGCATTGGTTAATGACAGGAATGGTTTTCAGTATAAGTTATGGTCTTGGGTGGATTTATCTTCAAACAGGGAGTTTGTGGACTCCGATAATTGCTCATTTTATAATTGATTTAGTAATGGGCTGTATACTTCGGTTCAGCAAGGAGGAAGAGCAGGGCACATGAGTGTAGGGGAAAGATCGCCTTTACGGTCTGATCGGAGGCCAATAGAGATAGAGGAAGACGATACGTACTTACCGCCGCGTAATGCTGTGCATCCCTCTGAACAGGGGAAGTGGACGCGTATATTCTATCTTACTTTATTGTGGTTATTCATTATTCTGGTGGTTAGTTTAACGGTTTGGGGCATTAAATATTATTCGTAAGGCGACTAAAATATAACAATCAACCTAAGTTGTGTAAAAGAAGTGGAGAAGCTATGATAGATTCATAGTTTTTTTCATTTTTTCACAGTTTCTTTTAACAGGAGGATGCAGCGTTATGAAGGGGAACCACAAAGTAAGATGGATTTTTAACGTAAAAATAATTGCAATTATATTTGTATTATGTTCAAGTATCTTTTGGTCAGCGAAACCATCGTATGCACTGTCTTATGGAACATTGTCTTATCCGCAAGGCGATGTTGGACTCTTACGTCCAGATATTGGAGTAACGCTTGAGCTAAGTGAAGGGAAAACGCCGGAAAGCTATCATTTTTACCTAAACGATAAAGAATTAAATGTTAGCTATGATCCCGTTTCGGTCAAATTTGTTTATCGCCCTACAGCTGATTTGCTGCCTGGGAACTATTCTGCACGTTTAGTTTTGTCTTTCAATGGCTATCAACCTATAACTATTAATTGGAAATTTAATGTGATAAAAGGAGCGGTCTCCTTATCATCTGAAACGACCAAAGAGCAGGAGGATGGACTTCAAGCGATCAATGATTATCGGGCTAAATTAGGGCTTTCGAAGGTCAAATTCAGTAGTGCTTTGAATACAGCAGCCCAGAAGCATGCGCAGTATTTATCTCAAAATAAAATCGATCCTATTCGGACGTCGGTTTCTTTGCATGATGAGGACCCAGCGCTTCCTGGTTATATCGGGAAGTCATTAAGAGAGCGGGTACAATTCATCGGGTACTCGCGTTCAAGCAGTGAGGATGTAGCTTATAATCGGGTTTCCTTAGTTGAAGCTATAGATAGTTTATTTGATGCTCCTTATCATCGTTCGCCTTTCATGGTGCCAGGACTCGTTGAAATAGGTGTGTTTAAAGATGGTGATTATCATGTTATCGAATTTGGTTTCTCAGATGGGATTGCACCAGAACTAGTCGTTTCTCCAGGAAATAATGATGTGTATGTGCCAACCATTTTCGATGGTCATGAGACTCCGGATCCAATTCGCTTGCATACAGGAGCTGAATATCCAGTCGGCTATCCGATCATGGCTTCCTTAAACGGTCCAGGGGTGAAGAAAGTAAGTTTGGTTGAGGCGGAATTAAAAGATGAGAGCGGAAATGCCGTATCACTACTGAAAAATGAGCCGGGTAAAGATGATCATCTGGATACCGAAGTGATTGTTATGCCTTCGAAACCACTAGAATTGGATACAACCTATAAAGCCAAAATCAAATTGACAGCAATCATGGAAGATGGAAGCACAAGACCTTATTCGAAAGAATGGACATTCCGCACGGAACCTCGGGTTGGAGTTGGTGTGCTTAAACTTCATAAGGATGCTGTTGCTTACACGTTGCAAATGGCTAATTTCGGGCTAAATCGCAATCACTTGGTTTCATTTGGATTAAATGAGGACAAGTATCTACTTGATTTAATCCCTTATCCAATGAAGCAAAAGCCATATATTCAAGATGGGACTTCATATCTTTACATTAGAGACCTTGCCGCGGCACTTGGTGCAACAGTTGAGTGGGACGATAGCCAGAAAGCTGCTGTTTACAAAAAGAAAGACAAGACAATTATCTTTTATACGAACCGCAATGCGTATAGTTTGAATGGTGTAGAGTATAAGACAGAATCTGCTGCAAAGCTCATTCATGAAACAACGATGATACCGGTGCGGCTGCTTTCTGAAACTCTTGGAGCGAAAGTGACCTATGAGGAAAGTACAAGAACAGTGAATATTAGTTATTAATTAAAATAGAGCCTTGCAAAGCCGACATCTGATGTGTAGGCACTGCAAGGCTCTTTTATCATTTCATTTCAAGCTCAATGGCATTCGGATCTACGAAGGAATATCCCTTTTCCTCGAGTTGGGTAAGAAGTGTGTCTAGGGCCTTCACTGTCCAAGGCAGCTCGTGCATCAAAATATTACTGCCGTCATGCAATTGTTTCATCACGTTTTCGATCACTTTACCGGAATCGTTATTTTTATTGGTCATATCCCAGTCTAATGAACCGTTGGACCATGTCATATAAAGCATCTTATTGTCTTTCACTTTGGTTTTCAAATAGTCATTGCCCGAACCATAAGGAGGTCTGAAAAAAACAGGCGATTGTCCAGTTAATTCTTTTACTATTTTTTGGACATCATCCACTTGCTGGTCAATCTTTTCATTCGTCATGCTTTTCAAGTTATCGTGGTCCCAGGCATGATTGCCAATGATATTCCCGCTGCTATAAAGGAGTTTGACAAGTTCGGGCTTTTGTTTGATACGGTATCCATTCAAGAAGAAGATTGCCTTGGCATTATGTTTTTTTAGGATGTCGATTAATGCCTGGTTCATGGCTTGTTCCTTCGGACCGTCATCAAAGGTTAAAAGTACGATCTTTTTGTTTCCAGTGGGATCGTTTGGCACAATATCATAGTTTTTATTCATATGATATGTTTTTTTTACAACTTCAGGAGCTGGTGTTGACGCTGTTGGAGTTGGAGTTGAAACGGGTGTCGCTGTAGGTGTTGGACTCGGTGAAATGGTGGCGACAGTTGCTGGTGTAGAGCTAGTTGTTGCGGCGGGACTTGTTTGGTTTGCACTGCAGGCAGCTAATAAGATCATGACACTCATCATTAGTACACTGGCTTTTTTGTTCATTATCCTTCGTTCTCCTCAGGTCATTATACTTGTAGGTCCATTCCTATAGTACCACATTTCACAGATAACATATCTCCTTTGTTTTCCTCTCACCCTTAACGTATGCCCTCTTAGAAACTCGCACAACCTATGAAGGATTCATACTACTTGACATGGAGGGAGACCCAATGAAGATAGGTACATTTTTGCTCGGCGGTATTGCTGGTGCGGCGGCGGTTATATATCTCAATCGTAAAAGTAAATCCATGTTGTTCTCAGCTTTCAGTTCGTCCAGTGAATCGATGGGTAAAGTTGTTGATAAAGCAAAGGACTCGTTGGTGAACAAATCATTTGGAAATTCGTCAGCCAAAAGTTTCTCGACTTCAAACTCGAATGGCCTGAATCAAGTGGAAAAAATAGTGAAAGAAGATCCTCATTTGAAAGCAACAGTCAATGAAATCATGCGTGAAAATAAAGAAAGTTCATCAACTATCCAATGAACATACGTATGAAGCACAGTCCGGCATACCCAAGGTGCCGGCTGTGCTTTTCTTTTTATACATAACTTGCGCGTGCAATTGCACGCAATTAATGTTAACATGATAGGTGAAAACGAAAGAAGGATGCATGTCCATTTTCGTTCTCAAAGGTTCACCTTTTTCTTTTTTTATCATATTCTGTTTTAATAAGATTACCATGCTTTCGATGCAAGCTTTCCAGTCGGAAGGCTCAAAGGAGGATCCTATCATGAAAATAGAACGCTTAAGTCAGGATAAGATACGGATTTTCCTAACATTCGATGACTTAACTGAACGCGGAATTCAAAAGGACGACATGTGGAGAGAAATTCCCAAAGTACACGAATTATTTAGTGAAATGATGGATCAAGCCTATTCCGAGCTCGGATTTGACCCGTCCGGCCCGCTTGCTGTTGAGGTGTTTGCACTTCCAGCACAAGGAATGGTCGTTATTGTGACCAGAGGGAAGCTTGATTTGTATGCAAACTCAGATGCATATGACGATCACGAAGCTGAAGAAGTGTACGAAATGGAAGTAACGCTAGAACAAAGCGATTTAGTCTCCTATGCTTTCCGTGATTTTGAAGACCTGGTGCGTGTATCCAAAGTAATTAATCCCCTTCTCATGGAAGGCGGTACCCTTTATTCCTACAAAGGGAAATATATTTTACAGCTCGAGCCTGTTGACCTCGAAGAAACGAAATATCAAGCGTTAATTGCAGTCTTATCTGAATTCGGCGAAGCCGCTTCCGTTACGCAAGCAGTGCTTGAAGAGTATGGGAAGACAATCATTGCAGATGATGCCGTTAAGGTGCTCTGCCGTCATTTCAAATAAGGCCATCTTCCTTACTTTTTGATGAAGAATGAAACAAGCATTTCCAAAAACGATTGTTTTTGCAGATGCTTGTTTTGTTGGTTAATCGTGATTATTTATTAACGTGGCGAGTAGATAGCGGGGGAGTCCTAGATGACTAGCATAGATCGCAAACGGCTGGCGCCTACTCTGGCTGCTGTTGATTTGGACGGGTTATTGACCTATTACCAAAAACAGCTCCGTGAGGAGGCTTATTTCTATTTACAAAAAAGAGGAATAACGGAAGAAACGGTATTACAGTACCGTATTGGCTTTGAAATTGGCAAGATAGGATTCTATGTTGATCAGAATCAGCTAGGTGATTACTTCGAGCATAGGGTTATTGTTCCAATTCGGAACTATGACGGCGAAATTGTCGACTTAATCGGACGCTCGATTGACAATAGAGAACCGAAATATAAACCTTTGTATGGTTTAGATCAGTATCTCTTTAATTACTCAGCACTTGAAGATACAGATGAAGTAGTTCTTTGTAACGGGATATTCGATGTCCTGACATTATCTCAGGCCAAAATGCCAGCTGTTTGTGTTCCTGATAACGGTATGTTTAAAGAACAACATTTATCACTATTTGCTGGTAAACGGGTTTATATTTGTATGGGGAATGACGAGACCGGAAGAAGGGATTCTACACGAATAGAAGCCTTATTCAGGGAACAGGGCAATGAGACATTTATCATAAATTTGCCTGAAACCATTCGGGATATTAACGATTTGTTCATAAGAGCTCAGAATCCTGTTGAGACATTTCTCGCTATAGTTAATAAAACCGTTGAGGAAACAATGCTGGCCCCTGTAGCTCCAGATATCAAAAATAGCACCGTTTATTTAGAAGAATATATGAAACGCTTCCGCGGTCAAGTCGCTAGTATTCGCACTGGCTTTGCCAAGCTGGATCTGTTACTTTTCGGCGGCTTTGGGAATGGCTTGTATTTACTGGCAGGTTCAGGCTCCATTGGCAAGAGCATGCTGCTTAAACAAATGGCTGATGAACTTGCTTTTCAGCAGAACCCAGTCATTTTTGTATCATGGGACATGACGAATTTCGAACTTTGGGCACGAAGCATTGCAAGGATTATTGGTATAGCTCCACAGAAAGTACTTGGGGGCAAAGTTGATCCCGAACAGGTAGCAGAAGCGAACAAGCAGTATGTGAAAATTAGTAAAATGCTTTGGATGCTTGAGTGTTCGATAGATACAACGCTTGATCAAGTTGCTGCTTCTATTGAACGGATTGCTGCTGTTGTCGGCAAAGAACCTGTTATTTTCATTGATCACTTGCAGCGAATTCCTGCAGCTAAAGGGGCAACACCGCTAACTTGGGAGCAGCAGCAGGCTGCGATCGCCTATACGCTTAAACAATGGTCCAGAGAATGGAATTGTCCTATTATCGCAGCTACAGCTCTAGAGCTTGGCCAAGACAACGTGCCCGACAATGTGCAAGCTTCGGCTGATGTAGTCATGATTATGCAGCCTAATGAAACAGAAGAGGACCAACCGCAGTCGATATCGCTTGTATTGAAGAAGAATCGAAATGGTACAATAGGGAATATCCCACTCATTTTCCACAATGATTGTGCATTGTTTACGGAGTAAGACATAGAAAAGTCATCCGAAAATGACTATAATGGTCATATTACGTATGGAATCGGGAATGGCTTTGTTATTCTATAAGGTAGTGAACAAAAAGGGGGAGCTGCAATTGCAAATTCTGCCGATCATTATGGCAGCCATAGCGCCAGGTCTCTCATTGCTAACGTACTTTTATTTGAAGGACCGATACGAAACGGAACCGATTCATCTAGTTATTCGAATGTTTTTGTTCGGTGTTCTGCTTGTATACCCTACAATGGTACTGCAGAATTCGTTGATTGAAGAGTTTGGAAAGGGGACGTTTTTCTCGGCCTTTTTCCTATCTGGTGGCATTGAAGAGTTTATGAAATGGTTTATCCTCTATCATTTGATCTTTAGGCATGAAGCCTTTGATGAACCTTATGACGGAATTGTGTACGCAGTAGCCGTAAGCTTAGGTTATGCGACTTTGGAAAATATCATTTATGCTTTCCTTAATGCCTCATCTTTCTCTGCACTGATGATTCGCGCTCTATTGCCTGTTTCAGCGCATGCTTTGTTCGGTGTCATGATGGGTTACTATTTGGGTAAGGCTAAATTCATTCCGCACAAAGCGCGAAGGTATCTATGGATGTCCTTGCTGCTGCCTATTTTGTGGCATGGATTGTTTGATTATATTTTGCTTTTATTCAAAACGAACTGGATTTGGATCATGATTCCAGTCATGTCTTTTCTATGGATTCGTACGATTTGGCGGGTTGATCGTGCTAATGCTCATTCCCCATTACGCATCGCGACAGCCGAAGAGAAGATTAAAGTGAGCTAAAATAGGTCATAATGGACTGTATAGATGGCGATTCCAAGCTGTAAGCTTCGGAACGACCGGGAGGGTGTACATGTCCACGACAAGAGTCAAAGTAAAGATCCGCTGCCGATTATGCGGTGAAAAGTTTGTGCTGATAGGCAAAAAAGAAAAAGGGAAAATTGAAACGGGATTCCGTCAATGCATTTGCAGCAATCAGCAAGACTTTGAAGTAGAGACCGAAGATTAGCGGGGGCCATTCTTTTAAGAATTGGCCTCTTTTTGTTGTCAATCTTGTATAAACCTGTCTCCCCACGTAAAAACTAAGCGCAAGTTTGGGTACGAAAGGAGCAGTCGCGTGTATAAAAGATTAAGTATTGTTATGTTTCCCTTCCTCTTGCTTGCCTTGATTGGTGCTTCAGTGTGGGGATATTTGGAACATCAAGAGAAGAATACGATTTTGATCAAAGCAGAAAATCAGTATCAACGTGCGTTCCATGATCTTTCTTTCCATGTGGATAAGCTTCATACTGAGCTTGGAAATACGTTGGCTGTTAACGCAACCTCAGAGCCTTCCTACCGAAAGGGATTGGTGAATGTATGGCGGCTAACGAGCCAAGCGCAAAGCGATATTACGCAGCTGCCGCTAACCCTGCTGCCATTTAATAAAACGGAAGATTTCTTAGCAAATATGGCTAATTTCTCTTACCGAATGTCCGTACGCGACATGACGAAGCAGCCTCTAAATGAGCAAGAAATAAAAACGTTGAGCGCTCTTTACGATCATTCCTCGGAGATAACAAAGGAAATACGCGGTGTTCAGGATAAGGTATTGTCCAAAAACCTGCGATGGATGGACGTCGAGGTCGCCCTAGCTTCTAAAAATGAACCACATGATAATGCGATCATTGATGGCTTTTCAACCGTTGACAAAAAAGTTGGAGCCTACGAGGAGCTAAACTGGGGACCAGGAAATTTAAGCATATTTTCCAAAAATGATGTTAGTGCCTTGTCAGGAAATGATATGACGGCTGATCAAATTAAACAAAAAGCAGCGCAATTTCTGGGAGTCAATGATACAGCCAATATGAAAGTAATTGAGAATGGCGGCAGCTCGCCAGAATATCAAAGCTTTAGCGTTGTAGTTCCAGGTGGAGACGGCAGTGAAAATGATATTCAGATGGATTTCACAAAAAAAGGCGGTCACCTCATTTATTTTATGAAGCCACGAACCGTTAAAGAATCCAAGTTTGATCTTAGACAAGCGCGAGATATTGCTAATGAGTTCTTAGATCAACACGAATATAAAGATATGAGCGCAGTAAGCTATGATCAATATCAAAATATCGCTAACATTATTTTCGCTAAACGAGAAAAGGATGTTACGATTTATCCTCAGCAGGCTAGTATTAAAGTAGCTTTGGACACCCTTGAAGTCATTGGTGTGCAGGCCACCGACTATATATATGGTCAAAAACAGCGAACAGTTGGTCAGCCTAAAATGACTGCAGCCGAAGCGCGAAAGCAGCTTAACCCGAAAATGGAAGTAACTGGGGAGTCTTTGGCGATCATTAAAAATGAATTAGACGAAGAAGTGCTTTGTCATGAATTTATCGGGAAGATGAACAACAATATTTATCGTGTCTATATGAATAGTGAGAATGGCACGCAAGAGAAAATTGAAACCATACGCCCTGAACAGGCAGAAGCAGCTGCTGCTGCGAAGAAATAATCATAGAGAAGAAGCGGGTTCAATCCTAGCTTCTTTTTTTTTGCTATCATAATTAATAGAGCATTGGTATAATTAGGACATATTACGTCTCGGAGGTGCAGAAATTGCTTCCTAAAGTCAACCAGATCTTACATATGCAAGTGAACAGCATCGACGATGAAGAGTCCAAAATTGAATACAAGTCAAGAATTGCTGACGTGACGGATCATGTGATCGCCATTGAGCTCCCGCTGAATGAGAAAACAGGCCGACTCAAGAAGCTTTATCAAGGTGATGAATTAAGCACGTTCTTTTTAGGTCAAGGCGGAGTGAAGCACTACTTCACAACTTCCGTTACTGGTTTTAGAGAAGACGTGATTCGCTTAGTGGAACTGCGTAAACCAGAGCCTGAAGCCATTACGCAAGTTCAACGCAGAAGTTTTCTAAGGGTACTGGCGGAACTTGAAATTGCCGTTAAATTGTCAGATCAAATTCAATTCATTGGCGTGACGGAAGATGTCGGCGGCGGCGGGATTTCGTTTATTTGTGAAGGACATATCCCAATCGGAATGAATGCCATTATCTCATGTTGGGTTCTTGTTCCATTCAAGAATGGTAATATTGAGCATATTCCGTTTACTGGCGAGGTTGTCCGCGTTAAACAGCTCGAGTCTGGCAAGCAATTGGCTATGATCAGATTTACGGATATAGCCGATCGTGAACGTCAGAAACTAATTCGCTTTTGCTTTGAGAGACAAATGGATTTCCGTAAACGATAACGCATGAGATTTCACCTGCATGGGCATACTACCAAGCAATATGTCAATGTGAGCAGGTGGGGCATCTCATGTCAAGGGATCGGGAAAATAAGTCATACGAGCAGCTGTTTATCCTCTTTTCTGCAAAGGTAGAGAAGGTGATCATTCGGACAACGCTCGTATTTTTCGTTTTACTTATATGTGTTCAGGCGATGCTTCAAATTCCCTACATACGTAAGCATTTTACACGTGTTGAACCCCTAGAGGGCAAGCCCTATATTTGGCCTCAAAATGGGAAGGGAGAGCGCACTTAGGCATATCTAAACGTAATCAAATATACGTCCAAGTTTTGCATATGCCTTTTTAATGTGCTATAATTTCAATTAATTAGCAGGCAGTGCCTGCTTTTTTGTTCGTAAGGTACTGTGAGGTATTGTTGGGAGGAACAGCAGCTTGGAAAAGTTCAATATTGCCATTGATGGTCCTGCTGGAGCCGGTAAAAGCACCATTGCGCGGCTAGTTGCTAGGGCACTTGGTTTCGTTTACGTGGATACAGGAGCCATGTATCGGGCAGTAACGTGGAAAGTACAACAAGAAGGGCTGCTACCTGATCAAGAACTAGAAGTGGCTGCCTTGGCGAATCGCATGCAGATTGAGCTCATTCCTCGCGAGGAAGGACAACAGGTTATCGTTGACGGCGTCGATGTGACCAAAGAAATCCGAACGACAGCCATAACGGATCATGTTTCCCAAATCGCTAGCTACGGAGCTATACGCCAGCTCCTGGTAACACTTCAGAAGCAAATGGCCATAACCAAAGGCGTAGTCATGGATGGCCGCGATATCGGCACTCATGTTATGCCGGATGCTGAAATCAAAGTATTTCTGACAGCTAGCGTAAAGGAAAGAGCAGAGCGTCGATTCAAAGAGATGCAAAATAGCGGGACTTGCACCCTAACGCTCTCTGAACTTGAACAGGACATTGCCCGACGCGATCAACTGGACCAGGATAGAGAGATCTCACCGCTTAGACGAGCTCATGATGCTGTTCTAATGGACAGTACTTCAATGACCATTGAAGAAGTTGTGGACGAAATCCTTGGGCTTTGCAAAGACAAAGTCGGAGGTGGCAAATAAGATGCTTTATCGCATCGGCAGGGCTTTATTTCGTTTTGTTTTTACTTTGTTTTTCCGCATGCGGGCTTTAGGTATGGAGAATGTTCCTACACACGGAGCGGTTGTGCTTTGCGGGAATCATACCAGTTTGCTAGATCCGCCATTGTTAGGAACTCCGCTTAAGCGTATGGTTCATTTCATGGCAAAGGCAGAACTGTTTGATATCCCTGTGCTGGGTTCCATTATTTCTAAAGTAGGCGCTTTTCCTGTAAAACGCGGTGGCGTTAGCAGAGAATCGATCCGACTTGCGGTACAATTGCTTCGCGATGGTAATATGTTGGGTGTTTTCCCAGAAGGATCGCGAAACAATGCAGGAGGGATGGGCAAGAAGGGCGCAGCCAGTCTTGCACTTAAATCTGGAGCTACCGTAGTTCCTGTGGCTATTATTGGCAATTATTCCTTATTCCGCCGCATGACAATTGTATATGGAAAACCGCTTGACCTAAGTGCTTATGCAGGAGCAAGCTCTGAAGATTTGGAGCAAGCAACAGAAGCCATTATGAAAGAAATTCGCCGATTACATACTGCTTATAGCAAAGGTTAACAAGGATGTATGGAATCGAAAGCTTGGAATTATACTATCTTTAATGCGAATGGTAGTTATTGTTTTGTTTGAAACAGAGTAGAAGCTTACAATACTGCTTTGTGACTTATAAATTATTTATTGTTGGTTGTAATAAGAGGAGGCTAATCTCATGTCAGATGAAGTAAAAGTTGAAGATCAAACGCAAGAAGTACAAGAAGCACAAGAAACAGCCGTATCGCAAGCAGAAGCTGAGCACGCTCTTAACAACGTTGCTGTGCTGAAGAAAGGCGCTACCGTTAAAGGCAAAATCGTTAAGGTAGACGCAGATCAAGCCTTCGTGGATATCGGTTACAAATACGATGGTGTTATCCCAGTTCGCGAACTTTCTTCCGATGCAGAAGCAACTTTGCTTGGACAAGAAGTTGAATTGAAAGTTGTGTCAATCAACGATGCGAAAGAAACATTGGTTCTTTCCAAACGTGTTGTTGACAACAGCAAAGTATGGGAGTCACTGCAAGGCCAGCTGGATAGCAAAGAAATCATTGAAGCTACTGTAGCTGAAGTTGTAAAAGGTGGCCTTGTTGTGGATATCGGCGTACGTGGATTCGTACCTGCTTCCATGGTTGAGCGTCAATTCGTTGAAGATTTCTCCGCTTACAAAGGCCGCACATTGCGTCTTCGTGTAAAAGAAATCGATCGCGAGAAAAACAAAGTCATTCTTTCCCAAAAAGATGTTCTGGATGAAGAGTTCGAAGCTAACAAAAAGCAAATCATCGAAGGACTTCAAGTGGGTCAAGTACTGGAAGGTACTGTTCAACGCTTGACACAATTTGGTGCGTTTATTGATATCGGTGGTATCGACGGACTTGTACACATTTCCGAGCTGGCTTGGCACCATGTAGAACAAGCTTCTGACGTAGTTAAAGAAGGCGATAAAGTAAAGGTGCAAATCCTTAAGCTTGATCCTTCCAATGATAAAATCAGCTTGAGCATCAAAGCTACACAAGCAGGCCCATGGGCGAGTGTGGAGAATGAATTCAAAGCAGGCGATATCGTAACAGGTACAGTGAAACGTCTTGCAGCTTTCGGCGCATTCGTTGAAGTGGCTCCTGGTGTTGAAGGTCTTGTGCATATTTCCCAAATTGCCCACCGTCACATCGGTACTCCGCACGAAGTATTGAAAGAAGGCCAAGAAGTTCAAGTGAAAATCTTGGAAATCAATACGGCTGAGAAACGCGTTAGCTTAAGCATTAAAGATACAGAGGAAGCTCCTGAAGCTCCAGCTGGTGCAGCCGCTCCGTCTGCTTCTAAACCAGACAGAGAAAGACAACCAAGAGGCGATCGTGACCGCGGAAACAGCGCAAGTCACCAAAAAGAGATTGCTGGCAATGAGAACGTGTCCTTGAGCAATCAAGGTCTGTCCATGACTCTTGGCGAGCGTTTTGGCGATAAACTTGCTAAATTCAAAAAGTAAATGATACGACGCTTAGGGGGACCATAAGAATGCGCATCTCACGCAAAATGGAGCATGTCCATTACGCGCTGGAGCTTGGTCAATCACGGCAGCAAGGGCTGTCGGATATCAAGCTTGTGCATAACTGTCTGCCTGAGACTTCGACGGATCATATAGCATTAACTACAGAAATCGGCGATCTCTTTATGAGTTCGCCGATTTTAATTAATGCAATGACGGGCGGCGCTCAGGAGACGGAAAGCATAAACCGCGAATTAGCCATCTTGGCAAGGGAAAAGGGCATGGCTATGGCCGTTGGCTCCCAGATGTCTGCAATTAAAAACAGCGAGGTTGCATCGAGCTATCAAGTTGTTCGCCGCGAAAATCCCAAAGGGATTGTGTTCGCGAATTTAGGCAGTGAGGCGACCATCGAGCAAGCGCTCCGGGCTGTTGATATGATTGAAGCGAATGCGCTTCAAATTCATTTGAATGTCATGCAGGAGTTAATTATGCCCGAAGGAGATCGCAGCTTTGTGGGCATGTTAAGCCGCATTGAAGCGATTGTTCGGCATGTACAGGTACCTGTCATCGTGAAGGAAGTTGGCTTTGGTATCCTGAAGGATAACGCCAAACAATTACAGAACATTGGCGTCCGCTTTTTGGATGTCGGCGGCTCGGGCGGCACGAATTTCGCCGCCATTGAGAATGCAAGACGTCCAGCGGCTTTGGAATGGTTGAACGATTGGGGCACTCCAACCAGCATCGCCTTGCTAGAAGCACTCTCCGTTTATCCGCGAGGCGGAGTTATTGCTTCTGGCGGTATTACGAACGCTTTGGAAGCGGCCAAAGCATTAACACTTGGCGCATCAGCGGTTGGCATGGCAGGCGCTTTCCTAAGGGTTTTGCGCAGCGAGGGTGTCGATGCGCTCCATCATTTTGCTGATGAACTTCATCAAGGACTTATTCTTATTATGACAGCGCTAGGCGCTAATACGATTCAGGCATTAGGGAATTGTCCTGTAGTCATCATGGGTAAAACGGCAGAATGGTGCCGTGCAAGAGGGATTAACTTAACTTCATATGCAGAAAGAGCCAATTGGAGTAAATAATCGAAATATTGCCATACTATAGATCA
Organism: Paenibacillus alginolyticus DSM 5050 = NBRC 15375; assembly: GCF_000422905.1. Classification (GTDB taxonomy): domain Bacteria; phylum Bacillota; class Bacilli; order Paenibacillales; family NBRC-103111; genus Paenibacillus_E; species Paenibacillus_E alginolyticus. The sequence continues at coordinate 89,729 of NZ_AUGY01000001.1, forward strand.
GGCGGTGCTTCCCCTCGTTTAGTTGGAGTGGAAGCCTGAAGATCCGCAGGCAGATCGGTGGCATACGTCACCTGATCGCCTATGCATGGTAGGGTGGTCCGATTATGAATGCCGGTTATTTGTCTCTAATTCTCCTTTGTATCACGTTGATCTTATTCGCCAGCGGATGGAAAGAACTGTACATCAGAAGTATATCGCACAAAGGCATGCTTCTTTTTTTTGTCTCATGGATTGTCTTTTCCAGGTTTACCGTAACGATCCAGCATGTTCAAGTGGGGCTCGTTTATGTCTGGGTTCTGATCATCAGTCTGGGTATTCTCTATAAGACACAAGGATTCATACATAAGCTTCATTTACTTTCTATCGGCCTACTATTAGGTTCCCTTCATTTCTTGTTGCAGCAGCTGCTTGAGATGGATCCCATACTCATTGTTCGTAACTCGGAGTGGGATACGGCTTTATTGCTTGCCGTTGTAGTTCTCGTTTTACAGCGCAGTGCATGGGAGCAGATCGCGGCACTCTCAATTGGCTACTTACTAGGCGACATGTATCAGGCGGGAATTCATCCAGTTGATGGCTACCATCACGTCGGCAAGGCAACTTTTCAAGACCAATGGTGGCTATCCGTTTTTGCGGCAAGAACAATGACCATCATTCTTCAATCCGCTTATAACGGCTGCCGAAATATCATTCGCAACTGGATGGACCGAAGAGGAGGCTGGAAGAAGTAATGGATTGGTTTTATTCGCATCGTTATACGATCGGAATCGTTGTAGGTGTTATTTTTGGCATTTTGGCACGTCTGAATATGCTGAGAACGGACTACAGGCAATATCCGACCTATCCGCATGGTAAGATTATACATATTTCACTGGGTGTCATCGCAGCAGGACTAGGAGCCGTGGCTGTTCCTGCTTTGCTGGACAAAAATTATACGGCGGTCACTTTCTTATCGCTAGCCGCCCAACAATTTCGTGATGTGCGTAATATGGAAAGACAAAGTCTATCCAAGATCGATGAATTAGAGTTAGTTCCAAGAGGAGCGGCATATATTGAAGGGATAGCGATGGTGTTTGAGGGAAGAAATTATCTGGTTATTTTCTCAGCATTTCTTGCTTCTTTATTCAGTATTTTGTTTGCTTGGTATTGGGGGATCGTTGCCGGGATTGTATCCATTTGGATTGCTAACTACTTTAAATCAGGTAACAATTTAGCGAAAGTTGCAGACATTGAACCTGCCGATATTCGGATGGATGGCCCGGACCTTTACGTCGGTTCGGTATATATAATGAACGTTGGACTCGCAGACAATCGTGACCTAATACTTGAACACGGGCTTGGCTTCTTAATCAAACCCAAAAATCGCAATTCTCGCGTAACGTTAGCTCATTTAGGGCAAAGACAAGCTATTCTTCATGATATTTCAACCTTGTTTGGTGCTTATCGTGATGAAGGTGAGCCTTCTTTGCGGCCGATGGCTAAGCTGGATTTGAATACTGGCACATTAGCCGTTCTGCTCCTCCTGCAGGAGAAAGATGCTGAGAAAACGTTAATCGCTCTTCATCGGGTACCCGTGTTGGAAAGTGCTGTTCGTATGCCGTCCGAAGCGGGTGTAAACAAAAAGAAGGAGGCCTAAATCAGGATGTCGCAAATCCTAGCTATTGTAACCTTGACGAAGGAACGAATAGGTGGAGGTGCTCCAATCTTCGTTGTGGATAAGGAAGACGACCTCCAAAAAGTCTCTTTCTCTCTAGAAAAGATATTGGATGCTAATGCTCACGATTTGAAAAATGGCACGATGATTCTGGTCAAGCATACCTGAAATAGTTGGTATGCCCGCATGATTCGTGCGGAGTCTCAAATGAGATTAGCCAAGTCGTGTCTTTTTTGTTATGATGTAAGTTGCGTATTTTTCCATGGCTGATCATGGAATTCGAAGGAGTGAATGAGTAGTGGCTAGACCTGTACTTGCAATTGTAGGCCGACCCAATGTCGGCAAGTCCACCATTTTCAATCGGATCGTAGGCGATCGGCTTGCGATTGTGGAAGATAAACCGGGTGTTACACGTGATCGATTATACGGCGTAGGTGAATGGCTCAATACGTCATTCAGTGTCATTGATACAGGCGGTATTGAAATTGATGGGGAGGATGCGATCCTCAAATCTGTTCGTATTCAAGCGGAGCTTGCTATTGAAGAGGCGGATGTCATTGTTTTTATGGTGGATGCCAAAGCGGGTGTAACACCTTCAGATGAAGAAGTTGCCCAATTGTTATTCCGTTCCAAAAAACCGATCGTACTTGCTGTTAACAAAGTAGATAACCTTGCGCGTCAAGATGATATTTATGAGTTTTATTCTTTAGGCTTCGGCGATCCAGTCGGGATTTCAGGTTCCCACGGTATCGGGATCGGTGATTTACTTGAAGTCGTTTGCAACTTGTTTCCTGATAAAAAAGACGATGAATACGGCGAAGAGGTCATTAAATTTGCCCTAATCGGACGACCGAATGTCGGGAAATCTTCGATGACGAATGCCATTCTTGGAGAAGAACGGGTCATCGTTAGTGATGTGGCGGGAACAACGCGCGATGCCATCGATACGCCATTTGAACGGGATGGACAAAAGTTTGTTATTATTGATACGGCGGGAATGCGTAAAAGAGGCAAGGTCTACGAGAACACGGAGAAATATAGCGTCATGCGTGCCATGAAAGCGATTGAGCGTGCTGATGTTGTACTCGTCGTTATCGATGGTCAAGAGGGTATTATCGATCAGGACAAGCATATTGCCGGATATGCGCATGAAGCAGGAAAAGCGATCGTGATTGTCGTAAATAAATGGGACATCGTCGATAAAGACGATAAAACGATGCAGCATTTTACGCAAACCATTCGTGATCATTTCTTGTTCTTAAGCTACGCTCCAATTGTTTTTGTTTCAGCCAAAACGACGCAGCGCTTGCACAAGCTGTTGCCTGTTATTGTTCAGGTTGCCGAGAATCATTCCCTGCGCGTACAAACACATCTGCTTAATGATGTTGTTTCGGATGCAGTAGCCTACAATCCGCCTCCTACGGATAAAGGCAAACGCCTGCGTATTAACTATGTGACACAAGTTGCTGTTAAGCCTCCTGTCTTTGTGCTCTTCGTGAATGAGCCTGAGCTCATGCACTTTTCATATGAACGGTACTTGGATAACAAGATTCGTGCTGCCTTCGGATTTGAAGGAACACCGATTCGTATCTTAAGCCGTAGGAAATCATCGGACAAAGAATAGGAGATGTTGTGCATTGCTTTCGATAATAACAATTGTAGCGGGTTATTTATTAGGCTCCATAAGCTTTAGTTATTTATTCGGAAAATGGTTCAAAGGCATTGATATCCGTAAGCATGGGAGTGGCAATGCGGGGGCGACAAATACGCTTCGTGTTCTGGGTAAGGGGCCTGCCATTTTAGTTCTCTTGCTGGATGCCTTAAAAGGAGTTGCTGCCGTGTGGATTGGAACATGGGCAGCTCCTGGACCTGATGACATCTGGATACGTGTATTATGTGGACTCGCTGCCATCGTCGGGCATAATTGGCCGGTTTACTTCGGCTTCCAAGGCGGTAAAGGTATCGCGACAACCATCGGCGTTATGGCAACACTCTGCTTCATACCAACGTTAATTGCTGGTTTAACAGCAATCGTCATCATTGCGGTCACCAGATTCGTATCGCTCGGTTCCCTTATTCTAACAGCACTTTTACCTTTCCTTATTTGGGGGATGGATCGACCTTTGCCTATCTTGTGGATTAGCATTTTGCTGTGTGCGTTTGCCTTTATGCGTCATCGTACGAATATTGTGAAGCTCATTCAAGGTAAAGAGAACAAGCTAGGTCAGAAGAGGGCATAGCTAATCTCGTGATGCCAGTTTCTATGAAATCTCAATAATGCTTACGAAGCCAGTTTTGCTAAAGCAAAACTCAGTAACGCTTACGAAGTAAGTTTTCTCACGAAAACTCAGTTAATGCTTACGAAGCCAGTTTTGCTAAAGCAAAACTTTTAGGAGGAGTAACCTTGTCAAACAAAGTATCGGTCCTAGTAGCAGGAAGTTGGGGGACGGCACTTGCCTCGGTACTGGCGGATAATGGGAAGCAAGTGCTTTTATGGTCTCGTAATGAGGATCAGGTTATAGAAATAAATGAAAAGCATCGTAACAGCCGCTTTCTTCAAGATGTGGAGCTATCGCCGCTCATTGTAGCGACTAACTCGCTGCAGGAGGCGGTAGAAGATGCTGATGCGATCATCATGGTCGTGCCTTCAACCGGAATGCGCGAGGTAGCATCACGTATGCGTCCTTTTTTGAAGAAGGATGCATTAATCATTCACGCGACCAAGGGCTTTGAAATAGGGACGTTAAAGAGAATGACTGAAGTTCTTGCCGATGAGCTTCCTGACATGGATGCCAAGCGGCTTGTTGTCCTTTCCGGTCCAAGTCATGCAGAGGAAGTTATTCGCAAATACCCGACGACTGTCGTTGTCGCGGCCCAAGACTTGGGAGCGGCTGAAGCTGCACAGGATTTACTGATTAACTCCTACTTCCGTGTGTATACGAATCCAGATGTTACAGGCGTAGAGGTTGGGGGAGCGCTGAAGAACATCATTGGTCTAGGCGCTGGTTTGACAGATGGTCTAGGATTTGGTGATAATGCGAAGGCTGCTCTTGTAACGAGAGGCCTAGCCGAGATTGCACGTTTGGGTACCGCAATGGGAGCCAATCCACTTACATTTGCGGGCTTAGCGGGGATTGGCGATCTGATTGCGACTTGTACGAGTCAACATAGCAGGAATTGGCGTGCCGGCAATAAGTTAGCGAAGGGAATACCCTTGGACGACGTGCTCAGAGAGATGGGAATGGTCGTAGAAGGCGTGAAAACAACGAAAGCTGCTTATGAGTTGTGCCGCAGATTTGATGTAACCATGCCAATTACAGATGAGTTATACAACGTTCTCTTCGATGGGAAGTCCCCTCAGCTAGCTGCACAAGATCTGATGGGGCGCGTCAGAACCCATGAGATCGAAGAAGTTGCCAGCGAATCAGCAACAAATGTGTTGAAGTAGCCTACACCACTTCCTTTCCGCATTCATACTATACCTTAGAAGATCCAGTCATCCAAAGGTATAGGGAGGCGGCACATTTGTCGAATAAGGATATCTCGAAAGACGTATTAAATGTGGTGAAAAAGAAAACAGGTAAATCCGTTACATCCAAAGATATTGAAAAAATAGCCAGTGGTGTGACACCTTCTACCCTGCAAAGTGAAACTCAACTTCGCCAACTCATCAAACAAGTTTCTAGTTTAGTGAACGTGAAGGTATCTGAAGAGACCATCAATGATATCGTTCAGGCGGTCAAAAGCAGTAAACTGGATTCCAATAATATGCAGCAATTAATGAACATGATGATGGGTAAGAAATAAAAAGCATGAAGGGGAAATCGTTCCCCTTTATGCTTTTTTTCTCATCCTATGCTATACTTACTGGTGATCAATTTGAATGTTTCATACATAAGGAGTTAAGATTATGTCAAGTTTAGACAAAATGTGGGCTTCATTCGTGGCGATCGGACTCATGGTAGTCGCGTCATTATTAATTTCTTACGCAAGAACTCGAACCTCAGGAGCTCTACGTGTTGTGTTATCCGTAATTGCTTTTTTCCTATTTATTCCGATTTTACTTTACATGCTGCTATCTTTGTTTTAGCAACCTGGAGGCGAGATATCGATGTTAGAATTGAAAACACGCAAAACTCAGAAAACGATAGAGCCGGTTACCGGATTAACGATTCTAGACCACGCGCTCAAAGAAGATTTAGATTGGGGATTTTCCTGTACACGGGGTACTTGCGCCAGATGCCGTTGTTATGTTGCTTCTGGCCGCGAACTGTTGTCATTGCCTTCGGATGAAGAAGAGAGCCGTTTGGAGCCTGAGGAGATCGAGCAGGGCTACCGGTTAGCTTGCCAGTCTATAGTGAAGCAATCCGGTCATATTTCCGTTACGCATAAGCCTTATTTCTAAAATTTCTGCCTGAAAGGTGTGGGCATCTTGGTCCTGCTGGAGCCGTTACTCCCAACGATTACAACCATCCATACACACTTATTGAAAGTTCCAGACGTACGATGGCTCATCGGTGGAAGCTGCGGACTGCTTTTTCAAAACGTAGATATTGGAAGAAGTCCAAGAGATCTGGACATTTATGTTGATGACAGCGATGTAATTGCTGTACATACTTCTTTATTAGAATATTCGGTGGATGCACCGATTTATAGTGAAACCCCCATTTATGCTTCAATCCTAAGTCATTATCATATCGGTGGAAATGCTGTGGAAGTCGTTGGTGATTTCAGGGTGAATGCTCTGCATTCTTCTTACCAAGTGGAAGCCTCTTATCTATGGGAGAATCATAGCCATTCGGTCATGATCGACGAACAGGAAGTTAAAATGATGCCATTAGCCCATGAACTCCTCTTTAATTTACTTCGCAATCGTCCTGATCGCTATGAAGCTATAGCCAGAACGATGAAAGCTTTTCCAGAGATGCATATGCAGGCGCTAAGTGATTTAATGCAAAGAAATCACTGGGGAAGCGAGTTGGAGCGGAAATTAGAGCAGTTGATAGATTCAAGCAATTAGCAGGAAGATAGCCTATCAGAAGGTGGACGCGATGAATGGATCAGAAGTACATTTTTGGCCCGATAACAAAAAAATAAGTGTTCGAGCGGGAACGACCTTGCTGGATGCAGGGCGCAAAGCTAAGGTTCACATACGTACCCGTTGTGATGGCAAGGCGGCTTGTCTTATGTGTAAGGTCAAGGTTGATGATCCTAGCGGCCTGGCACCTATGAATGTCAATGAACGGTTAAAGCTAGGTACTCAGGCTGATGAGGGCTTTCGACTTGCATGTCAAGCACGTGTGATTGGCTCTGTGCAGGTTACGGTGCCTGAAGATCCTCTTAAGGCTGCCATACGTGCCCAACTTGCGAGGCAAGCGGAGGAAGACGATTTATTTTAGATAAAAGATAGGATGATTATGTCGTGAAAATAGCTCGAAGCCTTTTACCTGGCAGTTGGGCAGGTATCATACTTAGTATAGTCTTGCTGCTCAGTGGTTGTGCTTATCCTAAGGAAATGCGCAAAGAGAATCAAATTAACCCGGCTGAGTTCATTACCGTTGTTCAGCAGGCCATAGATCTCTACCACGAGAAGAACGGCGTTCTACCGATCAAGAATAGTGAGATGACAACACCCCTCTATGAGAAATATGTGATTGATTTTGGCAAATTGAAAAAAACGAATCTGTTGAGCACCGTTCCGGCAAACGCGTTCGAAAGCGGCGGCATTTTTATCTATGTGCTGGTCGATGTGGAAACAAAGCCATTGGTGAAGTTGATGGATATATCCGCTTATCAAAGTGTGGAGGACGTCCAGAAGAAGATCAATGATTACAAGGTAAAGCATGAGGGTAACCTGCCTCCGGGGATTGCTATTAATGAAGCTTTTGACTATGTAGATTTTGATAAGCTAGGCATGAAATCTCCCGAGATCAAGTCCGTTTACAATCGCAAAAATTTCATATCCTATTTGGTAAACAAGCAAACGGGTGATGTATCGATTGATTATGCGATGGACATGATGCAGCTTATCCAAAGCAATTCGTTAGTAAGCTCTTTGAAGTCAGATCAGGATTTGCGAGAGATTCTCGTAAATAAAACTTATTTCGTGCCTATACGAAGCAATCCGTATTTATGGCAAAATAATCAGCCCATGCCGCAGAATAAACAATAGACGCAACCTCTTACAGAAATCTGTAAGAGGTTTTTTTAGATTTTCAGAATAACCGATACAAGTCAATCATATATTTTCTCAATGTGGTGAGACTTTGATCTAGCGTCAAGTTCCCCTAAATATGGTTCTATAAAGAAAGCCGTATGTGCTTCATAAAATATGAGCGTCAAAAAAAAGATTATACGCATCTATCATATTTCTATCGAAAGTACATATATTTCTTACTAGTCCAAATGAATGTACGAGTAGTCAATTGTTACCGTCACAAAAGTCAGTTGACGACCAAACTGTAGGAGGGATTCTCTTGGAGAAAGTGGATATCTTTAAGGACATTGCAGAACGAACGGGAGGGGACATTTACCTGGGGGTTGTTGGAGCGGTCCGGACAGGAAAATCAACCTTTATTAAGCGTTTTGTGGAATCTGTAGTGCTTCCTAACATTCAAAGTGAAGCGGATAGGATCCGGGCTACCGATGAACTCCCGCAGAGCGCTGCTGGCCGCACGATTATGACAACGGAGCCGAAATTCGTACCGAATACGGCGGTCCAAATTTCGGTGGCCGAAGGGCTGAATGTGAATGTTCGCCTTGTTGATTGTGTAGGTTACGCAGTCGATGGCGCCAAAGGCTATGAAGACGAGAACGGACCGCGGATGATTAATACACCTTGGTTCGATGAACCGATTCCATTCCAGGAAGCAGCTGAAATCGGAACTCGCAAGGTCATTCAGGAGCATTCGACACTCGGTGTTGTTGTAACTACCGATGGTACGATTTCTGATATTCCGAGGTCTTCGTACGTGTTGGCAGAAGAAAGAGTCATTAATGAGCTGAAAGAAGTAGGCAAACCTTTCATTGTCATCATTAACTCACAGAAACCAAATAGTGAGCCTGCGCTTGAGCTGCGCAGCGAGCTGCAAAGCCGCTATGACGTCCCTGTTGTGACAATGAGTGTAGCAAGCGCAGGCGAAGAGGAAATGGTCTCTGTGCTGCGTGAAGTGCTTTATGAGTTCCCAGTTCATGAAGTGAACGTGAACTTACCAAGCTGGGTGATGGTTCTTGACGAGAATCATTGGCTGCGGACTCAATTCGAAGCTTCCGTACGTGATACGGTTCAAGATATTAGACGCCTTCGCGACGTTGATCGTGTCGTTAGTCAATTCGGCGATTATGAGTTCATTGATAAAGCCGCTTTGGCCGGACTTAATATGGGGCAGGGTGTAGCGGAGATTGACTTGTTTGCGCCTGATGAGCTATACGACCGCATTCTGGTTGAAGTTGTCGGGGTAGAAATTCGCGGCAAAGATCATCTGCTTCAGCTCATGCAGGATTTCACGCATGCGAAACGAGAATATGATCAATTCGCTGAGGCGCTTGAGATGGTGAAAACGACAGGCTACGGCATAGCGCCTCCGACGCTCGCTGAGATGGCTTTGGATGAGCCGGAGTTAATACGTCAAGGATCTAGGTTCGGTGTCCGTTTACGGGCTACAGCGCCGTCTATTCATATGATTCGTGTGGATGTAGAGTCGGAGTTCTCACCGATTATCGGTACGGAGAAGCAAAGCGAAGAACTTGTCCGCTATCTCATGCAAGATTTCGAAGACAATCCGCTTAAAATATGGGAGTCCGATATATTCGGAAGATCGCTTCATTCAATTGTTCGCGAGGGGATTCAAGGGAAGCTTGCCCAGATGCCGGACAATGCGCGTTATAAACTGCAAGAGACGCTTGGCCGAATTATTAACGAAGGATCTGGCGGTTTAATTGCTATAATTTTGTAAATATGTAGACAAAAAACACTCAAAAGAGTGTTTTTTGTCGTTTAATAGCAAAAATACCCACATAATTTGGTAAACGATACTTGAAATTGCTGTCGGAGTGTATTACTATAAATTTATTCGTCTGCTTTCGAAGTTCATTTTTACTAAGAAAATCAACGATTTTTCATTGGATAATGTATATTTTCTGAAGAAACGGTGAAAACAGGAAGTAACGGAAGTGAGAAATCTTGGGGGGAGGTGAATGGCATGAATAAATCTGAATTGATTAACAAGGTTGCTGAAACCTCTGAGCTTTCCAAGAAAGATGCAACTAAAGCAGTTGATGCTGTTTTTGATGCAATTTCCGAAGCGCTGCAAGGCGGGGATAAAGTACAACTAGTTGGATTCGGTAACTTTGAAGTTCGTGAACGTTCTGCTCGTAAAGGACGTAATCCACAGACTGGTGATGAGATCGAAATTCCAGCAAGCAAAATTCCAGCTTTCAAACCTGGTAAAGCACTTAAAGATGGCATTCAATAATCGCGTTTTACATACTATTGAACGTTATATAACAACAAAGCCGTGACCGCTAATAGCTGTCGCGGCTTTGTTTATTGCTAATAGAAAATGCCTTTACAATTCCAAAATCTCCTACTATAATTACAAAAGTGAATAAGTAAACTTAAGCTACAAACGGGGTATGGCGCAGCCTGGTAGCGCGCACCCTTGGGGTGGGTGAGGTCGCACGTTCGAATCGTGTTACTCCGATTATGAAAAAGACATCGAAAGTCCGATGTCTTTTTCTCATGAAGAGACTTGTTCCAAAACAGATAGAACTTCTTAGAAGATGTAGGGGGAACGGTCTTGAATAAGTTGAAACTGAACGCGCTCGTGAAATCGCAAGATTGGACGATGTTTGGCATTATCGCTTCTATTTTCTTGGTTTGGCGCATCGGTACGGTTGGGAATTGGAGTAAGGAATGTTGGATCCTGCTGTTAATTTGTTTGCTAGGTATCCGCAAAGACCAAGTTGATGTGGATTGGAAACGATTCTTCCTTTTTGGTATTCCTTTACTAGGCGTATTTTATTACTTTTACGGGACGGGAAATGGTTTCTGGTGGAGAATCGCCAATTGGATGTTTGAAAATAACCGCCATCCTTGGCATTGGGATGCGTATATGAACGCAATTCCGTTGAATACGGGCGGATGGGCGAGATGGATTGCATCCCCTTTTCTAGATAAAGCGATGGTTTGGATTTATAACTACGGCTTTGTCTTATCTTTGTGGATCTGCATTGTGCGGAGCTTCTGGACACGCAGTATTAAAAAAATGCTTTCTTATGCCTTATCCGGCCACATGCTGCAATTCCCACTTATTTTGCCCTTTTACAATTTAATTTTGCTGCATGAAGTTTGGTATGTGAATAAGCAGCCTGACTTATTGTACCGTGTTTTTACGGATGAAAACTCTTTACTTGTGGCTACGATGAACTGTTTCCCTAGTATGCATACTTCCATCTCTTTTGCTATGCTTCTTCTCGCCCTGCGAGAAAAGGACCGTATATTCAAAACGATGATGGTCACCTACTGCGCGGCAATCATTTTCTCAACCTTGTACTTACAAATTCATTGGCTGATCGATGTATTCGCAGGTATGTTATTTGCATTTGGCACGGTCAAGCTATCTGATTTACTCATACGGATAGGATCCAAGAACATGCTGCCAACGACATTTAAGAAATTTTACCAAAAGGGAACGAAAGCTGCCTCCAACGAGATAACAATTTAAGGCCGGTTGACTTCCCGATACCTTTTTTGGCATCATGAAGATTAGGATTGTAGTTTAGGGCAAGAACGGAGGATGGAAATGGATCAACCGAATAAATCGAATAACCCGAATACGAATGGCAATGAATATTTCGTTATTAAAGCCAAGGATAATGGTGTACATGTTATCGGGCTAACCCGTGGTCAAGATACTCGCTTTCATCATACAGAAAAGCTGGACAAGGGCGAAGTTATGATTGCTCAGTTCACGGAGCATACATCCGCAGTAAAGGTTAGAGGCAAGGCAATTATCATGACCAAGTACGGTACGATTGACACAGAAGAATAATTTATAATTGTTAAAGCAGGCATAGCCTGCTTTTTTTCTTTGTAGAATGATGTATAGGGCTTGGAACTACCGAATGCTTAGTTAACTCGTTTGGTGCTTGCAAAGTGTAGGAGGTGCTTGTTCATGAAATGGTCGATGCGTATTGTGTTGACGTTAGGTCTATCTATTATAATAGTCGTCTGTCTATCTCTACTTCCGAAGATGGATCGTTCCTCAGGGTTAGGTTCGCCTTATAATTGGTCAAGCAATCGTGCAGGGGAGCTAACAAATAATAATATGGTAGATTTACTGGTGCAAGTCCCACTTCACCTGCGGATTCGCAAAGTTGAGCTGAGCAACTCCCGCATGTCCCTTGATTTGAGCTTACCGAAAAACGCGGATTCTGCTGCCGTCTATCGAGATTTGTACACAATCGCACAAACCATGATCACGAAAACGAAAAATGTCAATCAAATATGGGTTCGTGTCATCGATTATTCGGGCGTTACAGATTCAACATCTACACAGCTTGTGCTGGCTATGGTTGCAGAGCGCGAATATGGGAAAGATATGGAGAAGAACGCGAATGAACTCAGCCTTATTCAACTTGAACAGCAATTACAAAACCGTTTTCGTATCACATACACCTCTAAATGGCAGCAAAGATATCCCTTATAATTAAATGTGCTTCTATTTACGTGTTATGATATAATGACTTGAATTGAGCATGTTTTGAACATAAATGATTTGGCACACGGTTACGGAGGCTTTTGCATGAATTCTTATCGGATCCCAGAGATCGCTAAGCAATACACAGAGTATGATATGATTCAAAATCACACAGACTTGCCCGATTTTCCGGAGCTTCGCACACGTCTGTTGTTTGCATTCTTGAACGGAAACAGTAAGTTCAGTTCTTCAAGCGAGTTGTATACGCTAGCTACGTCGCTTGTTCAACTAGCGCTCGATACCCATGATTTGGTTACAGCATCTAATGATGTCAAAGAGAAAAAGGCAGCAAGATCTAGGCAATTAAAAGTTCTTGCAGGGGATTATTTCAGTTCCCGCTTTTATAATCTCCTTGCACAGGCAGGCCAGATCGAGATGATTAAACAGTTGTCGAATGCAATCTGTGAAGTCAACCGGCTCAAAATGAATATCTACATGAAAATGAAGCAATTGAAATTGACGGCAGAAGATTACATCCACCTAACCGTGGAAATTAAATCTCAGCTGTTTTTGTCTTTCTCTGACTTTATGACTGAGGTGTATGATCAAGCATGGCCGGATATTCTGAGAAGCTATGCCAAGTGTGAGGTTATTTTTGAAGAAATTTTCCGCGTAGAATCTGCGGCGAATTTCAGGGACAGCTGGGGATTCTGGCACATTCTTCAGCATGGTACGAAGGAAGAACGGAAGCAACTGCATGCGGATGAATCCGATCAAACTAGACTTCGTACACTCATTCATAAATATAATATTACTTCGCAGCTTTATCAGATGCTGGACTCCCACACCAAGCAGTTGCAGTCCAAAGTACAGCAACTTGAATCGGATAAACTAATAAGTGAACTGTTTCACATTGGGGAGCCGTTTCTTCGATTCTCAGCGAAGCAGCCCAAAGTGCTAGAAGAAATTTGAGGTGACATCCAGATGAATATGACAAAAACAAATAGCAAAACGAATACGACCAAAACCAAAGAAGAGTTCGTTCACTCAGTCTTTGAAAGTATTGCACCCAAATATGATCTTATGAACAGTATCCTAAGCTTTCGTAGGCATAAAGCATGGCGTAAATTCACAATGAAGAAGATGAACGTTCAGCCGGGGGAGACAGCTATTGACCTGTGCTGCGGCACATGCGACTGGACGATCAGTCTTGCTCAGGCAAGTGGAAGCGGTAAAATGGTTGGGCTGGATTTTAGCCAAAACATGCTGGATTACGGTGCAGAGAAAATCAAGCAGCTTCACTTGGATCAGCAGATTGAGCTCATTCAAGGCAATGCGATGAGTCTTCCGTTTGACGACAACACGTTTGATTATGCAACGATCGGATTTGCTCTTCGTAATGTACCCGATTTGGAGCAGGTCATCCGTGAAATGCAGCGTGTCGTTAAGCCCGGAGGGCTAGTTGTGTCTCTAGAGCTCTCCAAACCAACTTGGCAGCCGTTCAAGTCCATTTATTATTTTTATTTTCAACGCGTACTGCCATTTTTGGGCAAACTAATTGTAAAGAAGTACGAACAGTACAAATGGCTGCCGGAATCATTGATCCATTTTCCAGACCATAAACAGTTAGCCGCTATTTTTACGAAACAAGGATTGGAGCATGTAGAGGCGTACCCATTAACAGGTGGGGTTGCTGCCTTGCATATAGGTACTAAGGGGAAAACGAAATCAGGAGTGTAGTCAGCTATGTTTACTAAATTGAAAATATTTTTGGAAATGATTAAATTTGAGCACAGTGTGTTTGCCTTGCCTTTTGCCTTCATGGGAGCCATTCTAGGCTCAGTCGTATTAAATGGACATCTGCCTAGCTGGGCCCAGATCGGTTGGATTACGCTTGCGATGGTTGGAGCGAGAACTGCAGCGATGGCCTTGAATCGTGTGATTGATAAAGCCATTGATAAAAGAAATCCAAGGACGGAGAATCGAGCCATACCCGCGGGGCTTATCTCCATTCAACAGGTTATTATTTATATCATTATCTCGTTTGCGATGCTTTTCTGGGCGACCTCTAATTTAAGCTCTTTATCCATGAAACTGCTGCCAATTGCAGTGTTTTTTCTTGTCTTTTACTCGTACACCAAAAGGTTTACATGGACTTGTCACTTTGTCTTAGGTTTGACCTTAGGATTAGCTCCACTTGGAGGCTGGGTTGCCGTAACCGGTCAATTTACATGGTCTTCGATTATTTTCTACTTGACAGTAGTATGTTGGAGCGCAGGTTTCGATTTGATTTATGCTTGTCAAGATGCCGAGTTTGATCGGAATGAAGGTCTTCATTCCTTACCAAGCCGATTCGGGATTAAGGCTGCCTTGAATACCGCTCGTGTCCTACATGTTCTTACTGCTGTTGGTCTAGTCACATTGTTTTTCATTACACACTTGAGTTGGTTCTATTTAATTGGACTTATTATCGCTTATTTTATTTTGTACAAAGAACATCGACTTGTCTCACCGCAAGACTTGTCCAAATTGAACACAGCATTTTTCACGATGAACGGTGTACTGAGCTTAGTGATGTTTGCCTTCACCTTACTTGATGTGCTAGTGAGTCAGCATTCATGAGCGGCAATTGGGTAGTAGGGATTACTGGAGCTAGTGGTGCTATCTATGGGGTGCGGCTCAGCCAAGTACTGCTGGATCAAGGCTTAAATGTTCATCTAATCGTTACGGATGCAGGCTGGAGAGTATTGCATGACGAATTGGATTGGAACGCAGGCAAACGCCAAGAAATGCTGCAGGAACATTTTGGCGGCCGCGCAGGCTCTTTTGACTATCATCCAATTGCTGATATTGGGGCAACCGTGGCAAGTGGTTCTTTTCGGACCAAGGGCATGGTTGTGATTCCTTGCTCAATGGGAACTTTATCAGGGATCGCTCATGGTTCATCTGATAATTTATTGGAGCGAACAGCGGATGTCATGCTCAAAGAAGGAAGAAAATTAATCCTGGTTCCAAGGGAAACGCCATTGCACGCCATACATTTGGAGAACATGCTAACCTTGTCAAGAATGGGGGTACGCATGCTCCCGGCAATGCCGGCCTTTTATAATCGTCCGTGTTCTATCGATGAAATGGTCGATTTTTTGGTGGGTAAAGTGCTGGATAGCATGGACATTGAACATTCCTTATACAGAAGATGGGGAGATAACAATGAGCAACCTAGACCCTAAACTACGAATTGGCCGGATTAATTATACGAACGTTTGGCCGATCTACTATTACTTTCCCGAACTTATGAAGAGCTCTGAGGTCGACATTATTGAACAAGTCCCAACATCCCTTAATCAAGAAATGGCTGCTGGTAACATCGACATGGGGCCCATTTCTTCCTTTGCTTACGGAGAATCCTTTGAAAATTACATGTTGTATCCGGATCTTTCCGTTAGCGCCTATGGAGAAGTGAATTCCATTTTATTGTTCCATGAAAAGCCGTTACGTGAAATTGCGAATGGACATATTGTGTTGCCTACAACCTCAGCTACATCAGTGAATTTACTCAAAATCATTCTCCAAAAATTCTATAATGGGAACCCGACATATGAATATGCGAAACCTAATTTAGAAAAGATGATGGAAAAAGCAGATGGGGCTTTATTGATCGGAGACGATGCGATTAAAGAGAGTTGGCACAATCAAACGTATATGATTACAGATCTTGGGCAAGAATGGGCCAAATGGACGGGACAATGGATGTCATTTGCCGTATGGGCGATTCGAAGAGAGACAACCGAGAAGTATCCGGAATTAGTAGCAGCTGCTTTTGAGGCTTTCATGGCAAGTAAAGCCAAAGCACACAAAAATCCGGAAGAAATGATCCGCGAAGCACAAAGTACAGTTGGTGGGACATCGCAGTATTGGCATCATTATTTTCATACGCTATGTTATGATTTTGCATCGGAACAATGGGAAGGACTTGCTACGTATTACAAGTACTGTTATGAGCTTGGTTTCCTGCCGAAGCCGGTAAGTATTGGTTTATGGTCAGAGAAAATGAACGCACGGGTGACAGAATGAAAAATCTAATGGAAATCTATACAAGAAAGAAAAAGGATATAGCTGCAATTGAAAAAGAGCTCGAGGAAAGCGTGTATACAGATCATGCGATGCTGCGAGAAACCTCTATGCATTTACTGAAAGCGGGAGGAAAGCGGATTCGCCCCGTCTTTGTTCTGCTTTCAGGCGAGTTTGGGAGCTATCATCTCCAAACGATGAAGCATGTCGCGGTACCGCTCGAGCTCATACATATGGCATCGCTTGTTCATGATGATGTGATTGACGATGCAAACACAAGACGCGGACAATTGACCGTCCGATCCAAGTGGGATAATCGGATTGCCATGTTCACGGGTGATTTTATTTTTGCCAAAGCTTTAGGGGTCATTACTCAAATTCATAAGCCGGCAGTCCATCAAATTATGTCTAAGGCCATTGTAGAGATGTCAATTGGGGAAATGGAGCAAATTCGTTTCTTTTTCCACTCAGAGCAAAGCATTCGAGATTACCTATTACGGATTAGACGTAAAACGGCACTACTTATTGCCATTTCATGCCAATTAGGGGCCATGGCAGCTGATGCACCTGATTGGATAAGCAGCAAGCTGTATGCTTTTGGATATAACGTAGGTATGGCGTTTCAAATACGGGATGATATTCTGGATTTAATTGGCACGGAAAAGCAAATAGGGAAACCGCCGGGCAGCGATGTCAAACAAGGAAACATAACGATTCCAGTTCTGCTTGCCATGCAGGACGAATCCTTGAAGCCGCTCATTTTATCAGAACTAGACCGTATACATAAGCTGGATGGACAAACCGATGTCACTCAATTCTTGGATATGATCCGTGGTAGTGAAGGCATTGATAAAGCAGATTTGTTGTCTCAGAAGTATATTGATAAGGCCATTGCTTCTCTGGACAAACTGCCAAATGTTCAAGCTAAGAAAGATCTCATTGAAATTGCACATTTTATCGGAAATCGTTCTTATTAATGGATTGTTCTTCGATTTGAGAAAAGCTGACAAAAAGTGTAAACTAGTGGAGAATACATAGATTGAACCAAGAGTAAGTTTATGCAGATGTTTCTTACGGAAACTATAAGGAGGAAGTCCTTACATGGAAAAAACATTCTTGATGGTTAAACCGGATGGCGTACAGCGCGGCCTTGTAGGCGAAATTGTAAAACGCTTTGAACAGAAGGGCTTTCAATTAATCGGCAGCAAGCTAACGGTTATTTCGAGAGAGCAAGCCGAACTTCACTATGCGGAGCATAAAGGTAAAGATTTTTTCGAAAGACTTGTGACATTTATTACGTCAGGACCTGTATTCGCGATGGTGTGGCAAGGTGAACAAGTCATTGCTTTATCCCGCACGATGATTGGGAAAACGAATTCTCTTGAAGCTGCTCCGGGAACTATACGTGGTGATTATGCTGTACATACGCATTTAAATCTCATTCATGGTTCGGATTCACCTGAGAGCGCTGAGCGCGAAATTAGCAATTTCTTTAAATCGGACGAGCTTTTTGAATACAGTAAAGTCATTCAACAATGGATCTAGTTCGACCAATCAAGGAACCTGACATCATAACGGATGCGGGTTCTTTTTTTTGTCGTATTATAAAGGATATTGGCATTTGCTTACAGAATGTATGTTAACAGAAATTGACCAAGGTGGGTGGACAGCATGGAAGATCAAGATTTTTTGTTATTTATTAAAAAAGTAAAAGAACACACGTCCATTGATCTTGCTCTTTATAAAGAAGCGCAAATGAAAAGACGTTTAACAACTCTACGGATGAAGCGTGGTTATAATACGTTTGTCGCTTTTTTTGATGCGATGATGAAGGATAAAGAACTATTCTATGAATTTCTGGATCGTATGACGATTAATGTTTCTGAGTTCTGGCGGAATCCGAATCGTTGGGAGCTCGTTGAGCAGAAATTTATACCCGAGATGTTGAAGAAGAACAGACGCTTGAAGGTATGGAGTGCGGCTTGTTCAACAGGGGAAGAGCCTTATACGCTAGCGATGATACTGGCAGAACAGGGGGCGCTTAATGAGGTCCATCTACATGCGACGGATATTGATGATGGCGCCTTGGAAAAAGCACGCAAAGCGATCTACCTCGATCGTTCATTGCGAGATGTGCCTGAGAAGTATGCAAAGAAATATTTCCGACAAGAACAAATGATGTATCATATTACGGACGATCTTAAAAAATCTATTAAATTTCAAAAGCAAAACCTGCTTGTCGATACATTTGATACGGGATATGATCTCATCGTTTGCCGTAATGTCATCATTTATTTCACGGAAGAAGCAAAGCATGTCCTGTATCAGAAATTTTCAAAAGCGCTGAAACCTGGCGGTTTATTGTTCGTTGGGTCTACAGAGCAAATATTCTCTCCAGGGCAATATGATCTTGAACCCGCAGACACTTTCTTTTATCGCAAAAAGGGTGTATAAGTTCTTCCATAAATTCCAATACTAAGATGTACGATGCAAGTTATTGCTAAGGCAATATCTCTTAGGAGGCAATTATGGACAAACGCAAAGTGATTACTGCTTATCGCAGGGGAATGATCTCCATTCAGGAATGTGCGCAGATTTTGGGTGTGGACTCGTCACAGATCGTGGGTCTCATGAATGATCCACAGCTCTCCGAACTCCCAAGAGTCGTCCAAAAGCAGCCTATGCACGGGTAATCTTTGCTCATGACTAGATGTAGACACGCTCTCGCTAAGGGGATTCTCCCTTACGTGCGAAGCGTGTTTTTGCGTTTGTGCTGTTGCCAAACCCGAGTACCTATACTATAATGACAAAAGATAATCGCGCGTCAAAGCGCTAAAGTGTTTAATGAAAGCAACAACTCAAAAGTGTATGCTTACGAAGCTTGTGATGCTTCGCAAAACTCATAGGGGGTAATAGATTGTGAGATATTTAACAGCAGGTGAAACGCACGGCCCGCAGCTGACTGCGATTATTGAAGGGTTTCCAAGCAATGTAACTCTAAACTTTGAGGATTTGAACTTCCAATTACATAGACGTCAAAAAGGCTATGGCCGCGGTCGTCGGATGCAGATTGAGAAAGATACAGCAACCATTGCAGGCGGAGTACGCCATGGCAAAACCACAGGAGCTCCAATCGCGCTTGTTGTAGTTAATAACGACTGGAAGCATTGGACAACGGTAATGGGAATTGAGCCGGTAGAAGAGGATAATGAAGGCAAGCGTCGTGTAAACCGTCCTCGTCCAGGACATGCGGATTTAAACGGCGGCCTCAAATATAATCAAAAAGATTTGCGCAACATTCTTGAGCGTTCAAGCGCGCGTGAAACAACGATGCGTGTAGCAACTGGCGCTGTAGCACGCCAATTGTTGGCTGAGTTCGGCATTAAAGTAGCAGGCCAAGTTATCCGTATCGGTGATGTAGAAGTAGAGCGTCAAGAGCTTCCAGTCGATGAACTTATTCGCATTACAGAAGAATCTCCGGTACGCGTAGTTGATAAAGAGGCTGAAGCCAAAATGATCGCCGCAATCGACGCAGCCAAGGAAGATGGAGATACACTCGGCGGGATCGTTGAAGTTATCATTGAAGGCGTTCCTGTAGGACTTGGCAGCCATGTGCAATGGGATCGTAAGCTGGATGGTAAAATCGCGCAAGCGGTTCTTTCTATTCAAGCCTTCAAAGGTGTTGAATTCGGAATCGGCTTCGAAGCTGCAGAGCGTAGAGGCTCCAATGTTCATGACGAAATTTTATACACAAAAGAGGATGGCTTTAGTCGCAGAACGAATCGCGCAGGCGGCTTCGAGGGCGGTATGACAACGGGTGAGCAAATCATCGTGCGCGGTGTCATGAAACCCATCTCGACTCTTTATAAACCGCTGCAAAGCGTAGATATTGATACGAAGGAAGTATTCACAGCTCAAGTGGAGCGTTCGGACACTTGTGCGGTCCCAGCTGCAGGAGTAATTATGGAGAATGTAATTGCTTGGGAAGTAGCAAATGCTTTCTTGGACAAATTTGGAGGAGACTCCCTCGAGGAAATTCGTGCGAACTTAAGCAATTTCTTAGCCCAAGTGGAGAGCTACTAATATGAGAGAGCTCACCGTAGATCTTGGAGAACGGTCTTATCCTATTTATATCGGCCAAGGCATTCTTAACGATATCACGGCTCTGTTTGACCGGGCGAAGCTTAGCCGCAAGTCGCCGCTACTCGTTGTCACCGATGAATCGGTGGCTGCGCTGCACCTGGAGCGCGTCATGACGCTGCTCCGTGAGGGCGGCTTCGCCGCCACGGCCTGCGTCGTGCCCGCAGGCGAAACCACCAAATCCCTCGCGCAGCTCGAGGGAATTGTCACCGCCGCCCTCCAAGCGGGCCTCGATCGCAGTTCTGCGATCGTCGCCCTTGGAGGAGGCGTGGTCGGCGATCTCGCCGGCTTCGCTGCGGCGAGCTTCATGCGCGGGATCCGCTTCGCGCAGATCCCGACAACGATCCTTGCCCACGACAGTTCCGTCGGCGGCAAGGTCGCGGTTAACCATCCGATGGCGAAGAACATCATCGGGGCGTTCCACCAGCCCGAGCTCGTTCTCTTCGACATCGACTTGCTGCTAACATTGCCGCCCCGCGAGGTGAAAGCGGGCCTCTCGGAAGTAATCAAGCATGGCTTGATCTGGGATGCTGCATTCACGCAGTGGTGCGACAACAATGCGGAGAAGCTGCTTGCCTTAGATCCGGAAGCGCTCAGTTATGCGCTTTACATAGGTTGTAAAGTCAAGTCTATCGTTGTTTCTCAAGATGAGCGTGAGAATGATTTGCGTGCCATTTTGAATCTCGGTCATACGATTGGTCACGCCTTGGAAGCAGTCGCTGGTTATGGCGAGCTGCTGCATGGTGAAGCGATAGCAATCGGTATGGTGGGGGCTGCAAAATTAGCTCAGCAGTTCGGTTATTCCGAGGACATCCACATGGTGACGAAGGCGATTTTCGAGAAATTTGGATTGCCCGTCAGCATTCCGTCTCATTTGGATACGGATAGCATCATGAGCGCGATGATGCATGATAAGAAATTCAAAGAAGGCACAATGGTCTACATCATCCCAACGGAGATCGGCAAAGTAGAAATCCGTAAGGATGTCACGGTAGAACAAGTCAGACAAATTGTTGAGCTTTTAAAAGGGGAGAGTTAGCCGATGTTCTTAAGGGGAATTCGTGGAGCGACGACGGTTGAACACAATGAGGCTCAGGAGATTTTAACCGCTACCAGTGAACTGCTTGCAGCAATTGTAGATGCGAATGATTTTCGACCTGAAGATATTTGTTCCGTTTTCATTACAGTAACAGAAGATATTACGGCAACATTCCCTGCCCGTGCGATCCGCACGATGGTAGGTTGGGAATTAGTCCCATTAATGTGTTCACTGGAAGTACCGGTTGAGAACGCATTGCCCAAATGTATCCGTTTTATGGTGCAGGTTAACACAACCAAAAGCCAAGCTGAGATCAACCATATTTACTTGAAGGAAGCTAAGGCGCTACGACCTGATATTGTTAAATTGACAAATGAAGCAACACGGTAGTATAGTGTGAGTAGATGAGTTTAGGTAAGTAGAGAAGCATTTAGTCGAGTAGAGCTTAGCCCAGTTGAGATGAGAAAAGGTAACATAGGTTTGTGTGAAGATAAGAGCGACTCTATTCGAGGGCGTCTGTTTGTTCATACATAGCCATGGCTTCTTTTTTCATATTCCATTGAACTTCTACTTTAACTAAAGTCAACCTCTACTTCGGTAGAGGTTTTTTTGTCATTCGAATAGAGCTTTCTGCACCACTGAGATCGACGAGTCGCACAAGCTGAGAGGGGATGTTTCCATGTATACACCTGAAATTCA
Organism: Paenibacillus alginolyticus DSM 5050 = NBRC 15375; assembly: GCF_000422905.1. Taxonomy (GTDB): domain Bacteria; phylum Bacillota; class Bacilli; order Paenibacillales; family NBRC-103111; genus Paenibacillus_E; species Paenibacillus_E alginolyticus. The sequence continues at coordinate 112,032 of NZ_AUGY01000001.1, forward strand.
AGAAGTTATTCGTTTGGCCAAAAATTATAATCTCATTCCTGTCGTACGTCATTTGTTAGCAGATACTGAAACCCCGATACGTGTATTTCAACATCTTTACCAAGAACCGCGTGCCTTCCTCTTAGAAAGTGTTGAGGGCGGAGTGAAATGGGCTCGATATTCCTTTATCGGCAGCGATCCCTTCTTGATGATTAAGGCGAAGCATGGGAAGACCATGGTTGAAACACAAACCGAGAATAAGGTTTTAGACGAGAAACCAATCGATGTGTTGAAAGCCTATCTAAGATCCTACTCCAGTCCTCAGCTTGCGGACTTGCCGCGTTTTACAGGCGGTGCTGTCGGATTTTTCGGATACGATTTGCTTCAGTACTACGAAAATCTCCCTGCTCATCAAATTGATGATTTACAAATGAATGATATTCAATTCATGTTCTGCGATCAAGTCATTGTGTTCGATCATTTCAAACAGCAGATCAAAGTGATTGCCAATGTGCATGTTCAACCTTTTGCTACGGATGCTGAGATTGTAAAAGCGTATCATGCGACTTGTGAGAAAATCGATGCCACCATCGAGAAGATTAAGCGTCCGCTTGGGTCCGATACGATGACTCACAATCCGATTGTGTCTGAACCGGATCTCGGCGAAATTCGATCCAACATAACGAAAGAAAAGTATATCGCCAACGTGAATAAAGCGAAGGAATACATCAGAGCCGGTGATATTTTCCAAGTCGTGTTGTCGCAGCGTTTTGAAATGGAAACGAATGTTTCACCATTGCAAGTGTATCGAGTACTGCGTACGATGAATCCTTCGCCCTATATGTACGTGCTCAAAATGGATGATGAAGTCGTCGTTGGCACATCGCCGGAGCTGTTGGTTCGCGTTGAAGAAGAGAAAGTAGAGACGCGCCCAATTGCGGGTACAAGACCTAGAGGAAAGACACCAGAAGAAGACCTTGCCCTGGAAAAAGAATTGCTCGCAGATGAGAAAGAACGCGCTGAACACTTGATGTTGGTGGACTTAGGTCGCAATGACATCGGGCGTGTATCGGAATTCGGAACTGTGAAGTGCGATACTTTCATGGACATTGAACGGTATTCACACGTCATGCATATCGTTTCAAACGTTTCTGGTAAAATTGCAAAAGACAAAGATTTCTTCGATGCTTTTCTTTCCTGTATGCCTGCAGGGACGGTGTCTGGAGCGCCGAAGCTGAGAGCGATGGAGATTATTGCTGAGCTGGAGCCAGAATCTCGCGGTGCTTATGCCGGAGCGATTGGTTACTTAGGATTTTCGGGGAATTTGGACACTTGCATTACGATCCGTACGATTATTTTCAAAAAAGGCAAAGCCTACGTGCAAGCCGGAGCCGGTATTGTATGGGATTCAGTTCCTGAAAGTGAATACCAAGAGACGGTTAATAAAGCGACAGCTTTGCTCAAATCAATTCGGATGGCAGAGGCCATGTTCAGCCCTGAGCCTAGACCAGTTAGCGATATAAACAAAGATTATTTTGTTAACTCTTAAGGGAGAGAAGGAGAGGAGACTCTAGTCATGAGTGGACTTATTCATATACAGCAAGCGCTCGGGAAAGTCGTTAGCGGTAGTCATTTGTCGCGTGAGGAAGCGCGCGGCGTCATGTCAGAAATCATGGATGGTGCTGCGACTCAGGCTCAAATCGGCAGTCTGCTTACCGCACTTCGAATCAAAGGAGAGACGCTGGAGGAGATTACGGGCTTCGCTGAAGCGATGCGGAGCAAAGCGGTTCAGGTCAATGTACGCCAGAATGATCTGCTGGATACATGCGGGACTGGCGGAGATGGCGCAGAGACGTTCAATATCTCCACAACGGCAGCGATCGTTGCATCTGCTGGGGGGATTCGCGTAGCGAAACATGGCAATCGGGCGATGTCGAGCAAAAGCGGAAGCGCAGACGTCCTAGAAGCTCTTGGTGTGAAGATTACGTTAAGCGGAGAGCAAGCGGCTAAATGCTTAGACAGAACAGGCATCTGCTTCATGTTTGCCCAGGCGTACCATCAATCCATGAAGCATGTAGCGGCACCTCGGCGTGAGCTAGGCTTCAGAACCGTATTCAACTTGCTGGGGCCTTTAACCAATCCAGCGGGCGCTGACCGTCAAGTGCTTGGTGTATTCGACAGCACGAAGACTGAGCTAATTGCGCAAGCGCTGCAAGCCCTTGGACTGAAACGAGCTTTGGTCGTAGCAAGCGAGGATGGCTTGGATGAGTTCAGCATATCAGCACCTACGAAAGTAACGGAACTGAAAGCTGACACCATTCGTACTTATCTCATTACTCCGGATGAACTTGGCTTACGCTCACATAGTATCAAAGACGTAGCGGGTGGAGATGCGATATTAAACGCTGAAATCATTCGTCATATTTTTGCTGGCGAGAAGGGACCTTACCGCGATATCGTACTTGCAAATGCTGCAGCCTGCTTCTATGTGACTGGCCAAGTCGGAACCCTTCAACAGGGTGTGAAATTAGCGGCCGACGTCATTGATTCCGGTCGTGCGGAACAAAAATTGAATGAATTAATCCAATATACAGGAGAACTTTGCCATGTTTCTTGATAAAATTGTTGCCACTAAGCGGGTAGAGGTTGAAGCGATGAGCAGCTTTTCAATCAAGGATGCTGAGAGGTTAATCTCGGACATGCCTCCTTGTTTAGGCTTTGAACAAGCGTTAACTACACGGAAAAACCGTGCAATGGGTTTAATTGCAGAGGTGAAGAAGGCCTCCCCGTCCAAAGGATTGATTCGCGATGATTTTGAACCGGTTCTTCTAGCGGAAGCCTATGAAAGGGCTGGCGCAGATTGTATCTCCGTTCTCACGGATGTGGACTACTTCCAAGGCAGTAATGAGTACCTGAAAGCTGTTCGTAAGGCTGTGAATGTGCCATTGCTTCGTAAGGATTTCACCATTGATCCGAAGCAAATTTATGAAGCGCGTTTGATTGGCGCTGATGCTATCCTGCTGATTGCAGCCATTTTAACGACAGATCAAATGAAGCAGTATCTGAAGCTAGCAAGTGATCTTGGTCTAGATGCACTCGTTGAGGTCCATGATCGTGAAGAGCTTGAACGTGCACTGGAACTGAATACACAATTGATAGGTATCAACAATCGGAATTTGAAAACATTTGTTACCGACTTAGGCACAACGGAGGAACTGATTCAATTCATTCCCTCAGGGAAAACTGTCGTCAGTGAAAGTGGCATTTCTACGGTCAAAGATATGACTTATTTACAGCAAGTGGGTGCTCAAGCCGTTTTAATCGGTGAGCACTTCATGCGACAACCTATTGTTGAGCAGGCCGTTCATGATCTGATGGGTACGAGGGTTCAAAAGGCGAAGTAGTTGAAGGAGAAAGAGGCGAATTTGATGGCTGTGGGGACGGTTCCAACGGTAAAAATTTGTGGACTTCAAAGCGTTGAAGTGTTAAAATCAATCGTGCATTTGCCGATAGATCATATCGGTTTAGTTTTCGCACCGAGCAAGCGGCAAGTCACGGCAGAGAAGGCTGCAGAACTGATTTCTTTTTTGAAATCAGAAGAGGCAAATGGTGTGTTTGTCCCACTAACTGTAGGGGTATTCGTGAATCCGAGCAAGGAGGATTTAACGGACATTCTGGAGGTGGCTCCACTTGATGTCGTCCAGTTACATAGTCAGGAAACACCTGACTTTTGCCGATGGGTTCGAGAACATTTACAGGTGCAAGTATTCAAGTCCGTTTCGATTTCCAAAACAGAAAATAAAGTCCCTGATTTAGAGGATGTAGCCGCGCAGCTGGACCCTTATATTGGGACTGTCGATGCTGTTTTATTGGATACGTTCGACCCTGTATATGGGGGAGGATCAGGCAAAACCTTTGCTTGGGACTGCATTCCTGTTTATCAGGAGTGGGCGCGTTCAGCAGGAGTAGCGCTGCTTGTAGCAGGCGGACTACAACCTGATAATGTTGATCAACTAGTAACAGCCTATTACCCCGATGGCGTAGATGTTTCCAGCGGCGTTGAGACCGATGGCGTAAAAGATATAGCCAAAATTACAGCATTTGTGGAAAGGGTGACTCGAAAGTGACGCAAGTACCTGACCAGCACGGCAGATTCGGCAAGTTCGGCGGCCGTTATGTTCCCGAGACGTTGATGAATGCTCTGATTGAGCTTGAAGAAGCTTATGAACAATATAAAAATGATCCTGAATTTATTGCCGAGGTGCGCTACCTACAAAAACAATATTCTGGCCGGCCAACACCGCTTTATTATGCAGAGCGACTTTCTGAGCTTTTGGGCGGAGCCAAAATTTATTTGAAGCGTGAGGATTTGAATCATACAGGTGCTCACAAAATTAATAACACCATCGGGCAAGCGGTTCTCGCTAAACGAATGGGTAAGAAGAAGATTATTGCGGAAACTGGAGCTGGGCAGCACGGTGTTGCATCAGCAACGGTTGCTGCTCTAATGGGATTTGAGTGTAAAGTATTCATGGGCGAGGAAGACACGAAGCGTCAGCAGTTAAATGTTTTCCGGATGAAATTGCTTGGCTCTGATGTCATACCTGTTACGTCTGGCACACGTACGCTGAAAGATGCTTGTAATGAAACGCTTCGTTACTGGGTTAGCAACGTTCAGGATACTTATTATATCCTAGGGTCCGTTACAGGACCGCATCCTTATCCCATGATGGTACGTGATTTCCAACGTGTCATTGGCGATGAGTCACGTGAGCAAATCCTTGAAACCGAAGGCCGATTGCCTGATGCTGTCATTGCTTGCGTAGGCGGAGGCAGTAACGCCATGGGTATTTTCTACCCGTTCGTCCAAGACGAATCAGTGAAACTGATTGGCGTGGAAGCGGCTGGCCACGGTATTCATACCGAAGAACATGCTGCAACAATGACCAAGGGAACTCCAGGTGTTTTCCAAGGTTCTCTTAGCTATTTGCTGCAGGATGAGTATGGTCAAGTTCTGCCGGCACATTCCATCTCAGCAGGCTTGGATTATCCTGGGATTGGACCGGAGCATTCCTACCTCAAAGACATCGAGCGAGCAACGTATTATCCAATCACGGATCAGGAAGCACTAGACGCGCTTCAACTGCTTAGTCGCACGGAAGGAATCATTCCAGCCTTAGAGAGTGCACATGCCATTGCTCAAACGGTTAAAATAGCTCCTACCATGTCCAAGGATGAAATTATTATCGTAAATCTTTCCGGACGCGGCGATAAAGATGTTGAGTCCATCATGAGCTATCTCGACACGGGGAGGGAATAAGCGATGAATCGTATTGATAGTCGATTTGCCGAGCTCAAAGAGCGCGGAGAAACAGCGATGATTCCTTTCTTGACCATCGGTGATCCTTCCCTAGAAGCATCCCTTGAGCTTATTCTTGAAATGGAACGTGCAGGTGCCGACTTGATCGAGTTAGGTGTACCTTATTCCGATCCTTTAGCTGACGGTCCTGTGATTCAACGTTCCTCTGAACGTGCTTTACAGCGCAAAATTTCCATTTTTGATGTCATGGACGTCGCTCTTCAGGCAAGAAGCAGAGGTTCTAAGCTGCCTTTTATTCTTTTTACGTATTATAATCCAGTGTTACAGATTGGACTGGATCGTATTTTCAAAGCGATGCAGGAGAATGAAATCAGCGGCATCATTATTCCTGATCTTCCGTTGGAGGAAGACAGTGAGACAAGAGCGATTGCTGAAGCAAATGGGATTCATCTTATCCCGCTGGTTGCGCCAACATCCAATGAGCGCGTTAAGCGAATTGCAGCTGGAGCTCGCGGATTCGTCTACTGTGTGTCTTCATTAGGTGTAACAGGCGAGCGCGCCGAATTCTTCGGAGGCATTGAGGAATTCCTTGCAACCGTACGGGAAGCAGCCAGTGTTCCGATTGTCGTCGGCTTTGGTATTTCGAATCGTGAGCAAGTTAAGCGCTTTGAGAGTCTTTGTGACGGTGTCGTAGTAGGCAGTGCGATTGTACGAACGATTGAGAACGTACTGCCTCATCTTGAGGCTGATGCTGCACATCCGGAAGGACTCTTGCAAATTCGTAACTTTGTGGGACAATTAAAACGTTCGGATAACTAATTGACGAGGTGACTATCATGAAACCGAAACAAACGATTGTACATTTACCTGTCTATCAACCAGGTAAGCCTATTGAAGAAGTGAAACGTGAGCTAGGTTTGACAGAAGTGATTAAGCTGGCATCGAACGAAAACCCTTTCGGCTCCTCGCCCAAAGTAAAAGCAGCGATAGAAGCGGAATTATCCAACATCAGCTTGTATCCTGATGGGGGAGCTGTTCAATTGACAGAAGCGGTTGCTGAATCCCTTGGCGTGGCAACGAATCAGCTTATTTTTGGCGCAGGCTCTGATGAAGTTATTCTGATGCTGGCGCGGGCTTTCCTTGTTCAAGGTGACGAATCCGTTATGGCTTCACACACGTTCCCTCAGTACAAGCATAACTGTGAAATCGAAGGGGCTGTGTCCATTGAGGTTCCTTTGAAAGAAGGAACACATGATTTGGATGGCATGCTTGCTGCCATTACGGAACGTACGAAAATCGTTTGGATTTGTAACCCGAACAATCCGACAGGGACGATGAATACCGATGCGGAGATTAAGGCGTTTTTGGCCAAAGTTCCAGATCATGTTATCGTCGTTCTAGACGAAGCTTACTGTGAGTACAACACGACAGGGGAATTCCCGGACAGCATAGAATTAATTGGTCAATACCGCAATGTCATAGCGCTGCGTACTTTCTCGAAAATTTATGGGTTGGCTTCTCTGCGAATTGGTTACGGGATCGGACATCCAGATGTTATTCGATCCATTAATCAAGTGCGGGAACCTTTTAACACGACCAGATTTGCTCAAGCCGCTGCGCTTGCCGCAATTAAAGATCAAGATTTTATCCAAAGTTGCCGAGAAGCAAACACGGCTGGCTTACAATACTTAACAGAAGAGTTCAACAAGATGGGTCTTCAAGCATTTCCGGCACATGGTAACTTCATCATGGTGAATGTTGGCAAGCCAGCTGCGGATGTATTTAATGGTTTGCTGCGCAGAGGTATCATCATTCGCGGAGGTCACATGTTGGGCTTTCCAACGTCGCTTCGCGTTACAATCGGTTCGCGCGAGCAGAATGAGAAAATCATTGCGGCTTTAACGAAAGTGCTAGCTGAGGTTGCAGTTCAGGCCTAATTTAAATCATAAAGGTTGATTTCATTGACGAAAATTGCGATATTCGGTGTAGGGCTGATCGGTGGATCACTCGCCCTATGCTATAAAGGAAAACCAGGATTTACAGTCGTCGGTCACTCACCGAATCCGAAATCAGTTGAAAAACTTCTGAAACGGAATGTTGTTGATACGGCTACAACGAGTATGGCTGAAGCGGTAGAAGGAGCGGACTACATTTTTCTTTGCGTGCCAGTAGGTATGTTAGAGGAATATGTCCAACAGCTCGTGCAGCTCCCTCTGAAAGATGGTTGTATCATTACAGATGTCGGTAGTACTAAAGCTTCAATCACGGAGAGTGCAGCATCCTTTGTCAAGGAAAACGTCTATTTTATCGGCGGTCACCCCATGGCAGGCTCCGAACGTCATGGGGTGGAGGCAGCTTCCTCGCACCTGTTCGAAAATGCGTTCTATGTCCTGACACCGGCAGAGGGTACACCGCAAGCTGAGGTTGATCGTCTGACGGAGCTGCTGAGGAAGACCAAGGCGCAAATTGTTCAAGTAGGTGCCCGCGAACACGATGACATCGTAGGTGCAATCAGCCATTTACCGCATATTATTGCGGTTGCCTTGGTAAATCAAGTAAGAGGCTATAACGAAACGAATCCGTTGTATCAAAATTTGGCTGCAGGCGGCTTCAGGGATATCACGCGTATCGCTTCCAGTGAACCGATGATTTGGCGCGATATTCTTGTTAACAATAAAGACGTCTTGCTTAAACTGCTCAAGGATTGGAATCTAGAAATGTCTCGCTTTATTAAGCTGCTGGAACAAAGTGACGGCGAAGGGATCGCTGAACAATTCCGTTCTGCAGGTGAGTTCCGGAGTCAATTGCCTGAACGCAGAAAAGGGATGATCACGTCCTTATTCGATATTTATGTAGATATTCCAGATCATCCTGGCATCATCGGCCAAATTACCACCTTACTTGGTAACGCTAAAATAAATTTAAGCAACATTCAAATTATTGAAAGCCGTGAAGATGTTCCCGGTGTACTCAGACTTTCATTTCGAAATCAGGAAGACGCCGATCGGGCATCTGGGCTGCTCAGTGGTCCTTACGCTGTGCATGTATAACGCTCATCGTTTTATCATAAATAAGCTGTTTTCTTTCCTTTTTTGCACAATTCGAAAAGAGGAAGGGAGCAGCTTATTTTATTTTTATTAATAGATTCTCAAAGAAAAAGCTTCGTGATATAATGACAATCTATTCATATATATATTACTTGTGGGGCGAACGTGATGAAAATTCAATTGTTATGGAAAAGTATGCTTATTTTGTTAATCGCTTTCATGAATTTCTTACCATCTTTAGTTCGAGCCAACGATGTTGTTTATTCAAATGAAGTTGTTGTTCTGGTTTATCACCATATCGATGATCAAGTACAGGGCTCCGTGACGATTTCGACAACGCTGTTCGAAAAGCAGTTGGAAGCTATGCAGCGGAAAGGCTACCATTTCATTAGCATGGATGAGTTTAAAAGCTTTAAGTCAGAGGGGACGGCAATTCCCGACAATGCGGTACTTGTAACGTTTGATGATGGCTACAAAAGCTTCTATACCAATGCTTTCCCGATACTCAAAAAGATGAAAATACCTGCTGTGAATTTCGTTATTACCAAAGATATGGACAACCCGGGTGGAACACTGTTACCTTCTTTGTCTAGAGAAGAGATTAAGAAGATGAGAAAAGAATTTGCTGGTATTGATTTTCAATGTCATTCGGATGCTCTGCATGCGATGAACAATGGCAAGCCTCTGTTAACCAACAAACTAACACAAAACGGTATAACAGAAACAGACGATGAATTCAAACAAAGAATCCTGAACGATACCCGTACAGGCCTTGCTAAACTCATTGAAGTGAATGGCTCAAAATCCGTCGATTCCTATGCGTATCCTTTCGGAAGCTATGATGATCATACGATTACATATCTTCAGGAAGCAGGAGTTAAGTTTGCCTTTACAACTAAATCAGGTATAACTATGAAGGATACGGATCCTATGCAAATCCCACGTATCAATGCAGGCAGTCCTTTCATTCGTCCACATTCCATAAACAATTTGATTAAACAAGCCAAGAGGCATCAAATACAACCCATTTAATCTTAATAAAATGAGTTGGTAAACGTTTTCAAAATAAGTATTGACAGAATGAAACCGTATACATATAATAAAAGTACAGTATGGTTTCTCTCCACTCCTATCCGATAATCGCACCATAAGTGCAACCGCCGATTCGGCGGTTTTTTTTTGTGTTTATGTACCATATTTTTCTGATTTTATTATATAATGGGAAGGACAGTTTGTTGTGTGCATCTGACACACTGCAAATTGAACTTTATCGAACAATTTGTCGAAACTAGCAGGAATTTCGTGATGAATCAAGAAGGTTTTATAGGCTCATATTTTATTCGTACATAAATTCATAATTCTTTTACAAATAACCGCAACTTTTCACTCCAGCTGCAGTACAACATGTATGAGCAGTTGGAGTGGTACCCGGGATCGATAGGAGGGCCGCCACGTAATGACCGATTCCCAATTGATCAGAGAAATCAAGGATGGAAATGTTCAGATTTACAATGAACTTATGCGTCGTTACGAGCGTAAAATCCTTGCATTTATTTTTCATATGTTAAAGAATACGCAGATGGAAGCCATCGCTGAAGATCTGTGTAACGAAACTTTTTATAAAGCGTATCGCAGTTTGCATTCATTCCGAGAAATCGAGGCATCCTTTTCAACCTGGTTGTACACCATTGCCCGAAATACGGTTCTGAGTGAGCTGCGCAAAAATAAAAGCGTACAAGTATCGCTGGAACAAAGTGGTCTGACGCCACATGCATCCTTTGATGCCATGCCAGAGCAAGCTATGCTGCGTAATGAGAAAGTGACTATGGTTCGCGAAGCTATTAATAGTTTACCAGAGAAACAACGATCGGCCTTGATCCTTAGAGAATACGATCAGATGGATTATCAGGAAATCGCGAACATTTTAGGTCAAACAGTGAGCTCAGTGAAGTCACTCTTGTTTAGAGCAAGGGCATCCGTTAAATTACAACTGGATCCTTATTTCAGTGAACCGATATTCGAAGAATCGAAGGGATGAAAGAGCATGAAATGTAGTGAGATCCAGGAATTATTTGGAGTATATTGGGATTTGCCGAATGATGACCTGCGTCGTGCCGCGGTAGATGAGCATATTTTAACTTGTGCCGAATGTGCAGAAGAATTTCAAATATGGGAAGAAAGTACGATACTCATTCGTACTGCAGCGATCGAGAGTGAGCTGCCTGATTATGAGCCAATGGTTTCGGGTAAGGTTATGAATCGGATATACGGAAATGAGTCATGGCGAATTCCAGTTTCTGAACGTATGTATGCCATCTCTTACACGCTTAGACGGAATCTTACCGCAGTTATTTCTTTTTGTTTAGCCTTATTCGTTTTCAGCTTCTTATTTGCAATTGTGTATGATGGAACGCCACAATCTTCAATAGCAACGGCGGATAATTCTTTGTTTGATCTCCAAGCGCCGCAAGCCTTGAAGAGCAGCGGTACGGAATCGATGAATGGCCATAAGATGGGAGACGCGGTAGCGAGTCTGAATCCTAGTTTCATGGAACCTTTACGCTTCCACGTTGGACCTATTCACTCTTATCCACATTATTTACTGGTTGTTTCGATACTAGGTCTAATTGCAACAATTATTATTATGAATTGGTTGTCACGAACAAAAGCATAATGCTCCTATAGGAGCATTTTTTATTTTATGGACATGTGGAGGGGCAAGCAAATGACAACAATCGGATTCATACGTCATGGGAGTACAGAATGGAATCGTCTTGGTAAGCTTCAAGGGCAGCTAGATACGGATTTGACGGAAGAAGGCAGACAACAGGCTCGGTTACTTGGACTAAGATTAGCTAAAGAAACCTGGGATGGCATTATTAGCAGTGATTTGACGAGAGCAAGAGAAACTGCGCAAATTGTTTCGGATCTATCGGGAATACCTTTAATACGCACGGACAAGAGGCTAAGGGAGCGTAAATATGGACAGGTCGAAGGAACTACCATTGCGGAAAGAGAAGAGCGTTGGGGGCCTAATTGGAAGCTTCAGGAACTAGGTCAAGAGTCGGATGATGAACTATGGAAACGATGGATAGAGCTTGAAGCAGAATTGATTCAGGCCTATCCGAAGGGGAAAATATTATTAATTTCGCATGGTGGTTTCATCGTGCAGATTCTTAGAGTGCTTCGCATGGATAGTGAAGACTTTCTACAGAATACATCACTGACCATTCTACTGCGTCAAGATGAAGGCTGGGAGCTTCAATTATATAACTGTTTAACTCACTTACAATCTATAACTGAATAATGACTATAAAACATGACTTTTTTGAAAGAGTCATGTTTTTTATTTCGATTGGAATATTTTTGGTGAAAAATCCCATAATGGTTACTAGAAACCTCGGAGCTGAAAGCTTCGCTAAATGGGGGATGTAGGATGGAAATGAACCTAGCGGATATGCTCAGTTATGCCGATATCCATGAATTAGGCCGAATTGCTCATACCTACGAGTGTGAGTGTAATGGTCATTCGAAGAATGAATTGATTCAATCGATTTTGAGCACGGCGCTGCGCAGAGAGATTTTCGAGAAGCATATTCAAGGTCTAGCCTTAGAGGATATTCGTTTCTTGAATTCACTGCTTTTCGATCCTCGCAATGCTTTCAGTATTGAAGAACTTATCGCTAGAGTTCAACAATCACGATTTCAGAAGGAGAACTCAGAGGATTGGAATCCTCGGGATATGATCATTAAATTCAAGAAACTTGGATGGTTGTTTAACGGCTATTCCCAGCAAACGAAGTTTTTATTTCATGTCCCGCAAGATCTGAAGCGTAGATTCAGTGATGTTCTAACAGGTCAGTTCAAACAAAGCCTGAAAACAACTAGCGAACCCAATGTATATCGTGATGAGCAACTCCTTATCGTTGATGACATCTATCATTTCTTGACGTTCATCTCTCAAGAACAGGAACTATCGCTCACTGCTGAAGGTTCAATGTACAAAAGACAGCTTCAACAAATTCTCAATCGTTTATCGGTTCAAGAAGAGATGGTAACCAAAGGGACATGGAGATTCGGCTATGGCCGCATGTTTAAAGAGTATCCGAACCGTTTTTCTTTCATCTATGATTATTGCTTTTACAGGCAACTGATTAGTGAGCACTCACAAACACTTCGATTAACAGAAGATGGAAAAGAGCGGCTGATAGAAGGCAGGAAAGAAAACCTATCAGATGTGTATAAGTTCTGGCTGCGCCTTTATAAAAACCCGATTCCGAATGTTCAGACCATTGCAGCCTGGATTGATCGTCTAGGCGGGCAATGGGTGACCATGGCATCTCTAGCTGAGGTGCTTTGCAAGCTTGTTAAACCCTTCTATTATGATACTTCTGAATCGATAGTGGAACAGCGTATTCTACAAATGATGATGCATTTGGGCTTGATTCGGATCGGGGAAGATCAGGAGTATGGAGCTGTAATTCAAGTCACCAAGCTTGGTACGAAAGTCATTCAAGGAACCTTTGTTGCTGAAGAAGATAAAGTCGTCCTCTTTCTGGATAAAGAAAGCAGACTGTTCAAAGAAGATGTCAAATAGATAGGTAAAGACACATTCCTAGTGAATCGGGCGATTGAATGAAGCGGTAATGTACCGAGTGAATATGATGGAGTAGGGGCATACAAAAGGGATTGGCATACACCAAGAAACAGACTTGCATGTTTTTGCGAAAAAGAAGCTCCTGACAAACCGCGGACAACATTTGGAGGTAGGTCTCATGGGAAAAATGAATGTATCTAACGATGCGCTGCTGGCACTTTTCGCGGAAATGGTTTGGGATAATGCCATACGCAAATATAAAGAAGAAAATCTCTATATAGAGATTGACCGCGCTTTAGCCAAGGGAGACCAAACTACGTTCCTAGCTCTTACATCTGAGCTTAAAACGTTACAATCATTGGGTTAATTATTTATGTGGTGGCAGCGATAAACACGTAAAAGAAAGGCATGTGAATCTATTTCACGTGTCTTTTTTGCTGCTTATCGGGTGAAAAAAGAACTAATTCGACGACTCGCGCGTCCATTTAAAGAGCATTATAGAGTCAATTTCATAATTCCAAACCCTTATTTAATTATGAAACTTACTCTTACATCCAAACATAAGGAGACTACGAATGAAAAAAATGATAAAAAATTACCGAATTCGAAAGATCATGCTACCCGTTCTTATGATCACAGGGCTAATTCTAGGAGCTGCATCTGTTTATGCAGCTATTTTATATAACAAGTTGAATCAGACGTTGGATCACATTGCTGCGCCTGAAGCCGCTACAACATCAAACTTAAATGGCGAAAGTAGGGTGCCTGTAACACAAGCAACCAATCCCATAGAGAAGCCGTTAACTTTCCTCCTAACGGCAATAGATGAACGAGAAGGTAATGAAGGCTCGTTGAATACAGATGTCATGATGCTCTTCCGCATTGATCCGAAAACGCATCAAGGAACTGTGGTATCCATACCTAGGGATCTGGAGATTGAAGCTGATAAGTCGGGATTAGACGGATCTCACAAAGCTAATTATTTCTATGCGTATTATTACAATAAAAATAGAGACACAGCCCTATATGAAACGAAAAGATTATTTAGTGATGTTTATCAAGTTCCAATTGATTATATGGCCGTTATTAATTTTGATGGCTTTCGGAAGATGATCGATCAATTAGGTGGAATGACCGTTGACGTGGATATGGATATGCGCTATCAGGACGAAAGTGACGGAACGGATATTCATTTGAATAAAGGAACACAGCAGTTGAATGGCAAGCAAGTATTAGATTTTATTCGTTATCGGAAATCCAATTTGGGCACGGCAGAATCATCTGATTTAGAGCGTAATCAAAGAGAACAGCTAGTACTTAATCAGTTACTAGATAAGTTAACCACATTGAACGGTTTGACAGCTTGGGGAGGAGTGCTTGATATCATTGGAAGCACCATTAAAACGGATATTCCAGCCGATGAGATTCGTACATTGACAAAATCCTACCGAGATTTGAAGCCATCAACCGTTCGCTATATCCAATTAAAAGGTGAATGGGAGAGCCCCTATCTGGTTGTGAAGAAGCAAGATCTAGAGGAAGCATTCGACGCTTTGCGCGGTGAACACTCTGGCGAGCAGATTGACAGGCAGAAAAGGACGGATTAAAGTACAAGATGTGTATCATGACATTACATAGCAAACGTACATTTGGCAAACAATAGGGGAGGACAACTCGTTGAAGTTTAATGATATATCCGCACAAGATTGGCCTGAATTGAAACCGTATTTGGACACTTGTTTACTTCCAATGACGGGGTTGACTGGGTTTGAAGATCCAGCACAAGTGACAATCGCCTTAGAACAGCTTCGAGATGCTCTGGAAACGATTGAAATTCCGTATAAGGGCAGAGTAGTAACCTATCCAGCGCTTCACTACATAACGGGTACGGATATGCGAGAACAATTGAATGCCGTCTCCCTTCATTTAAAAAGAATGGGGTTCCGTTATGTCATCGGTCTTACCATACATACAGAAGCAGCTCTATGGAAAGATGAGCAGACGGATTTGCTGATTGTTGTCGATATGGAGCAATGGACGAGCCAATCGGAACTAATCAAATCAAGCATTTCCAAACAAGTACAAGAACTATGGCAGCAGAACGATTAACTTTAAACAGATAAGCGTATTAATGGAAAAAAAGTTGTGCAGGATAAGGGGAGAAATTAATTTCTTTAGCTTCCAAAAAGTTGTGACAATTTCGTTAAAATTTGTCCGATGGCCGAGATTTCAACCGATGAAAAGGAGTTATGGATTCTTGACGACCTAGTAGACGTAGGCTATTATTAGTAATGTCCTAGTTATGTAGTGTAATGTCGAACGACACGTGATAGAGGTAACTGATGTCCGAGAGGGTTCGGACTTCGGCCAATGTAGGAGGGTAGACCTGAGAATGAGTGATCATAACAATCACAAAGAAGAACAGCATGGGAAGAAGCCCGGGACCAAACGCGAAATGTCTCGTCGACAATTTCTTTCTTACACCCTTGGTGGCGCTGGTGGATTCATGGGAGCCGGTATTATTATACCGATGATACGGTTTGCTATTGATCCTGTCCTTCAAAAGAAAAGTGCTTCGGATTGGGTTAAAGTTGTCGAAGAAAGTAAAATTACAAATGTTCCACAAGCGTTTACGTTCCAAATTCATCAGGTTGACGGCTGGTACGAAAGCGATGCTGAACTGGTTGCATGGATTTCCAAAGACAAGAGCGGCAAGCTCTTTGCGTTGAATCCAACTTGTAAGCATCTTGGATGTACAGTTAACTGGAACGATAATCCTGCTTACAAAGATCAGTATTTCTGTCCTTGTCACGGTGCTCACTATACGCAAGATGGTAAGAACCTTGCTGTAGCGCCAAAGCCTTTGGATGAGTACACGACCAAAGTAGAGAATGGCTTCGTTTATGTGGGCCAACTACATGCTAACACAAGAGTATAAGGAGGCGTCAGCATCAGATGTTTAAAAACGTATACAACTGGATTGACGAACGTCTTGATATTACGCCAATGTGGAGGGATGTAGCAGACCACGAGGTTCCAGAGCACGTAAACCCTGCTCATCATTTTTCCGCTTTCGTATATTGCTTCGGCGGATTGACGTTTTTCATTACAGTCATTCAAATTTTGTCAGGTATGTTCTTAACTATGTATTACACACCTGATATTATCAACGCGTATGCCAGCGTTGACTATTTACAACATAAAGTGGCTTTCGGTGTTATTGTTAGAGGTATGCACCATTGGGGAGCCAGCTTAGTAATTGTCATGATGTTTTTACATACCCTGCGCGTGTTCTTCACAGGCTCTTATAAAGCACCCCGTGAAATGAACTGGGTTGTAGGCATGTTGATTTTCTTCGTTATGTTAGGTCTTGGTTTTACCGGATACCTGCTTCCATGGGATAACAAAGCGTATTTCGCTACACAAGTAGGTATGAAGATCGCAGCAGCGGTACCGTTCGCGGGCCCTTATATTGAAACATTGCTGCAAGGTGGAAGCATTGTTGGCGCTCAAACATTGACTCGTTTCTTCGCCATCCACGTATTCTTCCTGCCGGGCGTTCTGCTAGCTTTGCTTGCTGGACATTTCTTCATGATTCGCAAACAAGGTATTTCCGGACCGCTATAATTGAAAGGAGGGTCAATGCGTGGCGCATGGTCATAAGTCAGACGAAAAAATCGTTTATGTGGGAGATTCCCGCGTAATTAAAAAAACACAAGAGCAACGACTGATTCCTAAAGATTATTCTGCATATCCGGGGAAATCAGAAGCGTTCATACCAAACTTCTTGTTGAAAGAATGGATGGTTGGTGTCGTCGTATTGGTCGGTATGCTTGTACTGGTCATGTCGGATCCAGCTCCGCTAGGCTACCCTGCGGATCCTAAGAACACAGCGTTCATTCCAATGCCGGATTGGTATTTCTTATTCATGTATCAATTATTGAAATACCCATATACATCAGGAGATTATGTTGTTCTTGGTGCGGTTGTAGTACCTGGTTTACTGTTCGGCGGCTTGCTGCTTGCTCCTTTCTTGGATACAGGTAAAGAGCGTCGTTTCTACAGAAGACCAATTGCTTCAAGCTTGATGATTTTATCTCTTATCGCTTGTACGTATTTGACGTATACATCTTGGTCTCATTACCAAGTAGAATTGAAAGATAAAAACATCGTTCCAGAGCACATTAAGCGTGAGGAAGAGATGCACGCTAAAAAAGGTGCAGCTGCTGGTGGCGGCGGCGCTGCGAAGGATACGAAGAAAACTGCAGCAATCGTTGCAGCGGATGATCCTGGTGCAGAGATTTACAAGAAAGCAACTTGCTTATCTTGTCACGGTGCTGGACTTAAAGGGATGCCTGCTTCAGGTGTACCTGCCTTACTTGGTGTTGGCGATAAGCATCCTCAAGATGAAATTCTTGGAATTATCAAAAACGGTAAGGGTAACATGGGTAAACAATACCAAGCTAACATTGATAAAGGCTTATCTGATGCCGATATCACAAAGCTTGCGGAGTGGCTATCCAAACAAAAGGCCCAATAAAATAGGAAAACCTGATCGCGAGAGCGGTCAGGTTTTTTTAGATAAGTTCGTACAAGAGGAGGAGCTTACTTGCAGCAAGGGTTGTCCGTTTCCTATTTTTGGAGTAAGGATTTTCTGCTTAGCAAAAAGATGTTGTGGGCGTTTTTTATTTCAAACCTTCTAGGAACTATTTATGGTTATGAGTGGTACTGGGCACAGATGGTCGATACGATTGCTAATTACCCTGCTTGGTACGTATATTTTGTTCCAGACAGTCCAACAGCTAGCTTGTTTTTCACTCTTTCAATCGGCTTTCTGCTGATGGACCGTTCTTTGGAACAGCAACCTAGTAAGCTTTATCGTGCTATTCGCGGGTTTGTTGAGGCATTCGCATTGATTACTTCCTTTAAATATGGAATCTGGGCAGTTACTATGATTTGGGCTGGTGCTTGGCAAGGAGTTCCAGTCGGCTGGGATGGTTGGATGTTGACGGCTTCCCATTTGGCCATGGCTGTGGAAGCGCTGCTATTTGTTCGATGGTACCGGTACAGGCTAACGGCTATTATCTTAGTTGCCATTTGGACATTTTGGAACGATTTCATGGATTATGAAAGAGGTGTTTTTCCAAGATTACCTGATGTACTTGTGGACAATTATTTAAATAACATCGAGTGGTTCACAGTAGGGTTAAGTGTGACAGGCATTTTGATAGCTATTGTATGCCTGCTTACCCGCAAGAAAAGAAGTACATAACCGCATAGCAGCTGGTCTAAATTGGGACAAACCTCCATATGATGATGGTGAAGGAGGGGATGTCCCATGTTTAATTGTTCCGGTATGAAATGGTTAACGACCACACTTCTGCTGGCAGCCGTTATTAGTATAAGCTCAGCTTGTGGAGTTAGCACGAGTACAAGCGGACAAGCCGCTAAGCCAATAGATTCTGAACAAGTAGAGCGGATAGCGTTTTTGAACCAAATTGCCGATGATATGTACAAACAAACCATGGATGGTCAAGTCATTGAAGCGAGAAATAAGCTGATGCAAATGTCTGATCAGATACCTAAGATTCATTTCGAAGGGATTACATCTGTTGAGGGGTTAAATGCTTTAACAGAGACGATTACACAAGCGAAAAGGGTTTACAATGCGGCAGCCTATTCGCCAGAAGAAGGGCAAATCGCTGTTGCCAAAATACGGCTTGCCACAGATGCCTTAACGCATAAGAACCAGCCCATGTGGCTGCAATATTATAAACTGCTGCAAAATGATACAAATATCCTGAATGAGGCCGTTAAAGCGAATAAACAGAAGGAGGCAGTGGCGAATTTCGGTAAACTCTCGCAGCATATTGCCATTATCCATCCTTCCTTGCTGATTAGCCGAGACGCAGCTTCCGTCGAAAAGCTGGATTCGCTGCTTGCTTTTATCCGCACGAATTTGAATAGTCAGCCTATGTCGGTTCGACAATTGGAATCAGGGCTTGACCATTTAAATCACGTTTTGGATGATTTGTTCATGAAGAACAAGGATGCCATCGCTTTCGTGCCAATAACAGACCCTAGGCAGCCTATCATTTGGTCGTTAGGTATAGGTCTCATTATAGTCAGTGTGCTATCCTTTGTTGGATGGAGAATGTACCAATCTGGACGACATATTGTACATGTTAAGCAAACAAAAGAAGGCGAAAATAGATAGAACATAAAAGTGGGTTGAGCAAGCTATAATAGCTGCTCAACCCACTTTTTACGTTAGTGTTTTTTAAATCCTTCACCAATAACATCATGTACTTCACCAATAATGATGAATGCACTAGGATCCATTGCATGAATGAGCTCTCGAAGCCTTCTCGTTTCGTGGCGGTAGACGACACAATAGACAACTTCCTTATTATTGCCGGAGTAGGCTCCCCTAGCTGGGAATAAAGTCACTCCTCTGTCAAGTTCCGTAGTAATGGCTTGTGCTAACTGATTTGCTTGATCGCTAATAATGGTAAATACTTTGGCAGCGTAAGCGCCTTCGGAAATATAATCAATAAGCCGAGAGCTTACGAAGACGGCAACAAGTGAATATAAGACCTTCTCTTTTGGTAAGTAGATTAACGAAGAGCCAATGACGATGACGTCAATAATAAGGATAACTTGGCCAACACTCCAGCCTCTCTTCTTATTGCCGATATGAGCCAAGATGTCAGAGCCGCCCGTAGTACCTCCGAAACGGAAGACAAGTCCAAGTCCTGCCCCGAGTGTAATACCCGCATATAGAGTCGCTAGAAAGTAATCCTGAGTGGTGTGAAAAGGGATTAGCCATTCTTTTTTAATGAGCAGCTCCATGATCCATAGAAAGAAAGACAACGAAACGACGCCGAAGATGGTGTAAAGCATCCGTCCTTTACCAAAATTCTTCCATCCGATATAAAACAAAGGAATATTAATCAACAGGGTAGATAGGGAAGGTGGGACATTTAGTACATATTTGAGCAGCAAGGAAACACCTGTAACCCCGCCCTCCATTAATTCATTAGAAATAACAAAATAGTGCAAACCAAACGCATAAATAGCCGTGCCGATCATGATTGCAACTACATTCGTAAATCGATCAGCAAATCGTTCCTTGAATCTCATTCCTGTTCCTCCAAATACTTGATGGGTTTAGCCAAAAAAATTTGTCAACTTTTCTTCTATAGTTTAACATAGTAATGATAGCTCGGTGAAGATGATGGAAAGAAGGGTGAACATGTCCGAACGTACTCTTAAAGATATACAACAAGAGGTTGACACTTATATTTCCCAGTTCAAGGAAGGATATTTCAGTCCTTTAGCTATGCTAGCCAGAATGTCAGAGGAAGTTGGTGAATTAGCCCGAGAAGTGAACCATACATACGGTGAAAAGCCAAAAAAAAGCACGGAAGAAGACAATTCTATAGAGCTTGAACTCGGTGATATTCTATTCATTACCATCTGTTTCGCGAACTCTTTGGGTATTGATTTGACGGAAGCGCATGATAAAATCATGCATAAATTCAACACGCGGGACGCGGGTCGATGGACTAAAATTAACACCGAAACTACATAAGCTTCATAAACTATACCATCCCCAATAACAGGAGACTCGATTTCGGGTAGAGGAGGATGGGCAGATGAATGGAGAAACTCAAATACAGAAAGCGTACGAATCCATACTTGGTCATGATTTTGAAAAAGCCATTGAATGGTTTGAAAAAGCGATAGCTGAAGAACCAAACAATGCTGCCTATCACTACAAGCTATCGATTACCTTCGCAAGAAGCAACAAATTGTTAAAAGCCATAGAGCATGCTTCTAAGGCACTAGAATTGGTTAAAGATAATGAAGCTTATCGTTATCATTTGCAAGTGCTGCATGCAAGAAAATTAGTTGAGAAAGCACAAAAACAGCTGAGTACCCAATCTGAGCATTCGGAAAGCACGATTTTCTTACTAAAAGAAGCGATTGCTCTTGATCCTCTGGCTATTGAAGCGTATCTTATTCTAGGAGAAGCATTTGCTTTTCGAAAGGATTATGGGAGAGCGTATCAAACCGTTATGGAAGCGGTGCGGTTGGAGCCTCACCATGAAATTGCCAGACAGCATGCGGCTCTCTATCAACAAAAGATGAAATTATAGGCTTGAAACATACAAAAAGGAGATATTCTCAACATGGATCGTAAAATTCGAGTTGCCGTTATTGGTGCAAGTGGAAGAATGGGGCGAGAGGTCGTGAAGACCGTACTCACAGAGTCCGATATGGAATTGGTGGCGGGGGTTAACCGCTCCTCCGGTCCAATTGATTTAGGAAGGATGGTAGGATTTGAAGAATGTGGGGTTCAAATGAGCAATGATTTGGAGCAGGCACTCACAGAATCCAGACCAGACGTTTTAGTAGATTTTACAGGACCGCAAACAGCGGTTTCACATACAAACTTGGCTATTCGCCTTGGAATTCGCCCAGTAATGGGTACAACAGGATTTACGCCGGAAGCTATTGCTGAATTGGACAAGCAGTGCCAGGAAAGTGGAATTGGCGGAATCATAGCACCGAATTTCTCAATTGGAGCTATACTTATGATGAGATTTGCGGCTCAAGCGGCAAAATACTTTCCAAATCTTGAAATCATTGAGTATCACGGGGATCAAAAGCTGGACGCGCCTTCAGGAACGGCTGTGAAAACCGCGGAGCTTATCTCCGAAGTTAGAGGAGAGCTTCGTCAAGGCAATCCGAAAGAAGAAGAAACAATTGAAGGTTCGCGCGGCGGGTATTACAATGGATTTAGAATACATAGCGTTCGACTGCCTGGCGTCTTTGCTCAGCAGGAAGTAATTATGGCGGAGCAGGGCCAAGCGCTCAAAATTAGACATGACTCCTATGATCGTGCAGCTTATATGCCTGGCGTCGCGATTGCTGTACGTAAAGTGATGACATATAGCGGAATGATTTATGGATTCGAGCATTTTATAGATTAAAGAGCCCTAGGGGAGTGGAAGTTAAGATGTTAAAGATTGCGTTAATTGCCCATGATCGCAAGAAAGATGAAATGGTGAACTTCGTTACCGCGTATGAACATGTATTCGAAGGTCATAAGCTATATGGAACAGGTACGACAGCACAGCGCATTATGGATGGCACGAAATTAGACGTACATCGATTTATGTCAGGTCCACTTGGGGGCGACCAGCAAATTGGTGCATTGGTAGCGGAAAATGAGATGGATTTTATTATTTTCCTGCGCGATCCATTAATGGCTCAACCACATGAACCGGACATTATTGCTCTTCTGCGTTTATGTGATGTTCAAGGAATTCCTTGCGCCACGAATGTAGCAACAGCTGAACTCCTCGTCAGAGCGCTGGACCGCGGTGATTTCGCTTGGAGAGAGTTAGTACATAAATATAAGCCAGGTATTGAATAAGATGAGCGAAACTCTCGATATTCTTATATTTGGCGCACATGCAGATGATGCTGAGATTGGAATGGGGGCCACCATTGCCAAACATACCAAGTCTGAGCTTAAGGTTGGACTTTGTGATTTAACCTATGCCGAAATGTCCTCCAATGGCACAGTGGAAACAAGACTCGAGGAAGCTGAACTAGCTGCAAGTATTCTGGGCGTGAAGGTACGTACGAATCTGGGACTGCCGGATCGAGGATTAGTTGCCACGCAGGCAAATATTGAGCGGATTACGCAAGAAATCCGTAAATTCAAGCCGAGAATCGTGTTTGCGCCCTACTGGCAGGACCGGCATCCAGACCATGTGGCCTGTTCGGGGCTGGTTCAGGAAGCTGTTTTTAACGCAAAGCTTCGCAAGTATTTGCCTGATTCAGAGCCTGTGAATGTGGAGCAGCTGTACTTTTATTTTATAAATGATGTATACGAAGCTGATCTTATGGTAGATGTAACCGATTATTACGATGATAAAATTGCTTCACTGAGCGCTTACCGCTCACAATTTATAACAGGTCAAGGTACGGTTGCCACGCCTTTAAATCAGGGCTATATCGAAAGAGTTGAAGCTCGAGATCGCGTATTAGGTCAAAAGCGTTTGTTAAAATATGCAGAAGGTTTCGTTTCTAAGCTGCCGTTCGTGGTAGATCGATTCGTTTGATCGGAAAAGAGGTGCATGATGAAAGATAAACTCAAGATTGGAATTACTTGTTATCCGACTTTAGGTGGCTCAGGTGTTGTTGCTACGGAACTTGGCAAGCTGCTTGCCGAAAAAGGGCACGAGGTTCATTTTATTACACACAGCATGCCTTTTCGTTTGGGCAAATTTCATAAAAATATTTTTTATCATGAAGTGGAAGTTAGTCAATATTATGTCTTTCGGTATCCGCCTTATGACCTTTCTCTCGCCAGTAAGCTAGCGCAGGTCGCCAAGATGGAGGAACTGGATTTACTTCATGTTCATTATGCCATTCCTCATGCCGTGTGTGCACTTCTGGCGAAACAGATGGTTGGAACTAAGCTCAAGGTTGTCACGACACTCCATGGAACCGACATAACCGTTCTAGGACAGGATCAATCCATTTCCGACTTGATTCGTTATGCGATTAATGAAAGCGATGCGGTTACAGCGGTTTCGAAGGATTTAATCAAAGAAACAAGAGAATTATTGGATATTGATCGTGACATCGATCTAACTTATAATTTCGTCGATAAACGGGTGTATTACCCGCGTGATATAACGAAGCTTAGAGGCGAGTTTGCCCGGCCTGATGAGAAGATTCTGATTCATATTTCTAATTTTAGACCTGTCAAGCGGGTGCAGGATGTCATTGATATTTTTGCAAAAGTCAGCAAGGAGATTCCGTCGCGTCTCTTGTTCGTAGGAGAAGGTCCTGATCTGTCCAAAATGATTGCTAAAGTTAAGGAACTAGGTCTCACTGATAAGGTCACGTTCTGCGGTAAACAGGATGATGTAGCGCAGGTGATTTCCCTTGCCGACGTGATGCTGCTTCCATCGGAAAAAGAGAGCTTCGGTTTAGTGGCTCTAGAAGCAATGGCATGCGGAGTACCAACAATCGGCTCCAATGCCGGCGGGATTCCCGAGCTCATCACGCACGGTGAAACCGGCTATTTAGCAGATGTTGGGGATACTGATAAAATGGCTGAACATGTCGTAAATTTGCTTAGCAATCAAGTATTGTATGAGCGAGTATCGCAGAATTGCCTAACTCGTGCTCGACATACCTTCTGTAATGACATAACTACGGTTCAATATGAGGAAATTTATTATCGCGTGTTGGGCAGAGAACTGCCAAAATCTCATCGTATTACAGCTTCGTCCTGTCAATAAAAGGACGTTAGCAGGTTAGGAGTAACATGTCGGATGTTGTTAAAGCAAAAGTAATAGATCCTGGAGCTTCTATCGTTCTCACTAAGCTTACGGAAGCTGGTTATGAGGCGTATCTTGTAGGTGGCTGCGTTCGTGATGCTGTTCTTGGCAGACCGATCAAGGACATCGACATTGCGACGTCTGCATTGCCTGAGCAGGTGATGTCGTGTTTCCCGCGGACGGCGCCAACGGGTCTGCAGCACGGTACCGTAACGGTTATCCTGTCACAGGGGACGTACGAGGTGACGACGTTTCGCAAGGAAACCGAGTATGAGGGCTTCCGCCGCCCGACTTCCGTCGAATACATTTCGGATTTGACGGAGGATTTGAAGCGGCGCGATTTTACGATGAACGCAATGGCGATGGACGCAGCGGGTGTTGTATTGGATCCTTTCGCAGGGCAACAGGATCTGGGCTTAGGTGTGCTCCGCTGCGTGGGGGCTGCAGAGGAACGATTCGGCGAAGATGCGCTGCGCATGCTTCGCTGTGTTCGTTTTGCCTCGACCTATGGATTGGAGGTCGAGGCGAGTACGTGGCAGGCGCTGCTTGCGCAAGCTCCGCTGCTGCGCCACATCGCCATGGAGCGCGTGCGCAGCGAGCTGCAGCGCATGATCGAAGGCCCAGCCCCCGCACGGGCTGTGCGGTTACTACTGGCGAGCCGCCTCACGGCGCACCTCAAAAAGCAGCTGCCGCTGCCTTTTGAGCAATGGCTCGCCTGGGATGACGCGCTGGACGCTGTCAGCGCGCTGGAAGGGCAGCATGACCGCTGGGCCATGCTGCTCATGCTTCTGGAGATGCCGGCGGACACGGTCCGCACGGCGCTCCAGGAGCTGACCTTCTCCCGCGCCGATTGCCAAGCGGTCGTGGCGGTGCTGGCCCTGCGCGAGGCTGTGGCCGCGCAGCTTATGAGCGGCGGCGCTTCGCAGGACGCCGCATTCGTGCAGGACCCGGCTCCGCTGGAGCGGGTCTGGAAGCTTGGCGCGGTGCGCAGCGGCGAAGCCGCTGCCCGCGCGCTTCTGCGGCTGCTGCGCGTGCTGCCGCAATGCACGGAGCAGCGCGGCGAGCTCGCGCGCTTCCTGCAGACCGCCGCGCCGGTGCTGCTGCGACGCGGGGAGGCTTGGCTGAAGGAGGTCCCCTGCTTCAGCCTGAAGGAACTTGCCATATCCGGCACGGATTTGGCGGTGGAGCTTGGCCGGCAGCCGGGCCCATGGATGGGCATGCTGCTGCAGCAGCTCCTTGAACGAACCGCGCTCGGTGAAATTGCGAACGAGCGAGAATCACTTTTACTAGCCGCGCGTGCTGCGAAGTAGCAGCGCAGCGCGGTTTTTTTATTATTTTAATGATGATATTATGGGTGTAATCCGTCCACTCGAGCGATGTTGTATTGGATACAAATGTTGCACGAACTACAACAACTGCAGCATTACCAGATGAATCAATCTCAAAATAAATTACCGATAGATCGTGAGTGATCGTATGAACAAACGTATTTTAGAGCTGTTCCAAGAATTTCCGGAAGCTTACGTTTCCGGCGAGGAAATCAGCCGACGACTTAACGTTAGCCGCACTGCGATCTGGAAGCATATCGAAGAGCTTCGATCGGCAGGCTATGAATTTGAAGCAGCCCCGCGCAAAGGGTATCGATTGCTGAGCAAGCCTAATACATGGCAAGTGAACGAACTGTTGAGCGGGCTGAGAACCAAGGTTCTTGGTCAGAAAATCCATGTTTACGGAGAAGTCGAATCTACGCAGACCATTGCACACGCTCTCGTTGCATCAGGAGCTCCTGAGGGCACGCTTGTGCTGGCAGAGGCTCAGACAGCGGGAAGAGGCCGAATGGGGCGTGCGTGGCATTCTCCGGCCGGTAAAGGGATCTGGATGAGTCTCGTGTTAACGCCTCGCATTCCTGTTTTTTTCATGCCTCAATTAACGCTGCTTAGCGCGGTAGCTCTGTGTCGCTCCATCCAGAAGGTTTGCCAGGTAGACATCGGCATTAAATGGCCCAATGATCTTCTGATTAAAGGGAAAAAGGTGAGCGGTATTTTGCTAGAAAGCAGCGGGGAAGATGAAAGGCTCAAATATGTGATTGCAGGGATTGGCATCAGTGTGAATTTGAAGACGGAGGATTATCCCGAAGAACTTCGAAATATTGCGACTTCACTTGCGATTGAATCGGGCGCAGACATCCCAAGAGAAAGTTTGGTACAAGCCTTTCTTTTAGAATTTGAAGAGCTTTATGCGCTTTATTTGGAGAAAGGCTTCGCCCCCATCCGATTGCTTTGGGAGGCACTCAGTGTTACTTTGAAGCGTCCAATCCGTACGCACACTCCATCAGGTGTCGTTGAAGGCATCGCTGATTCATTGGATGATTCAGGTGCTTTAACGGTAATAACACAAGCTGGAGAGAAAATAAAGATCTATTCCGGAGATATTGAACTGAAGTAAAGGTATCAAATGGAAGTAACATTTGGTATAATAACATGACAAGGCGGTATCCTTAAAGGAACTGCACTTGCAGCTTGACGGTTAGATTAGTTACAAAGGAATAGAACTTGAAACAAGATGTTGGATTCTGCTCTGAGCCTTATGGGACCGAGACAGAGGGATCATTGGATTCTTTCTGCATGCGATCCTTTTAGCTCTTAGCTAAAAGGTTTTTTATTTTTTATAGGGAAGTTGGGATATCAATGGAACAACGTAAGCCGCTTACGACAGCAAAGATGAGAAAAATGAAGCAAGATGGCGTTCCCATTACCATGGTAACTGCTTATGATTATCCCTCAGCCCGATTGGCGGAAGAGGCTGGAATTGATGTTATCCTTGTTGGAGATTCGCTGGGGAATGTCGTACTAGGCTACGATTCAACCCTGCCGGTCACACTGGATGATATGGTTTACCAGACACGTGCCGCGGTGCGAGGAGCTTCAAATACGTTCATTGTAGCAGATATGCCTTTCTTAACTTATCATGGAAGCTTGGACACGACATTTCGAGGTGTTGCCCGATTAATGCAGGAAGGCGGAGCAAAGGCAGTTAAGCTGGAAGGCGGAGCTGAGATTGCGGCAACCGTTAAAGCGATCACGGAAGCCGGTGTGCCAGTCGTTGGACATTTGGGTTTAACTCCGCAATCTGTACATCAACTTGGTGGATTTCGTGTACAAGGACGCAGCTCCGAGCAAGCCGAGAAACTGCTCAATGATGCCAAAGCTCTGGAGGAAGCGGGAGCTTTCGCGGTGGTCTTAGAGCTGGTGACTGACGAGTTGGCTGAGTGGATAACGAAGCAGCTGTCGATCCCGACGATTGGCATTGGTTCTGGCATTCACTGCGATGGGCAAGTACTTGTTTATCATGATCTGCTTCAGTATGGTTCTGACAGTGCTGCCAGAAAGTTCGTAAAAGCATACGCGAATATAGGGGAAACTATTCGTGCAGGTATAGGCGAATATGTGAAAGAAGTGAAAGCGCGGGCATTCCCTGCGCCAGAGCATACGTTTCATATGGACAACGATGTTGTTGAATATTTATATGGCGATAAGGAGAAGTGAGAGCCGTGGAAGCGATCCAGACCATGGAAGTGATTCATTCAATTGCTGATTTGCGTTCTCGCATTAAGGACTTCCGACGCAAGAACGACCAATCGGTTGGGTTTGTGCCCACAATGGGCTATCTACACGAAGGCCATGCTAGTCTGCTCCGCAAAGCACGTGCTCAAAGCGGACTTGTCGTGCTAAGTATATTTGTTAATCCGCTCCAGTTCGGTCCAGGTGAGGATTTCGAGCGGTACCCGCGCAATACGGAGCGGGACTTGCAATTAGCCGAAGCGGCGGGGGTTGACCTGGTGTTTATGCCATCTGTGAGCGAAATGTATCCGGCACCTACACATACTACCGTCAGTGTGACAGGTCTTACCTCCAGACTTTGCGGAGCATCGCGCCCTGGACACTTTGATGGGGTCGCGACTGTCGTGAGCAAGCTGTTTCATATTGTGCAGCCGGATCAAGCCTTTTTTGGCCTGAAAGATGCCCAGCAAGTTGCTGTTATCGAACAAATGGTGCAAGATCTCAATCTCGATATCGAGATTGTTCCTTGTCCTATATTGCGTGAAGCAGACGGGCTGGCAATGAGTTCGCGTAACGTGTATCTGTCTGAGGAAGAACGTAAGCAAGCTATCGTTTTGTCTCAATCCTTACAGAAAGCAAAGGCATATGTGGAATCACATGCAGCTTTTACTCCGCAGGAGCTTGAAAGCTTGGTCAGCCAACATCTTGCAACTGCACCTTTAGCCATCATTGACTATGTAGAGGTACTTGCTTATCCGACTTTAGAACCTTTTGAAAATAGCCATCATACCGATTCTATTATTATTGCTTTGGCCGTGAAATTCGGCAAGACGCGTTTGATCGATAATTTAATTTTACAAGTCAGGAAGTGACCTCCATGTTTCGAACCATGATGAAAGCTAAAATCCATCGCGCAACCGTTACGGAAGCGAATTTGAACTATATCGGAAGCATTACGATTGATGAAGATTTGATCGATCTGGTTGGTATGCTGCCGAATGAGAAAGTGCAAATTGTGAACAACAACAATGGCGCTCGTCTCGAAACTTATATTATTCCAGGGCCGCGCGGCACAGGTGTGATTTGTTTAAATGGGGCGGCTGCCCGATTAGTTCAGACCGGAGATACGGTAATTATTATTTCCTATGCGATGATGACAGATGAAGAGGCCAAGAAGCATCAACCAACGGTTGCCATTATGAGTGAAAATAATAAAGTTGCACAGCTTTTGAAGGAAGAAGAGCATTCCACGATCCTTTAAGAGGATGACTTCCATGCATGAAATCGGCTCTGTTTACAAAGAATGAGGATAAGCTTTCGAAGCAAAGGTGGGATGCCAAATGTTTAAGCATTTATTTTCCACAATGAACGAGGTTTTGGAAGAAATCCAAAAAGAATATCCGAATAGTGATGTGGAAAAAAAGGCGGAGCTCGACGAACAATTGCAGGTGTTGAAGACGATGAGCGATGAGTTCATCGAGGCATGGCTGCTTTTTGAGGAGAAGTTGGGAAAGTTTTATGGGGCCGTACCGATGAGTACCCAAACCCTTCATGATGAGCTAATGGATCTAGATGTGTCTGGGAAGCAGACGGATGAGTTCATGCGGGGCCAGGGGTTTTACAAACTTTATATGTACGATCAAGCGATCAAAGAATTCGAAGTGCTGATTCAAAGGCAGCCGGATTTCTTGTTGGCTCGGGTGTATTTAGCGATGGGGCATTTGCGCAAAGGGGAGTTTGGAGAAGCTTATCAACACTTCAAGTTCCTTCTGCCCTTGACCGACAATACCAAGATGAAGGCCATTTCCTACAACGCAATGGGCTGCATACAAGTGCAAAATCAGAATATGGAAAAAGCCTTTGAATATTTTCAAAAAGCGTATCACACTGATCCTTCTTGCATGGAGCCGCTGATCAATTTGGACGAATCCTAATACGGAAGCGGCTAACTGGGTATTCCCTTTTCCTAATAAGATTTGGTATGCTAGGAGAAGTGCAGGACGAAAGGATTGAAGGTACACGTCATGAAATTTGCGGTTTTGGATTTTGAAACGACAGGAAGTCAGCCTGCGGACGAAATTATTCAGGTTGGACTCGTCATTATAGATCAATTTCAAATTACTCACAGGTATACTTCTCTGGTAAAACCAGGGATAAGTATACCTTCTTCGATTACAACGCTTACAGGGATTACGGAAGAAATGGTTGCGGATGCACCTTCACTAGACCAAGTCATGGCAGATATGTTTCCGCTGTTGTTCGATAGTGTACTTGTGGCGCACCATGCGGCTTTTGATCTTTCTTTTTTGCAAAAAGGATTAACGAAAACAGGATACCCGCCCTTCACAGGACGTGTGTTGGATACGATGGATTTACTGCGCATCTTATTTCCCTCTATTTCGAGTCTTCAGCTCAGCATGGTGGCCGGTTTGTTTGGTATTGATCATGAAAGGCCGCACCAAGCGGATAGTGATGCGGAAGTAACGGCGGCCATATGGATTATATGTTTGGAACGCTTGCTGGGGTTGCCACTTCTAACTATTCAGCGCCTGCAGCATATTTTCGAAAACGGCAACAGCGATTTAGGCTGGTTCCTCGATGAAATATGCATCTACAAAGAGTCTATCACTAGTGTGGATATGGATACGAATCGATATTTCCGGCAATTTACGCTGAATGTCACGGATTGGGGCGAAGAGGAAGATACGCGCAAAGACTCCGATGCGGATGATTTAGGTTCTTCTTTTACAGAGTTCCATCAAGGTTTGAAAACGGCCTTACGGGAAAAATTCGAGATCTTTGAAGACCGTGAATCCCAAGAGCAAATGATCCGGGAAGTCGAGAAGTCACTTGAGCAAGATCAGCATTTGATGATCGAAGCGGGAACGGGAACCGGGAAGTCGCTTGGGTATTTGATTCCATCCATTTATTATGGCATCAAGTATGAGAAGAAAGTGATCGTCTCTACGCACACGATTAACTTACAAGAACAGCTTCGTGAGCGGGATATTCCTCTCTTGAAGGAAATTTTCCCTATCCCTTTCAAAGCTGCTGTGCTCAAAGGCAGAAGTCATTACTTATGCTTGCGTAAATTCGAGACAAAGCTAACGACACGTGATTACGAGAATGGGAAGGAAGATCCGATCACGGCCGCACAGATGGTTGTATGGCTAAGTGAGACGGAACATGGGGATGAAGAGGAGCTGCATTTTGGAAATAAGGGTGCACAGTTCTGGTATTCGGTTGCAAGTGACACCGATTCTTGTTTGAATCGCATGTGCCCCTGGTATAAGAAATGCTTCTATCACCGCGCTCGGAATGATGCCAATACGGCCGATGTGATCATCACGAACCATTCCCTCCTTTTCACGGATATGAAGGCTGAGAACCGCCTTCTACCGTCTTACAAGCACCTTGTCATTGATGAGGCACATCACTTCGAAGAAGTGGCTAGTAAGCATCTTGGCATTGAGCTGCATTCTTCCGCATTTTATCATTCGTTGTTATGGTTATATAAAGATAATCGCAGCGGCCAACTGCCGATGCTGCGGTTTCGGCTGCAGAAATCGGATGAGCAGCCGGAACGCGCGGCCGCTTGGAGTCAGACCATTGACGGGCTCTTTCCCAAAATCGTGAAAATCAAAGAGGATTGGGATCGGCTCAGCGAAGCGCTCTATGAGGTGTTATCTTCTAGAAGCGATCCTTCCCAATCGGAAAACTCACAGTACGTGCTGCGGATGAAGCCCGAAACGCTTCCATCCGAGTGGCGAGAGCTTTTGATTATGGAAGACAATATTTATTTGAATGCTAATGATTTACTACGCACGCTGGATAAATTGTTAAATGAAGTGAAGGACATGCAGGAAGTCTTCGGGGTTCAAGGTTTAGTCACCGATTTGAATGGCACGGTAAAGGAACTGTATAATCACCGAGATGCTCTGCACTTTTTTATGAAAATGGCCGATGAAGGTTATGTGTACTGGATGGAAGCGGGTACCTACGCCAAATCGAAGTCGCTGCAGCTTGTATCCGTGCCTACCGATGTAAGTGGGCTGCTGCAGCAGCACTTCTTTGAGACCAAAGACAGTATTATCTTGACCTCCGCGACGTTGTCTGTTAATAAATCTTTTCAATATTCAGCAGATCAATTAGGGTTAGCCATTCCTGAGGATGAAGAATCGGGCAAATTGAAAACCGTTCAATTGCCGTCTCCATTCAATTACAGAGAGCAAGCTCTCGTCGTAATTCCTCGCGACTTCCCAATGATCAAAGGTGCAGGTGATCCTGTTTTTATCAACGCGCTAATTGAGTCGCTTAGTGATGTGGCCCGTATTACCAAAGGACGAATGTTGATTTTGTGTACGTCGAATCGCATGCTTAAGCAAATTTATGCGGGCATGAAGGACCTATTGAAGCCCCATGGGATTACCGTGCTCGGGCAGGGGGTAGACAGCGGCAATCGGAGTAAACTGACCCGGATGTTCCAAGATAACAAAATGTGCGTCCTACTGGGCACCAGCTCGTTCTGGGAGGGTGTCGACATTCCTGGAGATGCACTCAGCTGTCTTGCTATTATCCGTTTGCCGTTTCAACCGCCGAATCACCCTCTAGTTGAAGCTAAGTGTGAAAATATAAAGAAACGCAACGAAAATCCATTTATGAAATTTTCAGTTCCGCAGGCTGTCATTCGATTTAAGCAGGGCTTTGGCCGACTTGTCCGACGTGCATCCGATAAAGGCATCGTTATTATCTATGATACTCGAGTGATTGATACGTATTATGGCAAGCACTTCCTTTATTCATTGCCTGGTCCGAAGATTGAGCATATGACGACTGAGCAAATGTTACCTAGGATTGAAGAGTGGATGGGGGGGGCGTAAAGTTGAAAACACAAAAAATATCGGAAGCAGTCGTCAGGAGGCTGCCCATTTATTTACGCTTTCTAAATGAACTTGCAATGAAAAATGTATCGACGGTATCCTCGCAGGATTTGGGTCAAAAGCTCGATCTGAATCCGGCTCAGATTCGCAAGGATTTGGCTTATTTCGGAGAATTCGGGAAAAAGGGAATCGGCTACGACATTGCTTATTTGATTGAAAAAATTAGACAGATCCTGAAGTTGGATCGCCATATTCAAGTTGCTCTTGTTGGAGCGGGTAATCTAGGCCGCGCTTTGTGCAATTATAATACTTACTTACGCAATGATATGAAAATTGTCGCTGTATTCGATGCTATGCCAAGCAAGGCCGGGGAATCGATCAACAACCTAATCGTTCAACCGATGCATGAGATGAAGAAGGTTTTATCTGAATTAGGTGTCCGGATCGGCATCATTACGGTCCCAGCGAACGAAGCTCAAAATGTAGCCAATCAATTCGTTGACTGCGGAATCGAAGCGATATTGAATTTTGCTCCGGTCATTATAAAGGTTCCTCCCGAAGTGCGTGTGCACCATGCGGATTTTACAACCGAATTGCAAAGCTTAGCTTATTATTTGGATTAGAAAAAGGCACGACCCGATTAGCTTGGGTCGTGCCTTTATTTTTAGAAAATGAGTCTGAACAAAACGAAGTAGATCGAGAATGCGAGAGCGATGCTAATCGGAATCGTAATAACCCAAGTGATCAACATGCGTCCAACCGTGCCCCATTGAACTTCATGGAAGCGCATGACACTGCCTGTCCCGATAATCGCGGAGGAAATAACATGCGTCGTTGATAATGGTTTACCTAAGTAAGTAGAGAATTGAATAACGAGTGATGACGTTAAGTCCGAAGCAAAGCCATTGATGGGCTCGATTTTAACAATTTTGCCGGAAACGGTTTTAATAATTCGCCATCCACCGATGGATGTTCCAAGCCCCATGGCTAAAGCGGCAGCAATTTTCACCCAGAGTGGTACTTCCAAGTCTGTTTGAACACCAGCTGCGACTAAACCAAATACGATGATACCCATTGCTTTTTGTGCATCGTTACCGCCATGAGAGTAAGAAAGCAATCCCGCGGATAAAATTTGCAAGGTACGAAATACGCGATTTAGCTTCGATCTAGATGTGTTCCCAGACCATAAAACGATGTACTTGATCAAGATCATAATTAGGTAACCTAAGGCGAAAGCAATAATCGGCGATAGAATCAAAATGATAATAATCTGCGTAAAACCACTCCAATTCACGGCATGAACTCCGGCGCCAGCGATAACTGCTCCGGCTAGAGAACCAAGAAGTGTATGCGAAGAGGATGAAGGAATGGCCAGATACCATGTCAATAAGTTCCAAATGATGGCGGCAAGTAAGGCAGCGATGACGATTTCAACGCCATGTTCAATTTTGGCTGGGTTGGCAATGCTTCCTCCAACGGTTTTGGCAACCTTTGAGGAAACCATAGCTCCGACAAAATTGAGTGTTGCGGCCATGGCGATGGCTACACGCGGACTTAATGCTCGTGTGGAAATGGAAGTTGCAATTGCATTAGCCGTATCGTGAAATCCATTAATGAAATCAAAAAGCAAGGCAAGCACTACGATAACGATTAAATAAGTTAACATGATTTCCTCCTAAGAGTTTTCCATTGGAAAACTTTCTTCGTACCACATAGGACACGAATGTGTCTTATGAATAACGAAGTACAACGCTATCAAGGATATTGGCTACATCTTCACAAGCATCTGTTGTTTCTTCCAAACGCTCATAGATTTCTTTTAGTTTAAAATCTTCATACGGGTCTTTGCGTGTGATGAAAATTTGTCGAATCCCTTCGCGCATCAAACGGTCTCCGTCATTCTCGAGGGAATTAATAGCAACCGTATGCTCAGGAATTTGCATGTATTTTTTCTTCGCCAGAAGCTTGAACGCATCCAGCATATGCTGGCAAGAGTCTACAATGACAGCCGAAAACTCTTTCATATAAGAATCTGTATGTGATACAGCAAGATAGTCGAAACGAGCGATTGTAGCTTCTATACCGTCTGTTACATCATCCACTTTGGAGGCTAGAACCATAATATCTTCACGATCAATTGGTGTTATAAAAACTTTGTTTAAACCTTTAAAAATTTCGTGAGTAATGGTATCGCCTGCGTGCTCTAAATCGTTAATCGCTTTAACATACTCAATAGGCGGTTTATCCCCCATCATGGCTGTGCGAAATAGTTGAGCAGTTTGCAAGGCGTTTTCTGCAGCTCGGATGAGAAGTTGCAAGAAATCGACTTCGTTCTTTTTTGTGAATAACGTTGTCATATAATCCTCCTATATTTTGCTATATGCACTAGATTTTGATCGAATATATAAGATAAACAGACCAAATGGTAGAAAAAACTCACGAAGTTAAAAATATCATAACAATTGTATGGAAAGCAACGAAAATTCCGTGAAATTTTACAATTTCTTAACATAGTGAAGCTTCCTTGATTTTACAAGCCCGAAGAGGTAAAGTTTATAAGGCAGTGTTTGTTAATAGAATGAGCATAGAGAGGGATTTTTAGTATGAAAAAAACATTAATTATGAACGGTATTTTTATCTTAAATCATGCAGAAAAATCGTCTATCAAGGGCTGTATGGTAATAGAAGGCAGCCAGATTACATACATCGGTGAGGAAATACCTGAACCTCGAGAAAATTATGACGAAGTCATTGACGGTAAGAACAAGCTTTATATGCCTGGTCTTGTGAATACGCATGGACATGCAGCGATGTCGCTTTTACGCGGATATGGCGACGATCTAGCACTTCAAATTTGGTTAGAAGAGAAAATGTGGCCGATGGAAGCCAAATTCAGTTCCCAAGATGTGAAATGGGGGACGCTGTTATCCATTTTAGAAATGATTAAAGGCGGTACGACAACTTTTGTAGATATGTATGACCATATGAACGAAGTGGCTAAGGCCGTTGAAGAGTCAGGTATGCGCGGTGTTCTGACCCGAGGTATTATTGGTCTTTGTCCACCGGAAGTTCAAGATGCTAAACTGAAAGAAGCTACCGAGTTTGCAAGAAATTGGCATGGCGGTGCGAATGGAAGAATCACGACCATGATGTCTCCACATGCACCATATACATGTCCTCCGGACTTTATTGAGCGAATTGTTCAAGTGGCCCATGATTTAAATCTGCCAATCCATACTCACATGTCGGAGACCCTTCGTGAAGTTCAAGGAAATGTGGATCAATACGGTTTGAGACCCGTCGCACATCTAGAAAAGCATGGAGTGTTCAGCAGACCAACGCTCATCGCGCATGGTGTTCATCTCACAGATGAAGAAATCAGTGTCCTTAAGCAATATGATGTTCGTATTTCCCACAACCCAGGAAGCAATCTGAAGCTTGCTAGCGGTGTTGCCCGAGTTCCTGAACTTCTTCGTGCAGGCGTGAAGGTCTCGCTTGGCACAGATGGAGCGGCTTCCAATAACAACTTGGATATGTTCGAAGAAATGAGACTCGCCGCGCTGATTCACAAAGGTGTTTCTGGCGATCCTTTAGCTGTGCCTGCTGCAGAAGCGCTTCTTATGGGGACAAAAATGGGCGCAGAATCCATATGGCTAGAACATGTAGGCTTACTGCAGGCAGGCATGAAGGCAGATTTCATCGCACTGGATATCGATCAACCTCATTTCCTTCCGAAGACGGATTTTGTGTCCCATATTGTTTACTCTGCCTGTGCCAAAGATGTTGTTGATGTGTGTGTAGACGGTAATTGGATTGTCCGCAAGGGAGAATGTCTAACACTTGATGAAGAAAAAATTAAGCGTGAGTTTGAACTATGCTTTGATAAGCTCATTGGCTAAGTGATTTCCTTGTAAGTTCGTCTGGGGAGGTGAGCGGCATTCATGAATGCGAAGCGAACAAGGATCATAACATTCGGTGTATTTATTATTTTGACACTTGGTGTCGTGCTTAGCCGCTTTTATTTAAATGTTCAGAATGAGCACTGGGACGATAAGCGCAAAGCGGTAGAAATAGCCTACGAGAAAAGTATTATGACGAAAGCAACCAAAGTGGACTTCTTTTATGGTGATGAACCTGTCCAAATCGTTTATGGCGAAGACAAGCTAGGTCAAGGCGTCATCGTTTGGGTTTCAGACAAAGGTATTCATACGGAGATGACAGCTGAAGCGTTCACCGAAACGCAGGTACGGGAAACCGTCCTAAAAAAAGCGCCAGAGATAGAAATAGAACGCGTGCTGCCAGGTAAGCTTGGTAACGATTATGTCTGGGAAGTCTTCTATAAAAAGAAAGAAAACAGCGGTACACGTTATTTCTATGATTATTACAAATTCAAAGATGGACTCTATATGGATACGTACAGACTCAGCCTGCATTAGGCTGGGTTTTGTTGTTTCCACTCATTTCATAGAGCTAATGCATGCATCGCGTGATATACTCATCGTATAGCAATTGAGGCAACAAAATACGTATAGAAAGGGGGACGTTGACTGATGAAGCTGCGTCTCTTACCTGTCGTCATGAGTGTTATTATCTCTGCTGGAGTTTTATTCGGTGGTTGGTTCGCTTATACAAGCTTAGCTATGGAAAATCCATTATCTGATATCATTAGCAAGGTTCCCGGTGTAACGAGCTCAACGATGAAACTTGACAATAACCAAGTTGACATACAAGTTAGTCTAAACCCAGACGCCAATTTACGAAATGTGGTGGATCGTATTCATAAAGATGGTGCATCCATTATCGGAAAGCGTACTGTGAATATTGATGTGAAAAGCAACCCGTCCGAAAAATTAGACCAGTGGTGGTCTAAAGCATTATTTGAGGTAGCACAAGCAATGGAAACAAAGCATTATGCAGATATTCCAACAACCTTGCAGAAATATGCTGAGGGTGTTCCAACCATGAAAGTAGATAGTGAAATGGACCAAACTTATGTATATATTCGCCTGACAGATGGTGATGCCACTAAATTCATCATGCTACCTAGAACTTCACAGATAGGAGTGTGGCCGAATGAGTAAAATTTATAAAGAAATTGGGATTGGATTTATACCAGTTCTCCTAATCTTTTTGGCCTTTCTAGGTGTGAATGTGATACCTATCTTGTTTGTTGGCGTATTGGGTGTATCCTTGTTTTATATGATAAGAGGCCGCGGCGGTGCTGGTATATCTGCAGGTGGCGGTGATCGTAAAAGCAAGAATCGCACGCCTTCGTACTTGACGTTTGATGAGATTGGCGGACAAGATCGCGCTAAGAAAGAATTGATGGAAGCTCTTGATTTTCTAATCAAGCATGAAGAAATTAAGAAATTAGGTATTCGTCCACTTAAAGGGATTCTGCTTACTGGACCTCCTGGAACAGGGAAAACGTTAATGGCCAAAGCAGCCGCGCATTATACGAATTCTGTTTATATGGCCGCTTCAGGCAGTGAATTTGTGGAAATGTATGTTGGTGTCGGTGCAAGTCGTGTGCGTGACCTATTTAAGGAAGCAAGAACCCGTGCTGTTAAAGAAGGCAAAGACAATGCGATTATTTTCATTGATGAGATTGATGTAATCGGCGGTAAACGGGATGGCGGTCAACATCGGGAGTACGATCAGACGCTGAACCAGCTATTGACTGAAATGGATGGTATTCATACGAATGATGCTCCACGTATTTTGATTATTGCAGCAACGAACCGCAAGGAGATTCTCGACAGTGCTTTATTGCGTCCTGGCCGTTTCGACCGTCATATTGAAGTGGACTTACCAGATAAGAAAGGACGTCTGTCCATTCTCGATATTCATGTCAAAAATAAACCGCTGGCTCAAGGCGTTTCTCTGGATACGATCGCTGATCAAACCTTTGGTTTCTCTGGCGCACAGCTAGAAGGCGTTCTGAACGAAGCAGCAATCTATGCCATGAGAGAAGATAAACTGGCTATTGAACAGCACCATCTAGCTTCTGCGATTGATAAAGTGATGATGGGGGAAAGAACGGATAAAGAAACGGCGCAAGAGGAAAAAGAGCGCGTTGCTTATCACGAATTGGGGCATGCTATTATCGCTGAAATTGTGCGCCCTGGCTCTGTTTCACAGGTAACCGTTAGTCCTCGGGGGAAAGCGCTAGGATATGTGCGTCATAATCCTCCGAAAGATCATTATTTGTACACCAAGGATTATATTGAGCAGCAAATCATGATTGCTCTCGGTGGTGCCGCGGCTGAAGAAATCTTCTATGGCGGACGCAGTACTGGTTCGCGTAACGATTTCGAGCAGTCACTTTCCATGGTTCGAAATATGATGGATTCAGGACTTACTTCCCTCGGTATCATTGATCGTGAGATGGTGACGAAGGATCAGCTTATGAAAGAGAATACGATTATCCTTGATGCGCTCATGATTCGCACGAAGGAGCTTTTAGAGCAGCAGCGTAGTGTTTTCGAACATTCCTTTGCGATTTTGATGAAAGAAGAAGTTCTTTCTGGTGACACGTTCCGTAATTTATTCGATGCTTCTGTGTCGAAGAGTGCATAAGATAACCGTTGGCCTTGTGGCCAGCGGTTTTTTTGTGTAGCTTTTTCCTCCTCAGTTCCGGTCCATCA
The DNA here is from genome assembly GCF_000422905.1 of Paenibacillus alginolyticus DSM 5050 = NBRC 15375. GTDB lineage: Bacteria > Bacillota > Bacilli > Paenibacillales > NBRC-103111 > Paenibacillus_E > Paenibacillus_E alginolyticus. The sequence goes on from NZ_AUGY01000001.1 coordinate 151,431, forward strand.
ATCGGCTTAATTGCTGTAAAGTTGTAGAAACTGCAACAATGAAGTTGATTTCTTCTCACTTAGAGGTTGATAGATGATTGAATTCATATTAGCTGTTGAATGAAATTGTAGAAAGTGCAACAATTTATGCCTAAATCTCGCCTCTCTCCCTTCATTGTTGCATCATGTACAACAATTTAGCCCAATATAGACCAATTCGCATCGAATGAGGCTTCTCAGAGTCGATCGGAAAAAGAAGGAGAGGATATGCCAATTATATTATTCCCAGTAACTATCTGTGGATAAGTCGGGGGTTGCTTTGATATTTGATGCACTACACCTATGTTACAAGTGTTTAAGAGGATAAATGTTTTATTATTTAGATAATCTTCTCCTCTCCAATCCAGCAGGAATTGTGTCAAAGCTGAGATAATCCAGCGAATGTTTTGTGTATACTAATGAAATTGAGGAACAAAAATTGTATGATAGGATTGGGTTTCCGAGATGAGGTTGGATTGAGAATTTGAACGATAAAGAATATGGATAATTTAGAAGTTGGTAAGACGCAGCGTGGGAGAAGGTGTAAAATGGCATGGTATTCAAAACAATAGGTGTAATCGGTGGGGGAACGATGGGACAGGGGATTGCAGAAATGCTCGCTGCCCGAAGTTTGGACGTAGTACTCATTGAGAAAACTTCAGATAAGCTAGATCGAGCCATAGAACAGATTACGGTTAGCTTAGACAAGCAAATAGAACGGTGGTCATTGACAGAAGCGGAGAAAAAACTGATTTTAGCCAAAATCAAAAAAGCCGATTCCCTGCAAGATATGGCCGCTTGCGATATGGTTATAGAAACGATTTCAGAGGATTTGAACGCGAAGAAGCATGTGTTTTTCCAACTGAATCAAATATGTTCGCCAGCCATTATTCTAGCAACGAATACATCCACGCTTAGCGTGACGGAGATTGCGGCGGTCACCACGAATCCCGAACGCGTGATTGGACTTCACTTTTTGCATCCTGTGGCGAAAATTAACCTCGTCGAAATTATTCGAGCGATGAAAACGTCAGACGAGACCTTTAATCAAACACGTCGTTTCGTGGACGAGCTCATTTTAAAGAAAAGTATTAAGGTCACGGAGTCGCCTGGCTTCATTACAACGAGGCTTATTTGTACATTGATTAATGAGGCGCTGCACACACTGTCCGAAGGAGTGGCATCCGCTGAGGATATCGATACCGCGATGCGGATCGGTTATGATTTCAAATATGGTCCACTGGAAATGTGTGACCGATTCGGATTAGATTCGGTGCATGCAGCCCTTGAAGGCATGTTCCGCGATTATGGAGACATGAAGTACCGTCCGTCCTTCCTACTGAAACAAATGGTTCGAGCGGGACATCTGGGAGTCAAGACGGGAGAAGGCTTTTTCCGTTATGACAAGGATGGTGATCGTTTGTGAATATTCTCGTTATCAATGCAGGAAGCTCTTCGCTTAAATACCAGCTCTTCCAAATGGAAGAGGGAAATATTCTCGCCAAAGGTAGGGTGGAGCGAATCGGGATGGAAACGGCGATATTGACCCATGAACCGACGGGGAAAGCCGAAGTTCATGAGGTAAGAGAGATTCTCGAGCATACGACAGCCATTCGCAAGGTGCTTGAGCTGCTGGTGCACCCCGAACACGGCGTGCTCGCGTCTATGTCGGAAATCGACGCCGTCGGCCACCGAGTCGTTCACGGCGGCGAATCCTTCAAGAGCTCCGTCCTCGTGAATGACGAGGTGAAGAAGGAGATCAAGCGGCTCTTCGATTTGGCGCCGCTCCACAACCCGGCGCATATGCTCGGAATCTCAGCGGTGGAGGCGAACATGCCCGGCGTGCCGCAGGCCGTCGTCTTCGACACCGCCTTCCATCAGTCGATGCCGGCGCACGCCTACCTCTATCCGGTACCGATGGCACTGTACCGGAAGCACAAGGTGCGCCGTTACGGGTTCCACGGCACCTCGCACAATTACGTGAGCGAGCGTGCCGCAGCCTTCCTAGGCCGCCCGCTGGAGCAGCTGAAGCTCGTTACCTGTCACATTGGTAACGGAGCTTCCTGCGCCGCCATAATGGGCGGCAAGTCCGTGGATACGAGCATGGGGATGACCCCGCTCGAAGGACTGATGATGGGCACGCGCAGCGGCGATCTCGATCCGGCCATCGTTCCTTATGCGATGGGCAAGGAGGATTTGACGCTGGGCGAGATCAGCTCCATGCTGAACAAGCACAGCGGGCTGCAGGCGATCTCGGGGATCTCGAGCGATATGCGCGAGATCGTGGAAGCATTGGAGGCGGGCGATAAGAACGCCGCACTTGCTTTTGAAATGTATGAATATCGGCTCCGCAAATACATTGGTGCTTACGCCGCGGCGATGAATGGCGTCGATGCGATTGTTTTTACAGCCGGCGTCGGAGAAAATTCCGAGCTGCTTCGTCAAACGGTTTGCGAACGCCTGACATTTCTCGGTGTGGAATTCGATGAAGAGGCGAATCGCACTGGGAGAGGTCTGGAGCGACGGATTTCGAAGCAAGGCTCCAAAGTGGAAGTGCTTGTGATCCCAACGAATGAGGAGTGGGTGATCGCTCGAGATACATATGGGCTCATTCAGTCACAAAACGTCTGATTGGAATTGTCCAAGATAGATTTTTCTCATGGAAATAGAAATAGTGTACAATAAAGAAGTGTTCAGTTAGATTTTTCACGAAAACTTTAAGGAGGTTCAAAAGCAGAATGAAAAGTACGATAAGCGAAGTTAAACATCATGTCGGCGAGTCGGTTACCATTGGCTGTTGGCTAAACAAGAAACGTTCAAGTGGTAAAATTCAGTTTTTACAACTAAGAGACGGTTCCGGATATATACAAGGTGTCGTGGTCAAAAGTGATGTAGGAGAAGACGTCTGGGAAGCCGCTTCTAAGCTAACGCAGGAAAGCTCACTTTACATAACAGGAAAAGTGAAAGAGGATACGAGGAGTAAAGGCGGCTATGAGCTTGATGTCCTAGGCATTGAAATCATCCAAGTGACAGAAGAATATCCGATAACTCCGAAGGAGCATGGCGTTGATTTCTTGATGGATAACCGACACTTGTGGATTCGGAGTCCACGTCAGCGTGCCGTGCTCGTGATTCGCGCTCAAATCATTCAAGCCGTCCAACAATTTTTCAATGAGCGTGGCTTCCATTTGGTGGATCCACCGATTCTAACCCCTTCCTCATGCGAAGGAACAACGAATTTATTTCACACCAAATATTTTGATGAGGATGCCTTCCTTACTCAAAGCGGACAGCTCTACATGGAAGCAGCCGCAATGGCACTTGGCCGTGTATACTCTTTCGGTCCAACATTCCGAGCAGAGAAGTCCAAAACACGCAGACATCTTATCGAGTTTTGGATGATTGAACCTGAAATGGCTTTTGTTGATCATGTCGAGAACCTGGAAGTACAGGAGCAATTCGTTTCTTATATTGTTCAAAACGTGCTCAAAAATTGTGGACCAGAGCTGGAAACCTTAGAAAGAGACACAACGAAGCTGGAGAAAATTCAAGGCAGCTTCCCGCGGATTACGTATGATGAGGCTGTGGATTATCTACAAAAGAACGGTCATGAATTCCAATGGGGCGAGGACTTCGGCGCTCCGCATGAAACAGCGATTGCTGCTCAATATGAAACACCGGTGTTCATTACACATTGGCCGACAGAAATTAAAGCGTTCTATATGAAGCCTGATCCTAGCCGTCCTGAGGTCGTACTATGTGCCGATATGATTGCCCCTGAGGGGTACGGAGAAATCATTGGAGGCAGTCAGAGGATTGATGATCCCGAGCTAATGGAGCAGCGTTTCCAGGAGCATGAGCTGTCGAAAGAAGCTTATCAATGGTACCTTGATCTTCGGAAATATGGCACCGTGCCGCATTCCGGCTTCGGGCTTGGACTTGAACGTACGGTTGCTTGGATTTGTGGTCTGGATCACGTGCGCGAAACGATTCCATTTCCTCGTCTCTTATACCGTTTGTACCCGTAAACGGGTTTATCGACCATGGGTAGAAAGGGGATCGGATGAGTATACAATTTAGTACACAGCAGCAGATAGAAGCTGTCCTTGTGGCCGGCTTTCTGGAAGGGAATGTTGGAGTCCCAAGTCTTCTTCTTAAAAATTACCGCGCCCTTCAGTTGAGCGAAATTGAAGTCATGACACTGATTCATTTGATATCATTTCTGGAAAAGGAAAAGAACGACTTTCCAACCACGGATGAGATTCAATTCCGGATGTCAGCTTCGCCAGATCTGGTCATTGCCAGCCTGCAGAAATTGATTCATGAGCAGTTCATCGCGATCGATGAGGATACAGCAGAACTAACGGGGATACGCAGTGAGCGATACAATCTTACGCCGTTATACCAAAAGTTAGCCAAACGGGTGGCCGAGCAGCAGATGGCAGAGTTAAGTACGATCCGTGCATCTACTCCGTCTGACGAGAATGCCAAGAATATTTATACAACATTCGAAAAAGAATTTGCACGTCCGTTAACGCCTATGGAGCTGGAAACAATCAGCGGTTGGCTGGATAAGGATATGTACAAAGAAGAGCTCATTATGACCGCTCTCAAAGAAGCCGTATTTGCAGGTAAAGTACACTTCCGTTACATTGACCGGATATTACTGGAATGGAGCCGCAATCGAGTAGCGACTGTGGACCAAGCAAAGGAATATTCGCAACGATTTCGACAATCTAGATAAGTAAAAAACGTCTTCATCTTCTCACAGTTCTCAACTGGAGAAAATGGGACGTTTTTTATTGGGGCTGCCAGCTTTTGTAATGCTTTTTAGCCAGACTATATAAGATTGTGTTCAGCCCAAAGGTTAAGAGATAGACAGGAAACGAGTAGCTAATCTCCCAACGATAATAATGAAACACTGAAAAAGTGACAGCAAGAGCTTCAAAACCAACAGAGGCAATCGACCAAACCAGAATATGTATAAACTGAAAAGGAGCACGAATTGGATACTTGTCATAAAAATATACATAGAAATAGCCAACGAGAGGAAAAGGAATCGTGTAAAGCAGAAAATCAAACAAATCATAGTTTGGGGTATCCATAGAATCATACACATTAAAAGGGTACGAGGACGACAGGATATTATCAACGGCTCGTCCCAAATAGGAGTTGAAAATCATAATAAGCAGTGCAATGGGAAGTGGAATTCGCTTAGGAAGCATGCAATATAGCAGGATCAAAGCGATCATAATGATTGTAGCAAAGCCTTCGTTTGCGTCAAAAGTAATCGGTGGAATTAAGATCATACAGGCTGTTTGTCCCTACCTTTCAACCATCGTAGTACGTACATGAGTCCCACAGTAGAAACGATAAAAGTTAGCCAAACTACTAAAGACCACCAAAATTTCCAGTCTACGACATATACATAACCCGCAAGTTCCATAACAATATGCATACTTGCTAATATGAAGGTATAAACACTAGTGAGAATCAAGCGCTGCCACTTACGGCTCATTTTTAAATAAAAATGCAGAAACCAAATCATGGACATAGGAAATAATAATAAATAATAAAACATGGTATCCCAAAATATTTGGTAAGTGCGAAAAGGTACAATCAGCTGTAAATTCGTTACGACAATTTCAGAAAAATCTTCCCCGAACAGTGAGACCCAGAACCAATAGATTAAAACTTCGAAAAGACTCATGTTTTTTTTAACATATACATATGCGATGAATAGCAGTAGAAATAAACTGATATTAATGACTGAGAACATAGGCGTAGTTATATTCCTTTGCAAACGGATTTGACAAGTAAAAGTAGTTTGACCCATCACGACTGATTCTATGAGACAAAAAAAGTCAGAACTTCGCCCATTGGGCAAGGATCTGACTTCTGATTTTTTATTCAACTAAAGCGATTAGTTTCCTTTATGCAACAAGTGCAAACGGTATACATATTCGAAAAGAAACTCGAATGCTTCGAGATGACGCTTAGCTTCAAAAGCATTCGCTCCCCAGGCATAAATACCATGCTTGCGCAGCACGATCCCAGGAATTCGCGGGACAATCGCACCTTCCACCAGCTCGGCGATGCGAGGGATTTCTGCATAATTGGGTAAAATGGGAATTTCGATTTGAGCTTCTTCATCCCAAATATTGAAAGCCTTAATAAGTTCAACACCGTCTACGGGTATGCTTTTACGTTCCCAATACAGTTCAGAGATCAAATTATTGAATATCGTATGTACATGAAAAATGGCGCCTGCACCTGTTAAACGGTAGATTTCACTATGAATCAAGGTTTCTGCCGATGGCTTCAAGCTTGTAGCTTCCGTCGGTTGACCTTTCTCATTTACAAGTAGAAAATCCTCAGGTGTTTGAACGGATTTATCTCTGCCGCTTGATGTAATAGCGAAAGTGAATGCGTCAGGCTCGAAGCCTCCTACACGAACAGACAGATTGCCGCTCGTTGCAGGAAACCATCCTCTGGCCGCTAAATTAGCTTTAATATCACGCAAATCAGCGAAAGCACGCTGTTTTTCTTCTAGTAAAATACTCATGTTACAGGTTCAGCCTCCAATTGCTTCATAATATCGAAGAATGTCTCAAATGGGTGATACGGATAATTAAGCTGCTTGCACATATCAATGAGATGAGAGCGAGCGAAAATCGTGTCGACAAGCTTAGCGCCCTCGAAATCCGTTATACTATCACCGATGATAATTCGCTCATATCGATTAGCGTCATAAGCGCGAATAATGCTTGTTTTGCACATCCCACAGTCTGTTGCACAATGCTCGTCACAACGGTTTGGCCACAAAATCTCAATGGTGCTTCCTTCGAATGTGCTGGCATTGCAGTAGATATGCTCAATTGGGATTGCAAAGGGCTTTAGCAAAGGATAGATAAAAAAATCGATACCGCCACTAGTAATTAAAAGCTTGATATTCTGTTCTTTGCAATAATTTACGAATTCTTTGAATCCATCACGAATCACGGCGTTATTGATCGCATATTCGACAATCTCATCCTTACGGGAAGTAGGGAGGAGGGCGAACATGTCACCAACACCTTGACGTATGGATATACTTTTGTCCAAAATTCGTTCAACGATGGCTTCCCAACCAGCTGGGTTGAAATGCTTCATGATGGCAACGATGTTATCGTTCACGGTAATGGTGCCATCAAAGTCGCAAAAAATAATGCGTTCCTTACTCATTCTCGAATCCCCCAAGTGTCAATAGCAGATTGTAACTCTGGATGTATTTGGGCATAGTCTTGAAGTGTCTTTCCTTGGATGGTCGCGTCAATCGCTTGACGGAAGGCTTGCCCGCCCGCGATCGTACCCAGTGGATGTCCATGGATGCCTCCACCCGCATTGACGATGACATCCTTGCCAAAATCACGCAGAATAAGCGGGACAAGACCAGGGTGAATACCTGCGGAAGGGACAGGAAAGCTTGAAGCTAGATTCAATTGTACATCGACAGGAGCGTTATAGATGTAATCTTTTCGTAAATCATCTGTTAGAAGCGCATGCTTAATCGCCATGTTCTCTTCCCTAGGCATAACGACAGAGCCATAAGGAGAAGGGAACAGCACCAGATCTGCTCCAGCCAACCGCATAAGCTTGCCAAGCAGCACCGAAGCGGATATCCCATAGTGGGGTGAAGGATAAGTAGCACCTGCCATGGCTGGATGTGCCATGATCGGAATCGTTATCTCCGGGTCGGAGCTTAACTCATGCAGCGTATCGAAACCGTAAGCTAATACATTAAATAGTAAAGCGTTAGCTCCAGCACTGATAGCTTTTTTGGCTTGGGCTGCAAGCTTGGATGTAGGTCCAGTTAAATTGACAGCATAGAGCAGCTTTTGACCGGTTTCTTTGGTGGCTTGTGCGGCTGCTTCCAGGCAAATCTCTATCCGTTTCTCCAATGGCGTTAATGGATTTTCAAATAGAATTTCATCATCTTTAATGAGATCCACACCGCCGGCTGCTTGCAAATAAAATTGTTCGTGCAGAGCTGGAAGCTCATACCCGACAACCGATTTAAAGATACTCATTAATAAAGGGCGATCATGCACACCAAGAAGGTCTCGCACACCTTGCATCCCGAATTTGGGACCGGCGAAGGCAGATAAGAAGTCAGATGAGAAGGATAAGTCAATAAGCTTTATTTTACCGTCCATCGATAGCTTTCCGAATACAGTGACCAACAAGGCAGGGATGTCCCGACTGAAGTTCACATCAGGATAGGCGATTGTGATATCGGCATAGCGGTTTGAAATAGCTTCTCCCTGAGCAGGCTCATGGACTTCAACCGAAATGACTTTTCCTAAATGCTTCTCCATTTGCGCTTTTTGTGCTTCGGGCAGTTCGGTCCAGCTGCCAACCGTAAGGCCGACAGCGATGCTTGTTGCTTTTTTATGAAAATCGGCTTTCTCATCGAAACTCCGATAGGTGGCTAGACAATATGCGTTCATTGTAAACTTTCACCTGCTTTAGATAGAATTAGATCTCAAAAAAACTTAGGAGGATTTCGCTACAGGGCTTGGCGCAGCAATTTGTTCGCCCATTTCTTTGGCTCGCTCTGCCGAACGAAACACCGCTTGTGAGATGGCTTCACTAAACTGAAAACGATCCAAAGCTTCTATGGAAGCTTGCGTTGCTCCATTTGGCGATGTGACCTTGCGACGCAGTTCAGCAGGATTTTCTTGCGTTAACTGAACCATATGCGCGGCTCCGAGCACCGTTTGAAGTGTTAATTGATGTGCATCTTCTGCGGTAAGACCGCCTTCAATGCCAGCTTTGATCATAGCTTCCATGAAATAGTAGACATAGGCAGGACCGCTGCCGGATACGCCTGTCAGAATTTCTAATTTCTCTTCTTCCACGATCGTTACAATACCAACAGCCTCAAACATTTGGGTTGCCACTTGTCTGAATGTAGCATTAACCTTCGAGGAGAAGCTCATCCCTGTAGCACCTAGACCAATTGTGCTGGACGTATTCGGCATCGTGCGAACAATCGGCATATTGGTTTGCAGCAGAGCTTCTGTTTTCGCGATAGAGAGCCCGGCAATGACCGAAACGAGAAGCTGCTGCTCGTTCAGAAGCGGCTGCAGCTCGGCGAAGGCATTCTCCACATCCTTGGGCTTCATGCAGAGAACGACAACATCGGCTTCGCGTAGGAAGGTTTCCTTCGTTAACGGGTCTGATGTTGCCTGCAGACCGTATTCTGATCGTAGAAAAGCTAACCGGTCTTGATCCGAGCGATTCATTACAAATAGATTATGGGGATCAGCGACTTTGGTTTCAATGAGTCCGCGGATGATCGCTTCCGCCATCGAACCGGCGCCGACAAAGGCTATTTTGGTTTGGGATAAAGTAGTGGACATCGTTCATTCCTCCTTGATTTTGAAGTGTTATTCGCGTATTTGTCCGCTTCCATAAACGCGGTATTTGGTTGAAGTTAATGACGGTAGCCCCATGGGTCCGCGAGCGTGAAGCTTTTGGGTGGAGATGCCGATTTCCGCTCCGAAGCCGAATTCAAAACCATCGGTGAAACGAGTCGAAGCATTGTGATAAACCGCCGCTGCATCCACTTCCTGTAAAAATCTTTCGGCATTAGCCGCATCTTCCGTCACGATACATTCGGAGTGCATCGTACCGTATTCACGAATGTGATCAAGGGCTTCATCTAGATCCTTCACAACTTTAATGTTAAGAATGTAGTCCCCATATTCGGTTTTCCAGTCTTCGATTTCGGCAACCTGCATGCTAGGCACTAACTCACGAGCACGTTCATTACCTTTAAGCGCTACATGAGCACCTTTGAAAGCCTCCGCAATGGCACTTAAATGCTTTTCTGCAATCGCCTCATGCACAAGTAATGTTTCCATGCTATTGCAAACAGAAGGACGCTGAGCTTTGGCGTTGATCCCGATGCGAACCGCCATATCGAGCTGTGCACTTTCATCTATAAAAGTATGACATACACCCGCACCTGTTTCAATGACAGGGACAGAGGCGTTATTGACAACATTTTGAATAAGTGAATGCCCGCCTCTTGGAATAAGCACATCGATGAGACCATTCAATTTCAACATTTCATCCACAGAGCTGCGGTTTGCGCTTAGAATTAATTGAAGGGCATCAGCGGGAATGGCAGAACGGCTTAATGCACCGTGCAGAACTTCAACGATTTTCTCATTGGAAAATAAAGCAGAAGAACCGCCACGCAGAACGACTGCGTTGCCTGTCTTAAGACACAAACCAGCTGCATCAACGGTCACGTTTGGTCTTGCTTCATATATAATGCCGACCACGCCAAGGGGCACACGGATTTTGCGAATACGCAATCCGTTTGGACGTTCAAATGCTTCCAACGTATCCCCAACCGGATCGGGGAGCTCGGCTATTTGGCGCAGCCCTTCAGCGATCGCTGCGATACGGGATTCATTCAGGGCTAGACGATCGAGTAGAGAAGCGCTTGTGCCTAACTCTTTGCCTCGCTGCAAATCTTTAGCGTTCGCTTCGATAATCGCTTGCTGCTCCGATACAAGGCTATCCGCCATAAGGAGTAGTGCCGCATTCTTTTGCTCTGTTGTAAGATTACCCATGATCTGGGCAGCTTGTTTGGCTAATTTAGATTTTTGAACGACTTCACTCATGAGAAGATCGACCTCCTGTTTGGAATAAGGAATGGCAATGCGTAAGTATATGCTCTACAGATCGTTCATATTGACTGCCGTCTCGGCGTTCTTTACATTCTACTATTCGCTCACTTGCTTTCTTGCCGACTGTGATTCGAAGAGGGAAGCCTAGTAGATCCGAATCATTGAATTTAACGCCAGGACGATCATCCCGATCATCCCATAGGACGGAGTAGCCTGCCCTAATTAACGTTGTATAAATCTCTTCGGATAATTTCATTTGAACTTCATCCTGAACATGAATGGTCAGTAGATGAATGGAGAATGGCGTAATGGACTCAGGCCATACAATGCCTCGTTCATCATAATTTTGCTCGATAATGGCAGCTAGCACACGCGAGACACCAATGCCATAGCAGCCCATAATAATGGGCTCGAAAACTCCATTTTCGTCGCTGATCGATGCGCCAAGGGAACGGCTGTACTTGGTGCCGAGCTTAAATACGTGACCAACCTCAATCCCTTTCGCAAAAGAAAGCTCGTGCCCGCAATTGGAACATAAATCGCCTTGGGCAACATTTCGAACGTCATGAAAAGAAATCGCTCCGAGATCCCTTTCGACCTCCACTTGAATCAGATGGAAATCGGGCTCATTGGCTCCGACGATAGCATCTTTTAAGCCTTTGATAGAAGTATCAGCGATGAATCTTACATTCTGAAGTCCAATTGGACCGATAAATCCGGCAATGGATCCTAACTTCTCTATATCAACTTCGGAAAGCATAGAGACCTCATCAGCCCCAAGGGCTTGCTTCAGCTTAACCTCATTTAATTCATAATCGCCTCGCAGGAGGACAATAACTGGCATTCCATCAGCTTGTAAGGCAACAGATTTAATGATCTGATTGGCATCTATTTGTAGAAATTGACTAAGCTGTTTGATACTTGTCACTTGCGGCGTATGAACCTTCACTGGTTGCGAAGCTGATAAAATGGTATCTACTCGCATGGATATTCGATGTTCTGGTACCGTTCCAATTGCTTTTTCAATATTCGCAGCATACTGACAGGAAGTGCAGTGGACGATTGTATCCTCACCAACATCAGCCAAGGCCATGAATTCATGGGTATCCGTACCGCCGATAGCGCCTGAATCGGCTTCAACTGCTCGGAACTCCAATCCGCATCGTGTGAAAATGTTAACATAAGCGTTATACATGCTTTGATAGCTCGCATCGAGCCCGCTTTCCGTACGGTCGAAGGAATAGGCATCCTTCATGAGGAACTCACGTCCGCGGAGCAGACCGAATCGGGGTCTGCGTTCATCGCGGTATTTCGTTTGAATCTGATAGAGCGTGACAGGCAGCTTCTTGTAGGAATGAATCTCGTCCTTCACGATCGTCGTGATGACTTCTTCATGGGTAGCTCCAAGCGCAAATTCTCGGCCGTTCCGATCTTCAAGACGCATCAGCTCGGGACCATAGACATCCCATCTGCCTGAGGCTTTCCATAATTCGGAAGGGTGGAGAGCTGGCATAAGCATTTCCTGTGCACCGGCTGCATCCATTTCTTCTCGGACAATTTGTTGTATGTTGTGCAGGGCTTTAAGACCCAAGGGTAAATAGGAGTAAATGCCACTGGAGAGCTGTCGAATTAATCCCGCACGCAGCATGAGTCGGTGGCTTGCTGCTTCCGCATCTCCCGGAATATCTCGTAAGGTTGGGTTAAGCAATCGTTGTTGTCTCATGGCTGGGAGAACCTCACTTTCGTCATTAAGTCAAAGGAACCCATTCATCACGGTGAATGACTTCGATACGAGCAACTTCCACACGTTTCTGGACTTCATCAGTTGATAATCCTGCGGCGGCTTGCACCTGCCAAGCCGCGTAATTGACAACGCCGCGTCCTAGCAGCGCGCCTTCGATGCTGATTACCTCGACGACGTCGCCGGGGTGGAAGTCCCCTGCAGCGCCGGTGATGCCGGCAGGAAGCAAGCTCTTGCCACCGCTGAGCAGGGCCGCCTTCGCGCCTTGGTCAACGATGATTTGCCCTTGGGGCAGCGAGTGGAAGCCGACCCATTGTTTCTTCACCGGCAGGTTGTTCAGCGCCGTGTCGAAGTACGTGCCCTTGCCGCTGCCGTCGACAGCGTGCGGCAAATCACCGGGCTCGAGTACGCGCCCGATGAACACCGGCACGCCCCCGCGCATCGCGATGCGGGCGGCCTCGACCTTGGAGCGCATGCCGCCGGTGCCGACCGCGCTCCCAGAGCCTCCAGCGAAGCTGAACAGCTCATCGCTGATGGCGTCCACGCGATCGATGCGCTGCGCGTTCGCGTTTTTGCGTGGGTCGTCCGTGTACAGACCGTCCATATCCGTAATGATGATCAATTTGTTCGCTTTAACCAAATTGCCCACCAAAGCTGACAACGTATCATTGTCGCCGAATTTCAGTTCATCCACCGCGACGGTGTCATTCTCGTTAATGATCGGCACGACACCTCGCTGCAGCAGCTCGTCGACCGTCATCAGCGCGTTCTGCACGCGCTTGCGGTTAGAGAAGTCGTACCTTGTGAGCAAAATTTGCGCCACGCTGATACCGTGGGACGCAAATGCTTCGTGGTACGCCTGCATGAGAAGCGCTTGGCCGACAGCGGCTGCGGCCTGCTTCTCGTGCAGCACCTTGGGCCGCGTGCGGTAGCCAAGGGAGGTGAAGCCTGCGGCAACTGCGCCTGAAGTAACCAGCAGGACTTGATGACCGTCCTGCTTCAATTGCGCCAGCTCCGACGCGAAAAAACGTATCTTCTCCGGATTGAGGCCCCCGGTATCTGAAGTTAAAGAGCTGCTGCCGATTTTGACGACGATTCGCTGAGTCATATCGATCCCATCCTTTGATTGACATGTATGTAGATAACAAAAAAGACTCCCGTCCTCATAACATAAGGACGAAAGTCTGTAGCTTCCGCGGTACCACCTTAGATTGGCGCACACCGATAGCGGCTGCACCCAACTCTAGATTCCCTAAATAACAGCAGGGCACTGTTCAACTCATCGTTGACTGTTCAGGGGCGGGTTCGGAGTCGGTTCACGGCAAGCTCTCTCAGTCTATGGAGCTTACTCTCTGTTTACGTGCTTAACGGTTCCTACTATTCCCATCATAACATTGCGATATAGAAGTTTTTAAGGACTTCCTTTTTTTATTCTATCTAGAATAGCATGCAGTACAAGCGTTTGTAAAGAAGCAGCAGCCTCTATTTTTTGCTTATCCAAATAGATTCAGCTTGCCAATTCGTTGCACGGCTTCTGCTAATCGTTCTTCAGAGGATAAGAGGCCAAGCCTTACATAGCCTTCTCCGTGCGTTCCGAAGCCTACGCCTGGTGCGACGACAACCTTCGCTTCTTGCAAAAGCAAATCGGCAAGACTTTGTGAGGAATGTCCTTTTGGAACGGGCAGCCATGAGAAGAAAGACCCTTGTGAGGGGCGAGCATGCCAGCCAATACTAGCAAGAGCTGTATATAGGGCATTGCGGCGGCTTTCGTAAACATCACGCAGCTCAGTAACACAATCTTGCGAGGCCGTGAGAGCTGTTGCGGCTGCCGCTTGGATACCGCCGAACAGAGAGCAGTAGTAATGATCTTGCATCAAGTTAATAAGGCGGATAACTTCACGGTTCCCAAGGGCAAAGCCTACACGCCAGCCAGCCATATTATACGTTTTGGAGAGGGTATAGAACTCGATTCCCACTTCTTTGGCACCTGGTGTTTGCAGGAAGCTAACTGGCTTCTGACCGTCGAACCCTATTGCACCATAAGCGAAATCACTGGCGACGACAACGCCATTCTTGTGCGCAAATTCGACCGTTTCTTCATAAAAGGAAGCGGGAGCTGTTGCACCCGTTGGGTTGTTCGGATAATTAATGAACATCAGTTTCGCTCGGTTCAAATCGGATTCGTTGAGCTGTGAGTAGTCAGGAAGAAAGTTGTTTTCTTCACGCAAGGGCATGAATGCCATCTCGGCACCGGCAAGAGCAACCCCGGACCAATAATCCGGATAGCCAGGATCTGGAACCAAGCAGACATCGCCCGGATTAAGCAAACATTGTGCGATCTCGATCAGTCCTGTTTTACCGCCAAAAAGAATCGCTACTTCCGTTTCAGGATCAAGATCTACGTTGTGATCTTCCTTATAACGCTGAGCAATGGCTTGTTTCAGAAATGGAAATCCGCTGAACGGCGGATATTTATGATACAAAGGGTTAGCAGCAGCTTCTTGTATGGATGCCACGATATGCGGAGGCGTAGGGCGGTCAGGATTACCTTGGCCGAGATTAATGACGTCATGACCCGCAGCAATTTGCTCATTTGCTTTGCGTACGAGTGTTGCAAAAAATTGAGTTGGAAGTCCATTCATACGTTCAGCAGGCTGTATAGTAAATGGGCTTGTTGTTGGGGATAATTTTGTCATGATTTAATTCACACTCCGGAGGTCGGGATTTTAATTATTAACCTTAATGTAACATGATTAATCTTTTTTTCATAGTGATGAAAATAATCGATTTTACATCAAGCAGCCAATATCATAAAGTTAGTTCATAAGTTAAGGGAAGGTGCTGAAGACCATGTCGGACAACACAATAGTGGCTCAGGTTTTTTTGCAGGAATCCATACGTGCATTTGAAAATATGAAGAAGCTGGCGGATAAAGCTTTCGCACAAACGGAAGATGCTCATTTTTATCTAACGTTATATGTGGAGTCGAATTCGTTAGAAATGCTGATTAAGCACATGCATGGGAACATGTTGTCACGGTGGACAGATTTCTTAACAACGGATGGGGAAAAGGAAACACGCCAGCGTGACGGTGAATTTGAAAGCAGCCAAGACACGCGGAAAGAGCTCATTTCCAAGTGGGAGGAAGGCTGGCAGGTTCTGTTTGATACATTGCACGCACTCACTCCGGATGATGTTCTTAGGACTGTTCAAATTCGAGGCGAAGGGCATTCTGTGCTTCAAGCCATTCAGCGCCAAGTGTCTCATTATGGCTACCATGTGGGTCAAATCGTTCTGCTCAGTAAGCATTGGGCAAAGTCTCATTGGGAGACTTTAAGTATAGCAAGAGGACAATCCAAAGCGTTCAAACCATCATGAGTTCCATTGAGTTCAAACAAAAATTAGACTACTATAGAGAGATATTGGTAAACTGACCGCTGGAAGGAGTCTTCACCATATGTCTGAATCACAATTACTTCATATTGCACTTATTCAAATGGATATTCAAATCGGAGAACCCGATACGAACTTTGCTCAATTGGAGAAGCTTCTACATCAAGCGGTGAGTGGAGATCAAAAGCCTGATGTGATCGTATTCCCTGAGATGTGGAACACCGGCTACGCCTTAACGGAGATTCAGCAGTTGGCTGATCCTAACGGTGTTAGGACGAAAGCCTTTTTGAGTGATTTCGCCCGGACCCATCATGTCAATATTATCGGCGGATCCATTGCAGATAAAAGAGACGATCGTGTTCTGAACACGATTTATGCGTTTGATCGTGAAGGCGCGGAAACTGCCGAGTATTCCAAAATTCACTTGTTCCGTCTTATGGACGAGGAAAAGTTTCTACATAGCGGCGACCAGCTTGGCCGATTTGAACTTGAAGGTGTTCCTGCTGGCGCGATGATCTGCTATGACATTCGTTTCCCTGAGCTTGCGCGCAAATTAGCGCTGGATGGGGCACGAATTTTATTCGTACCTGCGGAATGGCCGCACCCTCGTTTGCACCACTGGCGTACGCTGCTCATGGCCAGAGCCATTGAGAATCAAATGTATGTCGTTTCCTGTAATCGTGTTGGGACGAGTGGAACGACGAATTTCTTTGGGCACTCGATGGTGATCGATCCTTGGGGCGAAGTGCTGGTGGAAGGCGATGAGAGCGAAGCGATTTTGCATGCAACCATCGATTTGACGGAAGTCGTACGTGTTCGCGCTAAAATTCCGGTCTTCGAAGACCGTCGTCCACATTTGTACTAGTCTAAATAAAAATGTACCTGCAACTATTTGATTTTTTGTCGGTTTTTCTGTAAACTAAAGCCAATTGAATGATCAATTGTGGCTGTGAAGGATGAATAGTACTTGAACAACTTCAAGTTCAGCGAGCTGGGGACGGTGAGAGCCCAGATTGAAGCTCAAGGAAAAGGCTATCCGGAGCCAATGCGATAAAGGGGATACGCTGCTTTAATGGTGTATCAACTAGGGTGGAACCGCGGGTGCGTAAGGCTCTCGTCCCTAGGCATTATTTGATGCCTTTGGATGTTGAGCTTTTTTTGCGTCTGCTCATATCCAAAGGGTCGTCAAAGGTCATTGACCTATAAACGAGAAGCTGAAGGAGCGAATGAACAATGAGCGTTACTATGGATCAAGTTGTAGCATTAGCAAAGCACAGAGGTTTTGTATTCCCAGGATCAGAGGTGTATGGCGGTTTGGCCAACACATGGGATTACGGTCCGCTTGGTGTCGAGCTAAAAAACAACATCAAGCGCGCTTGGTGGAAAAAATTTATTCAAGAATCCCCGTATAACGTGGGTCTTGATGCAGCGATTTTGATGAACCCGCAAGCTTGGGTAGCATCCGGCCACGTAGGTAATTTCAACGATCCAATGATTGATTGCAAAAGCTGTAAAGCTCGTCACCGTGCGGATAAATTGATTGAAAATAAACTAGCTGAGAAAGATATCGAAATCATCGTTGACGGCATGACGTTTGACGACATGATGAAGCTTATCGTAGAGCACAACATCGTATGTCCGGATTGCGGCAGCAAGGATTTCACGGATATTCGTCAATTCAATTTGATGTTCAAAACCTTCCAAGGTGTAACGGAAGCTAGCACCAACGTGGTTTACTTACGTCCTGAGACAGCACAAGGGATTTTCGTCAACTTCAAAAACGTTCAACGTACGATGCGCAAAAAGCTGCCATTTGGTATCGGCCAAATCGGTAAAAGCTTTCGTAACGAAATCACGCCAGGTAACTTTACGTTCCGTACACGTGAATTCGAACAAATGGAGCTTGAGTTCTTCTGTAAGCCCGGCGAGGACATGAAATGGTTCGAGTACTGGAGAAGCTTCTGCCATAACTGGCTGTTGTCCCTAGGTGCCAAATCAGATAACCTTAGACTTCGCGATCACAACGAGGATGAGTTGTCCCATTACAGCAATGCGACGACGGATATCGAGTACAAATTCCCGTTTGGCTGGGGCGAGCTCTGGGGTATCGCGGATCGTACAGATTTTGACTTAAAACAGCACATGGAGCACTCTGGTTCTGACTTTAACTATATTGATCCAGAAACAAACGAGCGTTACATTCCTTACTGTATCGAGCCTTCACTTGGCGCAGACCGTGTAACTTTAGCGCTTTTGATCGATGCATTCGAAGAGCAAAAGCTTGAAGGTGAAGACAGTCGTACGGTTCTGCATTTCCATCCTGCACTGGCACCGATTAAAGCGGCTATTTTCCCGCTTTCCAAAAAGTTAAATGAGGGCGCGCAGGCTGTATTTGCTGATCTTGCGAAACATTTCATGGTGGATTATGATGATACAGGTTCTATTGGTAAAAGATACCGCCGTCACGATGAAATCGGTACACCATTCTGTATCACATACGACTTTGAGTCCGAGACAGATGGTCAAGTAACGGTACGTGACCGTGATACCATGGAACAAACACGGATGCCCATTTCCGAATTGAAAGCATTCATTGAGAACTCACTTCAATTTTAATACCAAGCCCCTTGTAAGAACGTCGATTGACGTGATTACAGGGGGCTTTTTTTAGATGACATAATCCAAGATCTCACTGTAAGGTAAGTAGCGTGTTACTCCCTGGAGAGGCGGGCTATAGACATGGATGGAAACAGCGGGCTCGTGGAAAGGGTTGCTTAACTGATGAATTTGCTCGCAAGGAGCTTCAAAATACTCACCTGAACCAATATAGTCATCTGTTTGGGCGACTGGATAACCTTCTGAGTCTAAAGCGTATTTGGTATTGACTAGTGATCCCTCAATTAAACAAGCCGAGCCAATGGACAAGCCGTGGTTATGAATCGCTGTTGCCTGCGAAGCAGGTATGTGAATGACAATAACTTCGAGATCTTTCGTGCTATAAACGACATTCCGACCATAAGGCAGTTGCTTGGGCTCTGTTTTATAAGCGGGTACCTCATGGAATAAGTTGTCTAAGGATTGTAGGGCTTCTTTCAGCTGTTCTAATGAAGGTTCTTGCAATTTACAGAATGTCTGCTCAATTGCTCTTAATAAGGTCATGGTTTCCGCCTCCTGGGCTAATGCTATCTTTTTATCATTTTTTATTGGGGAATGGATAAGTTTTGTTTATATATCATATGCATTCGGAGGTCAAAGGGTTAGAGGAATCTGTGGAATTTCATCAATTTGGTATGTAATCGGTCTGTGGACTGGGATTTTTTTCTACTCTGGTGCGATTTCTTGAAGAGATTGTTATGTCAAAATGGAGTTGTGTGGAGGGATGTTTGAAAGAGAGGATGAGATTAATAATGGTGGATGTGAAAGAACAAGACACGAAAGCGATACACGCCATTTTCGAGGCGCTGGGCAAAGCATGGAATGAACATAATGGGCAGGCGTTTGGTTTATGTTTTACAGAAGATGCGGACTATGTGACCTTCAACGGACAGCATATAAAGGGACGCCAAGACATTACGGAAATTCATCAGAAGCTGTTCAATGGTGTGTTAAGAGGCTCGTCCATGATGAATGGTGGTTCAGTTCAAATCCGATTTCTAACTCCCGACATGGCTATTGCTCATTGTGTTGGAGCTGTTAAACTCAGATGGCAGAAATTAGCACCAATGAACAGAGATTCCATCAATACGAATGTGATAGTAAAAGAAAAAGGCGATTGGAAAATTGCAGCTTTTCACAATTGCCGCATCCAACCGCCGAATTTTATTCAAAAATGGTTTATGAAGTAATCTCACATACGAACGACTTAAATCCGGAACGGAGGCAACTGTCTGCCATCGATATCCGTGAAGCCATATTGTTCAGCTAGCGCACCTACCTCGAGAAGTTGACCTGCCTTTTGACTTACATGAGGGTCGGATGCCAAAGCTACAACCGCGCGACCGATATATTCCACTGATTCTGTTGTATGAAGTGCTTCAACTTTCATGAAATCAGGATCACCTGCTTCTAATCCATAATGTTTATAAACGGCTTCCGTACGCATCCAGCCAGGTGCTAAAGTAAGTGCGATTACATCGATATGGTTTGCTTTCAGATTCTGAGACATGGCGCGTGTCATATTCGCAACTGCTCGTTTCACCGTGTCATAAAAAACATTGATAGGGTAGTCGATGCCATAGTCAGAGTAGACGCCTGTGTTAATCAAAAGACCACGATTTTGTTCGAGGAAAAAGGTAGTCATCGCATACCGGCTTGAAACCATTTGAGCACGCAGTCCTGCCTCGAACATTTTGTCCCATCGCGACATCGGCTGCTCCCAAAAAGGAACGGAGAAATCGACATCATAATAGTCCTCATAACCGCCCCACGCATTATTAACCACAATATCGAGTGTGCCTTGTTCTTGTTTAATACGTTCATACAAAGCTCTGACATCTGCGTCAATCGTATGGTCACAACGAACGGCGATTCCTAATCCACCGCGCTGTGTAACGGCTTCGGCGGTATCCTCAATCGTACCCGTGAGATCTGTTCTCGTGGACTTCGCTCTCGTACTGCGTCCTGTCACATAGACAGTAGCCCCAGCCTCCCCAAGTGCTAAGGCAATGCCGCGGCCTCCGCCTCGACTGGAACCGGTAACTAAGGCAACTCGTCCTTGCAAGTTTTTTGTTTGCATCGTTATGCCTCCTTAGAGTTTTTTGCCAGAAAACTGGCATTGTAAGCATGAACTTAGCGTTTTTCGTCAGAAAAACTGGCAGCATCATTCGATTCGTTTGCTCAGTTTTAATGTTACAACGAATCCATGACAATTCTTGTCATAGTATTTGGCGGCGCAGGAGAGATGTATCGTTAGACTCAAGGAGAGGATGTTTTAAATGAGAAGGCATGTAGCAGATTCAAAAAAAAGAGATGTAAAAAATACATCAAAAAATGATTGAATGATCATTTTTTTGCAGAATAGATGTATTTTGTGCATCAAATATATCCATTTTCAAGGGAATTTCAATGTATTCGTTCATTTAAATGTACTTTTTGCATATATTCTCTCGATTACGCCGAAATAGTGTAAAATAGATGCACTATCTGCATCTAAATGTAAGGTGCCCGCCATTGCAACGGTCATATTAAATCCGCATGTCAGGTCAAATCATTCCCGTATGCATGCTGCATCACACGAATTTGCTCCCGAATCCAATTCACCATCTCCAAGGGCTCTTCAACGAATGCGTCCGCACCTAAACTGAGAAAATACTTCGAAAAGTACGATAAATTACTTCGATGCATGTCGGTCACTAATCGTCCACTGCCATCGTCATAAATTTCTACGTTACCAGCCACTCCATGACTACGCTCAAAGGTTCTAACACCAGCCGGGGTCAGCTTCACCCGTAGTTTCATTGTCATGGGGCCTGCCTCACGCTCCTGCCCAGCTAATAGCCAATCTCCAATTGTGTACTGTTTGAAGTTTTTGCTAGGATGTGCGGATTCTGCTCGTGCCAAGCTTCGTAAGCGATCTGCGCGAAATAAGAGAAATCCCTCTTTCTGAAAGCAGTAGGAGGGGAAATACCAGAAACCATTGGACGCGTAAATGCCAATTGGCTGCACGACTCTCTCTGTAGTTCCTTCTTTGGAGGCGTAAGTAATGCGTAAAGGCATTTCATCAATAGAAGCTTCCAATAACTGCTCTAAGAAGGGGGAACCTTGTGTTCGCGTTGGCGTCCAGAAGGATACTCGATCTTTAAGTGCGTCGATTCTCACCTTCGTATCCGTAGGGAGATAGTAATAGAACTTATTCAGAGCCGAAGTCGATTCCGCTGCAAAAGGGAGCGCCCCATAGTACTGGAGCGACTGAAAGGCGAAGAACATCGCAACAGCCTCTTGTTCGGAGAAGAGTATAGGAGGGAGCATCCGCTTCTTTAATAAGCGAAATCCCCCATTTGGGCCAAATTCGGTATAGAGCGGCATTCCAAGCTCACTCAACTCTTGTAAATCGCGGTGCATCGTGCGTTCCGAGACGCCGAATTCATCGGCCATTTCTTTCGTCGTGAACTGCATGCGCTCATTTACTGCCATCATCAACTGGATTAACCGTTGTGTTTTGTTCATTGCAGGCTAAACCTCCTTATGCTAACCGATTGTTCGCATAACCTCTTTCATTGTGGAAACGAAAGCCTCGGCCGCTTTAGAGATGTATCTGCCTTTCCGATAGGCAATAACGAGTGTGCGAGTAGGTCTGCCTTCAAGGGTGAGGTGAATCGGTGATAACTCACTGAAGCTTCTCTTTGAAATTAAAAAAGGGACGAAACCAATTCCCATGCCAGCGGCGACGAGGGACTGAACCGTTTCCATGTTGCTGGATTCGAAGACGATATTGGGGGTAATGCCAGCTTTTTGGCAGAGATCTAGTGTTAGCTTGCGAAAACCTTGCCCTTTTTTCAGAGCAATAAAAGCTTCTTTCTCTAATTGTTCGATTCGAATAGGTTCTTTACTCGCTGCTAATGGATGCGTTGGAGGTACCGCGAGGACGATTTCTTCCTCCAGTAAAGTCTCATAAACGAGAGAATCTTCTCGCAACGGCAAGGAAAGCAGTGAGATATCGGTTTGTCCATTCATCGTAAGTGTTTCTAAGTTAGAGGAGGTCTCTTCAACAAGAGTAATTTCAATATCTGGATAAGCTGTTTGGAAGACAGGAACTACGAAAGGCAAGATTGTTGAGCCCGTTATTGGCATACTGCCTACGACAAGGCGCCCTTTTTTCATTTGCGAAATGTCTTCCATTTCTTTCTTCAGCTGCTCGACCATGTCGAGAATTTTTTGTGATTTTTCAACAAAAAGGGAGCCGGCATGGGTAAGCTCAACCGAATTGGTGCTGCGCTGGAAAAGGAGGACGCCGATCTCTTTCTCTAGCTTGGATAGCTGCTGGCTTAGGGAAGGCTGTGCAATATGAAGTTTCTCCGCGGCGCGCGAGAAATTGCGTTCGATTGCGATTTGAATCGCGTATTGAAGTTGACGTAATTCCATCGTAGGGTTCATCTCCTGATATGTAATAATCATAGCTTGTTTTATTGAAGCAGCCTATAAAGCATATAAATAATATACCAGATTTTAATCTTTGATATGAAAAAAAACTCGATAGAGCACTATCAATCGTTGAGCGACTGTGTTTAGAGGTACAAACAAAAGCAGTCTGCGGACAAATCCCACAAACTGCTTTTTGAAGTATAGATTTGTATCATCAGTAAAAGAATGTTAACTGCTTCTTCTGCCTGTAACCAAATTAAAGACTAGAGATATGACCGCCAAAACGAGCAGAAGATGGATTAAATTCCCTCCGATATCAAACCCGATTCCTAAAGCCCACAAGACAAGAATCACTACAAAAATGGTCCAAAGCATAGTAACACATCCTTTTCAAAATGTCATAGTTGCTTATGCAAGTTACTAACCGCCTTTTGCAAATTCGAATCATCCTATAGGAATAATCTATGAAGCTTATAGTTATTATATCTTGGAGCTATGACGATATCCGTGCTAAACTACGTTATGAGGGTAAGACATTAACAATTAGAGCGGATAATGACAAGAGGTGACTGGATATGAGTAAAAAGACAATGTTTCAGAAGATTTGGGATAATCACGTAATTAACCAGGAAGAAGGCAAGCCCAGCGTCATCTATATTGATTTGCATCTGGTGCACGAAGTAACTTCACCGCAAGCTTTCGAAGGCCTTCGCTTATCGGGACGCAAAGTTCGCAGACCGGACCTAACCTTTGCAACGATGGATCATAACGTACCAACTAAGGATCGGTTCAACATCACAGATCCTATTTCCAAACAACAAATTGATACACTTTCTCAAAACTGCCGTGATTTCGGCGTTACATTGTTCGACCTAGACAGCCTTGACCAAGGTGTTGTACACGTTATGGGACCTGAGCTAGGACTTACACATCCAGGTAAAACAATCGTTTGCGGCGATAGCCATACATCGACACACGGCGCATTCGGCGCACTTGCTTTCGGTATTGGCACAAGTGAAGTGGAGCACGTTCTTGCTACACAAACGCTGCAGCAATCCAGAGCAAAATCATTGGAAGTACGCATTAACGGCAAGCTGAAACCAGGCGTAACGGCCAAAGATTTGATTCTTGGCGTTATTGCTAAATACGGTACAGATTTTGCTACGGGCTATGTTATTGAATATACCGGCAAAGCGATTCGTGGTCTTTCCATGGAAGAGCGTATGACGGTTTGTAACATGTCCATTGAAGGTGGCGCTAGAGCAGGTCTTATCGCTCCTGACGAAACAACATTTAACTACTTGCGTGGCCGTGAATACGTTCCACAAGGTGCAGACTTTGACGCTGCAGTAGCAGAGTGGTCTAAGCTTGTTACAGATGAAGGCGCTACGTATGACTGGGTACTGGAGTTTGATGCTGATTCCTTGATTCCGCAAGTGACCTGGGGAACTAGCCCGGGGATGGGGACAAGTATTACATCGTTAGTTCCGGATCCGCAAAGCTTCGAAACAGAAAATGAACGTAAAGCTGCTGAAAAAGCGCTTGAATATATGGATTTAACACCAGGAACGCCAATGACCGAACTGAAAGTTGACTATGTTTTTATCGGATCTTGTACAAATGGTCGTATCGAGGATCTCCGTGCAGCTGCTGCAATCGCACAAGGTTACACGGTAGATCCAAGCGTTACAGCTATCGTTGTTCCAGGTTCCGGACGCGTTAAAATTCAAGCTGAGAAAGAAGGCTTGGACAAAATTTTCACCGAAGCAGGCTTCGAATGGCGCGATGCGGGCTGCAGCATGTGTTTGGCCATGAATCCAGACGTTCTGCAACCTGGTCAACGTTGTGCATCGACATCCAACCGTAACTTCGAAGGTCGTCAAGGCCGCGGTGGACGTACGCATCTCGTGTCTCCAGCAATGGCTGTAGCGGCAGCAATCAAAGGCCATTTCTACGACGTTCGTGATTGGGAAATCAAAGAATACCAACAAGCTTAATTCTGGCTGATTAAGGCAATACTTACGATGCTAGTTTTGCTAAAGCAAAACTTTAAGGAGAATGAAAACATGGAAGCTTTTAAACAACATACAGGGCTAGTCGGTCCTGTGGATCGCGTGAATGTAGATACAGATGCCATTATTCCTAAGCAATTTCTTAAAAGAATTGAACGTTCCGGTTTCGGACAATTCCTTTTCTTCGAGTGGAGATGGGATGAAGCGGGCAACGTTATCGAGAACTTCCCGCTAAACCAAGATCGTTATCAAGGAGCTTCTGTTCTGCTCTCCAGAGCGAACTTCGGCTGCGGTTCTTCCCGTGAGCATGCACCTTGGGCTATTCAAGATTTCGGCTTCCGCGTCATTATTGCACCGTCTTATGCGGATATCTTCTACAACAACTGTTTCAAAAACAGCATTCTGCCAATCAAGCTATCGGAAGAGCAAGTTGATGACTTGTTCGCTCGTACAGCGAAGCATGAAGGCTACAAGCTGAATGTCGATCTTGAGAACAAAACGCTCACGGATGAATACGGCTTAAACATTCAGTTTGATTTGGATGAGCACCGTCGTCAGTTCCTGCTGCAAGGCTTGGACGACATCGGCCTAACACTTCAACATGAAGAGAAAATCACAGCTTATGAGCAAGCTCACCAAAAACGTTTGGCTTATAAATAAAATGTGAGAATGGAAGACGCAGTCCAATGTGCATTTGCATTGGTTGCGTCTTTTTTGTGCTAGCAGCATGAACTCAGGCCTAGCTATTGGCTAGGTTTTTTTCTTCTTCATTTTTGCAACTTTTGGCAGTTTTGCGCGTCTAATAGATTACTAGATTGTCGATTGAACGGAGGTTTTGCTGTCGGGCATGTACATATTTTGATACATTAGACATGTTGCTGCTAGTTTTTAAAAGATAGATTTGAAGAGTAAGAATTTACAACCCCAATTCCGACATTACATAGAGGTGAATGATGAAATTTCCTGCGTTTTGTTTAATGCTGCTAGTTTGCATGCTGTTTCTTCCTACTTATGCGATGGGAGCTGAATCTCCCAGTGGAATTATGCTTTATATGAATGAAAAAAAGCTGGTGTCTAACGAAGTCCAACCCCGTATAGTAAGCGGCAATACGATTGTACCTGTAAGAATTATCGTTGAAGAAATTGGTGCCAAGGTGAGTTGGGATGAACCCACCCGCAAGGTAACTATTGTCAAAGACGATATGAACATTCAATTGGTTATCGACAGTAAAACAGCCCTGATTAAAGGTAAGAAGGAAAGCTTAGAAGTAGCGCCAATCATTGAAAAAGGCAACACGATGCTTCCGCTTCGTTTCATTGGTCAACTTATGGGTATTGAATTTAAATGGGACTCTTTAACCTCTTCCGTTCATATGTTCAAAAAAGATGATTCCGATTCCAAACCAGTTACAGGCCCCATCGATGTTGGAGGTGACTCCAATCCGGGTGAAGTAAAACCTCCTAAACCGCCAGTACCGGGTACAGGCACAGATCCAGGGACGAAACCAGTCGATCCGAATGCGCACTTGTTGACTTCGATCGTGTTATCTGAGAAGGAGTTAGCTGTTGCCGCGAAAGACGGTTCTTTAGTTCCGACTATGATGAAATTAGCGAACCCGAATCGCATCGTGTTTGATTTCCCTAACACATCTTTAGATCCTTCTCTCCAGAAATTGCTAGTAAATAATACGGGGGAGCTGCCATCTAAGCATCCTCTGGTTGAGAAAGTACGCTTTTCTAATTTTTCTGATAACCCGGCTACAGTACGTATTATTTTAGATTTGAAAGGCTCAGCTGACTATCGCGTTCAGCCTTCTAAGCTTACGAATCAATGGACAGCCACGATAGTGGAACATCAGTTAACCGTGGTGATTGATGCAGGGCACGGGGATAACGATCCTGGTGCATTATCCATAACTGGCAAGCATGAGAAGGATTTTACACTCGCAACAGCGAAGAAGGTAGAGCAGCTTCTTGTTCAGGACAAACGTGTTAACGTCCTTATGACTCGCTCTGATGATACGTTCATCCCGCTGGATGGCCGGGTTTCTTTTGCTAACGACATTCAATCGGATCTATTCCTATCGATTCACGGGAATAGCGCCAAAGCTACGGTATCGGGAACGGAAACGTATTATAACAGACCGGAAAGCATAGCTTTTGCTAATGTCATCCACAAAAATGTGGTTGCCGCTGCAGGATTTCCAGATCGCAAAGTTCGTCAAGCTGATTTCAGGGTTATCACGAAAACCACTATGCCAGCTGTTCTGGTCGAAGTAGGGTATTTGTCCAATAAAAACGATGAATCTGCCATGTACAAGGAAGCTTTTCAAGACAAAGTAGCGGTTTCTATCGTTGCTGCCATCAAAGAATACCTAAACCTCAAATAAGAAACGAAAGCTTTAATCGAATGCTTTCGAAGTTGGTTTTGCTATGCAAAACGCTAAGGAGTGAGTGAGATGACCAAAACAAGTCGCCTATTCTATGGGGTGGTTCTTGTAAGTGCCATCACGTTGTCTGTTACCGCCTGCGGTCAGAAAGGTCAGCTTGTCGGAGGAGCAACACCGCAAGCAACGATTGTGCCGACACCTACTACTGTGGTTCAAAGTCCTGCCCCAACCCCAACCCCAGAACCTTTAAAACAAAAAAAGGTCAAAGCCTTTTACAGTGATCAGGACGAAATGAAACTTATAGAAAAAGAAGTCACAATCAGCTACAAACAGGATGCTGACGTGTATGAAGCCGCAATGAACGCACTCAAAAAGAGTGATGATCCTAAAGCGATTCCTTTATTTGATGATCTTACTTTCACAAGCAGTTCATTTGATAAAGCTAAGGGTGAATTGAAGATTGATCTCAAATTTGGTCCCAAGACGCAATTAGGCGCTCCGGGTGAGGAGTTATTTTTACAAGCTTTGAAGAAAACCGTGTTTCAATTTCCAGAAGTGAAGTCATTATATGTGCTGAAAAACGGCAAGCAAGTGGATAGCTTAATGGGGCATATTGAGCTTCCGTATCCAATTAAACGACCTAATTAAATGTAGTAGCAGAGGAGTCTAATTCAACGATGAAAAACAAGAAATTAGCAAGTGCAATTGTTAGTTCATTAATTGTTACAAGCCTGGCGGGGACAACCGTTACGGCAGCAGAGTCAGTAAATACGACATCAACAAGCAATGTAAAACTTTCTTTCCCTGACGTAAAATCGGACTATTGGGGTATTCGACATATATCCAAACTTGCTTTAGAAGGCATTATCGAAGGCTACGAGGATGGCGCTTACCGGGCAGAGAACTCGGTTTCACAGCAAGACGTTCTTATTATGGCTACTCGTATGATGGGCTTGCAAGGCGATGTAGATGCCATGACATCAACAACGGTTTTTCCCGATTTCATGCTGGTTGATAACTATGCGCGAAATTATGTAGCAATTGCTCTCCAAAAAGGTTTAATCTCCAATGAGGAAGAGAAAGTGAGAAGCCAAAGCGATAAGTCCAAAGATAAATGGGGCCAGCGCAAGGCAACAAGAGAATGGGTAGCAGAAGTGGTCATTCGCGCTATCGGTAAGGCGTCCACCGCACAAAGCTTATCGACGACACCAACGGCATTCAAAGATAATAATGACATTAGCAGCACAACATTAGGTTTTGTTAATGCAGCTGTTGCTTTGAAGGTTGTGGATGGCTTTGAAGATGGTACGTTCCAACCTAAAGGGGCAGTCACACGCGCTCAAATGGCCGCTTTTTTAAGTCGCTCCCAAAAAGAGCTAGCTACATTGCCTTCGCGTGCTGTGAAAGGGTACATGACAAGCTTAACGAGCGGCACTATTGGGCTTATGGACAAAGACGGGAATACGAGTACATATAAGCTTTCACCGAATACAGTTTTCTTTGGAAATAAAAATGATACCGCCATTGCTGCGAATACGCTGCAAGAAACGTTTGAAGTCTCTCTCGTTCAGGTGAATGGAACAGCTTATTATGTTGAAATCATAAGTGATGAGCTTCAGCTTGATATCCATGAGGGTAAATTATTGAAATTGAATATGAGCAGCCTCAAGGCCACATTGGATGATTATGAGAGCTATGATTTAGCACCGGATGTCGCTGTAACAGATGCAGATGGACGCGGGCTTAGCCTAGGTTCTATCGTAAATGGAAGTACAATTCAATTGCGCAAAAGCAAGATCGTCAAAACCGATAAATATACATCAATCATAGTTAAACAAGTACCCGTTAATAAAACAGCAGATGGCGCGATTCAAACGCTTAACAAAGATGCCATGCAAATTACGCTTCTCGATACCGTATCAGGGCAGCCTGAAACGTATGGTTTTTCAAGTAGTTTGATTGCGACTTTACCAGATAACAGCCTCGTTGATATTAATTCTATTCACGTTGGAGATTTGGTTGAGTATACGGTTAAGAACAGTGAAATTGTGAAGATCGTCATTAAAAAGCAAGCGGATGTCGGCGTAAGTGTTGAGGGGACACTTAAAGATTTGAGTGATGACAAAACATATTTAACCATCACAAAGTCAGTAGGTGTTCCAATAGCATCTTATTTTTTAGCTGACAATGTGCAAGTACGTATCAATGGCTTAGCAACAGCAAGTATTTATGATATCGCTCCTGGAGATCAGCTTAAGCTGGATGTACTGAATAACAACGTTACATTAATTACAGTAACGAATCGATCCATTGATAATTTATATTTTGCGAAAATTGATAGCTACAATCCAACATCGAAATACTTAACCGTGACCGATAATACTGGTAATCCGCATGTTTATAAAATGACTGATACTGTTTCTATTTCATATGCAGGAACTACACTTCCTTTCTCGAGTTTCAACAGTACTTTCACAGCAGGTAAATATGTTGATTTATTAGTTTCAAAAAACACAGTAACGCAAATAAAAATGTCCTCCCAACTGGATGGCGCATTAACGCAATTAAATTTACAAACGAATGATATAACATTGAAAACGGACAGTGGTCAAAATTTGACGTTCAAGCTTACATACGCTCCACAGGTTGAGCTTGCGAATAAGCCTAACAGCACACTGTCCGATCTAAAAGTTGGGGACAACGTTAGTCTATTACTAAGCTTCGATCAGGGGATTGTCACGAAAATTGTGACTAGTAAAACGGCACTTTATAAAACAGTTTTAACTAATGTGAACAGCAAGCAAATTACTGTGACGGATGAAGCTAACACTTCGTATGTCGTTTCTCTGGATGGTGTACCCATCGTCAAAGCAGATCAAAGTGTAGGATCTATGTCAGACGTTGCTCTTGATGATTACGTGAAGCTGACGTTTAAAGGTCTAGCTGTTGTAAAAGCAGAACTGATCAGTCCTGTACGCGGTAAGGTTACAGCTGTGAATGCAGCTAGCGCAAGCTTGACCGTTCAAGATTTTTCAGGTAAAAGTCAAGTGATTAACGCAGGCAGCAACTATAGCGTTAAACTTAATGGCGGCGTAGCATGGAGTTTCACTTCCATCAAAGTGGGCGATCGTGTTCAAGTGATGAAAGATGCGACTGACAAAATGATTATTCAAGTAGCTGTAGGTTCTAAGCGAGAAGTGGATAGCTATAATAACGTCGTGAACCAATTTTACTTCAAAGCTACAAGCTCAGGAGAAAAAACGGCGTATAGCATTTTCCCAAGAGCCTATTTCCATAAAGGAGCAGACGTAGTGTCTGCAGCATCCTTTGCAGCTGGGGATCAAGTAACTCTTTATGTGTTAGACGATAAAATTGTTGAGATTGAGAAATAAAATTGAACGAAAATAAAGTTCATCCGTCTGTATATTAGGAGCTTGACTTCTATTACAGGCGTTTTTTTTTCTAATTTATAAAATAAATATGGCAATTATTTAGAAAATGTTCGCATTTTGACGCTTTCAAGCATTGATTCTAACGCCACAATTCGCTACACTGGAGATTATTACGACCTTAAGGAAGTAAAGACATGACACAGAAGCTAGTAAGGCATATTTTGGATACAATCGGTGAGCTCTTTCCGGATGCACATTGCGAGCTGCGCCACAGTAATCCGTTTGAATTAACGATTGCTGTATTACTATCAGCTCAATGCACCGATGAAACCGTGAATAAGGTGACATTGGATTTATTTCAGAAATATAAAGGTCCTGAAGATTACTTAGCGGTTCCACTTTCGGAACTGGAGCAAGACATTCGACGGATTGGATTATTTCGAAATAAGGCAAGCAATATTCAAAAATTGTGTCAATTGCTGCTGGACAAGTTTGAAGGCGAAATTCCAGAGAAGCACGAACACTTGGTCGAACTGCCCGGCGTTGGCCGTAAAACAGCAAATGTCGTCGTATCGAACGCTTTCGGGGTACCTGCAATTGCCGTAGACACCCATGTCGAGCGAGTGTCCAAAAGACTAGGATTAGTTGGCTGGGACGATTCGGTACTTGAAGTTGAAAAGAAGCTGATGAAGAAGGTTCCGCGCGAAGAGTGGACTCAAACACATCATCGTCTCATATTCTTCGGTCGGTATCACTGCAAAGCTCAGAACCCGCAGTGCACGATATGTCCATTGCTCAACAATTGCCGTGAGGGCAAGAAACGTATGAAACCAAGTGCAATTAGGAAAACTATTACAAACAAATGATATGCAGACAAAGGATGGGATTTGAAATGAAATGCATCGCCGTATACACCAATAGCTTTGAACTGTTCTCTGATATTTATGAGCAAGTCATTAACACACCCTTAGCCGATAATGAGGAAAAAGTCATTGAAGGTGTAACAGTCAGTGAATCCGGTGAAGTTCCTCAGAATTACATAGACAAGATGAAAACAAAATCCGAAGTCGTTGTTATGAAAGTAAAAGACTCCGACATTACGATTTTGCAGCATCGCGATGTCTTTGAGATTTTCTTGCCGGAAAAAGAAAAAGCAGTAATGTCCTAAAACCTAAATCTCCCTTTGGGAGATTTTTTTCTGTAGATAAGAAAGTATAAGTTTTATACTTTTGCTTCGCATCTACCTTGACAAACGCTCTCGTCCTGAAGGACGACGGAGTCGTTTATCCTTGGTTATGTTTGGATAGAAGAACGGATCATAAGGAGCGGAATGGACGAATGACGCAAATGGTGGATATAAGCATCTCGGTCATGCCGGATGCGATCAGAAACATGCAGGTTAATCTGCAAGCCAAAGGGGATTACGATAACGCAAGCAAGCTAGGTCAGCTGCTTGAC
Source organism: Paenibacillus alginolyticus DSM 5050 = NBRC 15375 (assembly GCF_000422905.1). GTDB lineage: Bacteria > Bacillota > Bacilli > Paenibacillales > NBRC-103111 > Paenibacillus_E > Paenibacillus_E alginolyticus. The sequence continues at coordinate 183,600 of NZ_AUGY01000001.1, forward strand.
AAAATAGACACTGGACGGATGAATATAGCGTTCTGCGGTCATTTCTCAGCAGGGAAATCAACGCTGATTAATCAGCTCTGTGGGCACGCCTTATTGCCTTCCAGCCCAATACCTACAAGTGCAAACATCGTGAGTATTCGCAATGGATCACCCGGTGCTCATGTTACGCATCGCGTGAAGGATGGCAACGTAAACAATAAAGGAAAACAGAAGACGATTGCACTTGAAGAATTAGAAGCGTATTGCGTAAATGGTACGGATATTGAAACCGTAGAGATTACGTATCCGATTCCATTTCTGGGCAGTCACACGGCGCTGCTTGATACGCCAGGGATTGATTCTACGGATGATGCCCATCATCAATCTACGGAGTCTGCTTTACATCTGGCCGATGTCGTTTTCTATGTGATGGATTACAACCATGTTCAATCTGAAGTCAATCTCGCGTTCACGAAGAAGATGAAGGAGTGGGGAAAGCCGCTCTATCTAGTTGTAAATATGATTGATAAGCACAAAGAATGGGAGCTTCCTTTTGCACAGTATCAGGAGGGGACGAAACAAGCTTTCTTAAGCTGGGGTATCGAGCCGGATGATTTACTGTTCGTGACCATGAAGGAGCCCAGCCATCCGCATAATGAGTATGCTAAACTGCAATGGCTCCTAAGCCGTTTGATTGAGCGCGGGGATGATCTGCGAAGCTTCAGTATCGACGCATCCGCGCGTTATCTTGCAGCGGAGCACGGCAAATGGTTGGCTGATCAGCATGAGCCGCAGAAAGCGGCGCTTATGGAGCAAATCAGCCAGGAGGGTGACGTGCAGGAAGTTCAGGCGCAAGCTGCTGCGAAGCAGGAAGCGCTTGCGGAGGTGAAGGGACGGCCGGAAGCGTTGACGGCGGCCCTCCGTAAGGAAGTTGGCATGATTATCGAGAATGCCAATATAACACCAGCCTTGACCAGGGATCAGGCTCATGCGTATTTGGAGAGCCGTAAACCCGGGTTCAAGGTCGGCTTTTTCTCCAGAGCTGCGCAAACAGCTCTGGAGACAGAGAAACGCTTAAGTGCGTTTCAGGCGGACTTGGCTGAACAAGTAGAAGCGCAGCTGGATTGGCATCTTAGGGATGCTTTGAAAAGAGCTGCTCAGGAGCAAGGGCAGCATGATCCTGCCCTTACAGCGCAAATCGAAGCGTTGAAGGTTGATGTGACCACACAGTGGCTGGCCGCACAAGTGAACGCTGGCGCAACCTTCGGAGGCGAATATACGCTCAACTTCATGAAGCAGGTGTCAGCTGATATCAAACAGATGTACCGCAAACAGGCGTTTGCGGTGATTGATCTGATCGCGGCTGCCGTCCGCGAAGGAGGGGCGCAAGCGGCTGACGCGCTTGCGGCAGAGCTCGAAGCGCTAGGCGTCCGCCTCAGCGCTTGCCGGGAACTGCAGCGCCTCGAGGAAGCCGAGGCGGAGGCAGAGGCCCAGCTGCTGCGCATGGCCAGCTGGCCTAGACCGTCTGCGCCGGCGCTGCCGGCTGCGCAGCAGTACACGGCCATGGAGGAGCCGGCAGCCGCCCCGCTGAGCGGGGGGCTGCACGTGACCTCCATGGGCACGATCCTGCAGGCCGCTGCTACGACTGATGACGCGGCCGCAGGCACTGCAGCTGCGTCATCAGTGGAGGCAGCTGCCTCAGCGCCTACCACGTTCACCTCAGGTGAACATGGTAGGCGCATGGAGCGCAAGGCCGCCGACTTGCAGGCGGCCTCCAGCCTCATCGAAGGCCTGCCGTCGATGAGGTCGATCGCGCGCTCCATGCGCGAGAAATCGGAACGTCTGCGGCAGCGGACGTTCACGATCGCCCTGTTCGGCGCCTTCAGTGCCGGCAAATCCTCTTTCGCCAATGCATTGATTGGCGAAAGAGTGCTGCCGGTCTCGCCGAACCCAACGACGGCGGCAATCAACAAGATCATGCCGCCGCAGGAAGGTTGGCCGCATGGCACAGCCAAGGTCAAGATGAAGAAGACGGACGCGATTCTGCAGGACGTGCTTTATTCTTTGGACATACTCGGCGTGCAGGCGACAGACATGGCATCAGCGCTCAAACGCATAAGCGCACTTTCTCCAGATGACGTTACAGCCAAAGGAAAGCCGCACTATTCCTTCCTGAAGGCAGTGGAGAAAGGCTGGGCCCTCGCCCAAGATCATTTAGGCACAGAACTGAAAATCACCAAAGACGAGTTCCCAAGCTATGTTGCAGACGAGTCTAAGTCCTGTTTTGTTGAATTTATTGAATTATATTATTCCAATCCATTGACGGAACAAGGCATTATATTCGTTGATACGCCAGGGGCCGATTCCATTAATGCCCGTCATACCGGGGTAGCTTTTAACTATATTAAAAATGCGGATGCTATTCTTTTCGTTACTTATTACAATCACGCCTTCTCGCAGGCAGACCGCGAATTTCTTTTGCAGCTCGGTCGGGTAAAGGATAGCTTTGAGATGGATAAAATGTTTTTCATCGTCAATGCGGCTGATCTTGCCGCTAGCTCGGAAGAATTAAATGGCGTCATTAAGCATGTGGAAACGAATTTGCTGCAGCACGGCATCCGAAATCCGCGTATTTATCCAATATCCAGTTATTTGGCCGCAGAAGGCAAAATAAACGGGAACGAAGCGTTGGTTACTCAATCTGGCATTCAGCCATTTGAGCAAGAATTCGTGAAGTTCACGTTTAATGAGCTTAGCGATGTCGCTATCCATGCTGCTAATTTGGAGCTGAATCGCGCGATTGCAACTATGCAGCAGTGGCTGGAGCGTGCGCAGTCCGGGGAGGAAGAACGAAAGCTTCAGTTAACCAAGCTCGGACAAGCGGAGCATGCGGGAGTTGAGCTTTTGGAAAATACCCTGTATGACGCGGAGCTCAAAGAGTTAAAGAAAGAAATTCAGGAGCTATTGTACTACGTCAAGCAGCGCACGATGTACCGTTTCGGTGAATTATACAATTATGCATTTAATCCATCGACTTTCAGGGATGATGCCAGAGATCCGAAGCAAGCATTACAATCTGCTTGGGGCGAGCTGCTGCGTATGATTGGTTATGATTTATCACAAGAGGTATTGGCCACAACGCTTCGGGTTGAAAATCGCATGAATCTGATTAGCAAGGGCCGTGTAAAGCGCTGGGAAGAGCAGCTTGGTGAGCTGCTGGAAGGATTCGAAAGTGGAACGTATGAATCGAGTAAGTTCGCAACACCTGAAATTACGTCTAAACTAGAAGTTCCAGATGTAACCTTGAAGCTTCTCCAAAGTCATTTCAAAAATGCGAAGCAATTTTTCGAAGGCGATGGCAAAAGCAAGCTTCGATCAGATTTGGAAAATCGGATGAACACACCGATTGCAGAATTTATCGAGCAGCAAACCGTGGAGCTTGAACAAGCGTATGCGAATCAGTTGGAAAATTGGCTAGCCACACAGAAAAATCTGATGCTGCAACAGCTGAATGAACATGCTGAAGGGCTTCGCGATGCGCTCGAAATGAAGATTGATTTGAACGAACTTATATCCAAACAGCATCAATTAAAAGCTTTTGTTTAATGATTAAACAAAAGGGTTGGTCAGGTTCAAAAGAACTTGGCCAACCCTTTACTGCGTATTGTCATGTAAAGGCTTACATTGATGGGTATCGGGATGATTTTAAAGAATAAGGGGGATTCCTGCAAGTTTTTGTGAAGTTATGGGCATTTAAGCGTTTAAATCCTCGTATCCTCTGATTGCTCGCTAATAGGGATGGTGTTAAGATTCATTAGGTAATAAAACGCTTTCTAAGCTTTTCCAAATTATCCTTCTTGAGGAGGGGGCCCCAAAGTGGAAGTGTTCAGGCAACTGAAGCCGTATTTTTGGCCAGAGAAAAAATTATTTTTTGGAGCAATTCTATGTCTAGCTGTGGCAACCGCGCTCGGTCTCGTTTATCCGAATTTACTGCGGTATTTAATCGACGACGTGATCACGAAGAAACAATTTGAGCTCGTTCCCCGATTAGCGCTTGTAGTCGTACTAGTCGTATCAATGAAGGGGATGTTTCAATTTCTTCACGGCTTATGCGGAGGTCGACTAGGTAACCGCGTCGCGTATCATTTGCGTAATGCGCTGTACAACAAGCTTCAGTACTTATCTTTTCAATACTATGATCAGGCAAGAACTGGGGACTTAATGTCTAGATTGACTGCTGATTTGGAGGCCATTCGACAGTTTATCGGATTCGGCTTTGCTCAGCTCTTAAACGTGATGTTGATGCTAGTTTTCGGTATGGGGATGATGTTTTCGATTAACTGGAAACTGGCTTTACTTACGATGATAACGATGCCATTTCTGGCGTTTACCGCAATTCGTTTTGAAGGTAAAATTCATCCTGCTTTTCGGATGGTGCGTCAATCTCTCAGTACGATGACAACTGCGGTGCAAGAAAATATTACTGGGGTTCGAACGGTGAAATCGTTTGCGCGCGAACCGCATGAAGTAACGAAGTTTTCAGCACGCAATGAGGACTACAAAGCCATGAATATCGAAACCTCAGGGATCTGGGCGAAGTATTTTCCGATCATGGAAATTTTGGCGAATTTAAGTGTCGTCACTTTGCTTGGCGTTGGCGGGTACATGGTCATCGATACTACCATTACGTTAGGCGAACTCGTTGCCTGTTTCAGTCTTATCTGGTACATTATTGGACCGATGTGGGGACTTGGCTTTCATATCAATAACTTTACTCAAACCAAAGCTTCTGGTGAGAAAATTTTGGAAGTTTTGAATCATTACATGCATGTGAAAGATCAACAAGATGCAACGGCTTTGAAGAGTGAAGATATTAAAGGTCATGTGCGCTTTGATCATGTCACATTTTCATATCCGGAAAAACAGCCTGCCCTTTATGATTTCTCGGTTGATGCTCCTCCAGGCTCTGTTATAGGGCTATTGGGCAGTACAGGTTCGGGTAAAACGACAGTGATATCCTTGCTAATGAGAGCTTATAACGTTAAAGAAGGCAAGGTTATGTTAGATGGTCAAGATATTCGCTCTTTACAAGTTGAAAGCTATCGCAATCAGATTGCTACTGTTTTCCAAGAAACATTTTTGTTTTCCTCTTCAATACGCAACAATATCTCTTATGGACGTAAAGATGTAACGATGGATGACATTATTCGAGCAGCTAAGCTGTCCAAAGCGCATGATTTCATTATGGAACTTCCGGAAGGGTATGACACAGTGGTTGGTGAGCGTGGTCTAGGCTTGTCTGGCGGTCAAAAGCAGCGGATTGCCATCGCTAGGGCACTTATCAAGGATCCTAAAATTCTCGTTCTGGATGACGCGACAAGCGCGGTTGATATGGAAACAGAGCATGAGATTCAAGCAGGTTTCGGCGAGGTTATGAAAGGACGTACAACCTTCATCATTGCTCACCGGATTTCTTCCTTGAAGCATGCCGACGAAATTATTGTTTTGGATAAAGGACGAATTGTACAAAGAGGCACACATCAGGATCTGTTGGAGCAGGAAGGGCTATATCGTCAAACCTATGACATTCAGTATGCGGATGGGCCTCAGAAAACGGCTGCAAGCATCCAGGCTGCGGCAACTAAGGATACGGATGCTGATTTGAATTTGAATGCAGTAAACCATTCTCCATCGCAAGAAAGAAGGTTAGCACATTGAGTACTAATTCGACGCAAGCCGAGGCATCTGCCAAAAGAGAAGATTCCCAAGTGGGGCAACGATTCGTATATCAAGATGATGAACTGATTGAAAAGCCTTTTGATTGGGGTCAGTTAAAACGTTTATTTAGTTATATGAAGCCTTATAAGAAGCAGATGCTGCCTATTATCATTATTATGATGTTGGTAGGGGCAATCACCAAGCTGACGATTCCGCTGCTCATTCGTGAAGCCATTGATAAATCCATCATTCCCAAGGACAAGAATCTACTTTTTCTAATCGTTGGGATCATGCTTGCCGTATATGTCATTCAATGGTTAGCCAACACATTCCGTATTAAATATACGAATATGATTGGTCAGCGGGTTATCTACGATCTGCGTCATGATTTATTCAGTCATATTCAAAAGCTGTCATTTCGTTTCTTTGATACACGTCCGGCAGGCTCTGTACTCGTTCGAGTAACAAACTATGTGAATTCATTGCAAGATTTGTTTACGAATGGTGTTGTTAACTTATTAATTGATGTGGTGCAGCTCTGCGGCATTATTATTATTTTATTGACGTTCAATTTCAAATTAGGTGCAGCAATCATCGTTACCGTTCCGATTATGTTCCTCATTTCGACTCAGCTTCGGAAAAAGATTCGTCGTGCTTGGCAGGACGTGACGATGAAGCAATCTCGTCTGAATGCGCATTTAAATGAATGCATACAAGGTATTAAAGTTACACAAGCCTATACACAAGAAAAAGAAAATATTCAATTCTTCACCAAAATGAATATGGTCAATCGGTTATCTTGGAACCGTGCTTCAATGCTCAACCAATCATTTGGTCCACTCATTGAAATTACAGGAGCTGTTGGCTACTGCATTCTGTTCTGGCTAGGCGCCCATTTAATTCAAACGGAAGAAATATCGGTCGGTTTGTTGGTTGCCTTCGCTACATACATAGGCTATTTCTGGGAACCTATTACGCGGTTAGGTCAAATGTATTCGCAATTGCTAATTGCAATGGCTTCAGCGGAGCGGATCTTCGAGTTTATCGATGAGGAACCCACTGTAGCTGAAATCGAAGGCGCTAAAGATCTGCCGAGCATCCAAGGCAAAGTGATGTTTGAGAATCTCGTATTTGAGTATGAGCCTGGTAGGCCAGCTCTCAACGGCATTAGTTTAGATGTTCAAGCTGGACAATCCATCGCGCTTGTTGGTCATACAGGTTCGGGTAAAAGTACGATTATGAATTTATTGTGCCGTTTCTACGATCCAGTTGAAGGCAAAATTCTTATTGATGGGCACGATATTCGAAATGTCACCATTCAAAGCTTGCGCTCCCAAATTGGAGTTGTCCTGCAAGATACGTTTATCTTCTCGGGAACGATTAGAGAAAATATTCGCTTCGGTCGCTTGGATGCTACCAATGAAGAGATTGAACTTGTAGCCAAGGCTGTTCATGCACATGATTTTATCATGAGTTTGCCAAGCGGCTATGAAACAGAAGTTCAAGAGCGCGGAAACGTACTCTCGATGGGTCAGCGTCAGTTGATTTCCTTTGCCAGGGCACTGCTTGCGAACCCGCGTGTTCTTATCTTGGATGAAGCAACGGCTAGTATTGATACGGATACTGAGCTCAAAATCCAAGAAGCTCTCAAAACGCTGCTTGCTGGCCGAACCTCCTTTATCGTCGCGCACCGACTTTCTACCATTCGGAATGCTGATAAAATCGTAGTACTCGATCATGGCCGTATGATGGAGATCGGTAATCATGAAGAGCTCATGAAAGAACAAAAGATTTACCATGGACTTATTCAAGCCCAATACAAATTTTTGCAAGACGCGGTTTAAAATTCTGAGAAAAAGCTGTTTAGCTGCTGCGGCGGTTAAACGGCTTTTTTCGGTGAATACGTGGATGTCTCAAACAGCACTTGCCCTCCCATTTTGCTGAAATACAGCCAGCATAAATGTGGCAACCCACGATCGCCTGTGGCCCCGTTCCTTATTGTAATGTTTGCAAATTTATTCAAGAAGCTATACTCTTAGAGTGAATTATGCCATTTATTCGCAGGAGGGGACTTCCTTGAGATCATCTCGCTTTATGTGGGGCGCAATTGGCCTTACAGCTTCGATATCTACGATTGTTTTCGCAGTAGGTTTTGCTTACGCGGCGAATCAAATATGGTTTCCCAAAGCATCTGGAGACCTCAATCTTGTATCGTCATTAGTACCTAAGAAAGAAACGATGATTGAGAGTAAAAGCAAGCTTCAGATTGTTGCGCTTGGTGATTCATTAACTGCTGGAACAGGTGATAACACTGGCAAAGGATACGTAGGACGTGTCCGCGAAAAGCTGGAGAAGGAAAGCGGTAAGCCAGTATTCGTGCTTAATAATCTGGCGATTCCAGGCTATAAGAGTGACCAACTTCTCTCTGATCTTGCGCTGAAAAAAACGCAGGATGCACTCGCTCAGGCAGATATCATTTTACTCACGATTGGTGGCAATGATATTTTTGCTGGCGGGGAAGGGCTTTTTACAGGAGAAAATCAGACGGAGTTCAACCCAGAGGGTGCACTTAAACGCGTAGATCCTGCGCTGGCCAAAATGGATAAGGTCATTCAAGCAATTAATAAGGCTAATCCGAATGCAACTGTGTTGTACGTTGGCTTATATCATCCTTTTCTTGATTTAGATCCCAAAAAAGAAGGTTCGCTTATTGTACAGCGATGGAATAGCAGTGTTTTTGAGATGATGAATCGTTATCCTCATATGGCTATTGTCCCAACCTATGATCTATTTGAACAAAATTTGATCAAATATTTGTCATCAGCCGATCATTTTCATCCTAACGGGGACGGCTATGAGCGCATTGCCGATCGGATTGTACAAATTCTGAAGTAGGGGAGGCCAAGCAGATGGCTGTAGCAGTAGTTCAAACCACGGTTTTATCTGTGAAAAATTTAAAAAAACGAATTAAAAATAAAGAGATTATTAAAGGGATTTCATTTGATGTATTTGCGGGTGAGATCTTTGGTTTCTTAGGGCCCAATGGATCAGGTAAAACAACGACGATTCGGATGCTCGTTGATTTAATACGTCCGACTGAAGGGTCTATTCAGATATGTGGACACGATGTTCACAAGGAGCATAATCAAGCAATGCGCCATGTAGGTTGTATTGTCGAGAATCCTGAGCTATATTCTTATTTGACGGGCTGGGAAAATCTTGAACATTTTGCAAGAATGCTGCCGAATGTCGATGATAAACGAATCCAAGAGGTCGTTGAGATTGTCTCCATGGATCAACGCATTCATGATAAGGTACGTACCTATTCCCTTGGTATGCGTCAACGACTCGGTATTGCACAGGCACTACTTGGACGGCCTAGTTTGTTGATATTGGACGAGCCCACGAATGGTCTTGACCCGCAAGGGATTAAGGAAATGAGGGAGTTCATTCAGCGTTTGGCTGCGGGTGGACTTAGCTTGTTCGTATCCAGTCACTTACTTAGCGAGATTCAGCAGATGTGCCATCGTGTAGCCATCATTAGTCATGGTGAAGTCATTCAAGTGGGTGCCGTCGATGATTTGGTCGCTCAAGGCGGCAAAGTGGTGTGGTCCGTGTCTCCGGCCGACAAGGCCGAGGGGCTTTTAGAGGCGTCCCCACTTGTGCAGGCCATTGAGGAAATTTCTCAAGAAAGTCCAATCGGCTTACCTTCCACGGTGAAACAAATCGTTACTCAAATGGACAAAGAAAACGTCCCGCAGGTAAGTCAACATTTGATGGAAGAAGGAATTAGCCTGTATGCTGTAGAAATCAAAAATCCAACACTGGAAGATTTGTTCTTGAGCCTAACCGAAGGTGAAAGAATTGAGTAGGGGAAGGTGAAAGAATTGCTTAGCTTATATGCTCTTGTTAAAAATGAATGCATTAAGATGATTAAGAAAAAGCGCTTTTATGTTATCCTACTAATACTTCTTGCATTAATCCCTATGTTCACTTATGCTCAAATGCGAGTTGCCCAAAATACACAAAAGCAGTTTGGTACAACGGACTGGAAGGCGGACCAACGGCAGAAAATTGCCGACTGGGAAAAGCGTCTAAGCTCGGCTCGAACGCCGGATGAGTGGAAACAACAGCTTAGAGTTCAAATTCAAATCGCTAACTATTATCTTGAAAAGGATGTAGATCCGAGTACACCGAATGCGGTTACTTTTACACGCGAGTTTGTGAAAAATGCGGTTGGTTTATTCATTCCGCTCATTATCATGGTCATTTCCGCTGACATCGTATCATCTGAGCATTCTACGGGGACTATTAAATTATTGTTGACAAGACCGGTCCGGCGATGGAAAATCCTATTGAGTAAATTAATTACGGTTGTCTTCTTTACTTCGCTAACTGTATTGTCCACTGGCGTCTTATGTTATTTGATTTCCGGTGTTGTTTTCGGCTATAACGGATGGACGATGCCTGTATTTACAGGTATTCAGCTAACAGGTACGGAAGTGGATTTCAGTCTTGTACGTGCGGTTGATCAATGGTTCTTTCTTATCATGGAGTTTGGATTGGTTTGGTTCTCAGCATTAGTTGTTGCACTTATGTCACTAATGCTATCGGTTCTCATTCGTTCCACAGCAGCAGGTATGGGGGTCATGCTTGCCGTATTAATATCAGGGACCATTCTTTCCAACATGGTGTCGTCTTGGGAAACGGCGAAATATTTGTTTATGGTCAATTTGGACTTAACCAAGTATTTAACTGGAGGCCTTCCGCCTATTAAAGGGATGGACTTGACCTTCTCACTAAGCGTTTTAAGTGTTTGGGCGATCGCTTCACTCATTGTGTCATTTACGGTATTTTCACGAAAAGATGTTTTGAATTAACGGTTAACTTAGATAAAGGAGGGCTTCAATGTCCGAGCAGCTAGAATTTGCGAAAGCAATAGCCCCAACATCGAATTATGAGGCTGATGATATACAAGTCCTGGAAGGTCTTGTAGCGGTTCGTAAAAGACCAGGGATGTATATCGGTAGTACAAGTGCATCAGGTCTTCACCATCTGATCTGGGAGATTGTGGACAATGCAGTTGACGAGCATCTTGCCAAACATTGTTCCAAAATTAATGTGACGATACATAAAGATCAGTCCATTACGGTTCAGGATAATGGGAGGGGGATTCCTACCGGTATGCATAAAACCGGCGTTCCAACTCCGCAAGTTGTATTTACGATCTTACATGCCGGCGGCAAATTTGGTGGTTCAGGCTATAAAAAGTCTGGCGGACTCCATGGTGTTGGCGCATCGGTAACGAATGCTTTATCCGAATGGCTGGAAGTAGAAATTTACCGAGATGGCAAAGTGCATAAAATGCGCTTTGAATATTGGGTCGACGATGCGGGAATCGAGCATGTTGGTGAACCGGTTACTGGACTTGAAGTCGTAGGAAATACGAACCGTACAGGGACAAAAGTAACCTTCAAGCCAGACAAACGCGTATTCCAAGGCGGCACAACCATAAACTACGATACTTTAGCTGAACGTCTGCAAGAAATTGCTTTCCTGAACTCAGGACTGCTCGTTAACTTGAAAGACGAACGTTCGGATAAGTTGGACACTTTTCAATATGAGGGTGGCGCAAGTCAATTTGTTGAATTCCTGAATGAGGAGAAAACGGTTCTTCATCCTGTGATTCACTTTGCCGCAGAAAAAGATGAAATCGAAGTCGAGGTGGCCCTGCAATACAATGATGGCTACACGGAAACGATCGCTTCTTTCGTTAACTCAATCCCAACCCGCGGCGGCGGTACGCATGAGACTGGCTTTAAGACAGCTTATACACGCGTCATGAATGAATATGCCCGTAAAGGGGGCATTATCAAAGAAAAAGAAAAAAATCTAGATGGTACCGACCTTCGAGAAGGTATGATGGTTGTCATCAATATCAAGATGGGCGACGTCGAATTCGTCGGTCAAACGAAAGATCAGCTTGGAAGTGCTAATGCAAGAAGTGCAGTGGATGCGGTAGTTTCCGATAAAATGACTGTTTTCTTGGAGGAAAATCCGCAAATCGCACAAATGATGCTGAAGAAGGCTGTACAAGCTTCCAAAGCACGAGAAGCAGCTCGCAAAGCGCGGGAAGAAATTCGCAGCGGTAAAAAAGGAAAGAGTGAGAGCTCGAACCTGAATGGTAAGCTAACCCCTGCACAATCAAAGGATTTGCAGCGTAATGAGTTGTTCATTGTCGAAGGAGATTCCGCCGGCGGTTCCGCTAAGCAAGGACGTGACTCCAAGCACCAAGCGATTTTACCGCTCAAAGGAAAGCCGATGAATCCCGAGAAGTCCAAGCTTCTCGATATTATGAAAAATGATGAATACAAAGCGATCATCGCCGCCATTGGGGCTGGAGTTGGCTCTGAATTCGAAGCAGAAGAAATGAATTACGGCAAAATTATTATTATGACAGATGCAGACACGGACGGTGCGCACATTCAGGTCCTGCTTTTGACCTTCTTTTACCGCTATATGAAGCCATTGATCGATCAGGGCAAGGTGTACATCGCACAGCCTCCGCTTTATAAAGTGACAAGAAAAGGCAAGAATGCTGGACACAAGTACGCTTGGACGGACGATCAGCTGCAGGTTGTTGTCAAGGAACTTGGTAAAAATACCGAGCTGCAGCGTTATAAAGGTCTTGGTGAGATGAATCCGGAGCAACTGTGGGAAACGACAATGAATCCGGAAAGCCGTACCTTGCTGCAAGTACAGATTGAAGATCCCGCTAAAGCAGAACGACGTGTAACAACATTAATGGGCGATAAGGTAGATCCACGCAAGCGCTGGATTATCGAGAACGTCGATTTTACCGAATATGTAGAGTAGACCAAAAAGAGTGGTGAATGAAAGATGAGCATATTAGAAGAGTTTTTACCTGCCTTTCTGGAGGAGATCGTTGGCGATCGTTTCGGGCGTTATTCTAAATATATTATTCAGGATCGCGCGATTCCAGATGTAAGGGATGGTTTGAAACCTGTACAACGACGTGTTTTGTACGCGATGTACGACTCTGGCAATACCCCTGATAAACCTTATCGTAAATCGGCTAAAACCGTCGGTGATGTCATGGGGAATTACCATCCGCACGGAGATGCCTCCATTTATGATGGTATGGTTCGTATGGCGCAGCCATGGAAGATGGGCCATACACTTGTGGATGGCCATGGCAACTGGGGATCACTAGATGATGATCCGCCGGCAGCTATGCGTTACACAGAGGCTAGACTTTCTGAGATCGCGATGGAACTTCTGCGTGATATCGAGAAACGTACGGTCATGTTCAAGGATAATTTCGATAATTCCACGAAGGAACCCGTCGTGCTCCCAGCGCGGTATCCGAATTTGCTCGTGAATGGTGTCAGCGGGATTTCAGCCGGGTTCGCAACGGAAATTCCACCGCATAATTTGCGTGAAATCATTGATGCCTGCACAGCCATGATCGACAAGCCTGAGATCACAGTCGAAGAATTAATGACAATCGTCAAAGGACCTGATTTTCCGACTTCCGGCATTATCATGGGTGAAGAAGGCATTCGTGAAGCTTATCGCACGGGAAAAGGCCGTATTTACATACGTTCAAAAACGGCGATAGAAGATATGCGCGGCGGTAGACAGCAAATTGTAATCACGGAAATTCCATATCAAGTTGTCAAATCTCGTCTGGTTACGGCCATGGAGAACATTCGGCTTGAGAAGAAAATCGAAGGGATTGCCGAGGTACGTGATGAAAGCGGTCGTAATGGGTTACGAATTGTCGTGGAGCTTAAGAAGGAAGCTGATGCCCAGGGTATTTTGGCTTACTTACTAAAGAAAACAGACTTGCAAGTAACCTACAATTTCAATATGGTTGCGATTGTGAATAAAGCACCTCGTCAATTGGGTATTCGTGAAATTCTTGAAGCTTACATTGGGCATCAGAAGGAAGTTGTTACGTTTCGCTCTCAATATGAGCTCGAGAAAGCAGAAGACCGTGCACATGTGTTAGAGGGACTTGTCAAAGCCCTTAACATTCTAGACGAGGTTATCGCAACGATAAAAGCTTCCAAGAATCGGCAGGATGCGCAAAATAACCTTGTTGAGAAGTTTGGATTTTCAGAGCGGCAAGCAGATGCAATTCTTGTTTTGCAATTATACCGATTAACGAATCTAGAGATCACAACGCTTGAAAAAGAGTTGAAAGATGTTGAGAAAACGATTGCCTACTTACGTGGTATCCTTGGCAGCTTGAAGAAGCTGTTAGGCGTAATTAAAGATGAGATGGGCGAAATCCGCAAGAAGTATGGTATTGACCGCCGCTCGGACATCCAAGGTGAAGTAGAAGAACTGAAAGTTAATCTTGAAGTACTCGTGAACGCGGAGGACGTCCTGGTTACGTTGTCCAATGAAGGTTACTTGAAACGGACGAGCAAACTTTCCTTCACACGATCAGGCGGAGAGCTTGAGAATACAGGACTGAAGGAAGGCGATTACTTACGCTTCCTGCTCGATGTGAATACGATTGAAAGCTTGTTGATCTTCACGAAAAAAGGTCAATATTACTTGCTGCCTGTTCACCAAGTACCTGAGTACAAGTGGAAAGAGAACGGCACCGCGATTGTGAATGTCATTCCTATTGCCAAGGAAGATCGCATCGTTAACGTTATTCCGGTGAAAGGCTTTGAGGATCCGACCAAGTCTCTTGTTTTCGTTACACGCAAAGGACAAGTGAAGCGTACAGAGCTGAAAGAATATATGACAAACCGCTCAAACGGAATTGTGGCCTGTAAACTCGGTGATAATGATGAAGTCCTGCAAGTACACCTAAGTGACAATACGAAAGAAATTTTGCTTGTCACGAAGCAGGGCATGAGCATCCGTTTCCGTGAGGAGGAAGTGAACCCGATGGGCCGTGCGGCCGCGGGTGTGCGCGGTATCCAGCTCAAAGAAGACGATGAAGTCGTCTCGGCCGAGTGGATTTATGGGGATGAAGGGGAAGTGTTGGTCATCTCGGATCTCGGATATGCGAAGCGTTCTCTAGTCGTTGACTATCCGATCCAAGGACGCGGCGGGAAAGGCATACTTACCTTCGAATTTAAAGAAGGCAAGCGTGTGAGACCTAACGGTTCAGCGTTAATTCGCACATTTATCGTGAAAATGGATTATCTCATTACGGCTATCATGAGTAATGGAGAGAAGCTGCGTTTCTCAACAGAGACAGCACCTCTAGAGGATCGAAAAGCGCAAGGTAAACAACTTATTCCTGTTTCCAAAACAGATGCGATCGTAGAGATCCTGAGATTCCCTCAATCATAGCTGATTGTAGGTGGATCCAGCTTCTCAATGAGCATAAAAGCTAACTCCAATAGGACCCACAGGGGCATCGGTTCATCTAATCGATCCAGCCACTGTGGGTCTTTCATTATGCCAGCCTCGAGTGCTTTCTTACCAAGCTCAATTTTCCAAGCTTCCACCTTAAACCACTCCTTTGAGTTTTCTTATAAACAATCCTCGTGAGCATAAGACTTTTGAGACCGTCGATTCATTCATCCAATTTTTACAACATCGGTAACTACGATAGCCGATCTATCTGAAACTGCTGCACGACTCAAAAATCAATTTTGAGTTATGCCTACCAGTTGTGAGAAGGAATCGAAAGTCTTCTTTTTACGAAAATTAAGAAGCCATAGAAACTGTTTTCATTCGTAAAAACTGTACATACCTCTAACACAGTATATGTAAGAAGTGGGCTAGGTGTTAAAAGAAGTCGAGAAGCATGGACGATTTCTTGTTAATCGGACAAAGTAATGGAGGGATCGACAGCAAGCCACAGCATGTCTCAAACCGTGCAGCTTTTGTCTGAAAATATTAATGGCATTAACCTTTAAACCGAAGAAAAGGCGTGCTATACTTGCCTTAGGAGATGTTGGAAGCGAGTTGATGAGATTGTATTCTGATGAATTTGGGAAGCTGTGGTTGAAATTGTCTAAGGAATTGAAGAACCAGATGGAGGTAGGATTAGCCCCTACAATTACTGAAGGACAGCTTAACGTGTTGGAGCTGCTTATGACGAATGAACGGATGAAGCCTTCTGATTTAATCGAATATTTATCCACAACGCCTGCAGCTGTGACAACACTGTTAGATCGGATGGAGAAAAGTGAATTGATCGTCAGGGAGCGTGATGAGAAGGACCGCCGCATCGTTTGGGTCAACGTCACGGAAAAAGGAAAGGCGGAATGCGAGCGAGGTATGAGAATCCGGGAACAACTTTTGGATTCGTACCTGAGCCGCGTTTCCGCCCATAATCAGAAATTGCTTATTTATTTACTTGGGAAGGTCGCCAATTAATAGCGACCACAGGGCTTAAGGAGAATTTACAACTCTGGGAGTGTAAATTCGCTCCAGGGCCGCTGCACAGGCGGCAGCGACCGAAAGCGCAGCGTCTCTTTGAGCGTTGGATGCTCAAAGGCAAGAGCCGTGGCCCACAGCGCCAGCTGCTGGCCGGGCTTGTTGACCGCGCTGCCATAGCGCTGGTCGCCGTAGAGCGTGCAGCCGATGGCTGCCAGCTGCACGCGGATTTGATGCGGCCGCCCGGTGTGCAGCTTGATCTGGATCAAGCTGAGCCCGTCTTGGCTGCCGAGCAGCTTATAGTCCAGCACAGCCTCCTTGGCGTCCTGCTGGCCTTCTCTGACCACGCTGACGGTATTCGTCCGTGTGTCCTTCCAAAGAAAGTGGCGCAGCGTAGCGGACGGCTGTGGCGGCTTGCCATGCACGACAGCGACATACGTCTTGTCGAGCTGCCTCGTTCTTACCGCGTCAGATAATCGGGACGCGGCTTTTGACGTTTTGGCGAAAACCATCACGCCGCCAACAGGACGATCAAGCCGGTGTACAAGCCCGAGGTAAACATTGCCGGGTTTGTTATGACGGTGCTTCAAATCTGCCTTCAACACGTTCAGCAGATCAGGATCACGGGAATCGTCTTCCTGCGTAGGCATGTTGACGGGCTTCTCAACCACAAGAATGTGGTTGTCTTCGAACAGTATCGGAATTTGTGATGCTCCCGAGCCATCTCTAGATGCTGCCACTGTTACGCCTCCCAGCGTCCCAGAATGCCGCAAGGAAGCATCAAGCCGGAGTGTGTGATCGGCAGGCCGATTTCGCCACTGGAGATCGTGCCGCCATGTTTAGCTTTCATCGCCATGCTTAAAATGTTCTGAAGCACAGTTGCCGAGATACCCGTTGTATAAGAGTTGATCAACAGGAACAACGGATTGTCTGTCAGAATCGATTGGCAGGTCTCAATGAAAGGGAAGAGGTCATCTTCCAATTTCCAAGTCTCACCATTCGGTCCGCGTCCGTAAGAAGGAGGATCCATGATAATCGCATCGTATTTGCTTCCGCGGCGCTGTTCTCTTTGTACGAATTTGAATACGTCATCCGTGATAAATCGAACAGGACGGCTGCCTAGTCCGCTCAGATGCAGATTTTCCTTAGCCCATTGAACAACGCCTTTGGAGGCATCTACATGGCAAACTTCGGCACCTGCGTAAGCGCAAGCCAGTGTGGCACCACCCGTATAAGCAAACAGATTTAGTACCTTGATTGGACGTCCGGCCCCTTGGATTTTGTCCATCATCCATTTCCAGTTGACTGCTTGCTCAGGGAATAAGCCCGTATGCTTGAAGCTGGTTGGCTTAATATAGAAGGACAACTTCTGGTCATAGTTAATCGTCCAGCGTTCAGGAAGCTCTGCGCGCTGCTCCCATTGTCCGCCGCCACTGGAGCTGCGGTGATAATGGGCATCAGCTTGACGCCAAGCCGGCGTTTCTTTTTGTAGCGGCCAAATGATTTGCGGGTCTGGTCTTCTTAGGACGATCGTGCCCCAACGCTCGAGCTTTTCGCCGCCGCCAGTATCGAGGAGCTCATAATCAACCCAGTCTTTTGCATAAAACATGCTGCATTCCATCCTTCAACTTGTATACTTTAACAAACATTCATTGTACACCATTTATTGACCTAAATCGATCTTTTCAATCAAACTAGGCAGTTCTTTTTCTGCAAATTGTTGAAATTGCTGTTGCTCAAGCGAAGCTTTCAGCTGCTCTTTTACAGAATCAAAAGATTTAACGGATCTGGCTTCTACTTTAATAACGTGATAGCCGAAATCTGTCGCAATGGGATCACCGATCGTTCCGATCGTTTGCTCGATAGCTGCTTTCTTAAATTCAGGTACCCACTGACTTACATCGGCATCCGCATAAAGACCGCCAGCGTCTTTGGAGCCTGGGTCATCTGAGAATTCTTTGGCCAGTTTGGCGAAATCTTCACCATTCTTAAGCTTTTGCTGAACTTCTTTTGCCCGGTTGAGCGCTTCCTCTTTGGTACGAAGAACTTTGTTATCAGAGCTCGATGGGTCATTTAATCCAATTAAAATGTGACGCACGGAAGCAATCGTATAAGCATTTTTATCTGCTTTAAGTGTTTCATCATATTTTGCTTTTAATTGGGCATCAGTAATGCTGGACTTGATATAATTTTGTGCTCCGATGCTGCCCACTAGAAAGTACTGAAGGTCAGTAACTGTCGTATTTACCTTTTTCAAATCGTCTAGGAACTTTGCTTCGCCAAATTGGCTTTTCCAAGCAGCGATTTGTTTAGCAGCACCGTCTTTGGCAGCGTTCTGGTCGGCCTCTGATGCTTTACCGAAAAGAATTCGGTTTTGAATGAGCTGTGTGATCATGCTTTTTTGGTAGGCAGGGTCATCTTTAGAGGCAGCATGACCTCCATTGAAGAGCGCTTGTAACGCAAAGAAGGTATCAAATTCACCCTTGGTCACAGTTCCGCCTTTGTAAGTTGCAACCACATGATTAGGATTGTTGCCGATCCAAATGGTTCCATTCTCTTCGTCCCACTCAACCTTCTTCCCAAGTGCTTCACTTACAAATCTAAGGGGTACATAGGTAGAGCCTTCATAAATAAATCCTTTCGCATCGGAAGGTGCTTTCTCAACACCATCAAACATATACTTAAGACTTCGGAATGCTACTTCAATTTGACTGTTTGCTGCAAATGCTGCGGTCCCGCTTAATACGGAACCGATCGTTAAACCAACGATAAGACCCTTTACTTTATCTTTCATAATTAGTGTTCCACCTCTCGATATAATGTCTCTCAAACAATTCACCGAGGGTTAAGTAATTTCCTTTTTTTTTTAATGTAAAAATGAAGGATTCTTTACCTGTTTGTTGTATTTGTAACGTAAGGCCGATTATAAGTAAAATCCAGTTTTGACGAAATCAGGTTGATTTAAGGAGGGATAACGTGGGGGCAAATGTTAGTAAACCTAGCCCAGAAGATTTGTTTCTGCTTCATGAAGGATCCCTTTACCACAGTTATCGCATCTTAGGGGCGCATGTAAGTAAAACAAAAGGGCAAGAGGGAGTTCGTTTTGCCTTATGGGCACCTCATGCCAAACAGGTTAACTTGCTTGGTGATTTCAACAGTTGGCAATCTGGTACTCATCGTATGGAGAAGTTTAGTACGCTTGGCTTATGGCTATTGTTCGTTCCAGAAGCAAGTGAAGGCGATTATTACAAGTTTGAAGTTCATAGCGTGACGGGCCAGATTTTGTTGAAGGCAGACCCGTATGCCTTTTACTCGGAATTACGTCCGGGTACCGCATCGCGTGTCGTTGATCTAGAAGGTTACGAATGGAAGGATCAGGCATGGCAGCAGCAGAAAAAGGAAAGCCCCGCTTACAATAAGCCGCTATCCATTTATGAGGTTCATCTGGGTACGTGGCGCAAAAAGGACCGACTTAGTGAAGACTTGTATACCTATGATCAGCTTGCTGAAGAGTTAGTCGATTACGCCGTTGAGATGGGGTATACGCACATTGAATTAATGCCGCTCGCAGAACATCCGTTTGATCGTTCTTGGGGCTATCAGGCAACAGGCTATTTCTCCGTAACTAGCCGCCATGGTACCCCGAAGGAATTCATGCATTTCGTTGACCGGTGTCATCAGAAGGGTATTGGGGTCATTATGGATTGGGTTCCTGGCCATTTCTGCAAGGACAGTCATGGACTCCGGCAGTTTGATGGAAAGCCGCTGTATGAATATGAGGACCCCCGCAAAGCCGAGAAGCTGGAATGGGGTACACTGACTTTCGATTTTGGCCGTCCCGAGGTTCAAACCTTTTTAATCTCAAATGCTGTATTTTGGATGGACATGTATCATATTGATGGAATAAGAGTGGATGCTGTAGCTTCCATGTTACATTTAAATTTTGGCAGATGGAATGAGGATCCCATCAAGAATCAATGGGGTGGGGATGATAATTCCGAAGCGATAGCCTTCCTGCGCAAGCTGAATCAAGTCGTCTTCTCCTTCTATCCTGATGCTTTGATGATGGCTGAGGATTCTTCCGATTGGCCGCTTGTTACTGCGCCAGTCCACGATGGAGGACTCGGATTTAATTATAAGTGGAACATGGGTTGGATGAACGATATGCTGCGATATATGAAATTAGATCCTATCAATCGCAAGTATCATCACAAGCTGATCACATTTTCATTCATGTATGCCTTTAGTGAAAATTACGTTCTGCCGCTTTCACACGATGAAGTGGTACATGGCAAACGTTCGCTTCTTCATAAGATGCCAGGTGATTATTGGCAGAAATTTGCTAATCTACGTGTTCTTTATGGATATATGACGGGGCACCCTGGTAAAAAGCTGCTGTTTATGGGCAGTGAATTCGGTCAATTCGACGAATGGAAGGATCTCGAAGAACTCGATTGGTTTTTGCTTGAAGGATACAAAAAACATAGTCAAATGCATCATTATGTCAAGGCGCTTAATCAATTTTATTTGGACCAACCGGCGTTGTGGCAGCTGGATCATCATCAGGATGGGTTCCAGTGGATCAACCCTCATGATGAGAGCCAGAGCGTTGTGACTTTTATGCGCAAAGGGAAATTGCCTGAGGATGATTTGATTCTCGTATGTAATTTCACCCCAGTGGTTCACCCGGATTACCGGATAGGCGTTCCACGGCATGGTGTGTACGAAGTCGTTTTTAACAGCGATGCACCCGAGTTCGGCGGTTCTGGTCAAGGCAACTCAGAGCCAATATCTAGTGAAAAGCGTTCATGGCACGGGCTCCCTAATAGTTTAGCGTTGTGTATTCCGCCGCTTGCGGCTGTTTATATAAAATGTGTGAGTGAATTCCAAACTGTGATTGACGAAGTTGAAGGGGGAAATCAGATATGCGCAGTAAAGAATGTGTTGCCATGCTCCTTGCTGGAGGAGAAGGACGAAGATTAGGCGTTCTGACGAACAATTTAGCCAAGCCAGCCGTTCATTTTGGCGGGAAGTATCGTATCATTGATTTTACCCTCAGCAATTGTACGAATTCAGGGATTGACACCGTTGGTGTTCTAACCCAGTATCAACCTCTCGTACTCAACACGTACATTGGGATTGGAAGCTCGTGGGACCTTGACCGCAAATATGGCGGTGTGACGGTCTTGCCGCCGTTCATGGAGCAAAAAGGCGGGGATTGGTATAAAGGAACAGCGAATGCCATTTATCGCAATATTGGCTTTATTGAGCAATATGATCCCGAATATGTTTTGGTCATCTCGGGTGATCACATTTATAAAATGGACTATGATCTAATGCTGTCTTACCACAAAGAAAAGAAAGCCGACGCAACGATTGCTGTCATTGAAGTAAAATGGGAGGAAACGAACCGATTCGGCATCATGAGCGTTAATGACAAACAAGAAATCACTGAATTTGCAGAAAAACCGAAAGAAGCGAACAGCAACTTGGCTTCGATGGGTATTTATATTTTTAATTGGAGCGTACTGAAATCTTATCTGATCGAAGATGAGGAAAATCCTAACTCCAGCAAAGATTTTGGGAAAGATATTATTCCAATGATGCTGAAAGATGAGGCGAGAATGTTCGCTTATCCATTTGAAGGCTACTGGAAAGATGTAGGTACGATCGATAGTCTTTGGGAAGCGAACATGGACCTGCTGGATGACAATAATGAGCTTAATTTAAATGATAAGGACTGGCGGGTATACTCCCAGAATCCTTACCAGCCTGCTCAGTATGTGGCGCCAACTGCGAATATTAAACGTTCACTCGTTAATGAAGGCTGCGCGATATTCGGGGATGTCGACCATTCCGTTTTGTTCTTCGGTGTACAGGTTGGCGAAGGAAGCCAAATTCGTGACTCCGTCATTATGCCTAATGCCAAAATTGGTAATAACGTAACGATTAACAAAGCGATTATCGGCGAAAATACGGTTGTTGAAGACGGTGCTGTGGTAGATGGCAAAGGGGAAATTGTACTTATTGGTGGCAATGAACGGATATCAGCGAATGCCAATCAGAAGGGATGATGTCGAGTGAAACATGTAATGGGTGTCATTAATTTAGTGAATGAACCGGATGATTTGGAAGAACTGACCTACTTTCGTTGCCCAGCATCCGTGCCCTTCGGCGGCCGTTATCGATTAATTGATTTTACATTGTCCAATATGGTGAATTCAGGCATTGATAACGTTGCTGTATTCACTCAACATAAATATCGTTCTCTCATGGATCATCTGGGTTCGGGGAAAGAATGGGATTTGGACCGGAAGCGGGGCGGCTTGTTCGTTCTCCCGTCTGTGCTCAATGAACCAACAGGTATTTCACGTGGTGATCTATACCAATTCTACAGCCATAGAGATTATTTCTACCGTGGTAAAGAAGAGCTTGTCATTATTTCGCGAAGCCACATGGTATGCAACCTCGATCTGCGTGACGCTGTGCGCTATCATGAAGATACGCAAGCCGATATTACGGTTATCTATAAGCAAACTGATGAGGATATTCAAGGGAAATTCCGTCGGCTAGCGGTCAAGGACAGCGGGCAAGTGACACTCATGGAGGATCACACAGGAAGATTGCGTACAAACAACATTTCAATGGAAATGTACATCATGAGCAAAGCGCTGCTGCTGGATATGGTTGAATCTTGCTTAGCGCAAGGTTACGATCATTTGGTTCGTGATGGCATTATGAAAAATATCGATAAGCTCAGTGTGTATGGCTACAAATTCGAAGGCCATGTAGGGATTGTGAACTCGATTCAAGGCTACTACAAGCACAGTATGCAGCTGCTTAATCCGGCGATCTGGAGAGAGCTTTTCTTTCAGAAAAACCTGATTTACACGAAGGTTAAGGATGAACCGCCTGCGAAGTACTTGGATACGGCAGCAGCCAAAAATGCACTCATCGCAAACGGCTGCATCATCGAAGGTAAAGTGGAAAATAGTATCCTGTTCCGCGGTGTGAAAATCCGGAAAGGCGCATACGTGAAGAACAGCATCATTCTCCAAAACTGTGAGATTGAAGAGAATGTTATCATTGAGAACGCAATCCTCGATAAGGATGTCTTCATTAGTCGTGGACGTGTCTTAACGGGAGATAATAAAGCACCATTCATTGCTGCGAAAACGAAAGTGATCTAGATCAATAAAAGGAGTAGGAAGATGAAAGTACTATTTGCAGCATCTGAGGCTGTACCTTTTATTAAAACAGGCGGTCTAGCTGACGTAATTGGCTCGTTACCTAAGGAGCTTACTCGTCAAGGACTGGATGTGCGAGTTATTTTACCTAAGTATGGCGATATCCCAGCTGCTTATCGGAAAGCCATGACAAAGGTAATTACATTTGATGTGTACATCGGTTGGAGAAAGCAATACATCGGGATAGAGATGCTTCAGCATGAAGGAGTCACCTTCTATTTCGTGGATAATGAATTTTATTTCAAGCGTCCAGGCATTTATGGGTATGGTGACGAGGCGGAGCGCTTTGGGTTCTTCTGCAGAGGGGTTATTGAGGCGCTCCCGTTGCTTGATTTCCAGCCGGATGTGATTCATTGCCATGATTGGCAAACCGGTATGATTCCTGTGCTGCTGAAGGCACATTATCAACATCTCCCTTTCTACAGCGAGATGAAGACGATGGCTACCGTTCATAATTTGAAATACCAAGGTGTATTTGATCAATCTCTATTAAAAGATTTGTTCGGTTTATCTGACGATCATTTCACAGGAACTGCGCTTGAGTTGCATGGTGGCGCAAGCTTCCTCAAAGGCGGACTCCTTTATTCGGATCAGATCACAACCGTGAGTCAAACCTATGCCGAGGAAATTCAAACTCCTTTTTATGGTGAATTTTTGGACAGCCTGCTGCGTCATCGCAAAGATCAGTTAACAGGCATCGTGAATGGCATTGATTATGATGTGTTCGATCCAATGACCGATCCACATCTCGTTGTGAATTATCGAGATTCTTTACCGAAGAAGCAGCAGAATAAGCTGGCACTTCAGGAGCGCTTGGGATTGCCTGTGAACGGTGATGTACCGATGATTGCACTGGTCACGCGCTTGGTACAGCAAAAAGGGCTTGATCTCATCCAACATGTCATTTCGGAAATCCTAGCATTAGACATCCAACTCGTCGTTCTCGGAACAGGTGAATACAGCTATGAGCAAATGCTCCGGCATGCGGCTCAAACGCATCCAGATAAGGTGTCTGCTCAAATCTACTTCGATGAATCTTTAGCACATCAAATCTATGCTGCATCTGACTTATTTTTGATGCCGTCACAGTTTGAGCCATGCGGGATTGGACAGTTGATAGCACTTCGTTATCGCTCTGTACCCATTGTCAGAGAAACTGGCGGTCTGAAAGATACCGTTCAGCCTTACAATGAGTTCACGGGTGAGGGAACCGGATTCTCATTCAGCAATTATAACGCGCATGACATGCTGCATATCATTCGACGTGCTGTATTTTTCTACAAGAATGATAGAGAGGCATGGCTGAAAATTCAGCAAAATATGAAAAAAGGCGATTTCAGCTGGAAAAAGTCAGCACAGCAGTATATCGCACTTTATAAAGTGATGGTTAACGATTAAAAGGAGACTGGAAGCACTTTGCTTCCAGTTTTCTTCTGTCTTGTTTGAAAACTGTGCCTAATTAAGAAAATAGCATAAATGGCAGCTTGTAAATGACCTCTTATTCACGATGTGAATAGGGGGTCTTTTCCTAATTTGTCGAAATTCAGGTATAATAGTGAAGAGTGGATATAAATGGTTTGGAGTGGTGTTATGGACTGGTTATCACATGTACTAACTGTCGTTTTTGTGATCAATATTTTACTTGCCATAACGGTTGTGTTCTTAGAACGTCGAAACGTGGCGGCAACATGGTCATGGCTCATGGTGCTCTTATTCATTCCGATTCTCGGCTTCCTGCTCTATGTGATGCTTGGACAAAATTTGAGCCGCAGAAAGCTGTATAAATGGAATCGCCGTATGCTGGAAAGAGTGCAAACCGTCATTTCAGAGCAGAGGGAACAGCTGATTGACGGGACGCTGCCCTATATTGATCCGATGGTAAGTCAGTATCGAGATTTGATTTATCTGAATGTCGCAACGAATGATGCATTCCTCACGCAAGATAATGGTGTACATATTTTCACAGACGGTGTGGCTAAATTCAGTGATTTACTGATGAAAATTGAAGCTGCGGAAAACCATATACATCTGCAGTATTACATCGTTAAGAATGATTCGCTGGGTCACAAGATCATGGAAGCTCTGACGAGGAAAGCGGAGCAGGGGGTCCACGTTAAATTCTTATATGACGATATTGGCTCAAGGTCCTTGAAGGAGTCCTTTTTTCGAGATTTCCTAAAGGCTGGCGGGCAAAAAGCTGCATTTTTTCCATCGCGTATTCCGTTCCTGAACTATCGGGTAAATTATCGCAATCATCGTAAATTAGTTATCATTGATGGTCAGATCGGGTACATGGGTGGATTCAATGTCGGTAATGAATATCTGGGTTTAGATCCGCGATTTGGGTACTGGCGGGATACGCACCTTCGTTTGACTGGAAGCGTCGTTCGCGCTTTGCAGTCGAGATTTATTCTGGACTGGAACTTAGCATCCGTGCAGCAAATGGAAGTCGCGGCTGAGTATTTTCCCGATACTATAGTGGAAGCCAATAGCCTGGAACACGTGCCCATGCAGATTGTGGCAAGTGGACCTAATGAAGCATGGCCGCATTTCGTGTTTACATTCCTAAAAATGATTCACATGGCCAAGAGCAGAATCCTCCTGCAGACTCCTTATTTTATCCCTGAAGAGAGTATGTTGAATGCGCTGCGCATTGCCGCTCTATCGGGCATTGACGTTAGAATCATGATCCCTGAGAAAGCAGATCATATGTTTGTTCATTGGGCTTCCTTGTATTATGTAGGTGAATTGCTGCGAGCTGGAGTGAAATGCTATTTATATGATCAAGGTTTTCTTCATGCGAAAACGATCATCGTCGATGGGCAGGTTGCTTCTGTTGGGACGGCTAACTTCGATATTCGCAGCCTACGCTTAAATTTCGAGACAAACGCTTTGATGTATCATGCAGAGACGGCGAAGAAGCTGGAAAACACGTTCTGGAAGGATATGGAGGGCTGTATGGAGTTGACGTTGGAGGAATATGATAAGCGATCCTTAAGGATTCGGTTTCTGGAGTCCATATCAAAATTGGTTTCTCCCATATTGTAATTGAAGATATAGTTTATGCAAAAAAAAAAGGATATTCAATCCCTTCTTGAGAAAGAAAGATTGAATATCCTTTTTGTATGGTGAAAAGATTAATTAATAAACGGTTTCACCATTGTCGTAGTTAAACTGCCATTGAATGCCGAATTTATCTTCTAGGTTGCCGTAGCATTTGCTCCAGAAAGTTTCTTGAAGCTCCATGCCTACTTTGCCGCCTTCTTTCAACTTATGAAAAGCTGATTTCACTTCATCGATATCTTTGCTAACTAAGGAAAGGCTAATGTTGTTACCAGCAACGTAAGGCATTCCTGGGAAAACATCGGAGAACATAACCGTACTTCCAGAAATGCTAAGGCGTGCATGCATGACTAAATTTTTGGCTTCCTCAGGAAGTGGATAGGATGGGTCTGGTGGTGTATCTCCAAAGGTCATGATTTGTGGCTTGTCCAGTCCAAATACTTCTGCG
This sequence comes from Paenibacillus alginolyticus DSM 5050 = NBRC 15375, assembly GCF_000422905.1. Taxonomy (GTDB): domain Bacteria; phylum Bacillota; class Bacilli; order Paenibacillales; family NBRC-103111; genus Paenibacillus_E; species Paenibacillus_E alginolyticus. The sequence goes on from NZ_AUGY01000001.1 coordinate 210,432, forward strand.
TAAAACTCAATGACTTCACGAGTGTTTCCATTAAAATTAAGGTATACATCAATAGCCATTAATTTCACTCCTCAGGTTTAAATGTCTATCATTTCCAAATTGTATCATTTAACTGTTCCAAAACCAATATACCATCATAGGAACAAATATAAAAGTTATATGAATTTGCGATGTTACGTGCACTTTCCGACAGAATCGAATCAACTTGACATATTACGTAAATTTGGGATAAAAATAAATTATATTTCACACTATTTAATTTTAAGCCATCAATTCAAGGGCATATAAAATAATGGAGGGGGGTGAAGATGACAGCTATACCTATGAATGAATCCAATCGAGCGTTTGGTGAAGCACTTGTAAAATCATTGGTCGGAGAACGAGGACATATTCCGATAACTAGAGCACTGCGAGATATTACGGCTGAGCTTTCAGGCACTCGCGCCACGGGTGCGCCATACACCATATATCAGTTATTGAAGCATATGAGCTTCTGGCAGGAATTTTTGTTGACCTACCTTGAGGGAGGCAAGCCTGAATTGCCTTCTAGCGTCATGGATAGTTGGCCTACTGCGGAACGTCCGGAGAGTGAAAAGGAATGGGAGACGATTGTTAAATCTTTTCTGCAAGGAGTTGAAAGAGCTTGTGAGTTTGCTCGAACATCACAGCTAGATGAAACTCTTGAAAAGTTTCCGACTGAGACGAAAGCGGGAATTTTACGCAACATTGCCTCTCACAATTCCTATCACTTGGGAGAAATCGTTTTGCTCCGCCGAATGAATGGAGTTTGGCCGCCGCCTGGCGGAGGCTACCCCGCCTAACATGTAGAAGCGGATTTGAGCGTCTGCGTGATGAGCGGCTTTCCGATAGGAACCGCCCGATTTTAGTTACATGCGGCGCTGGTGGACAAGCTTCTCTGGGTACCTATTTGCTGAAGCAAATGGGCTTTCAAGACGTGGCTTATATCGATGGTGGAACAGCGGCTTGGAAAGATGCGGGTTTTGATGTTGAATAGCTGATAATGGATACGGTTTTGTGAAATACAATATATAGACATTGAAAGAGGCTGACTCAAAAGGTTAATAACCTAGCGAGCAGCCTCTATTTTGTTTCGATACGGAGCGAAATCTAATAGGAGATTCCTCCCGTTCATTTGGCGTTAATTGTACCTTTTTTCGCATGAGCAAGTTTTGGTTGAATAACTGGATTGACAGATGATAAAGAGCAGGTTAATATAAATTTATCGATTCAGTAATTTAGTAAATTAGTAATTTAGTAAATGGAAAATGGAGAGTGTGGAAAAAATGAAAATACCAACTACTTTAAAACATAAACCTGTTATCGTTTCAGAAAATTATGAGCAGGTTGACGGCCGTTACGCCGGGAATACGGATGCAAAAGGTCTATCCCTGGGATTGGCACAGTGGAATGACAGGGGAAAAGTCGAAATCTCGGCAAAAGTTTGGAGATACACCGGGGAAAAATGGTCGAGACAGTCGGAGGAGCTGCCTATGCACCGTGTCCTTGACCTTGCCGTATTGATTTGCAGAAGCAGCTTATATTTTCAGGATGCCTATCGTTTCCCGAAAATGTATGACCCTGAAAACACGATGATTGACCGCATTGGGCTGCAAGGGGATGCAATGAGTGTATCCGTGTGTGCAGAAAATCCCATGATTGATAATGATATCAAGCTGTTTGCTCAGGCTCTTAGTGATGATGGTGAAATGATTGGAGAACGCCTTCGCGTCTTATCCAGTCTACTGAAAGAAATGGGGTATTAACCAATTTTGGAAAGGTGAAAGGTATGAAAAATCAGGAAGAATTTAAATTGTCACCAACAAGACAACTGACGGATATAGAGAAAGGACTTATTTGGAAAAAGCCGTTATCTCATAAAGTAAGTGATGAAGAACTGCGTATTTGCAAAGAAATAAAGCGGAACTGGCATCGCGGGGAAATGAAAATCGCCAATATTCTGTTAGAGGGTGACGCCGGTTCCGGTAAAACGCAACTTGCCAAAGCATTGTCCGCTGAATTCGGACTGCCTTATGTGAAAGTGACTTGCTTTGCCGATATGGATAAATCGGACGTTATTGGCGCTATTTTGCCGGTAATTTCATCTGATCGATTAGAAAATATGGAGCCTGCGGAGCAAAATACCAAGGACGAGGTGGTTGAGTATCGATTTTACCCCTCCGAAATCGTCAGAGCCTATCAAAATGGTTATCTTCTAGAGATCCAAGAACCAACCGTTATTCGGGATGCCGCGGTGCTAATGGCACTCAACTCTGCCTTAGAGCTGGATGGGAGCATTAACCTTCCCACAGAAATCATACGCCGACACCCGGATTTCATAGCGGTCATTACAACAAACCGGAGTTATGCAGGGACCAGACCGCTAAATGAAGCATTGCGTGACAGAGTTCAGCATACGGAAAAGATGGACCTGCCAACCAAAGAAATCATGATAGAACGGGCAATGTCCAAAACCGGGTATAGGGATGAAAAGGTATTGGATATTTTAGCAGATATCATTATTATCTTGGACAAAACTGCCCGTGCTAATGCAATTAAAGGCGTAGCGGGTATGCGTTCATATTTCTATTGGGCGGATGCGGTTGCCGAAGGTGCTTCAGCAAAAGAATCCCTTTATCATAAAGTCATCTACAAGATAACAACTGATTCCGAAGAGATTAAACTATTGGAAGAATCACTGAAAAACAATGGTTTGTTAGCGAGTTTAGATCAAATTGAGATTGAATTAAAAAAAAAAGAATTTTTGATGAAGTAGAGATAAGAACATCCGGAAATATCGACGATACTGATTTTGACCACGATAAGAAGGATGATGAACAAGGGATCGCATTAAAAAAATCTGCGGATAGTGACGAAAGTACTTCTGACGTTTCGGATGATTCTACCGATATGGAAAGCTCGGACATGGGTGAGGAGGGAACTCCTAAATATCATAGGGCAAATCCTGAAACAATGTCAGACGAAGCGAAACAAAAAGACCGAGATTTCCGTAAAAAGCTGAATCGCGACGCAAGGGAGGTTGTGTCCGATTCTATTCATAAAAGGGTTAAGCTCATTGTTCACCGTCCTGATTACAGTGTTGAATCTGAGCAGGAATATCTTAGTCTCAGCAAGGTAGTCATGCCTGTCGTGCGCGAAATTGCCAGAAAGACACTACCATTGTTGGAACATGAGACAACTTCTGAATTTGCGCGGAATCAATTTTATGGCAGCAAATTTCATGCGGATAGTGTTGCTTATCAGGATTTTAGGTATTTTGCCAAGAAACGTCCTCCAACAGAATCCCCTTCCCTTGTGGTCGGCCTGAGGATTGATGAGTCAGCATCCATGGCAGCTTTTGGGAGATTAGAAGCTGCAAAGCGAGCAGTGATTGCCGTCTATGAATTTTGTCAAATTTGTCATATTCCCATATTCATCTATGGGGATACAGCAGACGCTTCCAAACTGGAGCAAATGTCGATTTATGCCTATACCGATTTTGATCGAACAGATGCCAATGATCGATTCAGACTTATGGGGATTCGTGCCAGAAGTAATAATCGTGATGGGATGGCTCTTAGAATTATGGCGGACCGATTAGCGGGTTCACCTGTGCAAACAAAATTATTGATCAGCATCAGTGATGGGCAACCCAAAGCCATGGACGATTATACCGGCAATTATGCAATCAAAGATATGCAACAGACCATAGCCGAATATGAACGGAAAGGAATTACATTTCTTGCAGCGGCAATAGGCCAGGACAAGGATGTGATTAATCAAATCTATGGGAATGAGAAATTTTTGGATATTACAAATCTAACCGAGCTGCCTGCAAAGTTGGTTAAGATTATCGCTCGGTATTTGTGATTATTGTCATTATTTATAAGACTAGAAAGGAGTAAAAAGCATGGACAAGAACAAGCGTAGGGAGCTTCAGGAGGAATTTAAACAGATTAAGACCTACATGGGTGCCATACAAATAACAAACAAGGCCAATGGTAAAATTTACGTGGATAGCTTTCCCAATCTGAAAAACAAATGGATGACCATACAAATGCAATTGGACATGGGAAGATTCGCAAATGCCCAATTGCAAAAAGATTGGAAGGAATTAGGGGCAGAAACTTTCACCTATGAGGTGCTAGAGGAAAAGGAAGCTGACGGAGTCACCGACGTGCGCTGGGAACTTAAGCAATTGGAAAAGCGGTGGGTGGAGAAACTGCAGCCATACGGAGACAGAGGATATAATAGGGCGCCATCATCATAAATGAACAGTAAAGTGGTCGTGTGACATTCGATGAACAATAAGAACGTGTGGAAAAATAAGCAACGACCCCGAGCTTTCAAAAAGTTCGGAGTCGTTTTTTAGTTGGATTCGCTTGAATGGTCAAGTGAACTCCCTTATGTGATGGAGGCTTCATAAATGTCACGAATGGTTTTGGACAGCATTGTGTTGAAATCATCGTCTGTTTGCTCGGCGGTTAGTCCCTGCGATAAGGCACGCGAGAAACTAGCGATCAATCCATGATTATGTGCCAGCTTGTCGTTTGCTTCCGCTTGCGTGTAGCCGCCTGATAAAGCCACAACCCGTACAACATGCGGATCCTTCATTAAATCGCTGTAGAAATTGTTTTCCGTCGGTATGGATAGTTTTAACATAACTTTTACGTCTTTGCCAAGTTTGGATAATTGATCGAAAATCTCATCTTTTAATAGTTTCTCCGATGTTTCCTTATCTGCGCTGTGGATATCTACTTCCGGTTCGATAATCGGAACCAGCCCCATCTGGGCGATTTGGTTACCGATGGCAAACTGTTGCTCAACGACTTGTTTGATTCCGGCAAGATTGGCTTCCTTAATAAGCGAGCGCATTTTCGTCCCGAAGATGTTTCGCTCAGCCGCACGCTTCAGAAGGTCGTTTAAACCGGAAAAGGGCTTCATGAGCTGAACACCGTTTTCAAGGTCGGCAAGCCCTTTATCGACTTTTAGAAAAGGCACAATGCCTTTCTTCTCCCAAAGATAATCGGCTGTAAATTGCCCGTCAATGGAACGATCCATTGTGTTCTCAAATAAAATCGCACCCAAAATGTACTGGGAATCAAACGCGAAACTCTTAATAATACGCGTTCTCATCTCATGCACCAATGCATACATCTCTTCTTCATTTGAATAGCTATCTTGCTTAATGCCATACTGCAGCAGAGCATTAGGCGTACTTCCGCCGCTTTGATCCAAGGCTGCTATAAAGCCCTTTCCCGTACGGATACGATCGAATTGCGTGGTATTCATGAGTATTTCTCCTTCCCTTTCGTGGACTGAATGACATCTTGAATCATAATAATTATAGCACTTTTATTTGCATAGAAACATTCTAGGTTGTCCTTTTCGAGTTGACATAATAAGAGATAATATATATATTTTATTTATTCCGACTGTACGGTATAAAAAAACTCAGAGGAATGAGGAGGAGAAACATGCCTAAAGTAGGAATGGAGCCAAAGCGTCGAGCAGACGTAATTAATGCCACACTAATTTGTATCAGCAGACACGGGATTGATGGCATGACTCTGGATAAGGTCGCTGAGTATGCGGACTGTTCAAAGGGAGTTGTCACTTATTATTTTAAGAATAAAGATAACTTGATCGTGGAAGCTTTCAAATCGTTCTTAGCCTATTACGGTTTAAAAATCCAGTCAGAAATTCAGAAAACAATGGCAGCAAAGGAAATGATCGATGTCACGCTGAAGCACATCCTCCCGCCATATAGCGATGATGGGCAAAAGACGCTCAATGTATCCGAACTTGATGGGATTGAGAAGATGTTTATCCCGCATGAAGACCAAGCCAAGCTTTTTCTTCAGTTTTTTTCCAAAGCTGTATTGGATAGCAATTTACAAGATGTAGTATCCAAGAGCTATATGGGAGATCTTCACGGCATTGCGAGGATCTTTGATTACGGCAACATGTCAGGACAAATGAAGGTGGACGATCCCAAGAGTGCCGCTTACGGCCTGCTGGCGATGGTGGTTGGACTGAGCTTCTTTAGAGTAGCGAATATCTCTCCACTGAATAATGAGGATAATCGATATATCTGTGAGGATTATGTCAGAAGATTAGTTAAAGGTTGAATGATGGATGGAGGACAATATGAAAATAATTACAATCAAAATGAACGATATAGAAATTGCTGTTGTTGAAAGCAACGAAATATTGATAACCGATGTTCAGTCGGCATTAGATCTAATGGCAACCGTACGATATGAAGCAGACTGTGATCGTATAATTATAAATCGATCGGCATTAATTGAGGATTTTTTCGATTTAAAAACACGGCTTGCGGGTGAAATATTACAAAAATTTATAAATTATCATGTGAAAGTTGCCATAGTTGGTGATTTTTCTGAGTTTTCAAGTGAAAGTTTGAAGGATTTCATCTTTGAGTGTAACAAAGGGAAAGATATCTTTTTCTTGTCAAATGAAGAAGAAGCTATTGATAAATTGAGCAGAGCTTAACACAGATAGACTAGGAGGAAGATGGGGTGACAAATGAATTACAGCGTCTTGTTGATTATCCGATGGTAAAAATTCCTGGTGGAGAAATCGATTTAAGGGACGATCGAACAACATCGAAATGGAAGGTTGACATACAACCATTTCTTCTTGCCCGGTACCCTGTCACTAAGGAACTTTATTATGCCATTTCACAAAAATCATCTATTTCATATGACGGAGATCAAAATCCGGTTGTGAATATGTCATGGAATGATGCGATTTCTTTTTGTAATCTACTTTCTCAGAAGGCTGGTTTAAAGGAATGTTATTCGATAAGTCATGATGGTGAAACTATCCTCTGTGATTGGGAATCCGATGGCTATCGCCTCCCTTCCGAAGCGGAATGGCAGTACGCATGTAAAGCAGGAACTACTGGATATAGATACGGAGAGCTTGACAAGATTGCCTGGTATAATGAAAATTCAGCAGGTACGACCCATGAAGTAGGAAGAAAAGAGCCGAATGCGTGGGGGCTGTATGATATGTTAGGTAATGTTTGGGAGTGGTGCTGGGATTTATACGATCCGAACGTATACGGCTCATACCGAATTTTTCGCGGCGGCAGCTGGGCTGAAGAGGCCAGGGGTTGCGGGGCTTCTTGTCGTCGGCGCAGTCACCCGATATTTGCCATTGATGACCTTGGATTTCGAGTTGCCAGGTCTATATAAGTGGTGACGAATGCAGGAGAGCGCAGCGAAGGCAGCGATGAGGTCAGGAGATTGTTCCCCACCCAAGGTCTGCCAAAATCGGCAATCAAAACAGCTGAGATGGGGTGTCAAGCTCATAATCAAAGCTTATGTTCAACGGACTTGGGTTTTTCTTTTTTGTTGTTAGCCATGGAAAAGTCGCCGTATTTGCTGCAACATACGTACAATCCGGTAGATTGGTTCCCTTAAAGGTATGTTAGTGTGAATCAATTATTAAGTATTTCCAGATTATAGTATGAAGCTGAAACTGCTGCGTACTTTATACATTAATACCTTTGGGAAATCTGCTGAAATACTTAAAGAAGTCAGAGCGTGTACTCGTACAGAGTAATATAAAAAAAAGTCGGAGCGCATGTTGGGCAGCGCTCTGACTTTTTTTATTTATGAAGTTTCATCCTACTCATGAGTAAGATGAATTTACTCTTGCTATAATTAGTAATTAGAGATATATTATTAATTAAATGATTGATTATTTAATTAATAATAATTAAATCTACAGAGAGTGGGAATACATTTGGCAAGACCAATCAATGAAGAAAAAAGACTGAAGCGGCGAAGTCGTATCCTAAAAGAAGCTGTTGTCCTGTTCGCGGAAAGTGGATATTCTAATACCACAACGGCTCTCATTGCGCAGAGTGTGGGAGTGTCTCCTGGAACCATATTTCAATATTTCCCTAACAAAGAAGCTTTATTCAACGCCGCTGTCCTTGAGCCGCTTGCTGATATTCAGGTGAAATCGCTTGCTTGTCTAAAAGAAGAGGGAACGCCAGGCGTATTAATTAAAAACATGGTAGAAGAACAATTCAATCATATCTATTGCTATACAAATGAATTGCGGCTTGTTCAATATGTCTTAGGACAACGGATAAGATTTCCTGAACTTACACAGATGGTCCTTGAAAGTACAAAAGTAATGACAGATACTATCGAATGCGTCTATGCCAAGGGACAGTTAATGGGAGAATTCAACAAAAACTTTTCTCCGGCAATGATCTCTCGTGCCTACATCTCTTTCTTAAACGGAGTAGGTTTAACTCTAGGAGAAAGTATTATTCATCACCCCGAGTGGGAAAGCTTGAAGGGGCATGCCTTATATTTGTTCGCACCCATACAACATCAAGAAAAACAGGAGGAATTTGAATGAGTCAAACATCATTACAACCAAATCTAACATCTAACACTCGTTTGAAAAAATGGCGGAAGATCTTATTGAGCCTAGGGATCGTGCTTTTGCTTGTGATGGCTCTTGTATTTTTTATATCTTATAAAGTAATAGACACCTTGTTGCACCATCCTAGAGACACTAATGTCAGCTACGAATTGAATATCGATAAAACTCCCTACGAAGAGGTCGAGTTCAAGAGTTTGAAAAATGATAATACGATTAGAGGTTCCTTCTTTCCTGCAAGTGGTCTTTCTGGTAAAGCAAGTAATAAGACGATTATTGTCGTACATGGATATACGAGCAATCGTTTAGTCAAAGGGCGGACCCCAAAGTTAGTAGAGCATTTCGTTCCGAAAGGCTACAATGTATTGGCATTTGACCTCAGCTCGCAAGGTAAATCCGATGGTGACTTGATTACACTGGGCCTCAATGAAAAATACGATTTGCTAGGAGCTGTAAGCTATCTAAAATCCAGAGACCATACGGGTGATAACATTGGAGTTATCGGCTTTTCAATGGGTGCTGCTACTTCTTTGCTAGCCGCAAGTGAAAGTGCTGATATCAAAGCCGTAATTGCGGATAGTCCTTTTCGTAATGCTGGTCTATTTCTGAGAGAGGGCTTGCCTTTCTTTTCAGGTTTACCTGCGTTTCCATTTAGTTATACATCGATATGGGTGGGTAAATGGGTCTTAAAGGTTGATTTTGATTCCGTATCTCCTATGGATGCAGTAAAGAAGATGAAAGACAAGCCAGTTATGCTGATTCATGGAACTGGAGATCAGCAAATTAGTTATAAAAATACAGAAGCAATTTTTGAGTCATTAAAAGATGACCCATATGCAGAAGCATGGTACCCGCATAATACCGAGCATATCGATGCCATCAATCATTACCCCACTGAATATTTCCAAAGAGTAGATCATTTTATGGATAAGTATATAGGAAAAGAGTAGAAACGACATGAAAGCCGGTGTTCCTTATAGTAGGGAAAAACCGGCTTTTCTGCTGTCACTTGACAAAATGATGTAGTAATTCGCTTAGCGTAATTTCATCATTTGTTGAAATCAAATCACGGGAGCAGGCTATTTGAATGATCAAACATTGAACAGAATGGACAAATTGAAGGCCTTGCTCGTAATGATTCCTCAGGATTTTCAGTTTTTTGACATTAAGCGTCTTTACAAGCAATGGCGTTATTATCCAAAGGTATGGGAATATTTAAACTCATTTATGGAAGAGCAATGGGACGGAGTAGATCAAATCGTTGCAGAGGCTCAGCTTGAAGGACTGCTGAGGACGTTTAATCGGGGGCTGTTTATACAGTTTTACATTGGAGGATTGAACCGGTTGATGGAGCAAGCCTATGTAAATCAGGTCGGCTTAACTCTCAGGGGAGCAACCTTCTTCAAGGTAAGATGAGGCTTCCCATAGGGGTAGGTCCGATTGCATTTGTATTTATTTTTGTTCTGCAATCCGTCGCTCCCTTCATTACCATAAAATCTTTGCGAGGGCGCTTGAAAAGACTGCTTTCAACATTTTTTCACGGATTCAGGGTATAATTAATTTATCAAATAATACCAATTGGAAGGGTGTTTCTTGTGAAAATGAAAGAAAATATGAAAGAAAATCGTTTGATAAATGAAAAATCCCCGTATCTTCTCCAACATGCATATAACCCAGTCGACTGGTATGCATGGGGAGAAGAAGCTTTCTCAAAAGCCGCAAGGGAAAGCAAGCCAGTATTTCTGTCTATAGGTTATTCCTAGCTTCGGCTAAAAAAGGTGATAGTTTTACATGTCATTGGTGTCACGATTACAAACGTAGAAAACGTCAGGCTGCGCTAGGCCCCGGAAGGGGTACATATGATTTTAATCAGGTACAAGCTCACTTACGATGAGGTGCGGCATAGATTTGAAAAGGAAGGGTATAGGCTGCTTTCTACAAAATACAAAAATGCAAAAAGCAATTTGATCGTGTTGTGTCCCTGCAGCCATGAATGGATAACGAACTTAAGCAACTTTGATTCAGGGCGCAGGTGCAGTATTTGTTCCAGAAGTAAGAAATACGCCTTGGAAGAAGTGAAAATCATTTTTGCCAGGGAAGCATACCGGGTTCAAAATACCATATATATCAACGAAAAAACGCCGATAAAAGTGGCTTGCCCCAATGGGCATGGGACAGCGATTAATCTGAACAATTTCTTGAACGGCAGACGATGCGGTTTGTGCAGTCGTATGAAAGCCAAGGAAGACAGGATGAAAAAGCTCGAAGTGAAGGCGAAGAGAAAGGAAAGGTCGCCGCGGCGTGAAGCGAGCGCAGATTATTTAGTCGTTACAGACAGGACATCCAATGAGTTCGCTGATCAAATGAAGCCAGAATGGCGTGCCAAACTGAACGAGATGAGGAAAAATCTGAAGTCAGCGAACAGGCATACTTACCGAGAATCAGAGCAACAAAATTTACGGAGGGCAGGTCCAAATGAATGACAGGCAGACCCTTTACTATATAGAAAGACTTTCAAATCTTTTTATTTAGCAATTATATTTAGAGAATTAAGTCGGGGCAGCGGGCATATGCATCGGTGATCGTGACAGAATTGGCAGACTCGCTGAATTCAGGTTCCTGTGTCAGCAATGACGTGGAGGGTCGAGTCCTCTCGACCGCACCATACTTACAAACAAAACTCTTCAGAATATCTGGAGGGTTTTATTATTTTGACCGGTTCCGGGAAACATCTCTACGAGACAAAGTAGTTGAGTCAATTTGCTACTTGATAGATACAAAAAAAGGAATATGACTGTGATTGTCGAAATCTAGTAATGCTATAAACATTAACCTAAATAGAATGCGAACCAGGTTATTACTTCCGTTTAGTGATTGGGAGAGTAAGTATGAACTATATCCTTAAATACGATGAATTTATACGATCGATTAAACAGAATAAAGACATTGAGCATTCGATGCTTCTTGGAGCTGGGGCATCAATCGAGTCAGGGGTGCAGTCAGCTTCAGATTGCATTTGGGAATGGAAAAAAGATATTTTCTTGTCGCAAAACCCGCATCTGATTGAGCAATATAAGAATATCAAAATCGACAGTGTTCGAGATGCAATACAGAAATGGTTAGATAGTCAAGGAACTTTCCCAAGAATAAATGATGATTCGGAATATTCCTATTACGCTGAAACTGCTTATAGAATTCCCGGTGATAGGCGCAGATATTTCCAGAAACTTTCTGAAGGGAAAAATCCAAGTTTAGGTTATAATCTAATAGGTCTACTCGCTGAAAGCGGAATGGTTAGAAGTGTCTGGACGACAAATTTTGATGGTTTGATGGTTAAAGCTGCTTATTTGAATAACCTCACTCCAATAGAAATTACATTAGAATCACAAGATAGAATTTTTAGAAGTTCCAACGCAAAAGAGTTACTCTGTATTTCTCTCCACGGGGACTATAAATACGGGGATTTAAAAAATACATCAACTGAACTAGATACACAGAGTAATATTTTCAAAAAAGCATTGAAGAATGAACTCGCAACTAGAAATTTGTTAGTAATTGGATACAGTGGAAGAGACAAATCCCTGATGGAAGCTTTGAAAGAAGCATATATTGAAAAAGGTGCGGGTAGGATTTATTGGTGTGGTTATGGTCATGAAATAAATGAATCGGTACGGATGTTTATAGAATCAATAAATAGTACTGGTAGAGAAGCATATTATGTTCCAACAGATGGATTTGACAAGACTATGTTGCATGTTGCAGTAGCTTGTTTTGAAAATGATACTAATTACCTTAATGTGATTAAGCAATTAAAATCAAAGGCCTCAGTTGGGAATCACAATACAAAAGCTTTTGATTGCAATATAGCGAGCTATAACAAAATTGTTAAGAGCAATTTATTGCCGTTCACCCTGCCAAAGTCGTGCTTTCAGTTTAAACTTAAGTATGAGAAAGAAGAAACGTCGTGGAACGTGTGCAAAGAACTAATTAACCATGACATAGTCGCAGTCCCTTTCAATAATATGATTTATGCATTTGGAACTAAAGAGAATATATCTTATGTTTGTGGAACAAGGTTATTAACTGAAATCGTGCATACTCCACTAACTCGCGATAGCTTAATGAGTAACTCAGCATTTAAAGATCTAATATTAAGAACGCTTACAATTATTTTGGCTTCAAAAAGTGGCTTCGAATGTAATTACAAGAATAAAATTTGGGACAGAAATCAAAAGTATAGTAGTTTCATTAATAATAGAAGGATAGAAGCATATAAAGGAATAGAGTTATCATTGTTTTTTGATCAAAAATATTCATACATCTCAATGATTCCTTCTTGTATACTTCCAGATGACATTAAACTTGCTAAGGAAGACTATAAAGAATTTACCAGGACATTTAATATATTTATTAACGGTAAGAAACCAAATCCGAATTATTGGAATTACCTTGATATTTGGAAAAGGCAAATTTTTGGGGGAAAGGCGATAAAGGCAGAGTACCCAATTGGTTCGGGAAGTAATTTTGATTTTTCAATCAGTTCCAATAATCTTTATATTGGGATTAAGAGCGGTGGAAGTCAATCGGACTCTATCCAATTACCCGAACACGTTAATCCAAAACAAATATTACATAAGGGTATGGAGTATCCGGACCCACAACTTCTTTTTTACAATCCATTTCAGAAAAGAATGGTCAGGGACTTTCATCCAATGAGGGGGTTAGTGCAGAACCAACCATATGATTATTTTATGAACAATGAAGTGTTTAAACCTTATATTAATATAGGTGTTGTTTGTCCTGGAAAACATTCAGAAGAGTTCTATAGATTTTTAAACTCGTTAAATCAACGTCATGAAACGAAACACAATCTAGATTATTTGATCACTTATCCTAATTTTTTTTCCATTTATGGAGTAACATTAAATATCCCGGCTGTAGGGAGTTCTTCGTGGGTAGATGTCAAAGTGGATTCAGATCATGATTTCAAAGAAGCGGCCTTAGCGTTCGGGAAGAAAATAACCCAAAAAATTGATCAATTAAATAGCCAACAGAATATAGATGTTATTGTCATCTATGTACCCCAAGATTTTGAATATTTCACATCGTTTAATGATGGTAACACTCACTTCGATTTACATGATTTTGTAAAAGCATTTGCTGTTCAGAAAAACATATCCACACAGTTCATACGGCAAAAAACGATTGATAGTGCATTAGATTGTCAGATAGCGTGGTCTCTATCACTTGCAATATATGTAAAGACACTTCGAACTCCTTGGATATTAACTAATTTAAGAAATGATACAGCTTTTGCAGGAATAGGATATAGTATTGATCATTATTCAAATAGTAAGCAGCAAATGGTTATTGGTTGTAGTCACATTTATTCATCAGATGGACAGGGGCTTAAATATAAACTCTCTAAGATAAATGATGTAACTTTTGATAAAAAGAAGAATCCTTATTTGTCGGAAAATGAAGCTTATCAACTCGGACTTAATATAAAGGAGTTATTCTATAAATCATTTAGTGAACTTCCGAAGCGTGTTGTCATACACAAGCGTACTCCGTTTAAAAAGCCAGAGATAAAGGGTATTGTAGAAAGTTTACATTATGTAGGAATTACCGATATAGACCTGGTGGAAATTTCCTATGAAGATAGTGCGAGATTTTTTGAAGTAAATTCTACTTTTAATATTGACGATTTCCCTGTAAGAAGAGGGTGCTGCTTCCCAATTAATAATGATACTGCATATTTATTTACACATGGTATAGCGCCTTCAGTTAGAAATCCGAAATTCCGGTATTTCCAAGGCGGAAAAAGTATACCCGTTCCATTAAAGATCACTCGGCATTTTGGTAATGGGGACATTGGACAAATTGCTACAGAAATATTAGGTTTATCTAAAATGAATTGGAACAGCTTTGAATTATATTCAAAGCTCCCCTGTACTTTGCAGTCTTCTAATGATATCGCGAAAATCGGGTGGCTACTGTCGCAATTTGATGGTGTTGTATATGATTATCGTAACTTCATGTAATATTGGATATTTCAAATAGTTGAATTTCCGCATAAGGGAAACTTGATTTACTATTTTCATTGAAGAGCGTAATATGCTTGGGCAATATCGAAATAGACCTAACAATCACTCCGGGAGATTATCTTCATACAGTAGTAAAGCTCATATTGTATGCGATTCTTTTCGGAGGTGGTATAGCACAGAAGTATTTTCATAGCTTGGATCATATGCCTAAACGTATGGGGAGACATCCGAACCTCCGTGATACATTGAGATCATCTTGAAGTAGCCGGACATACTTGCGTGTCATGTCGAGCCAGGTATGTCCTAAAATCATTTGCAAAGCCTAAACGCTGCTGCCGTTTTGGACTTCCCCCAATTTCCTTGACACATAGTTAAGACGAAAAGCTCATTTGGACTGTAGCTCGTACTCCACAGGCGTTTTATAACCGAGAGCGGAGTGCATGCGTTTGGTGTTATAAAACATTTCGATATATTCGAAAATAGCCCGTTTCGCTTCCTCTGCGTTGCCAAACTTTGTATCATGCATGAGTTCGCGTTTTAATGTCTTATAAAAAGACTCCATGACTGCATTGTCATAAGGATTGCCCCGTCTGGACATGCTGATCATCGCTCCATAGCTTTTAACAATGGCCTGAAACCGCCTGCTGGTATATTGCGAACCACGGTCGGTATGAATCATGAGACCGACAGGAGGATGTTCCTTGTGTATCGCCTGCTTAAATGCGTCGATCACCAACTGATCGGTCATTCGGGTTTGCATGGCCCATCCCACGACTTTTCTTGAGAATACATCGATCCATACCGCCAAATACAGAAAACCACCGGTCTGCAAGGGAATGTAGGTAATGTCACCGACCCATAAGATGTGCTTGGTCTTGGTATCAAAAACCCGTTTGACCAGGTTTTCAGCGATACCTTCAGCGGAGGGCTTGCGGGACATCACTTTCTTTTTTCGCCAGGGCAGGGCCGCCAGCCCAACTTGCTGCATATGCCGTGCCACTCGGTTTTTACTCGTGAACTTACCACGGCGGCACAGTTCCAACGCGATGCGGGGACTGCCGTAACGCCCTTTAAACTCGGCATAAATCTTGTGGATATCCTCGATGAGAATTTCGCTGTCGATTGCGCGGTTGCTTTTGCCACGTTTTAACCAGTCGTAGTAAGCTTGCCGGCTGACCTTAAGCAGATCGCATAACCGTTTTACGGAGTACTTCTTGGTGTTTTTCCGGATGAAGGTGTATTTGACTTCTCCCACCGCTTCGAGTATTCCTGAAACTTTTTTAGGATTTCATTTTCGAGTTGCAGCTCGTCCACACGTTTTTGCAGTCGCTGGATCTCCAGTTCGGTGTTAGGCACAGGAACGCCATTGCCTGTAAAGGCTTTGTCGCCATACTGCTCGTATTCGTACACCCACCGACTCAACATCGTCGGAATGATGCCCAGCGATTTTGCCACATGGGAGACCTTTCTTCGTTCCTCGAGCACCTGTAAGACAGCTTCCACTTTAAAAGCCTTGTCGTACTTTCTTCGCTTCAAAGAAACAACCCCTTTGCACAAGAGTATGACTTGGTCTTAACCTTGTGTAAAGAGATTTGTGGGAGGTCCATTTAATAAAAAGTTGGGAGTGTACAAACTTTTGTGTAAATGGTTTTTCCTAAAGCAAACGTCAAAGGCTTTATATGGAGGGGCGGGCATGATAAGCTAAATGGCCTGGCGATGCGAGTTAACGAGGCATCGCTTATCGCAAGGAATCATGCCCGTAGAGGCTCCATGTCAAGCCGGCTCAACCTTACGGTTAGAGAGGCAAATCCAGCGGAACACGTTCGGGGAACAGAATGGCTAATTGGGTAAGGCACAGGTTCCAATTTAGCACGGAGTGACCCCACTTTTTCATCACCTCAACGGTTGCTAAATAGATGATTTTTCGGAGTGCATCATCCGTTGGATAAGCCGTTTTGGTCTTGGTGACTTTACGCAGCTGTCGATGATACCCTTCAATGGTGTTGGTTGTGTACACGATCTTGCGAATCTCCGCGGGATAACGAAAATAGGAGGTGAGTTCGTCCCAGTTGTTCTGCCAGGAGCGGATAACAATCGGGTACTTTTTCTCCCAATTTTCTTTGAAGATCAGGAAAGCCAACTCCGCTTCTTCTAAGGTTAACGCTTGATACACGGGCTTTAAGTCGGCCATGATCGCTGCCTGATCCTTCTTCGCTACATACTTGAGCGTATTTCGAATCTGGTGGATCACACAAGATTGGATCTGTGTTTTCGGAAATACGCTGGCCGCCGCCTCAGAGAAACCGGACAATCCATCCTTGCAGGCGATCAGGATATCCGAAACGCCTCGGTTTTTGAGCTCTGTACATACGTTCAGCCAGAAACTTGCGCTCTCATTCTCACCAATCCATATCCCTAATATATCCTTATGCCCACTCAGGTTAATGCCTAGTACACTGTATGCCGCTTTACTGATGATCCGACTGTCCTGACGCACTTTAAAATGAATGGCGTCCAAAAACACAATCGGGTAGACAGAATCCAGGGTACGGCTCTGCCATTCGCTGACAAGCGGCATAATCTTATCCGTGACTTTACTGACCAGGGTGGGGGAAACTTCAATCCCGTATAAATCGTTCATGTGACTTTCAATATCCCGTGTTGTCATGCCCTTGGCATACAGGGCAACAATCTGATCTTCAATACTGTTGGAGGTCGTCTCATATTTCTTAATAATCTGCGGCTCGAATTCACCCTTGGGATCACGAGGAACATCGAGTTCTGTTGGCCCGAATTTTGTTTTGACCGTTTTCTTCGAGTAACCATTGCGACTGTTTCCCATTCCATCTCCCGTGTTACTGTGCTTCTTATACCCGAGATGATCATCGATTTCTGCTTCAAAGACTTGTTGGATCGTATCCTTAAATAAGTCTCGCAGTTTCGTCTGGATGTCTTCCACAGACCGACAATCCTTCGCTAATTCCTTCACTACCTTTTCATAGGCTTCGTTCATAAATGGTCATCTGACTTTTACTTGGAAGTATTACCATTTACACAGAATTATTTACGCTCTCACAGATGAAGAAGTTGTCGTCGTGATATAACAAAAGAAAGTGTTCAGATATCCGGTATCGATGGCAGATTAATGGTTTGGTATTGTGGCCGGAATGAAGATCAAGCCAAAGGATGAATGAATATGGGCGTTAAGGTCTACTGGAGAGAAAATTGCGGTGAATGTAAGATTGTGATGAAATATTTCGAGCAAAAGCAGATAGATATCGATAAAATCGATGTCACCTATGATAAAGAACGGTTTGAGGAAATGTTGCGCCTCGGGGGAATTGCCACTCCGTTGATCGTAATCGGGCATCAGGTGTTTCATTCGTTTAACCGTTTAAAAATCGACAAAGCACTGGAGGACATATATGGACAAGTTGTGGTATCTAAGCCAAATTAGTATGTTAGACGCGCTACCGATGGAGGATCTGATGGAGATCGAACGAATGGCGCCGATGAACCAATTAAAAAAAGGGAATCTCATTCAAACACCGGAAACGTTCCGGGAAGGGTTGTATTTTTTAAAGGAAGGCAAACTGAAATTATACAAGATCAATTCGGACGGCAAGCAGTTTATCGTCAGTATTTTGGGGGCTGGGAATGTGTTCGGGGAAATGGATTCTTTCTCGCTAGGCACACGAGATACTTATATTGAAACGATTGAGGATACGATACTTTGCTCGCTTGGAAAAGAGAGTTTTGAACAGTTTCTAATCGACCGTCCGTATTTGGCAGTCAAAATGATGAAGGAATTAAGTGCTCTATTGAAAGAACGCGATGCCCAATTGGAACAAATGGCACTCGGCGATGTACGTAAAAAAGCACTTCATCTGCTTGTTAAACTCGGCCAAAAGTTTGGTGTCCCAGAAGGTCATTACCACAAGATCGATATGTCACTAACTCATCAGGAAATCGGGAACATGATTGGTTCAACACGTGAAACCGTAACCGTAGCCTTGCATGAACTTGTGAATCAAGAGGTGATTAAAACCGGCCGAATGACGATCTATATCGACTTGAACAAAGCAAATGAATTATTGGAGTTATAGTCGGCGATAACGGGAGGTCGGGATGAAACAACGATCATGGCTAATCAAATCAATATTGCTCATCATCGTAATGGGAGGTCTATTGTGGTCTAATCATAAGGTTTTAAATCTGAGTCCTGAAGGCATAAGGGCTTGGATGTTATCATTCGGCTGGGCTGCACCCGTACTGTTCATCCTCATTTACACGGTGCGGCCTTTGATTTTGTTTCCCGCGTCAATTCTTTCATTAGCGGCGGATTGGCATTTGGTCCAGTCTGGGGAACGGTCTATACGATTTTTGGCGCGACGATGGGCGCGGTGTTATCTTTTTGGTTAGCCCGACTTCTCGGCAAAAAATTTGTTCGGATAAGGTGGAAGGAGAAATGGGGCAAGCTTGAAAAGCAACTGCAGCAGAAGGGCATCGACTTAGTCAAATAAATTATACTTGACCCTGTACCTAGGTACAGGGTTTATACTTGTAAATGAGGTGATGAAATGAAATATCGTTCTGGAGACATTTCCAAACTATGTAACGTTAATAAAGAAACATTGCGATATTATGAGCGAAAAGGTTTGATACCAGAGCCTTTAAGAAGTGATGCGGGTTATCGACTTTATCCCGAAGATACGAAGGACAGATTAATGTTTATTAAGCGCATGCAGGAACTTGGTTTCACACTCTCCGAAATTGATAAATTGCTTGGCGTTGTGGATAAAGACGATGTTAGATGCGCAGATATGTATGACTTTGTTGTTGAAAAGCTGCAGGACGTTCAGCAAAAAATCAAAGATCTTCAACGAATCGAAATGATGTTATCTAATTTAAAAGGGTGTTGTCCTGACGAAAAAGCGATTCATGACTGCCCAATTATCGAAACATTAATTCATTAAGGCTATGTTCAAGCAGAAAGAGGGGCTGTGAAGCATGAAAAAGTTAGGATGGGGTATTTTAGCATTGTTTACTTGTCCGTGTCATCTTGTATTGATTATTCCTTTGCTTGCTGGCACAACATTTGGGGCTTATATGACAGTTCATCAAGCCACCGTTGGGATTATTTTTGGAATCTTCTTTGCCTTTTCTATGTACATGATGTTTAAACGAATAGGGAAACAAGAAAAAACCAATGCAGCTAGTGCTGCTATCAATTGTTGCAGTATTCCCAAGCAAAAATGAGGTACATTCATGAGAGAAAAAATGTCGAGTTTGGCCACTGTTTTTAGCGCTTTTGTGATGTCAGGTTGTTGCTTGGGTCCCTTAATTTTGATCCCCGTTGGATTAACAGGGTTTGCTGGAACACTCGCGATTTTCGCTACAAAGTACCAAACAGTGCTAATGATTATTACTGTCGCTCTTTTGGGGATCTCTTTTTATTATGTGTATGGACGGCAATGTAAAAAGAAAAGTTCGATCATCACCTTATGGGTTTCAACCATTGTGGTGCTGGTTATGTTCACTTACACCCTGTTGGCTAAAGGATATGTCTAGGAGGGTGAATCTTATGAAAATAGGCAAAATGACATTATTCATTGTATGGATGTTAACCTTTGCGGTTATTGTTTCCGCTTGTGGAAGCTCAAACGAAAGGACAAGCACCCTTACTACCGTGAAAACAGAAAACATTGAAAAGGCATCGTTTGAAGTCACAGGATTGACCTGTGCGAGCTGTGATTTTGTTGTAGAAAGTGCCATAAAACGTGTAGATGGCGTCCAAAATGTACATGTTAAAAGTGACAGCAGTACTGGAACGGCGCGAGTTGAATTTGACAAAAGTAAAACGGATCTAAAAACGATTCAAAAAACCGTACTTGATTTAGGGTATGGCATTCAATAAGTTATGAAAACTAACGATAAGGGGTAGGTGTTTGTTTTTCATGAAAAAGTACAAAATCCAGGTTCAAGGTATGACTTGTACGGGCTGCGAAGAACACGTAACAACGGCACTTGAAGGTATCGGAGCTAGAAATATTGAGGCCAGTTTTCGGCAGGGAGAAGCCACACTTGAATTACCAGATGACATAAATATTGAGACTGCAAAGCAAGCCATCAACGAGGCGAAATATCAATCGGGAGATGCGGAAGTCATCGAGTTTCCTGAAAAACCGGTTCTCGGCGGTGGGGACAATTATGATTTATTGATCATTGGTTCCGGTGGGGCCGCTTTTTCCGCCGCGATTAAGGCGGTCGAACATGGCGCAAAAGTCGCGATGATTGAACGCGGTACCGTAGGCGGCACCTGCGTGAACATTGGCTGCGTGCCATCCAAGACCCTGCTTCGTGCCGGTGAAATGAATCATCTCGCAAAAAGCAACCCTTTTTTGGGGCTAAATACTTCGGCGGGTCAAGTCGATTTGGCTCAATTGGTTGCGCAAAAAGATGAACTTGTTGGCGAACTTCGCCAGCACAAATATGTCGATTTAATTGGTGAATATGGATTTGAATTGATTCGCGGCGAAGCCAAATTTATCGATGAAAAAACGATTGAGGTTAATGGCCAACAATTTACTGCCAAACGATTTTTAATCGCCACAGGCGCTTCACCTTCTATTCCGGACATTCCGGGTTTACATGAGGTGGATTATCTGACAAGTACATCATTGCTGGAGCTGAAGCAATTACCGAAAACCCTTGCGGTCATTGGTTCGGGGTATATCGCTATGGAATTAGGGCAACTGTTTCACCAATTAGGGTCAGAAGTCACGTTAATGCAAAGAAGTCCTCGGCTCTTTAAAGCGTATGATCCGGAAATATCCGAGTCAGTGACCCAAGCTTTAACGGAACAGGGCATTCAGGTGATTACCGGTTTAACCTATGAACGCGTAGAAGCGAGGGGCGACCTGAAACAGGTTCATCTTTCGGTAAATGGCGAAAGCAAAGTAGTGGAGGCCGAGCAACTTCTTATCGCTACCGGACGAAAACCAAATACGGAAGCACTCCATCTTAGTGTGGCCGGGATAAACACAGGTGCGCGTGGGGAAATTATCGTGGATGAATACTTGAGAACCACAAACCCTAACATTTATGCGGCTGGTGATGTCACGATGGGTCCGCAATTTGTGTATGTTGCCGCTTATGAAGGAGGGATCGCGGCAGATAATGCTGTCGGCGGTTTAGAACGTAAGGTTAACCTGGAATCCGTTCCAGGCGTTACGTTTACTTCCCCGTCGGTAGCCTCTGTTGGATTAACAGAAGCACAAGCAAAGGCAAGGGGTTATGAAGTAAAGACGTCCGTCCTACCTTTGGATGCCGTTCCAAGAGCGCTTGTGAATCGTCAAATAACCGGTGTTTTTAAGCTAGTCGCTGATGCAAAATCGTTAAAAGTATTAGGTGCCCATATTGTCGCTGAAAATGCTGGCGAAGTTATCTACGCCGCGACATTAGAACTGAAATTCGGTTTAACCGTTGAGGATTTACGTGAAAGCTTTGCGCCTTACTTAACCATGGCAGAAGGATTAAAACTGGCGGCTCTTACATTTGATAAGGATGTTGCGAAGTTATCTTGCTGCGCCGGATGATGTTCGCTGAAAGGCCATTTTACCTTTTGTAAGATACATTACAGAAGGAAATTGTGTACCGCGGTAAAATGGATTCATCTCACATTGAGGAGTTGAGCATCATGGCAGCTGTTTCATTAACGAAAGATACGTTTCATAAGCAAGTTGAACAGGGAGTGACGCTGGTCGATTTTTGGGCGCCTTGGTGCGGTCCGTGCAAGATCCAACTGCCGATCGTCGACGAATTGTCTGAGGAAGTGAATCAAAAGGCAACCGTTGCAAAGGTGAATATCGATAACGAGCCGGAGCTCGCTTCCGAATACGGTGTGATGAGCATTCCGACACTGCTTGTGTTCAAAGACGGGAAAATGGTAGATAAAATGGTCGGTCTTCAGAGTAAAGAAGTCCTGAAGAAAAAACTGGAACAACAATAAACAACTTAGGGGGAAGAAGATCAATGAAAAAAATCGCGATTATCGTACACGCCTCAGAATCCGAACTAGCACGAGCATTACACTCGCTCTTATATGCGCAGGAGCTGCATGAAGCCGGCAATGAAGTAAAAGTCATCTTTGATGGGGCCGGTACCGTATGGGTTAAAAATTTTGAAGATCCAGCAAACAAGTATAATCCGGTTTACAAAGCGGTGAAGAACCTCGGTGTGATCGCAGGGGTATGCGAATATTGTGCCGGTGCTTTTGGTGTCAGTGAGGACGTGCAAGCGTCCGGCTTGGCCACAATGGGAGAACGAGGCGGACATCCTAGCATTGCTGAGTTAATTGCTGACGATTTTCAAATTATCACACTCTAAATAAGTCTCAAAGACCGTAAAACCTGAGGTGAAATTCCGAGGCTTGCGGTCTTTGCTTATTCAGATGTAATATTCATCAATTAGAGGGGGATTCATGATGGGATTAGTGGGGATCCGGGTAATCGTTTTTGACGTATATGGCACGCTGTTCGATGTACATTCCGTCTTCCAAAAATGCGATGAATTGTTTCCTGGCCACGGTCGGGAAATTAGCTCTCGATGGAGAGAAAAGCAACTGGAGTATTCTTTTATCCGGCAAATGATCGGTAGTTACCGTCCATTTGATGAAATGACGCGAGACAGCCTTCGGTACACCTGCGAACAATTAGGGGTCAATTTGTCAGCAGAAAAAGAACGCGAGCTACTGCTGGCGTACTTATCACTTTCACCATACGAAGAAGTTGCGCAGGTTTTGGAACAGTTGGCCCGAAATAGTTACAAACTCGCCGTTTTGTCGAATGGATCACCCTCTATGCTGTACCCTTTAATTGAGCACACCGGCTATAACCGCTTGTTGGATGATGTGATTAGTGTAGATGATGTAAAACAATATAAGCCTTCGCCTCAAGCGTATACGTATGGTTTGGATCGTTTACGTTGCAGACGGGAAGAAGTTTTGTTTCTTTCATCCAACACTTGGGATATCACTGGGGCTTCGACATCTGGTTTCCGCACGGTTTGGGTGAATCGAAAACATGGTGTGTTTGACCATTTGGGTGTACAGCCCGATGCGAGCATTTCTGACCTTCGCGAATTGTCAGGCGTGATTAAAACGTAATCACCCTGTGCATTAGAATCATTGATTAACAAATTCCAAAAGGGTAAAGAAAACCCATTGTTCTTTTTCTGGAATGTACGCTCAACATTGTTCATCACAGTCTCTCTGCCGATTTCCTTCTTGTCCACAACCGCCATAAATCGCAGGGTGGCGACGCTTCTTGACATACCCCATAGGGGTATTGTATATTGTGTTTGTGAGGTGATAAGTTGTGGCGAAACAAGAGGAAGTGGTAACGAACGAAACCGACGATGCCTGCTGTTCTGCGGACAGTGAAAGAAAGAGCCATCATTCGGATAAAATGAAGGGCAATCTAATCTCCCGGCTCAACCGGATTGAAGGCCAAATTCGCGGTGTAAAAGGCATGATCGAGCGGGATACTTATTGTGATGACGTCCTGAACCAGATTGCTGCGATTCAGTCGGCCTTGAACAGCGTAGGAAAGCTGCTTCTGGAAGGTCATATGAAGAGCTGCGTTGTCGAACGCATCCAGGCTGGGGAAAGCGAAGTCATTGACGAACTTTTGATTACGGTTAATAAATTAATGAAATAATACAACTATTGGAGGGATTATATATGCAACAAGCAACGCTGAAAGTAAACGGCATGTCCTGCCAACACTGTGTGAACTCCGTTGAGAAAGCCGTCAAAGAAATCGGTGGTTCGGCTCGTGTCGATCTGAAAAACAACGAAGTGACGGTCGAATATGATGAAAATAAATTGTCCTTGGATGCGGTAAAAGAAGCTATCGAAGAACAAGGGTATGACGTTGCCTAATCAATAAACAGGCCGCCAAAGGTGGCCTTTCTTTTTACAAATCAATATACCCTATGGGGGTATGAAAGAGGTGGGGAATCATGCAAACCAGGGAAGCACAGCAAAACAAGCAAACCACGATGCAAATATCGGGTATGACCTGCGCCGCGTGCGCGAACCGGATCGAGAAAGGCTTAAGCAAACTGGAAGGCGTGACGGAAGCAAACGTGAACTTCGCGCTTGAGCAGGCGTCCGTTACATACAATCCGGATAAAGTGAATATTCCCGTAATCGAGAAAAAAATTCAGGATATCGGCTATGATACGGTGAAAGAGGCGGCCGATTTTGATATTAGCGGCATGACCTGCGCCGCCTGTGCGGCCCGGATTGAGAAAGGGCTAAACAAAATGCATGGTGTATCGAAAGCGACCGTTAACCTGGCGCTGGAAACCGCTCACGTGGAGTATTCGCGGGCTGAAGTGTCCACTTCGGATATCGTGAAAAAAGTGGAGCAGATCGGCTATAAAGCAGCCATGAAAGAGGAACAGCAAGCAGCGGTAGACCACCGGAGGAAAGAAATCAAGGCGCAGCAAAAACGGTTCCTGCTGTCGGCCATCTTATCGATTCCGCTCTTGTGGGCGATGGTCGGACATTTTTCGTTTACGTCTTGGATCTGGGTGCCGGATCTATTTATGAATCCTTGGTTTCAGCTCATCTTAGCCACGCCCGTTCAATTTATCGTCGGACTCCCCTTTTATATTGGCGCGTATAAAGCGCTTCGGAACGGCAGCGCCAATATGGATGTGCTTGTGGCGCTTGGCACCTCCGCTGCCTATTTCTACAGTTTGTATTTAACGGTACAGTGGGCCAATAACGTGCATGCCCATCATGCGCCAGCCATGTATTACGAAACCAGCGCAGTGCTCATTACACTGATCGTACTTGGAAAATTGTTTGAAGCGTTAGCGAAGGGGCGGTCATCGGAAGCCATTAAAACGCTCATGGGTCTGCAGGCGAAAACAGCACTGGTTGTGCGAGACGGTCAGGAAGTGGCGATTGCGATTGAGGACGTGGCTGCAGGCGACGTAGTGATCGTAAAACCCGGTGAAAAAGTGCCGGTTGACGGCATGGTGCTGGAAGGTTCATCTGCGGTGGATGAATCCATGCTTACCGGTGAAAGCATTCCGGTCAGCAAGCGTCAGGGCGACTCGGTGATTGGGGCAACCATCAATAAAAACGGTATGCTCCGCATTCAGGCGACCAAAGTCGGCAAAGAAACGGCGCTGGCACAGATCATCAAAGTGGTGGAAGAAGCCCAAGGCTCGAAAGCGCCGATCCAGCGCATAGCCGACGTGATCTCCGGCATCTTTGTTCCAATTGTTGTCGGCATTGCGGTGGTGACGTTCCTGGTTTGGTATTTCGTCGTGGCTCCCGGTGATTTTGCCGGTGCGCTCGAAAAAGCCATTGCGGTGCTGGTCATTGCGTGCCCTTGTGCACTTGGGCTGGCTACGCCTACGTCCATTATGGCCGGGTCCGGCCGCGCGGCGGAGCTTGGGATCTTATTCAAAGGTGGCGAACACCTGGAATCGACGCATAAAATAACAACTGTTGTATTGGATAAAACGGGTACAGTGACGAAAGGGAAACCCGAGCTTACTGATGTACTCGTTTCAGAATTGCAGGATGAAAGCCAGTTCCTCTCTTTCGTAGCAGCAGCCGAGAAAAACTCCGAGCATCCGCTGGCGGAAGCCATTGTTGCCGGTGTTCGGGAACGAAATATTGCTTTTCCGGAAGCCGAGGCGTTCGAAGCGGTGCCGGGTTTTGGCATTCGCTCGGTTGTCGAAGGAAAAGCGGTACTCATTGGAACACGAAAATGGATGGCCAAAAATCAGATTGACGCGCAGACGGCTTACGAGCGGATGAATGAGCTTGAAGAATCGGGAAAAACCGCGATGCTCGTTGCAATTGATGGTCATTATGCGGGCATTGTGGCAGTGGCCGATACGATCAAGGAGAGCTCCAAAGCCGCCGTTGCGCGACTCAAAGAGCTGGGACTTCAAGTGGTGATGATCACCGGCGACAACGAACGGACCGCCCAGGCCATCGCCCGTCAGGTCGGGATCGACCGGGTGCTTGCCGAAGTGCTACCCGAGGGCAAAGCAGATGAAGTCAAGAAATTGCAGGAATCGGGCCAGAAAGTGGCCATGGTTGGCGATGGCATCAATGATGCCCCGGCACTGGCTACGGCTGATATTGGCATGGCCATTGGCACCGGCACCGATGTGGCCATGGAAGCTGCCGATGTGACACTGATGCGCGGCGACCTGAACAGCATTCCGGATGCTATCTTGATGAGCCGCAAAACGATGACCAACATCAAGCAAAACCTCTTTTGGGCACTTGCCTACAATGTGATCGGCATCCCGATTGCCGCGGCCGGATTTTTGGCTCCATGGCTGGCAGGGGCGGCGATGGCGTTCAGCTCGGTTTCGGTTGTACTGAATGCCCTCCGGCTGCAGCGGGCTAAATTGTAAAAAGGAGTGTGGGGAGAATTGGCTTACAAGAAATTTGCGGTGTCACCGGGGTTCCAGGAAGGCGGCTCGCTTTTTAAGCCGGAGCAACTCGCTGTACTGGGTTCCATTGTGGGAGATGATGCCAAAATTGAGCTGACGACCTTTAAACAGCTCTATGTGGAGATGGAGGAAGACCGGATCGATACTGTACAAGTCCAATTGAAAGAAGCCGGTTTAGACATCCAACCGGCTGGCTTCTATACTAAAAATTTGATCACCTGCAATTTTTGCAGGGGAGCCGACGATGCCGGTCTTAACGTGGCGGTACAGCTTGATCAGGCCATTGTCGGCCAAAAAGTCCCAAGTGCTTTAAAAATCGGGTATGCCGGATGTGCACTCGGCACCAGCGAGCCTTTGCTCAAAGACATTGCGGTCGTGAAGATGAATGACGTGTACGATATCTATGTCGGCGGCGAAGCCAAGGGCATGAAAGCCCGTCTCGGCCAGTTATACGCTTCGGGGATTGCGGAAGATCGCATTATTCCCCTCGTTACACGTTTAATTGCGATATATCAACAGCTAGGGAAAAAGAAAGAGAAATTTTCAAAATTCGTAGAGCGCTTGACGATAGAGGAACTTCAAAATATGACAGTGCAAAGTTAGGAGCACGCTAACGAAGATGAAGAAATGGCTTTTATTTTTCGGCTACGTGATCGCGGTCATCGTCATCCTCCTAAATAAAGATCCGATCCTACGGTGGCTCGATGATGATAGGGCCACTAATCTCATGCTGCTGTTTGGTGCAGCCGTCTTACTCGCCCTTATTCCTGTTGTTCCTTATGGCGTGGTTGCCGGAATCATAGGGGCCAAATATGGCCCCTTTATAGGTGGGATTTTGAATGTTCTCAGCTCTACTGTTGCCGCTGCCCTGCTATTTTTGCTCGTCAGGGTTGTGTTTCAGGAGCAGGGCATCCGGTTTTTGGCCAAATTCAAACGAATCGACCAATTTACAACGCTCATGGAGCGAAATGCGTTTTTCGCAGTGTTACTCGCCCGTCTGATTCCGTTTGTACCTGCGGCTTTCGTAAATGTCTATACGGCCATCAGCCGCATGCGATTTAGCCCCTTTGTGGCCGCTACGCTTCTTGGGAAAATACCGGTGATGTTCGTATTTGCCTTTATCGGGGATCAACTGCTTTCCGATCTCAGCAATGTGCTCTGGATATCGCTTATCTATATGGGCTTTCTGCTGCTGGTGTCTCTTGTCTATCGGTGGCTGCGAAAGCGGAAAATCAGCAATGCGGGGTGAGCCGTACATCATTTTTATGTAGGGGAGGGTCAATGATGAAGACGATTTTGGTAGTCGATGATGAAGAAAAAATTCGGGATGTCGTTGTATCCTATCTGAAAAAAGAAGGCTTCCACGCGGTCGAAGCCGCGACAGGGAGCGAGGCTTTGCAGGCGATGCAGCGTAAATCCGTCGATCTCGTGATATTGGATCTGATGCTTCCGGATATGGACGGGGAGCAGGTTTGCCAAACGATACGCAAAATGAATTCGGTACCCATTCTTATGCTTACCGCAAAGGTATCGGAAAACAATCGAATCAAAGGATTGTCCATTGGCGCGGACGATTATTTGACCAAGCCGTTTGATCCGCGTGAGGTCGTGGCCCGGGTCCGGGCCATCTTGCGCCGAACCGACGACAGTCAGCTGCTTGCCGATCGCTTATCGTTTCACGATGGTCATTTGGAGATCGATTCGCTGGCACATACAGTGTTCCGCGAAGGAAAACCGGTCAGCTTAACGCCGAATGAATACAAGCTGCTGTGCGCTTTAGCTAAATATCCGCAGCGGCATTTTACGCGTGAAGAATTGGTGGACAAGGTACTCGGCTATGGATTTGATGGTGATATCCGCACCATTGATCAGCATGTGAAAAACATCCGTCACAAAATCGAACCGGACCCGAAGAATCCCCAGTATATTGTTACCGTCTACGGACTCGGCTACCGGTTTGCCGGGGGCGCCACATGAATAAGCGACTACACACACGCCTTGCTTTGATCATTATCGGTACCGCGACATGTATCCTGATCATTTCGACATTAAGTGTGATTGTGGCCACGCATTACCATATTTCGATGTTCCATGATCAAGCGGCGGGCATGAACCATGATGTGTCCCAATTGGATTATCACTTGGAGCAGGCGCTTTTGCAGTCCATCATCTGGACGTTTACCGGTTCGATTATCCTCGCGGTTGTGATCGGCTTTTATATCGCGAAACGGATCTCGCGGCCGCTTGTGGACATGAAACAGGCGGCGGAACGCATGTCGGATGGGCATCTTGATACGCGGGTCGCGATCAACGGCAATGACGAGCTCGCGGAACTCGGCACGTCGCTGAACGAACTGGCCGCGCAGCTGCATAAACAAGAACAGCTTCGGGTCACGATGACCGAAGACATTGCCCATGAACTTCGAACGCCGCTGGCCACGCTGAAAAGCCATATGCGAGCCTTTGAAGATGGGGTTTGGGAACCGACCCCGGAGCGTATCCATGCGTGTTACGAAGAAATTGAACGGCTCACCAAAATGGTAGCCGAACTGGAAGATTTGACCCATATGGATTCACCGGCGTTTCAGTTGGAGCGAAAACAAGAGCCCCTGGATTCGATGATTGCCCAAGGGGTCGATCTTGTGGCGGCAACTTATCTGGAAAAAAAGGTGGAGCTTTCGTTTCACTGTAATCCCAATATCCGGATCTTTGCCGACCGCAATCGCATGATTCAAATTTTGGTCAATCTTCTTAGCAATGCCCTAAAATTCACGCCGGAAAACGGACATGTGAGGATTGAGACAGTCGAAGAAGCACAAGACGTACTGATTCGCGTCCAGGATTCGGGCAGCGGCATTGAACAAAAGGATTTACCCTATATCTTTGAGCGATTTTACCGGGGGGACAAATCACGCAATCGGAAAACCGGCGGCAGCGGTTTGGGGTTAACCATCGTCAAAAAGCTCGTCACCGCTCATGGCGGACAAGTCTGGGCAGAAAGCGCGCATGGCACCACGTTTACGATCCGCCTGCCGAAAGAAAATCGTTCATTTTAAGCCAACACCTGCTGATCTACACAGGATCTTCACAAGTGCTGGTTATACTTATATTAGCCTGCCAATCGTCTGCATTTGGCGCGAAGATGAACATAGAGAAAATCGGATAGGGGGACGTTTTCCTGAAAAAAATCATTCTACTTGCAATGGCAGTTGTTATTGCAGCAGCATTCACCGCATGTTCCAAGAAAACGGCCGATGATGGGCATGTTTCCCACGATTCGGAGGGTGCGGCATTTACGCACATTCATGGCCTTGGTTACTCCAGCGACGGTAAACGTCTATTTATCCCGGTACATAACGGGCTAAAAGTATATGCCGATGGCAAGTGGAGTGACGCCCCAGGTGAGAAGCATGATTATATGGGCTTCTCCATGGCCGATAACGCGTTCTACAGCAGCGGCCATCCTGCAGTCGGTTCCAGCTACAAAAATCCCATGGGTCTGATTAAAAGTACCGATGAAGGAAAATCGATTACTGTTTTGGCTTTGGAGGGCGAAGTTGACCTTCATGGCATGAGCGTGAGTTATCGGACACATACCCTGTATGTGATCAATCCCGAACCGAATTCGAAAATGAAGCAGGCGGGTTTGTTTTACAGCCGAGATGAGGGCAATACCTGGATAAGCAGCTCCATGTCCGGTATTTCCGGACAGATTACGGCGCTTGCTGTGCATCCGACACAGGATGCGGTTGTGGCGATCGGCACTACTTTGGGGGCGTATCTTTCCAAGGATAACGGCCAAACGTTTGCTGCTCTTTATACCGACCAGCCGGTTTCCGCATTAGCTTTTACGGATCAGGGGGAGCTGCTGATCGGTACCGGCAAATCTGAACTGGTCAGCGTTAAACTGGAAACGAAACAACGGACCACCATTAAAACGCCAGTGCAAAATGGTGACGCGATCTCGTACCTAGCGGGGAGTCCGGCGAATCCGAAAGAGCTCGCCTTGGCCACCGAAAAGAAAGATGTTTATGTGTCCGCTGATTTTGGGACCACTTGGCAGCGAATTGCCAACCAAGGACAAGCTATCAATCCATAACAGGAGGTTTTGACATGAAAAGAAAACTAGTTATGATCATTGCCGCTGTGATGATTGCCGTATTAACTGCATGTGGCAATAATACAGCGAATCCGAGCACACCGTCGAATACAACGTCCCCGGCTCCTACCAACAGTGCTAACGCGCAGACCGATCATTTCGGTATGAATCATTCCAGTTCAGGGGAAGTGCCTGCTGGATTAAAGGAAGCCCAGAATCCAACATTTAAGGTAGGAAGTCAAGCGATTCTGCAACCGGACCACATGCCAGGGATGAAAGGTGCGACAGCAACGATTGTAGGAGCTTATGATACGACAGCCTATGCGGTGTCCTATACGCCGACAACAGGTGGAGAGCCGGTAAAAAATCATAAATGGGTGATCCACGAAGAATTGAAAAATCCCGGCGCGGAAGCGTTGAAACCGGGCGCACAGGTCACTTTAGAGGCTGATCACATGCCAGGGATGAAAGGTGCGACGGGTACCATCGATTCAGCAGAACATACGACCGTTTATATGGTCGATTACACGCCGACCACCGGTGGGGAGCCCGTAAAAAATCACAAATGGGTCACAGAAAGTGAACTTTCACCGGCGGGATCGCAGCAAAGTACCGGTAACGGTGGCGGCCACAGCGGTCATTGATAAGGGCAGTAGCCGGGCATGAAAACTAATTGCGGTTTAACTCCCGTATAGGGGTAAACAATAGAAGAAACAAAAAGGAGGCTATACCGATGTCACACGAACAGTTTCAATCTTGCATTGAGGAATGTATCCGTTGTATGCAAGCGTGCAACCACTGTTATGACGCTTGTCTGAAGGAAGATCATGTCGCGATGATGAAAGAATGCATTCGTTTGGACCGGGAATGCGCCGATATTTGTGCCTTCGCCGCGCAAGCGATGTCGATGAACAGCTCCTACGCGAAAGAGATCTGCCGGATCTGTGCAGAGGTTTGTGAAGCTTGCGGGAATGAGTGCAAAAAGCATGAACACGAGCACTGCCAGCGGTGTGCTGAAGCTTGCTTTGCATGTGCTAAAGCTTGCCGGGCGATGGCAGCTTAATGATTGCGCAGTCAATTATTTCGTCAACCCCCTAGAGCACTAGGGGGTTTTTAAATGAGTTGAGAATAAAGTAGCAGGGGAGGTCAATTATAGTGATGGACGGATCGATGATGGATGGTTCCATGATGTTTATGATGTGTGTCATGATGGGGATCGGTTTTCTGCTTTTGATCGTGGTGATTTACGCGGTTATCCGATCCCTAATGAGAAAAAGCAGAGTTGAAGATCGTCCTCTGATGATCTTAAAAGAGCGTTATGTAAACGGGGAAATAAATGATGAAGAGTTCGAACATAAAAAAACATTTTTAAGGAAATAATCGAGCCGCCCAGACATTGGGCGGCTTATCTGCTTAATAAGACATTTATCCTTGGCGCGGTTATTGATCGGAAATTCAACTGACTTGGATAAACTACTGGTACCTACACGATAAACGAAGAGAAAACGTTTGAACCATCACGCTAACAGGACAATAGTTGAATGGATACCCGGAAGGAAAAAAGCTCCTGCAGCTGCAGGAGCTTTTGCTATTGTTCGCCTTTTTTTCGTCCGGATCTCACCGGCCGGGCTGGATCGGGACGAGCTGCCGGTCAATCAAGTGGTATAGTCATGGCGTTTTTACTGAACGCCCAACATTATGGAGGTGTAAGCTGAACAGACAAACAAAATGCCCAACCCGATGGCCAAGGTACTACGGGCTTTTTTGCGGAATAAAAACAACATGGAGAGCAGCAATAGAACGGAAACGAATCCTAATAAAATACTGTTTCCACCAGCTACAAACTGGATGGTTGTACTTGGGTTGATGGTTCCATCATAAAAAGATTGAAACAAAGCGGAGGGTTTTTCAAATTGAATGACTGCCGCTAGATTTTCTGTCGGTGATTGCTGTCCCATAACTGCCATTGCCCAAAAGACGAATAAGGCCATAATGCTTTCCGCTCTAACCCAGGATATCGGATTAAAGTTTGGATTTTCTCGCAGCTTCCTTTTTACCATCACACCGTTAATAAAGGCGAAGGTCAGCAAAGGAATAATCAATAAATGCTTAAATAATAACGCTTGACCATAGGAAACGATCCATGAATTGACATATTCGGGTACTAACAGCGTCATTAAAAAGAATCCTGCGCTTATGGTTGCGACCATACAAATCAACGCAACAGGACTAAACCATTTTAAAAACGATAACCAATGATTACTATTCTTTGAGAACCAAGCAACGACTAATAACGTGCCGGTCCAAACACTTACCGATAGAAAATGAATGGCGTGGGGAATAAAGCCTTTTAACTGATAACTTGCCGTACAATGACTGGCCCACGCAAAAGCCAAGATTAAGGCAAATGTGAAGGCTGCTGAAACATATTCCATTTTCGGCTCATTTGTCATTCTCCGGATGGAACGGACAATGAGCAACACAGCGGCTAAAAACAAGGTAATCAGCCAAGCGTGTCCTACATTAAAGTCAAACAAAACACCTCTAAAAATGACCCAGAAACCAGCATCAAAACCCTCTGAAAACATTATCGCGATGGTCAGAAGAGGGAAGAAAGATAAAACAGCTATTCCGACTATGGAGATGTTGACTAACCAGTTAGGAACGTTTATCGTTGGACGTTTATTTTCGGGTATCAACGTCAATAATTGATTTCCAACTAAGATACCAAAACAACAATACAAAAGAAATTCTGAAATATAGATCATTTTCTTTTCCTCATGGTAAAGCCCACGATTCCAATCAGAAGCAAGGCCCCTACACCTATCCAAA
Source organism: Paenibacillus alginolyticus DSM 5050 = NBRC 15375 (assembly GCF_000422905.1). Taxonomy (GTDB): domain Bacteria; phylum Bacillota; class Bacilli; order Paenibacillales; family NBRC-103111; genus Paenibacillus_E; species Paenibacillus_E alginolyticus. The sequence goes on from NZ_AUGY01000001.1 coordinate 244,353, forward strand.
TAAACGTGTTCTTAGCGTTTGAAGGCGTTTGGACTGGAGCGGTTTCCACTGGCTCTTTTGTATCTGCTGCTCCGGATGGAGCTGATGGGGTTGGCTCCGTCACTTGTGATGTTGGCTCAGGCGTTTTGTTGGCCTGTTCAGGCATATTGACTGTAGCCTGTTCAGGCATATTGACTGTAAATGTAAAGCTACGTTCAATGACATGACCATCTTCCCCGACAATTTTCCAATTCACTGTGTAATCTCCATTGGGAAGCGGCGTTTTAAGTGAGCCCTTTAACAGCTTTCCTTCAACGGCCACCGTATCAACATTCACTTTTTGCCCTTGCTTATCTAAAAGCGTGAATGTGCTCAATTTTTCAAGATTTGTATTAAATGTCAAAACAATTTCAGTTAAGGGCCCTGTGATGGTTTCTTTATCCTTCGGGCTGGAACTTTCCATTCCCGTATGGGCAAAAGCTGTCGTGGGTAGAAGCATGAGCAGCATGATGATAAAGATTATTTTTTTCATTGTATTGTCATCCCCTTCTGTGAATCTCTATCTCTGCATCATATTATAACAGACTAATATGAGGACTAATTTGGTAAATAGAGCGGAATTCTGAACGTTTTTCAAATTAACTGTGTCATTCGATTTTCTATCTTATATGGGTTATAAATTTGACACATATATTAGAGGGTGCTAATATGATAATCATATTAGGAAATGCTGATATGATAATGGAGGTCAGTCCAATGGAATTTAATCATTGTGATGTTAAAGCGAAATTCATGCGTGGATTCAGCGATAAAACAAGGCTTCAAATACTCGAAAGTATCAAGAACCAGGAAAAAACGGTATCTCAAATTGTGGATGACCTTAAGGGGAACCAGTCCAACATATCCCAACACTTGGCTTGTTTAAAGGGCTGCGGCATTATAGTTGGCCGACAAGAAGGGAAATATATCTTTTACAGTTTGAGAAATGAACAGATCGCGCAGCTGCTTACGGTCGTGGATGCTGTTTTCCATCAAGTGGAGGAAGAAGTTGCAGCTTGTGAAAAAAATGACGAATTGGATTGCTGCGCCAAAGGATAAGGGAGGAACCTGAAATGAACGAAGATAAAGAGAAAAACGGTTCCTGCTGTTCGGATCAAAGTTGCAGTTCCAATCCGAAACCGACATTTAAAAAGGAACTTACTTTACTAACTACAACGGCTGACACGACATGCCAAGACGAATGCTGCAATGAGCAGCCCAAAGAACCGACATTTAAGAAAAGTCTGAATCTCATTCATGTAAGCACTGCCCCCAAATGTGAAGATGCTTGCTGCCAGGATGAACCGAGTCGAGAGGAAAGTCATGAAAACCTCTCTGATGCGCCGGGTCATAAAAGTGAATTCATTGTTTACGGCATGGACTGCTCTGCTTGTGCCGTAACGATTGAAAAAGCCGTCAGAAAAACGGAAGGCGTTTCTCACGCGCAAGTCAATTACAGCACAGGCAAAATGCAAGTTATCGCTGCAGAAACTTCGGCCTTAGATACGCTACCCGAAACGGTAAAAAAGCTGGGGTACACCTTAGAAAAAGTGGAGCAAAAGGGAAAAGGCCGGACTTACAATATTGAGGGTATGGATTGCGGTTCCTGCGCGTTAACGATTGAGAACCACTTCAAGAATCATGCAGCTGTAAAGAACGTGAGCGTGAATTTCTCCACTGGAAAAATGACCATTGAACACGATAATTCCGTCGAAGAAATTATCAAAGAGGTATCGAAGGCTGGTTACAAAGCATCGTTAGTTTCTAGCAGACGAACCGGCGAAGTGAAAAAAGTTAAGTCTGGAACGAACGCCGTTGTTCTGTCGGGTGCATTACTTCTGTTCGGTTTTGTTGGCTCCTATACGAGTGCGCCGCCAACACTTCTTACCATTCTTTATGCGCTGTCCATTGTGATCGGTGGGTACAAACCGGCCAAAAGTGCCTTTTATGCCGTAAAAAGCCGTTCGCTCGATATGAATGTGCTGATGACGGCGGCTGTGCTGGGTGCCGCGGCGATTGGTCAATGGTTTGAAGGGGCGACAGTGGTTTGGCTGTTTGCATTAGGCATGGCGCTTCAAACGACATCTATTGAAAAGACCCGTAATTCGATTCGAAGCCTGATTGATCTTGCACCTCCCGAAGCGTTTGTGAAAAACGGTGAGGCGCTTGTTAGAAAACCCGTCGAAGAGGTTTCGGTTGGAGATGTGATCGTTGTTAAACCAGGCGACAGAATCCCGTTAGACGGCCAAGTCATCGGTGGAGAATCGAGCGTAAATCAAGCACCGATTACAGGGGAATCCATTCCGGTTGATAAGCAGAGCGGAGATATGGTTTATGCCGGAACCATCAATGAGCACGGATCTTTGGAGATTCAAGTAACCAAACTGGTTGAAGATACGACGATTGCCAAAATCATTCACCTTGTCGAGGAAGCCCAAGAACAAAAAGCGCCTACGGAAGCTTTTGTCGATAAATTTGCTCGTATTTATACCCCGATCGTATTTGTACTGGCCCTTGTCGTTATGGTTCTTCCTCCCCTTGTTGGTTTTGGAACGTGGGGGGAATGGTTTTATAAGGGATTGGAATTACTCGTTGTGGCCTGTCCTTGCGCACTGGTTATTTCAACGCCTGTGGCCATCGTATCGGCAATCGGAAATGCTGCGAAGAACGGCGTTCTGATCAAAGGGGGGGCCTTCTTAGAAATCGCAGGAAGGATCTCAGCGATTGCGTTTGATAAAACCGGGACGTTAACCGAGGGAAAGCCAAAGGTAGCGCAGGTGATTCCATATGGATCTACCCAAGAGGAATTGTTAGCCATTGCCAAAACACTCGAAGAATACTCCACGCATCCGATTGCAAAAGCGGTTGTTGACTATGCCAATGAAGCAGGGATTGCTGCCCGTCAAGGCGACAAGTTTCGAAACTTCGTCGGCAAAGGTGTTGGCGCTGTGATTGGCGACTATGAGTATTTGGCAGGAAACCTGAAACTGTTCCAGGAGCTAAACACCGATCTTGTTGAGATGGAATCCCGAATTTTATCTCTCCAGCAAGAAGGACATACCATTGTCATTGTCGGCACCAAAGAAAAAATCATTGGTGTGATTGCTGTAGCAGACACCGTTCGGGATACTTCGGTAAAATCGCTTAAAGCGCTGCAAGGCGTTGGCGTCAATCAAGTTGTCATGTTGACCGGTGATAACGAAGGAACGGCTAAAAAGGTCGCCTCACAGACAGGGGTAAACCGTTATTTTGCCGAGCTGCTGCCCGAAGATAAAGTGATAGCCATTAAACAGCTGCAAGAGGAAGGCTATGTTGTGGCCATGGTGGGGGATGGTATCAATGATGCCCCGGCACTTGCAACCGCCGATCTAGGGATCGCGATGGGGGGAGCTGGGACCGATACGGCCATGGAAACGGCCGATATTGTGTTAATGGCGGATAATTTAGAAAAACTGCCCCATACCGTTAAACTCAGCCGTAAGGCGATACGTATTATTAAACAAAACATTTGGTTTTCGCTTATCGTGAAGGCTGCTGCTCTGATCTTGATTTTCCCCGATTTGCTTACGTTATGGATCGCGGTCATTAGCGACACAGGGGCCGCGCTCATCGTTATTTTGAATAGTATGCGTTTATTGAGAATTCGGGATTAAAACGAAGGATGGCTCCTTCGTTTTTTCCTTGGAAATCGTTCGTGTTGGAGGCTTCTATGTTTAAAAGACTGGCTTTTTTATTGATTTTAATTCTTTCTATGATTCCTATGTTTACTGTGGATGCCCATTCTCCCATTGAAAAAAGGTTTCCGAATGTCAATGCGGTTATCGAATCTGCGCCTGATCAGGTGGAACTTTTTTTCAAGATCCCGTACAAATACATCGGAGTTCCGTTGTTGTTCAAAATGAGAATCCTGCAGAAGTCCAGGTCGGAAAACCGCAGCTGGACCCTAGCTATAATCGCAGCGCGACACCCGAAGAGAGGTTCCAAAACCTTAAATTAGTAGGAAGTATGGTTGTGGTGGGTTTGAGCCCGAAACCAATAAAGCAAAACCGGGTTTAAGAGTGAGCTTACGTTTTACCGGCGTGTGAAGGAGTACGAAAGTCAGGTCGGCAAAAAGCTCTTCGTTCAATGAATGAAGGGCTTTTTTGTGTATTTTTAAGGAAGTAAAAGGAAGGATGTAAAAATAATTGAGGGTGTGATGAACAATCTGCACAAAAACGAAGTCCTTTCATTCATAGACACAGGAGAGGAGCTTCACTTATGAAAAAAATCGTTGAATCTTCGATGCAACGAGCAACAATTATTATTGTGTGCGTGGTTCTTATTTTAGCGTGGGGTGCCGTTTCCGCATTTCAAATGCAGCGAGATTATCTTCCTGGCATCAACAACACGACGTTAATGGTATCTTTACGCGCTTCTTCTTTACAAGCGGATCAAATCAAACGAGATATCACATCACCGCTAGAGGATGTGATTCGAAAGACAGATGGACTAACGAATATAGAGACCACCTCTTACGATGGCGGGCTTCTTATGAACCTTTATTATCCGATGAACTATGATATGAAAAAAGCGGAAAACCAGATCAAACAGGCTTTAAATGACGCAGAGCTGCCCGATGGCGTTAACCCACCGGCCGTTACTCGACTGACGAACAGCACATTTCCTATACTTAGCTACAGTTTGACCTCCAACAATCAAAAAGTGGATGATATCACGCTTCAATCCACCGTCCAGGCTGAAATTGTGAAGCAGTTGAAATCTGTACCCGGCATATCCGATGTTCAGAATGTCGGCGGTGCAAAAAGCGGTTACGTTGTGTCTCTTCGTGCTAAGGACTTAGCCAAAAATAAGATGAGCGTCGACGATTTTAATAAGTCGATTTCAACGGATATTCCGAACCTTCAAGGCAATATTGCCAATGTAAAAGCTTCTTTTCCGGTGCGTGTCGAAGGCTGGGACCTGGGCGAACAGCAGTTGAACAGTCTTCCCATAAAAAATAAAGACGGGGATACGGTACCGCTGTCCGCGGTGGCGAACATTTCCAAATCGCTCAACGACGTCACGACCGTTTCTCGTACGGACGGAAAGGCAAGCGTGCTGATCAACGTGATCAAAACGCCTTCCGCGAACATCACCACAGTTGCGCAAAACGTAAAAGACCGAGTCAGCAACCTCACGGCCGTGAAAAACGGGGATGTTTCCATGAACCTCGTTTTGGATCGCGCGCATGATTTGAATGCCTCCTTGATGGGACTTCTTCGGGAAGGCATTCTTGGCTGTGTTTTCTCGATGCTCTGCGTCCTGTTCTTTTTTCGGAATGTACGCTCTACACTGCTCATTGCCGTCTCTCTGCCGATTTCTCTCTTGGCCACAACCGCCATTTTGAAATCCATGGGCGTGACGCTAAATATTCTAACCATATCCGGTCTCATTGTAGCGATGGGACGCATTGTGGATGATGCCATTGTCATACTGGATAATATGTACCGCAGAGTGCAGGAGAGCAAGGGAAAACCGATACTCGGAGTTCTGGCCGGAGCTGTTGTCGAGATGCTTCCGGCGATCTTTGCTTCCACTGCGACAACGATTGCGGTGTATGTACCGATTGCATTGGTTGGAGGCATTATCGGCGCTTCCTATTCAGGGTTTGCATGGTCGGTGGTTATTGCTCTTGTCGTATCGTTCTTTGTGGCCATGCTTGTCATTCCCGCACTTGCTTTTATGAGATGGAGAGAGCCAAGCGCGAAAGCCGTTACGCTTGAGCCGCTGATGAAGCCTCTGCTGTTGTCGGCGCTGCGGCACAAAACAGCAGTCATCAGCATTTCGCTCATCGTGTTCGTTGCGGCGGCTCTGTTTGCAACGCAGCTTCCTTTCAACTTACTTCCAAGCTCGGCTACCGGACAGGTCGCCATTAAAGTGGAGCTGCCAAAGGGTACTCCCCTGACGGAAGTCGATCAAGAAGTTCGGAAGGTGGAGGGCGTTCTCCAGAACAATCCGAAAGTGACAGCTTTCTCGTCTACCTTCGGCTCGTCGTTCACACCGCAGGCGGATGATGTGTTCGACCAGGGCGGCGGATATATTCAGCAACCCAATGTGGGCAATTTATCCGTCTCATTAAAAAACAAAAACGAAGTCAGTTCGTTCATCACGGCTATGCAGTCGTCTTTGTCTAGTGATTCGGGAAAGGCTGCTATTACGGTTACGAATCAAAACATCGCCGGCGACGATTCGCAAATAAAAATCATGCTGTCCGGTGCAGATGAAAAGACGCTGGAAGACGCTGCACAGCTCGTTCGCAGCAAGCTCGCCAATATTGACGGGCTCAGCGTTGCCGGCAAAACGGATCTCACAAATGGAATCCCTAAATACGCAGTTACCATCGATCGTGATAAAGTTCAACAAGCGGGTATCGATCCTGCCGTTATTAATAAAATCCTAGGCCGTTATATGACCAAAGGAAAGGACTTTGGAATTTTCACTTCCAAAGGCACGACACCCGTTGATGTTTACATCGACTCTGTTCAAACCGGGGCTGGGGTTAACAACACCTTGCCGGTGTACACACCGGATCAGGTGATGACCTCGCTTGCTGCAGAAACATTGACCGGCAAAGATGGCCAGTCCTATCGGTTGGATCAACTGGCGTCCATCGATAAGAGCGACGCCGTTTCCACCATACAGGAACGTGATGGACAGCCATTCGCAGTGGTGACGACTCAAATCATCTCCAATGCTGTGAGTAAAGTATCCAAGACGGTCGATGATACCTTAAAAGCGACCGCGTTACCCAATGGAGTGACGTATTCACTAGGTGGCATAACTGAGCAAGTGTCTCAAATGATTATGGAAATGGTCATTGCGGTCGCAGTATCCATTCTGCTTGTCTTGATGATCACCAGTTTCATATTTAAAGGTTGGAAAGCACCGTTCGCTGTACTCATCAGTATTCCTTTGGCATTGTCGGGTGTTGTTATTGCGCTATATGTCATCCATGGGCAATGGAATCTAGCCGCCTTAATCGGGGTGCTCATGCTTACAGGCATTGTTGTCACAAATGGCATTGTGCTGATCGATAAAATTGAGCGAAACCGAAGAGAAGGAATGGAATTGAGGGATGCCGTGCTAGAGGGCAGCTTATCCAGGGTGCGGCCGATCTTTATGACCGCTGGCACGACTGTCCTTACCCTAATTCCTCTTGCTCTGTCGCATAGTGCCGATACGGTCATTTCTCAAGTACTTGGTATCGTGGTTATTGGGGGGATGATAACCTCTACCTTGAATAGTTTTGTTGTGATTCCGATTATCTATGAATGGATGCAGGGAAAGAATAAAAAGAGCATCCAAACACGGATCGGAAAGTCGGTTTAACTCACAACGGTGTAAACAGTAACAGAAAAGGGGACAGGCAACATGTCATTAACACAAATCGATTATTTTGTTTTTAAAGCGATCAACGACACGGCAGGCAGTTTGCCATTCATAGATGGCATCATGCGTTTTTTATCGCAGGACGCGGAGTATTTGTTTTATTTGGGTATTATATTGTATTGGTTTACACGTAAACGAGAAAATAGAAAAATGGTAATGGAGTCCCTCGTTTCCGCTTGCCTCGCGTTCGGCATCGGGATGATCGTAAGCCATTTGGTTTATCGGGATCGGCCGTTTGTGACCCATCACGTGCACAAGCTGATCGATCACGCGGCAAACGCCTCTTTTCCAAGCGACCATTCCATTGGTGCTTTCGTGATCGCTACCGCCATATGGCTGTTTAGGAAAAAAGCCGGGTTCATTTGGCTGCTGCTCGCTGCATTCATCTCGTTATCGCGCATATGGAACGGTGTCCATTATCCGTTTGATGTAATTACTGGCGCACTTTTGGGCGTGTTGTCCGCAGTCGTCGTTCATTTGACATTTATGAAAATTCCCTTCGCAAGAAGTGTAATGGCTGTTGGAATCGCCCTATATGAAAGCATCGAACAACGAATATGGCCAAGTCGTAACGAAAAGGCAGCGAAGTCTTGACCTGTTAACAAGAGAGGGGGGATCACTTTGTCATTTTTAACAACGTGGCTGGAACATTACGGATATTGGGTCCTCTTTTTTGCTCTTTTACTGGAGATGCTGGCCTTGCCGCTGCCGGGAGAAGTGCTCATGAGTTATGCCGGGTTACAGGTGTTTCAAGGAAAGCTGGACTGGCTGCTTGCCATCATCATCGCTGGAGCAGGGGCATCAGTCGGCATGACGCTGTCCTATTGGATTGGGTATCGCCTTGGCAGGCCCTTTTTTGAAAAATACGGTGCTCGTATTCACATGGGACCAGATAAACTCGAGAAGGCGTCCGAGTGGTTTCAAAAATACGGAAATAAAATGTTGATCATTGCCTATTTCATTCCCGGCGTTCGTCATATCACCGGGTACTTTTCGGGCATGACACGTATTTCTTTTCGCAAATATGCAGTATTCGCCTATCTAGGCGCTTTCTTTTGGGTGAGCGTGTTTATATCGCTCGGTAAAATATTGGGTCCGAAATGGGAACTGTACCATCACACCATCAATCGCTATTTAATTATTGGCGGTGTTATCGCCGCGGTTATTTTTGTTTTGGTTTACCTGTATCGGAAATATAAAAATCATATCATCTCCCGGACCACCAGCATTCTTGAAAAAGGAATTCAACATTTTCATACGATGGGTAAAGTGAAATTTATTCTGCTCGCTGCTTTTGCTGGATTTGTGTTGTTTATTTCTTTCATCATCGGATTGATCCAGGATTTCTTAGCTCATGAGTTTGCTTTGTTTGACGAAGTCACCGCGTATATCATCCATGAAATGTTCGATCCAAGCTGGACTGGATGGATGGATCGTTTTGCACTGCTTGGCTCCTATTACGTATTTATGCCTTTAATTCTTATCACTACAGTGTGGATCTTATTTAAAGGAAAAGATCGAGCGCTGGAATTGACCTTCTTTGCACTCGTCATTTTGGGTGGGGAAGCACTGGACGAAGGGCTGCGTTCACTGTTCCATCGTACCGGCCCATCGCCATCAGGGTTCCAGTTTCCTTACACATTCCCCAGCGAACAAACCTTACTATCGCTGACCGTGTGCGGATTTGCCGCCTTTTTATTGGTCCGTCATTATGGAAATGTAAAAATACGCATCACGGCCCTGCTGCTCGTCATCATTTTGTGTCTACTTGTCGGCATCAGCCGCATCTTCTTCAATGTTCAATATCCAAGCGATGTCGTGGCCGGGTATGTGTTTGGCGGGGCTTGGTTTAGCTTAAATGTCATCCTACTAGAAATCTTTCGTTTGTTGCGAAATAATGAGTTCATGGCACGATGACAGGTAACATGCGTTCGGTAGGGGGCTGATCATGTGTGGATGAAGAACTTTACCGATTAATCGGCGAGGCGAAGCGAGGGGGGAAAGACGCTTTTGCCCAGCTCGTGACGCAATATAAAAATCGCGTCTACCGCCATGCTTTCGGTATGCTCGGGGAGCGAATGGAAGCGGAGGATATCACGCAGGAAGCATTTATCAAAGCGTATTACTCTTTTTCCCGGCTTGAAAGCGAGTATGCATTCTCGTCTTGGATGATGCAGATCGTCTCCAATTTATGCAAGGATCGATTAAAAAAGCGGGAAAAAGAACGGACACTAAGAAGTGAGTCCATCGAAGAGACATCGATTCAAGGGGTGGAAGACAATCACCTTGGACTAGGTATCCAAGAAGCCATGATGACACTTTCGACGGAACACCGCGAAGTCATTTTGTTACATGATGTTCAGGGGTACCGGTATGAGGAGATCGCTGCAATTGTGGGGATTCCGCTGGGCACGGTAAAATCGCGCCTTAATATGGCCCGATTAGCTTTAAGAAATGAAATGAAAAAAGGTGATGCGTGATGCCAAACCATCCGGAAGATTTGTTATCGGCCTATATCGATAACGAGCTGACCGCAAAAGAGCGGCAGCAAGTTGAGGAACATCTACATTCCTGTACACAATGCCAGCTGCTTGCAGCGGATTTGCTTGAATTACAGCAGCAGGTTTCGACTGTATTTCTGACCATGGATGCGCCGCGGGACATGGAGCAGCGGATCATGTACGAGGTTGAGCTTCAAACACGCGCTCCATTCATAAGCAGGAACTGGCTGGCTCTACCGTTAGCGGGGGTGATCTGTTTAACTGCAGTTTGGTATTTTTTTGGATCTGTATTCTTTTCGTTGCTGTCGGTCTTATTCAAATTTGTAGTGGCACTGCTCTATGCGTTTTCCGGCATGGTCACGTCGATCCCTACCTTAACAGGCGCAACGGCGGTATTCGCGATTTTTATCGTAATCATTTCAAGTTTTTCGCTGCGGCGTTTGCTAACTACCACGACAAATTAAGGGAGGGTGAATCGTTTGAGAATAGCCAAATATTTCGTTCTGTTTTTTTTGCTCTCCTTTTTGCTGCTTCCCAGTTCAGCCATGGCCAAAAGTATTTTTGAACACCAAAGCACGACTGTCCCTGAAAATCAGACAGTAAACGATGTTGTTATTGTCGGAGGGGACGCCACCATTTTAGGTACGGTCAACAGCTCCGTGATCGTGGTGAACGGGGATGCTCATATTCAGTCTTCCGCGCATATCAAAGGGTTTGTGTTGATCATCGGCGGTAAGCTGCAGCAGGACCCGGGAGCGGAAATAGCAGATGATGTTATTAATTTCTCTTTTGACAACGCGACCCAGAACAGTTTTTTGATTGGAGGCGGGCTTGTTGTTGGGCTATGGGTCATCCAGTTAGCAGGAAGCTTGATCATGCTGCTGATCCCGATCCTAATGACCTTGTTCGGGAAAAAACGAATGGTCTTGTTTATCGATAAATACAAGGCGGTATCTACCGGCCGGATGATATATACTGGATTTTTCAGCGGATTGTTACTTGTGGCTGCCTGTTTGTTTTTGCTCCTTACCGTAATCGGCATCCCTTTGATCCTGGTTCTCGGTTTGCTTGTGCTTGTATCGTTTGTATTTGGAATCACGATACTTAGTCATCTCGTGGGGGAACGATTTCAGGGGGCATTCGAAAAAGGTGATTGGATGAAAGCGGCAATAGGGGCCTTTATCCTGATGGCTTCGGTCAATATCCCATTTGTGGGCGGGTTAACGCTTTTGGTCATCGGATTGTTTTCTCTTGGCATCACAACAACTTGGGTGGTGGAAAAAGCAAAGAAACGAAAGCAAAGCTAATGGGAACGTGAGGGGGATAACTTGAAGACAAAGCCTTTTGCGATGAGTCCAGTTATTTTTATTATGGGATTGGTTAGTTTGTTTACCGATCTCTCCGGGCAAATGATCGTTCCGATTTTGCCGCTGTACTTAACCACCGTGCTACACGTCCAGATGGGGACCCTTGGGGTGATTGAGGGGATTGCTGAAAGCACGGCAAGCCTATTAAAGTTGTTTTCGGGCTGGATGACCGACCGAATTGGAAAGCGAAAACTGTTAATGGTGATTGGTTATGGCCTTTCTAACTTGGTAAAACCCTTTTTTGCCTTAAGTGCTTCATGGGGTCAGGTGCTTGTGATTCGTTTTGCGGATCGCTTCGGAAAAGGGATACGGGTTTCGCCGCGGGACGCTCTTCTCGCGGATTTAACAACGAAAGAGGAGCGAGGGAAAGCTTTTGGGTTTCGTCGAGCTATGGATGCTTTAGGCGCGGCGTTGGGACCATTATGCGCCTTTGGGATTCTTGCCATATACGAAGGCAATTATCGTTTGGTTTTTTTGGCATCGATCATCCCAGGTGCGATTGCGATATTGCTGCTCATTTTCTTCTTAAAGGAAAAGTCGGATTCACAGCCGCACAAACCCCGGGAATTACCCAAAATACGTTTTAAACAGATGGATCGGAAATTTATCTGGTTTTCCCTCATTATTACTTTGTTTACACTCGGGAACTTCTCGGATGCGTTCTTGGCGCTTAGGGCGCAGGATGTCGGAATGCAGATTTCCCTTATTCCCCTTGCCTTTTTCACGTTTAACCTCATTAGCAGTTTGTTTTCAATGCCGGTCGGGGCGCTGTCTGATCGAATTGGTCGGCGGCCCATATTGATTACTGGTCTTTTTATTTTTGCCTTCATTTACTTCGGATTTGGCTTTGCTAACCATGTCGCTTGGATTTGGGTGCTGTTTATTTTATATGGTTTTTATTATGCGTTTACCGAAGGGATTCAAAAGGCATATATCGCGGATATTGTTCCTGAAGGTCAAAGGGGCACGGCAATGGGTACATTTAACGCGTTAACCGGTCTTGCGGCGTTACCGGCAAGCGTTATGGCAGGGTTTCTTTGGCAGGCTTTTGGACCCGCAGTTGCTTTTGGCGCAAGCGGTGTTATTGCCCTGGTTTGCGCGTTGTTGCTCATTTTGATTCGGATATAAAGCCTTCAAGTTGATTTTCTCAATCTTTACTCCTTTTGTCGATTGCAATGTGGATAAGGACCGGAAAGCGGAATAAACAAAGAGAAGTCCCTTTAAATGCTACATGCAGGGAAGCGCTCGAAAAATATATGGCCTCTTTGGATGGCAGCTATCATTATTTGTTTCCTTCTGAAAAAACGAGGGAGCGATTGACAGAACGAGCTTTACGGCATTTGATAAAAAAATATAAGGTTGCGGCTCGGATCGACAAGTTAAGCGCTCATGATTTAAGGCATCGTTTGGTTATGTAATGGCCAAGAATACGCCTTTACATCGGTTGGCACAAATTATGGGGCATGATAGTTTGGACACAACCATGATTTATGTTACGGCCCACCGGTCGGACCTACAAGGTGAAGTTGAAAAAATAGCATGGCAATAAGGAGAGGGACTTCCGGCAGAAACGTGGGAGGAGAAAGTACTACCGTTAAAGGGGGCACCTCACGAAACGGAAAATAATCGTACGCTAAGCAATTCGTTACATGAAAAACCGGACCCTATACAAAGGAATCTGGTTCTCGTAATTACAACTGAGCGAAGTTCATGGAATCAAGTAAAAAACATAAACGGCAAACAAGGTCTGCCGTTTATGTTACGTTTTATACACTTTTGTAACTGATTATTTAATCCCTTGAATAAGCTCGTTTAGAGCTTGTGTTAAGTTATCATTTAATTGAGTCATTACTTGTTTATCGACTGGGCTCTTTTGTGAACCTGCTACTTCCGGATTGAGGCTCTTTTCGATCTTGTCATATAAATCAGTACTGCGCGGCGGTACTCCATCTTCAAACGTTTTCCAAGTGTCTTCTAATTTTAGAGCCAACTCTTTTACCTTAGCATCGTTGCCAGAGGCGATTTCTTTCTTGAGATCGCTAGTCGTGCCAAGCATTTGATTTGCGCCTGCTTTAACCTGATCTATTGTAATTAACTTCCCCGAGAGGTCTAACAGCACCTGGATAAGCTGATTGTCAATTTTTAAAACTGCATCTTTATCAATTGTCGATGCTTTAGCCGCAGCAACAGCTGGATTCAGGCTTTTCTCGATTTGATCATAACTATCCGGATATTTTGCTTTGACCCCATCTTCGAATGAAGCCCAAACTTCTTCAAGATTAGGACCTACCTCTTTAATCTTGGCTTCGTCACCGGTGGTTGCAGCTTTTCTTAGCTGTTTTGCGGTCGAAAGCAGTTTTGCAGTTCCATCTTTCACCGAAAGCTCTGGAGCCTTAGTTGTTGATTGTCCCTGAGCTGCTGAATCCGCCGTTTTTCCCTCAGGTTTAGCGCCACAGGCGGAAAGCATGGCTGCGGATAGTGTTAGTGCCAGAACGGACATCATGAATTGCTTCTTCATTTTGTGTACCCCCAAGGATTTATTATGATTGAGTAACAGATGATCTTGCTGTGCTTTTAAATTTCCCCCATACAACAACAACGATTGCGGCGACCACAATCAGGATCTGAGGGATTGCGCTTTGCCACGATGGAAAGAAGGCAATAAAGCCAATGCTGGGTAACACTGAACTGTTCGTCGTTGGAATCGTACCCGCTAGTTGCAGGCTGTTGATGCCAAGACCCGCAAATTTAATGCAAAGGTATAGCACGATTAAGCTTGAAATAAGGAAAAATGGTCGTATCGGAAGCTTGGCGCCAACGTAGAGCATGATGAACCCGACAACCACCAGAACCCCGAACCCAACAAATATGCCAAGGAGGAGCTGCTGAACGCTGATTTGATTTACCATGCCGATAATGAACAAGACGGTTTCAGTTCCCTCACGGAATACCGCTAAAAAGGTCAGGACACCAAGAGATACGATATTGCCGGTGCTTATAGCCGTTTGTGTTTTCTCTTTGATATACTCATTCCACTGTTGGACGTTTGATTTGTTGTGCAGCCAATAGCTCATGTACAGAAGCATCACAGCTGCAAATACACCGGTCCAACCACCAATTAGGAAGTTGTTGTTTCCAAAAGCCCCGGAAGAGAATACGAATTTCACAACAACGGCGAGCGCCGCGCTGACGAGAATTCCTACCGTAACGCCGCCCCAAATCCATAGCTTCCCTTTATGATCCTTTGATTTCTTTACAAAGGCAAGCAACGCACCCACCACAAGAAGCGCCTCGAGCCCCTCACGAATCGGGATCATGGCAGCGTCCCACAAAGTATAGGTTGATTTTTGCGATAAAGGCGTAATGTACGTGATCATTGCGGTCAGTAATTTTGCCGCTTCCTCATACTTTTGATCTGTAATCATCGCATTAACAACGACCATATCACGCTCCGTGTTGCTATACACGGCGGCTGATTGGGCTACGACGTTTCCTTCGACGCTTAACCAACTCTCTCTGACTTTATTGATCGCGCTAAGTGATGTTGCTTGATCAAGCTTTAGAGCAGCATCTTTGGTTTGTTCCAAAAGCGTTACAAACCCAGCGAGTGTAATGTTTTCTTCTTTACCGCTCGCCACATTCGCATACTGCCCGGATGTGTACTTCACGAGTACCTGTTGCAGGCTATCCAGTGCTTTTAGGACTTCATCTTGCTTATTGACCGTAAAGGCGTACTCTACTTGCCCCATTTGAGTTTCGATGTCTTTATAGGCAGCTTTGGAATCTGTTTTAACGCTATCTTCAACGCTCATCCAAAGGTCGTGATATTGATCGTAGGTTTGTTTTGCTTTGACTAAATCTTGTTTAGCCTGATCGATCGTCTGCGATATTTGATTTTGGGCTTGCTTCATATTCTCAATGCCTTGACTAGCTGCACCAGCTGATTTAGGTAGGAGTAACATGATGAGCAAAAGCGGAATCAAAAGCGTCGCTATTGCCAATTTGCGCATGGGGGTGATCCTCATTTCTGTAGTTATTGAATTGATTATCATTTCCAACAATCTTGCTCTAGTTTACTTGAGAATGATTATCAGGTCAATCCTTGGACTGGCATTTCAATTGTTAATATTTAATGAATAATGAAATTCCTTATTAATTAAGAAATACTATTTTTAGAATAATAGTAACAAAAGGATATGGGATTAAACCGCCAACCGACTGACGTAAAGCCCGCTCTAATACACAGTTTTTACTATCATACCGCTACAATCCTGCCCGTTTCGTAACCCTTGTGAGTGCTTGTCATAATGAACTATACCTCAAATTGACGTCAGGTCCTGTGTGGGCTGTCAATCCCACTTTTTATTTTGGACGAGACCAAGACTCTTTACCTCTGCTTATTTTTAATGATTACAGCAAAACTGTTTCTCTAGACCCACTCAACCTTTGTCGAGTATGATTGTCATCGACATTGATAGAGAGTGGGGTACAAATGGAAAACACGTATGATGACATCAAGCAAGGCGAAAAAGGTGCATGGTTAAGTATTATTGCGTATATTTGCTTATCGGCTTTAAAATTAACCATTGGGTACTTCACCAACTCCGAAGCATTGTCTGCTGATGGTTTAAATAACGCCACAGACATTATCGCTTCCATAGCTGTTCTAATCGGGCTAAAAATATCACGAAAACCACCGGATAAAAACCACCGGTACGGTCATTACCGAGCTGAAACGGTAGCCGCGTTAATCGCGTCTTTTATTATGATTGCGGTAGGGATTCAAGTTCTGTATCAAGCAATTATGAAGTTTCGGGTTCCGAGCATGGAGTCCCCCGATATGGTTGCGGCATGGACGGCTGTTTTTTGTGCCATCGTTATGTATTTTGTTTATCGATACAATGTTCGTTTGGCAAGAAAAATCAACAGTAATGCCATGATGGCGGCAGCACAAGACAATCGTTCGGATGCGTTTGTCAGTATCGGTGCCTTTATCGGTATTGTTGGTTCTCAATTCGGACTTCCTTGGCTTGACCCTTTAACGGCTCTACTTGTCGGGGTTATTATTTGTAAAACAGCATTGGATATTTTCCGGGATTCTTCTCATGCTCTTACGGATGGCTTTGACGACGCCGAGCTTCAAACAATCAAACAAACGATACGCGATATTCCTGGAGTGGAAAAGGTCATTGATATCAAAGCCCGCGTCCATGGAAACAATAAACTGGTCGATGTGACCATTGGCGTAGACCACGAGCTTAACGTAAAAGAAAGCCATGACATTACCGAACATATTGAAAATAGAATTCATGAACTTCACAACATATCCAATGTGCATATTCATATAGAACCGTTTGAGGTATCGGATAGTCAAAAAGGATGATATATCCTGAATATTTTCAGAAAATGAAAAAAGCTCCTGCAGCTGCAGGGGCTTTTTGCTATTGTTCACCTTTTTTGCGTCCGGAATCCGGACCCGGACAGGCTTTTGACACTTCTTGAGATCCCCTAAATAACTTTGAACTTTGTCATCTCGGCACACTGAACCCGATTGGATAATATTTTGCATATGTAGGCATAGGTGGGCAAAGGAGGAGTAGTATGCGTGATCGACAACGAAAGAGCGGCGGATTAACCTTTGATTATATTGTTATTGGAACGGGGCCAGCCGGGGCGGTGATTGCCAAGATCCTGACGGATGATAAAAAAACTACTGTTCTTGTATTGGAAGCTGGGGAAAATAAAGATAGAGATCGGCCCATTCGGGACTCCACATTTGCACCCGAACTTGAAGAACAATTTTTTGCGCAATACTTTTGGCAGGGAGAAGGGGTTCCCCAAGAAGGAGTTGACGAACGCACCTTTGAATGGACAACGGGGCGTTTGACGGGCGGCGGTTCCTCGATTAATGGGGAGCAGTACGTAAGACCAACGGCAGCCGTTTTGTCGAAGTGGCAACGACTGCTCGGACCGATTTGGTCGCCAAGAAGGGCCATGCAGCGATTCAAGCGTATGGAACGGTTTAATGGTGAAACCTCTAATGCACAGGCACATGGCTTTCATGGACGAATTGATATCCGGCAGGCCCCGCGAAATCCAACTGCGATGGCTAATAAACTCGTGTCTGCCATTGAACAAGCGACTGGATTTGATGAAATACTCGACTATAATGATCCGAAAACACCGCTTGGGCCCTTCACTCGTTGGCAGCTTTTCCAAAAGCCGAACGGCCGAAGGGAAAGTTCATCAACGGCCTTTCTTTCCTCGGATATCGTGGGTCCCAGCAGTCGTGGGGTCAACGGCCGAAAACTGAACGTTTTTTTTAAATCCACCGCTCTCCGCGTGCTTTTCCAAAACAAACGCGCGGTAGGGGTGGAATTTTTAAAAGAAGGCCAATGCTTACGGGCGTACGCTCGAAAAAAAGTGATTATTTCAGCGGGCATTAACAGTGCGCAGCTTTTGATGCTTTCAGGTATTGGTCCTGCCGCTGAGCTTAAAGCGGCGGGGATTCCGATTGTGTTCCCGAATCCGAATGTAGGAAAGCGACTAAGAAACCATACGTTAAATTTCGCTACTTTTACAACGAATCCGAACGACACTCCGTTACCTGCCGGGGATCCGAATGCACTGTACACCGGGGGGGGCGTTCCTACCCGATCCCTCACCCGGAGCCGACCCACAGCAGCGGGGCGTACAACTTATCGGGATTGGTTCAAGCGACACCTTAACTGTGGCTATTTTATTTCTGAAGCCGAAAAGCCGCGGTTCAATACGCATTCAGAGCAATGATCCCCTGCAGATCGTGCTCGCCGATGAGGCTTTGTTGAAAAACCCGGATGACCTGGGGGCGGTAAAGAATATCTATCAAACTTATATCAGGAACATTGCGGCGCAGCTGCAGGCCATTGATCCGGCATACCGGCTGATTTCACCGACCCCGGATATTATAAATGATGATGCGAGGCTGGAGGAATTCATCAAGGAAAATTTTGCGCACAATCACCACCAACAAGGCTCACTTCGCATGGCACCCCTTCGAAATGGTGGTGTTGTCGATCGACGTGGGGCCGTACACGGTGTAAGGGATTTAATTGTTGCCGATGACTCCATTATCCCGTTTACGGTGGATGGAAATACCTCGGCCCCCGCGTTTCTCATCGGGTTGACCATTGCCGAGCAATTACGTAAGCGAAAGCCGGTGAGTCGCAGACGGGGCTGGGAAGATTTCGAAGAGTGATAGGAAACGATCCGCCTTAGGCTTCAGCAATAAGGGGCGAGCTCTTTGCTGAACTTTTCTTCTATAGGAGCCTAACAAACAGAAGGGATAGGGAGCGTGCATCAATGGAAATGCAAAAGCTCCTGCAGTTGCAGGAGCCTTTTTGTTCTTACAAATTTAGCTCATTAAAATGATAAAAGAGGAGGATGAGCTATGAAGCACCGAAAACCGGTTCCCCTTAAAAAAAGAAGTGATAAGGGATTTGAAAAGCTCCACAGCCATTTTAATGAGTTGGACTTCCTGTACGACAAATCAGGCGTCCAAGATAAAGATCAACAACAACAGAATAAGGCAAGTACCAAAAAAAAGTAAAGGTTTTCGGCTTTTTACTATAGTTTTCTTACGACAAGATGAAGAAGAATCATTATCATTGTGCGTAGAATCTGCTAGATCCGAGTGGAGATCGTCACCCAGATGCGTTATTCGGCAAGGTTCTGGCTAACTCATTTAAAGACATAGGAGAGGATCTTCATTTATGAAAAAAATCGTTGAATCTTCGATGCAACGAGCAACAATTATTATTGTGTGCATGGTTCTTATTTTAGCATGGGGTGCCGTTTCCGCATTTCAAATGCAGCGAGATTATCTTCCTTGCATCAACAACTCGACGTTAATGGTATCTTTACGCGATAATTTTTAATTATATTGACAATGATAATCATTCCCAATATAATTTGAACATATGAGAATGATTATCATTCTAAGTTATATCACATTACATACCCAAAATGGGTGGGAGGTCTTTGGTTCATGAGAACATCAGTAATTAGATCGGCGAAATTGGTATCGATAGTTTCCCTTACAGCCACAATGCTTATTGCTTGCAGCGATAGCACGCAAACATCGACTGCAACAGAAACGAAAACTGCGGCCTCATCCGCTCCGTCAGCAACTACTTCACAAATAGTCTCAGCTACAGATGCATCGGAAGCCTATAAGGTAATCACAGATGAAATGAATAAGAAAGACTCAAAACCTGATTATGCGTTAGTGTCCAAAACATATTCAGAAAAATTAAAGTCTCTTGTTCAAAAGCGTGATGGTGAAAACAAGGAAACCACAGATCAGCTTATTACATCAGCAATCGATGGCGCCAAGGAAGGTAAGATGGATGTTATGGTGGCCAAACAGGTCGTAGATAAGCTTTTACAAAAAGTACTTTATACTTCAATGAAAGCGTCATTCAAGGAAGTTAATGCCAATTGGTCTAAACCGGAAGAAGCAAAAAAAGCATTAGCCGAAGCTAAAGCTTTTTATAAGCCTGTGCTGGAGAGTACTGTTCAAAAACGCGACAACACTTTTAAAACCACAATGGTTGATACGATTAATTCTGCCTTTATTGACATGGAAAAATCTATCGGTGGTCAAAGTACACTGCCTTTTGAGTTGAGTAAACAGGTCGCGGACAAAACATTAATGAAGACCTTCACCCTTGTTGTGGCCGCCAAGGATCAAGGCTATGCGTATAAAGTAGAGAAGGGTGCGGCAGAAGGCAAAGACATGAAAGTACAGCAAGCCGAAGGCTGGGCATTCTTTCAGAGCATTACGAAATATGTAGAAGGTCAAAGCAAGGATGATGCTGCGTTGATCAATAAGCAGCTCGATGTGGCTGCCGACGCCAAATCCGTAAAAGGTGATGTTATTAACGGTGCGCTCGTGCGTGGTTTAGCCAAGGTTGCCTTGCACGAATATAAACAATCCCAAGAGAACTGGGGCCAAGACAAAGCCGCAATCACTGGATTAGAAGGGGCACTGTTCATTGACATGATATCGTTAGACATTACTCGCCTCCAGGGAGAAGCAACTTACACAAAATTAAAAGAACTTACTGACAAATACAATTTATATGTGAAAGATAATAAGAAAGAGGAAGCAGCAGAGACATTAAAGCAAATCGATACCATTCTAAATGAGACGATTGCCAAAGCGCCAAAAGCAGAAAGCTCAGAATGTGACGGTTAACTCATAACACAAATTGCGGTTATATGTATTGTATCTATCATGAGGCAGTTTCAAGCTCACACGTCTGTAAAACCAACGGATACAATCGTTCAATGGAAAAAAAGCTCCTGCAGGTGCAGGGGCTTTTGCTATCAAACCATTCCGAGTATGCAAGCACAAATGAAGCAGCGGGCCACTTTGCGCGGTCGCTCGATGCTTTTTGCCTTACATCAAACGCTCCTTTATAATGGGAATGCATGTTCCTATTTTAAGGGGTTTTTTTTATGCGAGAAACGAAAGTTACGCCGGGAAGCAATCTGATTTGGTCGAGCAAATTTATTTTACCGGAGCATCGGGAAGCCATGACGCGGCATGATGAAAATAGCCGTAAGTAAGTGCTGCCGTTTTGGATGAACAGGAGCAAGTCGGGATAGATCGGCTGGTTCGGCTTTCTTTTGATACGAAAACGGCGGTTACGCTGCGTGTGTTTGGAGAGTTTGAGGACCGGAAGCTTTCGGGCGTGGTCGTGCGGATCGACCGGCATTTGAATCAAATTAAGCTGGCCGGTGGGGATGAAGAGGAAGAATGGTTACGGCTTTCGCTGATCTTGGAAGCCGAGGAAATGGACGCTTCCGAATTGTTTTGATTTTGGATCCAAAATCACGTCATACTTTTACCGAAATCTGTCTTCAAAAGGAACCAAATAATTATTGCGGTATTATACCCTTGGGAATATAATGTAACCATGGTTACATTATATTTTCAGGAGGAAGCTGCATGTCGAAACCGCTTATTCAAGAAACGCAAACGAAACCGGAGGCCGTCCCCTATACACTTTGGCAGTTGGTTCTCTACTTTCTCAAACTAGGAACCATCGGTTTTGGTGGACCCGTCGCTTTGGCCGGATACATGTTCAGGGATTTGGTGGAAAATAGGAGGTGGATATCCAATGATGATTACAAAGATGGGCTTGCTTTATCCCAATTGGCACCGGGACCGTTGGCCGCTCAGCTTGGTTTTTATTTAGGATACGTCCATTATGGAGTCTTAGGGTCAACACTGGTTGCTATTGCCTTTGTCATGCCGTCTTTTTTTATGGTAGTTGCCCTTGGATGGGCGTATCAGCAGTTCGGGGGCCTATCTTGGATGCAGGCAGTTTTCTATGCTGTAGGTTCCACTGTCATCGGTATTATCGCATTCAGTGCCTACAAATTGACAAGTAAGACCATCGGTAAAGACAAAGTTCTTTGGTCCATATTCTTGGTCACAGCAGTTTATACGGCTTGGTCCGAAACAGAAGAGGTGCTTTTGATCTTAGGGTCGGGCGTTCTCTACTGGCTGATTAAGTCGCCTCCAAAGTGGCCGGGTAAGGCAAACCTCTCTCTATTTGGAATGTCAGCGGAATCTGCCACTTACGTAGCCAACGGAACGGTTTCTGCCGCAGGCTCCGGAACACTGTGGGAAATTTTTCTCTTCTTTGCTAAAGCAGGTGCATTTGTATTCGGCAGTGGGATAGCAATCGTTCCCTTCTTGTTTTCGGGTGTTGTTAAAGAGCACCAATGGTTAACGGACCATCAGTTTCTTGATGCTGTTGCCGTTGCGATGATTACACCAGGTCCTGTCGTTATCACAACGGGCTTCATCGGTTATCTTGTTGCAGGATTCTCAGGGGCCACCATTGCGGCTTTGGCAACTTTCCTGCCCGCCTTTCTTCTAACGATCATCCCAGCACCCTTTTTCAAGAAATACGGCAGACGTCCGGGGATTGCGGATTTCGTAACCGGAGTTACTGCTGCGGCTTGCGGAGCGATAGCTGGGGCTGTTTTTGTACTGGGTAAGCGGTCCATTATTGATATCCCAACGCTGCTCTTTGCCCTTATTACATTGTTTTTACTTTGGAAGGTAAAAAAAGCATCAGAGCCGGTTATTGTGCTCGGTGCTGCAATCCTTGGGTTGATTGTTTATCCTTTAACGCACTAAAGGAGAGGGTCTGATGCTGAAATGGCTGTTATTGGTATATAAAGTCCCACCCAAACCAACGTCAAACCGAGTATATGTTTGGCGTAAGCTGAAAAAACTGGGGGCTTTCCTGTGGCATGATGCCGTATGGATTCTGCCTTCAACAACAAAGACAAAGGAGCATTTTCAGTGGCTTGCTGCCGAAATAAAAGAGTTAGGCGGGGAAGCCCAAGTATGGCAGGCTGATTCACTTCTTATGGGCCAAGAGGAAATGCTTGTCCAGCAATTTGAATCACAAGCCAATGCAGCTTACGCCGCCATTATAGAGCAATTGAGTCAGCCGGAAGCGGACCTAGCTGCGGCATCACGAGCTTATCAGCAAATACGTCAGTATGATTACTTTCATTCGGAGATTGGTGATAGGGTTCGAGAACTGCTTGTAACAGGCAGAGGAGGAGGATTGGAAGAATGAAATGGGTAACGTGGGAGAATGTTGGCGTGGATCGCATGGCCTGTTCTTGGTTGATCCGGCGTTTCATTGATCCGGCCGCTGAATTTGTGTTTATACCCGCCGGGTCCGCAGAACTCCCGGAGGATGCAGAAGGATTTGATATTCCTGGCGTGAAGTACACGCATTATCGGGGTCACTGCAGCTTTTATACGATGGTTCAATCCTTCAAATTCAATGATCCGATCTTACAGCGCATAGCCCGGATCGTTGACGAAGCAGATACCCTTCAGGAAATATCCGTAGAGCCTATTGCGGTCGGCTTGGATTCCATTTGTCAGGGACTAAGATTAATAAGTAACAATGACCTTGAAGCGTTTGACAAAGGTCATCAGGTTTATGAGGCATTATATGCCCAATTAATTCAAGAAAAACCATAGTTACATTATTTTGATAGAGTCCAAAGAGCAGGAAAGCAGCCCCTTTTTAGCACTAAATGCAACCTTGATTGTTCAACTAAAAGATCACTTCATACCGACATTGACTCTAAAACTTTTTTTAAAAATTTGTGGACAACGATACGGAAGCAGCTTATTTGGGGTAGTACCAGCGTAGCTAACACCATCCGCAAACGTATGGATATAAATGTTAATTACTTGGTTTCACAATTTTGGGTTACCGCCAACATTTTAACGAAAATAGAAAGGCCGTGTTCCTTTACTCTAAGGAATACGGCTCAATTATTTCAAAAAAATATCAGAACACCAAAAATCATCAGCAATCCACCTCCGACAACTCTAACGATCCTAACGCTTAAAAGCTGACCGTTAGTTTTCCGCAAAGGAATATAAGCTTCGCTGATGTTGCCCACGAAGCTGACATTCCAATGCTGCTTTCAGACCTCGAGCCAATTTTTCAGGATCGTCAAATCCCCAGAAATGCATGAAGAATAGTCGCGGAGATTCAACCAGAAAGTGATTGTGGATTGCCATAACGGTAATACCGTGTTCAGTCAAAGCGTGAATGACCGGGTTAACTTCGTTTGCTAAAAGGACAAAGTCTCCCACTATTGCCGCTTTGTTACCAACTGATTGAAAATTGATCGGTGAAGCTACTCCCATCGTTGGCGGGATTACCATCTTGTTTTCCGTTATGGTTTCTGTGCGCGGAATGTTGAACTGTATAAGATTTCCGGTGCGGTGACCTTTCTGCCCCATAATAGCTTCGACTTTTGACCAATCGAATGATGAAGGTTGTTGGACTGCAGAAGGCTGAGTCAGCGGAGTACGCGTCTGAGCGAGAGCCGCCATCACGTTCCCGGCAAGCTTCTTCGGTTCACCGTGCCCTTCAATATGCAAAAACATGATGCTTGGCATTTCGTTAATAAGGTGATTATGCAAAGCCGTTATGTCGATGCCGCTGCTGCCTAGTTTCGAGATTACCGGAGGTACTTCCGTATCGAGCAGAACGAGATCACCCATCATCATCGCTGCGTTTCCATGTGGCTGAAAAGCGAGCCAGCCTGTAAGGGCAAGGCCCGGCTCGACCACAACGTCGCCAACGTTTACTTTTAAATCAGCTCGCGGAAACGTAACCTTAAACACGCCGTCCTGCAATGTGCCCTTTCGACTGAAAATATGTTCAAGCGCCTTCCAGTCAGGTTGTTTTTCGATACCTATATCTTCAGCGAAGGTCTTATCAACCGTCGGCAAGTTAAACGGCTGAAAGAAAACGACCGTAATCATCAACAAAAATAAGGTGAGTTTTTTCATATGTGCCTCCTGCAGAATGGGGGACATCCCTGTTGGTTGCCCCCCCACCCCGCGAACTAAAGTTTATGGCTGCCCCTGAGTCAGCTCGTAGACGATTCCCGGCTTTCTCCAAGTAGGGAAATCTTCTTTACAAAGTTCTCATGCTCGAGCAAAATATTCCTCAGCAAAATGGCAGAGGCGGGATCCCCGATCGTATCAAGCTGCGTGATATCATTTCGCAGTTTTGGGAACAACTGATTCAGAGCATTCAATTGACTTTGGAGCATTTCACGAATTGCGGGAACTCCTGCCGGCTCAAATTGAAACACCGCTGCTTGCGGAAGTGCGGTGGGATCTAATGGGACGCCACCTACGTTACAATACGTTCCGCAACAGCATCCGCGTGCTGCAACGAATGTTCGGCCCAGGCGTCAAATCACGAGTGAAGTTCCTTGTATTCGCTGCCCCTGACATACCATTGATGCTTCTCCCACAGTTCAAACAACTGAAACAATGTAGCTAAATCCGGATTGAGAATATCCGTGATTTGCTTCACCTTGGCAGAATCGAACCCAATCGGGCTTTTTTGTACGATTGAGCCTTGGTTAACCATAGCTGATTACTACACTCCTTAATTTTATGTGTAACCACCGTTTACCAGCGTATAATTTACCCGTGTCGTTCGATTTTATACAAAAAAAGGAATAACGCTTGCCGTACTTATGTTCCACTTTGAGGGTGTTGAAATAACCCCTACAGAGGGATGATATTATCAGTAAATGGAAATAAAGTATCGGAGGAAACCCCTTGGTTAAGAATCGCTTTTTGGGCTACTTATTTGCTCTAGCATCGGCAGCCTTAGTTGGTCTCTTTACTGTACTGAATAAATGGCTGCTTGTTGAGGATGTTCCCGCGCTCACAGCCGGTGCATGGACGTATTTTGCCGCAGGTCTTGCACTGCTTCCTTGGGCGCTGCGTTACAGTGGACTGAATTTCAAACGTCCTCTGGCCATGATGTTATGGCTGCTTGCCGGCTCGGTATTCGGACCTAGTCTGTATTTTGTTGGGCTACTGCTCACATCCGGTGTCGAAGGCGTACTTCTCATCAACATAGAAGCGGTGTTTACTGCCTTTTTAGCGTTTGCATTCTTTAAAGAGCGACTCAGTGGAAAAACCATTTTTGCAAGCGTTGCGAT
Organism: Paenibacillus alginolyticus DSM 5050 = NBRC 15375; assembly: GCF_000422905.1. Taxonomy (GTDB): domain Bacteria; phylum Bacillota; class Bacilli; order Paenibacillales; family NBRC-103111; genus Paenibacillus_E; species Paenibacillus_E alginolyticus. Next base: position 270,238 of record NZ_AUGY01000001.1, read on the forward strand.
TATTGCCGGTGCAGTATGGATGTCTTGGTCGGGCACCGGTTTGTTTTCTTCAAACGCACTAGGAAACTTATTGATTGCACTTGGTTATCTAGGTTGGGCAACGGAAAATAACTTCGGCCGGCTCTTGGGGGAAGACATTCCTGCGGTGACGCTCGTTTGTGTTAAAGCTCTTGTAGCCGGTGTAGTGATGGGGATACTCGCTGTTTGTTATGGACAGCCAATTTTCGTTTCGTGGCATGTAGTACCCGGTATTGTTGCCAGTGGCGCAATTTCCTTAGGACTATCGCTGGCATTCTTCTATATCGCTATGCGGCATATAGGCGCCGCCCGAACGGGGCTTATTTCGTCAACATCAACGCTGTGGGGTGTGATCGGAGCGGTCTTGCTGATTGGAGAAAGCTTAACGCAAGAAGTGATCATCGGCGGTATTTTAATGATCGTTGGTATTAGTGGATTTGCTTTGGATGAGAAGAAATAACCGGATCACAAAAAATGTTATAAAAGGCGTTCATTCACCTCTAAATAACCGAACGCTTTTATTTTTCTCTTGTCATATCCCCCGGGGGGGATATAATCAAATTTAAAAGAGGTGATACTATGGGTATCGGACATCATCATGGTCCGGACGGACACGGACATTCGCATGACAGAGTCGATTCAAGCATTATCAAAAGCAAGGAAGCAAGCAATACTTATATGTCGTTGGTTGAATAACTTAGTTTTTGCCTAAAAATATGGATTCCCTCAATTATCTCAGGAAACAAAGGAACGACATATGCTATTAGTGAGGAGGTGAAAATAAGATTGGCGGTAAGTAAGTATAAAGTTGATGGGACAGGGATTAAATAGATTTTTTGGCTCGTTAGAGGCCGAAGTGCAAGGGACCAGGTCGGAATAAAGTTACTTATTTCGAAGCGGTGCAGACAAAACAACAATTTATCCAAGTTCATTGTGAAGAGGTGCCACTAATATGTCCGGTAAAAGGGAACTTTTGGATGGGGATTTTGATTATAGTTCTTATTTAGATCCATCCAGCGACAAATATAAACGGCGAGTACAAGCCTATAATCACGAATATAATCGTTTGAAAAAATATTTACCCCCACAAGGACGCCTCTTGGATATTGGCTGCGGAATTGGATCATTTTCTGAACTATTCGGGGACGAGTGGGAAAAGTACGGAATTGAGGTCTCCAAATCTGCGAAAGAGATAGCAATCCAGAAAGGAATTAATTTTGACATTAACTCTTGTGAGAAGGGAAGTTTTGATCTTATTGTTTTTAGAGGCAGTTTGCACTATATGGAACCAACGGAAATATTGTCGTATTCCAATATGATGCTAAAAAGAGGTGGTATCATAGCCTTTTTAGCGACGCCAAATACTTCGAGTATTTACTATAAATTATTCAAGAATCTTCCTTTTTTAGAAAAAGATATAAAACACTATTTGATTTCAGATAAAGAATTACGGACACTGTTGGAACGGATGAATATGGATATTTTAGAGATTAATAAACCTTATTTTAATACACCCTATGCAAGACCCATTCGAGATTTCCTATTTTTCATTTTTAATTTGTTCGGAGCCAGATTAAAATTCCCCTTCTATGGTAATATGTTTGAATTATTCGCTAGAAAGCGTGCTGTTAACGAGGGGTTTTATTGACCTCAGACCGAAAGCTTTTGGCATCTGAAGAAAAGTAAAAAAAAGTACCTGATTTTAAGCGTATGGCAGAAGTGTGCAAACAAAGCAAAAAAATAAATTTAAGAGCGGCGAGACCTAAATCAGTATACAATATTTTGTGGCCAGTGATCCGGAAGCCGCTTATTTCCGAATGCACGATAATTTTCATACATATGCCGTCTGAGACAGTCCTTTTTAGGACTGTTTTTTATTTGCTTAAGCATTGTTGTCCTGGCTTTAAGCCAAGGCAGGGTTTGGAAGGGTCATATCATCCCCCGGTACAGCGTCCCTAAATCCCAAGCGATCCCGGCAAAGGAGGCCGGGTTCCAGTGGGATTTTTAACGGGACTCGCAGGGAAGCAAAGGCTTTTGAAAGCGCAGCTCACCCATCATTGCCATTTCGCTATCGCTTCGGTGCCGGCGCATCACGGGGGCTCGCTCAAATCTTAGAATAAGAACTTGTCCTTTGGAGGTATAGCCATGCCATGAGAAAGTACTCAATTATCCGTTCAGAAATAGAGGGAAGGCAGACGAGAACATCACAATCTCAAGTGAAAGGCATATTAAGTGCAATCAATGGAGGGATGGTTGGACATTCGCCGCGACGTACTTTTAATCAGGAATGAGATAAAGTTCTTGTCATTTATGACATCAAGTTCTTGTCAACCGACAGCTGTAAGAACGTCATTGTTTAACGTGTAGCGTCATTTGTTTTTGGGGAGCATTTAAATAAAACATTTGCCTTGACATATTGTATATTTTGGGTGTGAGGTGATAAGTCGTGGCGAACCAAGAGGAAGTGGTAATAAACGAAACCGACGATTCCTGTTGCTCTGCGGACAGCGAAAGAAAGAGCCATCATTCGGACAAAACGAAGGGTAATTTGATCTCCCGTCTGAATCGGATTGAAGGCCAAATTCGCGGAGTAAAAGGCATGATCGAGCGGGATACTTATTGTGATGATGTACTGAACCAGATCGCTGCGATTCAGTCGGCCTTGAACAGCGTAGGCAAACTGCTGCTCGAAGGACACATGAAGAGCTGCGTGGTGGAACGTATCCAGGCCGGGGAAAGTGAAGTCATTGACGAACTCTTGATTACGGTTAATAAATTAATGAAATAATACAACTATCGGAGGGATTTTATATGCAACAAGTAACGCTGAAAGTAAACGGGATGTCCTGCCAACACTGTGTAAATTCCATTGAGAAAGCCGTCAAAGAAATCGGCGGTTCGGCTCATGTGGACTTGAAAAATAACGCGGTGACGGTGGAATACGATGAAAATAAATTCTCCTTGGATGCCGTAAAAAAAGCGATTGAAGAATAAGGGTATGACGTAGCCTAACAAGCAAACGGCCGCCAATGGTGGCCTTTCTTTTTACCAATTTATATACCCTATAGGGGTATGAAAGAGGTGGGAATTATGCAAAACATAGCAGAACAGCAAAACAAGCAAACGACGTTGCAAATATCGGGTATGACGTGTGCCGCTTGTGCCAACCGGATCGAGAAAGGCTTAAACAGACTAGAAGGCGTGACGGATGCAAACGTGAACTTTGCTCTTGAACAGGCGTCCGTTACATACAATCCGGATAAAGTGAATATTCCCTTGATCGAGAAAAAAATTCAAGATATTGGCTACGATACCGTAAAAGATACTGTGGATTTCGACATTAGCGGCATGACCTGCGCTGCGTGTGCGGCTCGGATTGAGAAGGGGCTAAACAAACTGCCGGGCGTGTCAAAAGCGACCGTTAATCTGGCGCTGGAGACAGCGCACGTTGAGTATTCGCCGGCCGAAGTGTCCACTTCGGATATGGTGAAGAAAGTGGAGCAGATCGGATACAAGGCAGCGCTCAAACAGGATCAGCAAGAGGCGGTAGACCATCGGAAGAAAGAAATTAAGGCGCAGCAAAAGCGGTTCCTGCTATCCGCCATTTTGTCGCTGCCGCTGTTATGGGCCATGGTCGGTCACTTTTCGTTTACGGCTTGGATTTGGGTGCCGGATCTTTTTATGAATCCTTGGTTTCAATTGATCTTGGCCACGCCCGTTCAATTTATCGTCGGACGGCCCTTTTATGTCGGCGCATATAAAGCGCTGCGGGGTGGCAGCGCCAATATGGATGTATTGGTGGCGCTTGGCACATCGGCCGCCTATTTCTATTGTTTGTATTTAACGGTTCAGTGGGCAAATGACGTACATGCCCATCATGCGCAAGCCATGTATTACGAAACCAGTGCGGTACTCATTACGTTGATCGTGCTTGGTAAACTGTTTGAAGCATTAGCGAAGGGCCGTTCATCGGAAGCCATTAAAACGTTGATGGGCTTGCAGGCCAAAACAGCGTTGGTCGTGCGAGACGGTCAGGAAGTGGCCATTCCAATCGAGGACGTGGCTGCAGGTGATGTTGTGATCGTGAAGCCCGGTGAAAAAGTGCCGGTTGACGGTATCGTGCTGGAAGGTTCATCTTCGGTTGATGAATCGATGCTGACCGGCGAAAGCTTCCCGGTAAGCAAGCGGCAAGGCGACGCGGTGATCGGGGCGACGATCAATAAAAACGGTATGCTTCGCATTCAGGCAACCAAGGTTGGTAAAGAAACGGCGCTTGCGCAAATCATCAAAGTCGTAGAAGAAGCACAGGGCTCGAAAGCGCCGATCCAGCGTATAGCCGACGTGATTTCCGGCATCTTTGTTCCGATTGTCGTTGGGATCGCGGTAGTCACTTTCCTTGTCTGGTATTTCGGTGTCGCTCCTGATGATTTTGCCGGTGCGCTCGAAAAAGCCATAGCGGTACTTGTGATTGCCTGCCCTTGCGCACTTGGACTCGCTACACCTACGTCGATTATGGCCGGATCCGGCCGCGCGGCGGAGCTCGGCATCTTGTTCAAAGGTGGCGAACACCTGGAATCGACGCATAAAATTACGACCGTTGTACTGGATAAAACCGGTACGGTAACCAAAGGCAAACCCGAACTCACCGATGTGATCGTGTCGGAATCCATGGATGAAAACCGGTTCCTTGCTCTCGTGGCGGCAGCCGAGAAAAACTCCGAGCATCCGCTTGCGGAAGCCATTGTCGCTGGTGTTCGGGAGCGAAACATTGCTTTTCCGGAAGCCGAGGCGTTTGAAGCGGTGCCGGGGTTTGGTATTCGCTCGGTTGTCGAAGGAAAAGCGGTACTCATTGGAACACGAAAATGGATGGCCAAAAATCAGATTGACGCGCAGACGGCTTACGAGCGGATGAATGAGCTTGAAGAATCGGGAAAAACCGCGATGCTCGTTGCAATTGATGGTCATTATGCGGGCATTGTGGCAGTGGCCGATACGATCAAGGAGAGCTCCAAAGCCGCCGTTGCGCGACTCAAAGAGCTGGGACTTCAAGTGGTGATGATCACCGGCGACAACGAACGGACCGCCCAGGCCATCGCCCGTCAGGTCGGGATCGACCGGGTGCTTGCGGAAGTGCTGCCCGAGGGCAAAGCAGATGAAGTCAAGAAATTGCAGCAAGCGGGCCAGAAAGTGGCCATGGTTGGCGATGGCATCAATGATGCCCCGGCACTGGCTACGGCTGATATTGGCATGGCCATTGGCACCGGCACCGATGTGGCCATGGAAGCTGCCGATGTGACACTGATGCGCGGCGACCTGAACAGCGTTCCGGATGCCATCTTGATGAGCCGCAAAACGATGACCAATATCAAGCAAAACCTTTTTTGGGCACTTGCCTATAATGTGATCGGCATCCCGATTGCTGCGGCCGGATTTTTGGCTCCTTGGCTGGCAGGGGCGGCGATGGCGTTCAGCTCGGTTTCGGTTGTACTGAATGCCCTCCGGCTGCAGCGGGCTAAATTGTAAAAAGGAGTGTGGGGAGAATTGGCTTACAAGAAATTTGCGGTGTCACCGGGGTTCCAGGAAGGCGGCTCGCTTTTTAAGCCGGAGCAACTCGCTGTACTGGGTTCCATTGTGGGAGATGATGCCAAAATTGAGCTGACGACCTTTAAACAGCTCTATGTGGAGATGCAGGACGACCGGATCGATACTGTACAAGTCCAATTGAAAGAAGCCGGTTTAGACATCCAACCTGCAGGATTTTATACGAAAAATTTGATCACCTGCAATTTTTGCAGGGGAGCCGACGATGCCGGTCTTAACGTGGCGGTACAGCTTGATCAGGCCATTGTCGGCCAAGAAGTCCCAAGTCCTTTAAAAATCGGGTATGCCGGATGCGCACTCGGAACCAGTGAGCCGCTTCTCAAAGATATTGCGGTAGTCAAGATGAACGACGTGTATGATATCTATGTCGGCGGTGAAGCCAAGGGTATCAAATCCCGTCTCGGCCAGTTATACGCTTCTGGCATTCCGGAGGATCGGATTATCCCCTTCGTTACACGTCTAATTGCGATTTTTCAAGAGTTAGGGAAAAAGAAAGAAAAATTCTCGAGATTCGTTGAACGCCTGACGATAGCGGAACTTCAACATATGACGGCGTGCGGCAACGGATGATGAAGAAACGGCTTTTATTTCTCGGCTACGTGATCGGGGTCATCGTCATCATCCTAAACAAAGATCCGATCCTTCGGTGGTTGGATGATGATAGCGCCAATCATCTCATGCTGCTGTTTGGTTTAGCCGTATTACTCGCCCTTATTCCTGTTGTTCCTTATGGCGTGGTTGCCGGAATCATAGGGGCCAAATATGGCCCCTTTTTAGGTGGGGTATTCAATATCCTCAGCTCTACCCTTGCTGCTGGTCTGCTATTTTTGTTGGTGAGGGTCGTTTTTCAGGAGCAAGGAATGAGGCTCTTGGCCAAATTCAAACGAGTGGACCAATTTACAGCCTTAATGGAGCGCAATGCGTTTTTTGCAGTGTTACTCGCCCGACTGATTCCGTTTGTGCCTGCTGCTTTCGTCAATATTTATACAGCCATCAGTCGAATGCGGTTTGGCACATTTATGGCCGCTACGTTGATCGGGAAAATACCGGTGATGTTTGTATTTGCCGTTATTGGCGATCAACTGCTTTCCGATCTCGGCAATGTATTGTGGACATCATTGATCTACGCTGTCTTTCTGCTGGTGGTGTTTGTTGTGTATTGGTGGCTGCGAAAGCGGGAAAGCAGCAACGCGGGGTGAGCCGTAAATCATTTTTGTTTAGGAGGCCCTGATGAAGACGATTTTGGTGGTGGATGATGAAGGAAAAATTCGGGATGTCGTGGTTTCCTATCTGAAAAAAGAAGGTTTTCAGGCGGTGGAAGCCGCGACAGGGAGTGAAGCTTTGCAGGCGCTGCAAAGGGAGTCCGTCGATCTCGTGATACTCGATCTGATGCTTCCGGATATGGATGGGGAGCAGGTATGCCAAACGATACGGAAAATGAATTCGGTACCCATTCTGATGCTTACCGCAAAGGTATCTGAAAACAATCGAATCAAAGGGTTGTCCATGGGGGCGGACGATTATTTGACCAAACCGTTTGATCCGCGTGAGGTCGTGGCCCGGGTCCGGGCGATCTTGCGCCGAACGGATGACGGTCATTTGCTTGCCGACCGGTTATCCTTTAACGATGGCCATCTCGACATTGATTCGCTGAAACATACGGTGTTCTGCCATGGAGAACCGGTCAATTTAACACCGAATGAATATAAGCTGCTGCTTGCCTTGGCCAAATATCCGCAGCGGCATTTTACGCGTGAGGAATTGGTCGATAAGGTACTCGGCTACGCCTTTGATGGCGATATGCGGACCATCGATCAGCATGTAAAAAACATACGCCACAATATTGAACCGGACCCGAAGAATCCGCAGTATATTGTGACCGTATACGGCCTAGGTTACCGGTTTGCAGGGGGCACGACATGAATAAGCGACTGCACACACGCCTGGCTTTCATCATTATCGGTACCGCGACGTGCATCCTGCTCATTTCGACCTTAAGCGTGATTATCGCCACGCATTACCATATTTCCATGTTCCATGACCAAGCGGCAGGCATGAACCATGATGTGTCGCAACTCGATTATCACTTGGAGCAGGCGCTTTTCCAATCGATTATGTTGACGTTCGCCGGTTCGATCATTCTTGCGGTTCTGATCGGTTTTTATATCGCAAAACGGATTTCCCGGCCGCTTGTGGACATGAAACAGGCTGCCGAACGGATGTCGGACGGGCAGCTCGATACGCGGGTTATGATCGGCGGCAATGACGAACTTGCAGAGCTTGGCACTTCGCTGAACGAACTGGCCGCGCAGCTGCATAAACAAGAGCAGCTTCGGATCACCATGACCGGAGACATTGCGCACGAACTTCGCACGCCGCTGGCCACGCTGAAAAGCCATATGCGAGCCTTTGAAGATGGGGTTTGGGAACCAACCCCGGAGCGTATCCATGCGTGTTTCGAAGAAATTGAACGGCTCACGCAAATGGTAGCTGAACTGGAAGACTTAACGCATATGGATTCACCGGCTTTTCAATTGGAACGAAAGCGAGAACCCCTCAATGCGATACTTGCCCAAGGGGTGGATCTCGTGGCTGCGGCTTATCTGGAAAAAAACGTGGGGCTTGCGTCTCGCTGTAGCCCGAATATTCAAATTTTTGCGGACCGGAATCGTATGATCCAAATTTTCGTGAATCTGCTTAGCAATGCTCTAAAATTCACGCCGGAACATGGACAGGTGCAGATTGAGGCTGCCGAGGAAGAACAAGACGTACTGATTCGCGTGCAGGATTCGGGCAGCGGTATTGGGCAAGAGGATTTACCGTATATCTTTGAGCGATTTTACCGGGGGGACAAATCACGTAATCGGAAAACCGGCGGCAGCGGTTTGGGGTTAACCATCGTCAAAAAGCTCGTCACCGCTCATGGCGGGCAGGTGTGGGCAGAAAGTACGCATGGCACCACGTTTATGATCCGACTTCCGAAAGAAAACCGTTTATTTTTAACCAACATCTGCTCATCTACACAGGATCTTCACAAGTGATGGGTAAACTTATACTATCTTGCCAATCGTCTGATTTGGCGCGACGATGAATATAGAGAAAATCAGTTTTAGGGGGGACGTTTTCCTGAAAAAAATCATCCTACTGGCATTGGCAGTTGTCATTGCCGCAGCATTCATAGCATGTTCCAAGAAAACGGCGGACGATCCGCACGGCGCTCACGATACGGGAGGGCTGGCATTTACACACATTCATGGCCTTGGGTATTCCAGCGACGGCAAACGTCTTTTCATCCCGGCACATAACGGGCTAAAAGTCTATGCCGATGGCAAGTGGAGTGACGCCCCAGGGGAGAAGCATGATTACATGGGTTTTTCGATGGCCGATAACGGATTTTACAGCAGCGGTCATCCTGCAGTCGGTTCCACCTACAAAAATCCCATGGGTTTAATTAAAAGTACCGATGAAGGAAAATCGATTACCGTTCTGGCTTTGGAGGGCGAAGTGGACCTTCATGGCATGAGCGTGAGTTATCGCACGCATACCCTTTATGTGCTGAATCCCGAGCCAAATTCGAAAATGAAGCAGGCGGGGCTCTTTTACAGTCGAGATGAGGGCAAGACTAGGGTGAGCAGCCCAATGTCCGGTGTCTCTGGACAGATTACCGCGCTTGCGGCGCATCCGACACAGGACACGATTGTGGCGATCGGCACAACTTCGGGCGCTTATGTTTCAAGGGATAACGGCCAAACGTTTACCGCTCTTTATACCGACCAGCCGGTTTCTGCCGTTGCTTTTACGGACCAAGGGGAGCTTTTGATCGGTACCGGCAAATTAGAGCTGATCAGCGTTAATCTGGAAACAAAACAACGGGTCACGATGAAAACGCCGGTGCAAAACGGTGACGGGATATCGTACCTAACGGGAAGTCCGGCGAATCCGAAAGAGCTCGCCTTGGCCACCGAAAAAAAAGATGTTTATGTGTCCGCTGATTATGGGACTGATTGGAAAAAAATTGCCAACCAAGGACAAGCTATCAATCCATAATAGGAGGATTTTGACATGAAAAGAAAATTGGTTTTGATCATTGCTGCTGTGATGATTGCTGTATTAACTGCATGTGGAAATAATACAACGAGCCCGGCTCCTGCCAACAATACGACGACGCCAGCACCTACTAACAGCGATAACGCGCAGACCGATCATTCCGGCATGAATCATTCCGGTTCAGGCGAAGTGCCTGCTGGCTTAAAGGAAGACCAGAATCCAAAATTTAAGGTCGGCAGTCAAGCGATTATGCAAACCGAGCACATGCCAGGGATGAAAGGTGCGACAGCAACGATTGTTGGAGCTTATGATACGACAGCCTATGCGGTGTCCTATACGCCAACAACAGGTGGAGATCCGGTAAAGAACCATAAATGGGTGATTCACGAAGAATTGAAAAATCCCGGCGCGGAAGCTCTGAAACCGGGCGCACAGGTTACCTTGGAGGCTGATCACATGCCAGGGATGAAAGGTGCGACGGGTACCATCGATTCAGCAGAGCAAACGACGGTCTATATGGTCGATTATACGCCGACCACAGGTGGGGAGCCCGTGAAAAATCATAAATGGGTAACCGACACTGAACTTTCACCGGCGGGATCGGGGTCACAGCCAAATACCGGTAACAGTGGTGGCCATGATATGAGCAACATGCCGGGCATGAAACATTAATTGACGGTTTTTCTCCCGTAAGGGGTAAAAAACAATAGAAGAAACAAAAGGAGGCTAACCACCCATGTCACACGAACAATTTCAATCCTGCATTGAGGAATGTATCCGTTGTATGCAAGCGTGCAATCACTGTTATGATGCTTGTTTAAAAGAAGATCATGTCGCAATGATGAAAGAATGTATTCGTTTGGACCGGGAATGTGCCGACATTTGTGCCTTCGCCGTGCAAGCGATGTCGATGAACAGTTCCTACGCGAAAGAGATCTGCCGTATCTGTGCGGAGGTTTGTGAGGCTTGCGGGAATGAATGCAACAAGCATGAACACGAGCACTGTCAACGTTGTGCTGAAGCGTGCTTCTCCTGTGCGAAAGCTTGCCGGGCCATGGCCGCTTAATAATTTGGTGCCGTCAACTATTTCATTAACCCCCTAGAGCATGTACTGAACCCGGAAAGTGAGACACAAGGAAAAACACCTCCCTGAATCGTATTATAGATTCTGAGGAGGTGTTTGCTTTGGGAAAGAAAGTGCATTATCCGGAAGAGACCAAGCGCAAGGCCATAGAAATGAAACAGCAAGTCTACAGCAATCAGCAGATTATGGACAGCCTGGGGATAAAGAACAAATTGCAAATCAAAACATGGATGAGGTGGATTCGCAATGGACAGGAACACCGACTTAGTCAACCGATCGGGAAACCATATACATACGTAAATGGTCCTGAGGAGTTGAGTAAAGAAGAAGGAATGCAACGCGAAATTCAGCACCTTCGTGCAAAGGTGGCGGTGCTGGAAAAGTTCGTGGAAATTTCAAGGGGGTAGGATCAAAAACAGTAGTCACTGTCATTCAACAGTTGCAAAGCAGCTTTACCGTGAAAGAGTTGTGTGGACTATTAGAAATTCCCCGTTCAACCTATTACCGGTGGAAGAAAAAGGATTGGGATACCAAAGATGAAGTTGAGCAGGCCATGATCGTCGTTTGTAAGAAGCACAAACGACGGTATGGCTATCGGCGGGTAACGGACACCTTGCGCAAGCTGCTTAAGGCGCGCATTAATCACAAGCGGGTATTGCGCCTAATGAAAGCAAACAACTTGCTGTCTAAAGCGAAACGGGCCAAGAAAGTATACCTGACAGGTCAGGAGGCAATTGTAGCAGAGAATCGCATTCAACGAAATTTTAAAGCCACGGCTCCAAACCAAAAATGGTTTACCGACGTGTTATATTTACCCTTTGGGGATCAGATGCTGTATTTCTCCTCCATTTTCGATACGTTTAACGCGAAATTATCAGCTACAAAGTCAGCATACGACAAGATCTAGCCCTAGCGATTGAAACGCTTGAGGAGGCTTGCCGCAAACGTGAAGTGCATGGAACCATTCTTCATTCCGACCAAGGCGGTTTATACACTTCTACCGCGTTCCAGCGCTATGCAAAAGAAAAAGGCATTATCACGAGTATGTCCCGTAAGGGCAATTGCCACGATAATGCCGCAATCGAATCCTTCCATTCACAGTTCAAATCAGAAGCATTCTACTCACAAGAAATAAATAAAACGACCAATTCCATTGTAATGGAAATTGTGCGAGAATACATCCATTATTACAATCACGAACGGATTCAGGGTAGATTAAATTACCTGTCGCCCGTAGATTACAGGCAACAGGTAAGCTAGGTGTTTTTTTCTTTGTCCCACCAACGGGGTTCAGTACATCCGATCAAGGCGGGGACTTTTTTACACTTATGGGAATGATCATAGCAGGTTCCGGGTCTCAATTGGATGCTGCAGCGGCTGTTTTCGTCTGCTGCAAAACGGCCTTCAAAATGGATTCGCTGAATTTGGTATCGCTGACGGCACGAGACAGCAACATGGCACCAACCAAGGAAGCTGTCAAGGCGATGCCTTTTTCCTGATCCCCACCGACCAGACTGGACATGAACGACAGAAAATGACGAAGCTGCTCTGTAAATGCAGCTTTAATCTCCGGTGTAGAACGGCTAATTTCGCTGGAAAGCGTTGGCAGCAAACACCCATCCTCCGGAGTGTCCCGGTGAACCTCGCTTAAGTAAAATTCAATTACTGCTTTCAGTCGTTGTTCGTTAGGGGCTTCGTCCGCCAGTCGGCTCAAGAAAGCAATTGTTTCCTCAATCGTGCCGCTGCAGGCTTCCGCTACTAATTGTTCCTTATTGGTGAAGTGGGCGTAGAAGCCTCCGTGCGTCAACCCGGCGCCTTTCATAATCGAGGGGACGCTGACCTCTTTGATGCCATGTCTGCGAAAGGCTTTGGATGCGCTCCGCAGGATATTCTTCCTTACCTGTTCTTTGTGTTTTTGCGGATACGGCATTCCGTTCACCTCGAATTTTCTTTTAAATATTATAACCGTCATATAAATGGCTGTCAAACCTGTACAGAGCCTTGACGGTCTTATATATGATGATTATAATATATTATGATCATCATATTTAGCGGAGAAAAGAAGGCGAAGGCCATCAATGGAACCCGCAGATTAGGAGGAGAGAGAAGGATGAAGAAGCAAATCGTAGTAATCTCCATTTTGGCCGTTCTACTGGTAGGAGGAGGTGTGCTGCTTTTAATGAACGGAAAGGACGCAGTGGCCCGAGCCGAAACGAGAAAACAGGCGACACTAACGGCTGATCAGGCGAATGCGGTTTTCCAAGGAATTTCAGGCAAGGTAGCGGAGATCAAGGTGGAGAAAGGGGCAGCCGTAAAGAAAGGGGATCTCCTTGCCCGCTTGGATACGACGGAAACAGATCTGCAAATTCGGCAAGCCAATGTGAATTTGGAATTGCTGGATGTCCAGTCCGGACAGTTGGACCCCAAGAACCCGGCTGCTAAAGGAATGCTCGGGCTAATAGACAAACAGCAGCAGCAGCTTCAGCTTCAGCTTCAACTTCTTCAAGTGCAAAAGGTGCGAGCGGAATTGACGGCGCCCATGGACGGGCATGTCAACAAGATTTCCATCAAGACAGGCGATCTCGTTGCATCCGGCACGCCCGCAGTCTCGGTCCAAGGTGACAGGTTATATGCGAACGTGTATGTGAATGAGACTCAGGTGCAGAAATTCCGCGAGGGCGAGGCCATTCCGGTAAGGATCCCGGCTCTTGACAATCAACAAGTAAGCGGAAAACTGGATAGCGTAGAACCCGCCTCCCAGTTTGCAGCCTTGAAGATGAGTGGAGAGAAAGGACTTGCGGATGTGAACATGTTCCAGCTTCGCATCCATGTCGATTCTACCGGTTCCATTGTTCCAGGTCTTACGATGGAGGTAAACCTCAATGAAATCGTTGATCGATGAATGGCATATTGCTACTGGCGGGAAGGCGTGGATTTCGATTCTCGCCGCGCCGCTTGTTGCTGCGCTGTTTTTCGGGCTGATGTTCTCCCGTAACCAAATCAGTGAAGCGTCGGTAGCGGTGATCGACTTGGACCATTCCCTTTATTCGAGTCAAATCATTGAGAAGATCGATTCATCGCAATATATGAAAGTAACGCGGGTCAATCCGAATCATGAGACTCCCGAAACGCTGCTGGCCAATGAAAAAGAGGTCGCGGTGGTGGTATTGCCCGAAGGGCTTGAAAGCCAGCGAAGCCAAGGGAAATCGGTCCCAATCGGTTTTCTGATGGACAATGCGATGCCATCCGCCTTGACGAATATCCGGACAGCTATACAGGAGATCGTGGCCACGGAGAATACGTCGGTATCGGCCGCCAAGTTGGGCTCACTAGGCCTGGATGCCTCCGCAACCGCTGGCATTCTGGTCCCATTGTCCATGCAGCAGCGCTTTCTGTTTAATCCGACAAGTTCATTTATGAATTCCATGGTGCTCGGATTCGTCAATATCGTCGTACTTATGGTCACAACAAGCGCTGCAGGCGCGGTCGGACCGCGCCTGCGCCGGGAGGGCAAGATGGCGGAGGAAGCCGCCCATCCGATTCGACTACTGTACAGGGCCATTCCATATGCGGTCCTGTCCGCTGTTTCTTTGATGTTCAGCTACGGACTATTGAAGCAATTGGGAGGTTTGCGTTTTGAAGCGGCGCCTTATGTGTTTATCCTTCCCTTGTTCTTCTATACGCTCGCTATGTCTCTCTTGGGCATGCTCGTCAGTTGGACCGTCAAGGATCAGAGCAAAATATCCCTTCGTACGAGTATCATTTTATATCCGTCTTTCCTTGTGACCGGCATTCAGATCGCTCCGTCCATTTTCCCTAAATTTTTTCAGTGGACCGCAATGCCGCTGCCGATGAACTGGCTGAACAAACTCTTTAGAGGCATGGCCTTGCGCGGCGAGTCGCTTCTCTCTTACAGCGTGGAAATCGGGGCATTGCTTATTATTATAGGATTCGTTGTTTTTTTGCTGGGCTTGCTCTCGGTTAAGGAGATGAGGATGGTCAGGCAGACAGTCCACCAAGGAGTATCCTTTTAATACATATCCCCAAAAGGAGGGAGCGCAAATGTTCAACCAAACGGAGGACAACGTTTTGCCTAGGCCGTGCCTTTGCGGTCTAACTATCGGCAGGCAAATTGATCCAAGCCGAAGTAGCAGAATAATCGGTAACCTGACAGCGATTTATGGAGTTGGTCAAATAATCGGTCCGGTGGGTGCAGGCGCACTAACAAATAGCTTGCACACTTACTCCGCTTTATTGTTGTTGTCAGGGATGCTATTACTGATAGAACTGTTTTACTAAGGGTAAGTCAAACCAAAACAGAGATTTCATTTAAGAAAGAATGACAGTTTTAGTTGGGTATAGCACCTAAATTGCCGCTGAGCTTTTGTCGGTAGACTAAATAGCGAATGGAGGAGTTAAGATGTTAAACAAAGATATCGTAATCTACACTGAAGAAAATGGAATCGCAAGAATTACACTAAACAGGCCGGCAGCACTTAATGCGTTAAACCGAGATGTACTTGACCAACTTTCGTCCATCTTGGACAGGGTCAAAACTGATTCTAGTGTAAAGGCAGTGATAATTACCGGTGCCGGTGAAAAGGCATTTTCCGCAGGTGCGGACATTCAGTTTCTCAATAGAGCCACTCCTCTCGAAGTAAGGGATTTAGCTCTGCTAGCTGTTACGGTTACTAATAAAATCGAGTCATTGGGGAAAGTAGTTGTTGCTGCTATCAATGGCTTCGCACTAGGAGGCGGGCTTGAGTTAGCTGAATCTTGCGCGCTCCGTGTTTCCGCTAATCATGCTAGATTAGGACATCCTGAAGTCCGTATTGGAACTGTTGCCGGTTTTGGAGGAACTACGAGGCTTCCCAGACTTATAGGTAAGGGACGTGCTGCAGAACTGTTGCTCACCGGAAACGCGATAAGCGCAGACGAAGCTTACAGAATAGGACTCATTAATAGGATTGCTGAGCCTGATAAATTACTATCAGAAGCAGAAACTCTTATCCTAGAAATTCTGTCTCAGGCTCCTATCGCAGTAAAAATGACTTGGGAGGCAATTCATCGGGGGTGTAATCTAACTTTAGAAGAGTCCGCTCTTCTCGGTGCAGATTACTTCGGTCTGATAGCGTCCACAGAGGACTTCAGAGAAGGAACTAAATCATTTTTAGAAAAGACCCAACCATCATTTATAGGAAGATAGTTAATCGAATAACTTACAGATTTGAACAAAATATAGTTAAATCATATCTCGTATGGTAAAATAAACCTATTGAGCATATCGAATAAAATAGGAAAATGGCAAACCTGATCGAAAGACAGGGACGCAAAGCCACGGATCTACTGCAGAAATGCAATGACCGCCGGGTTACCCTAACGGATTTGCAGTTGGACACTGCCTCTTGGGGTACGTGTCTTTTTCTTTTTAGTTCGAGGCATCTTTTAAAGGGAGGCGTAGATTATGGAGCCTAAAATACGTATTTTACTGGTTGAAGACGATTCGATTTGTTTGGAATGCCTCACCACTTACCTGGAAACGGAACCGGATTTATCGGTGACGGTCGCTATGAACCAGGAGGAGGCGATCCGAGTCATTAAACTGCATGATGTCGATGTGGTGTTGCTCGATGCAATGCTGACGCCTCCATACTATGATGGATTGGATACGGCGATTGAGATGCTGAACACCAAACCAATGAAGATTATTATGCTGACCTCGGTGGAAGAGAGGGATGTCATTATCGACGCATTTACGATTGGCGTACTGAACTATGTGAATAAAACACATTACAAAGATATCCCTTCCGCCATTCGGGATGCTCACCATAATATTGCCTCCATTCATCCAGACGCCGCGGCATCGCTGCGTCGAGAAGTCGCTCATTTAAGAAGGAAAGAACTGCAACAGCTCCTGACCCCGATGGAAAAGGAAATCTTACTTTTTCTGGGAAATGGCTATACGAGAAGACAGACGGCTCAGGCGTTAAACATAACCACGAATACCG
This sequence comes from Paenibacillus alginolyticus DSM 5050 = NBRC 15375, assembly GCF_000422905.1. Lineage (GTDB taxonomy): Bacteria > Bacillota > Bacilli > Paenibacillales > NBRC-103111 > Paenibacillus_E > Paenibacillus_E alginolyticus. Next base: position 286,996 of record NZ_AUGY01000001.1, read on the forward strand.
TGAAGTTCCATATCCGGCAACTGATCAAAAAAATTGGCGGCAGAACAGGGAGAGACGTGGCAGATAAAATAAAACGCAGAGGCCTATTGTGATCATAAACAAAAAAGATGAGTAGCCTGGTTTCAAAAAATTGGTTCGTTTTGTTCAGATCGGTTTGTTGCCGATTGTGATCACAAATCGACACGTTAAGAACATGGAAGCTATCCAATCTTTTTCACTTCGACTTCAAAACCAAAATCGCATAATATTCCTTCTTTCTGGTATTATAAAGAGCTTTCGACACGAATCGAAGAGGGGTAGCAGAAAGTTTATCCTCCCCGAAGATAGAATTTTCTAGTACAATAGTTATACGAACAAAACAAGTGGTTATAGGGAAAATGCACCTGTTTCATCTGACTTTTGGTCAGGAATCCGGGATTAAGGTCTCTCTGTTTTCCAAGATCATTGTGTCAGAAATCGACATCATGGTTACCCGATGTTTTGTTCATAAAGCCACTTTAGTAAAGGGGGAGAGTTTATGGAGATGGTACATAACTTTATCGTTCTGATATAGTGGGTTAATTCTTAATGCATATTGAAAACGCTGCCTTTGTTCTTGTTCGAGCTTTACACAGGAAGTTATAATGGCAAAAAATCGACGAAGTTTAATGGAGGTTTTGCCACTTGAAGCGAATAGAAACATAATCACCTGTCAGGGGTGGTGTAAAATGAAAAGGATCAAAGTACTGCTTGTTGAAGATGATCCGAGCTGGGAAGAAATGGTTTCGCATTTTTTAAATCGGGAACCGGATTTGGTAGTGGTCGGTACTGTGCAAACAAAAGAGGATGCGTTACATATAGTCCGGATGCTTGAAATCGATGTGGTGCTAATGGACGCCATGCTTAACGGCAATGGGTTAAACAGCATCGCCACAGCCTTGGAAATCCACGCGCTCCATACGGCCAAAATGATCATGTTTACTTTTATGGATCATCGCGAATTCATACTGGAGGCATTCTCTAACGGCGTCACCGATTATATTGTTCAAGCTCATGCGGAAGATATTCCCGCTGCCGTTCGAGCGGTCCATGGGGAGCAGTCTTCCATTCATTTCGTTGCAGCGGGTGTTCTGCGTCAAGAATTCATCAGGATGAAGCAAATGGAACTGCGGACAAGCCTAACAGCCGCCGAGTCCAGTATTCTTCGGTTTATCTATGAAGGATCTACGCAGTCGGAGATTATGAAGAATTTGCATATTTCCGAGAGTACCATCAAGAAGCATGTGAGTCGAATCATCCGAAAAATGCAGGTCCATACCAGCAAGGAAGCGGCCCAGAAAGCGAGTATGAAAGGAATTTTATAGGATGTTATTTTGTCAACCGCATAGGCCAACGTAACAGCGTCTCATTTTAATGGGGCGCTTTTATGTTGTTCGGTTTTCATCCAACGATATCATGCCACAGCAGGAAAAGTGGTTCGCAGACATCCCTGTTAAGGATGTTTCTTTCACCATTCACGTGTTCTGGAGTGACCTATCAAAATCATACCCCTGTTTCACTTATCATTTAATCCCTTAGTTTGAAGAGAAAAAACCAGGGTATACCCAAGGGAGGTATCACAAAAAAATAGCACCTTTTTCAAAAAGGTGCTACAAAAAGATCGGACTAACGGGAACGGTGCAGCGGGGATACAATCAGGTTGAGGGCGCGCTCAATCATGAAATGAGAGGAGCAAAGACATGGTTGATCCCAATTCTAAAAAAACCGATTCACCTATAATGACGACTCAGGCAGAAGCTTCATCGTCCGGCAATGGACATTCGTCAGAGTTACGCAACAAGCAAAAGAAAGTCAACCCACCCCTTGCCTACTACGAAGAATTGATGCGTCACGATTCGCATGTCAAAGTGCATCGAAGAACACAGCAGAGAGGGTGGGGGCGTTGAAAAAACGCATTCCGTATCGTCAAGTTGAAAACTGGTTGGCTGACTTGCCGGAATGGAAGGCACGACTGGAAATGATGCAGGAACAGTTAGCGAATATTCCGGGTTTGACGCAAAAATTCGAGCTGGTGGCCATTCACGGCCAAGGACAGAAAAATGAAGCCATCTTGAATGAAGTGATTAGGCGGCTGCAGTTACGGGAATTGGAGATTCCATTGCTTCAATTAAAAGTTCAAGTGCTGGAAGGCGCTATTCGTTCACTTCGCCCGGAAGAACGGAAATTTGTCGAAGAACGGTATGGACATCATCTGCCAAATGCGGATACCATGGAGAAGTTGGGCGTTTCACCCCGCACCTATTATGAAAGACGAAAGCTTGTTCTGGAGCGGATTTACCTTTTCGCCGGCGGGGAAAACTCGATTTTGGACTTGAAGGACGAGGCTCTCTTTGAACAAACATAGAGGGCACAGTGGCAGATACGTTTTCCCTCACGGATCACTTGACCTGCACTTTGAGGAAACTTTGAGGAAACTTTGAGGTAAAAAAAATATAAGTTTAGGTATAACGACAATGTAAGTAAAAAATGCTAATCTGATAGTGTAGAAAAATGTAGACAGGCCACCCGGCATACCCGGAAACGCCTGTCTTTTTTATTTCCGGAATCATCGGAGTATGCGGTGTTTCGAAGGGAAAGGGGAGATGTGGAACAGCCATTTGGTAGAATAACCGAATACGGCATCGAAGGGAGGGAGCAGCGTGCTCTCTTTTTTATTTCCAAGCTGGTGTGAGCCGGGCAAAGGCCCAGTCAAACAAATGCAGTGGGTTGAAGTGATGCCCTCCCTGGACGCAACGCCGATGGATCTCGCCAGGGCGGCGCGATTCGCCAAGCAAATCAGCCATCTCGGTCACCCCCGGTTCAAGCGGCTGCGATACGGACAGCTTTACTTTCGTTTCTTGGTCCAGTGTAAAGGTCCTTCTGGACAAGTACGGCTCTTTTTTTCTGTCCCCGACATCCGCTGGATGGGGTTTAAGACCGCGTTTCAAACCCAGGTTTCCGGTGTGTATTTGCTTCCTTCTCCGGAACCTGTGTTTGAGGCTGGAAAACGGGCGCAGACCATCGTGGCCGAAGGAAGACCCTTGTATAAAGGTGCCCTTTCTGTCGTTGCTTTTCTACCTGAAGGCAAAGACCCGGTGAATGAGATGATCGCGGCGATGGGCGCGGGAGAACTGAAAGCAGGCGAGGAAGTGTGGCTGTCGCTGACATTTGCGCCATCTTCCAAGCGCGAGCTGCAGCGCCATGTACGCAAAGCGGAAGTCTGGCTGCATTCGCCGGCCAATGAGCCGGTGTCGCTTCGCGGCATTTGGCGGGAGATGCAAACAAACCAGAAAGAGCGACCGAGGCAGCGGGAACTGACCGTTCACCAGCAGAACGTGAAGCGTTCACTGCAATGCAAGCAGGGTGAGGACGAAATTGGGCTGTGGGTGGGCTTTCGTGTACTGATCCGTTCGTATAGCTCGAAAGCACGATTGCAAACGATGAATGACATGCTGCAATCAATGCGCAGCGGAAACGGAATTGTGCTCCGTCCCGTTCGGGGACGCCAGACCCCAATACTGTTTTCGCCCGGCATGCCATCAAAAAAGCTTTTATTTACTGCCGAAGAACTGGGCTACTGGCTGCGCATCCCGGTTTATGGCGATCTCGCTGCCGCGCATATGCAAAAGATGCATGTGAAAATTATGCCGACGCCGGAAGGGCTGGATACGGGGCTTTTTATCGGAAAAAGCAATGTGCCGGGCGTAGACAAAGGAATTCGCATGCCGGTGAATCAGATGCTCAAGCATGCGTTTCTCGCGGGTACCACCGGATCGGGCAAAACGTCGACGTTACTGTCGATCATGACACGCATGGTCGAGGATTTACAAAAAACGCCGGATCAGGCGCCGGGCTTCACTTTTCTCGATCCGCACGGCGGAGCGATTGAAACGCTGCTGAGTTACATTCCGAAAAGCCTGTATCCGAAGCTGCATCTCATTCCCTTGGGGCACACCGACCGGCCGCGCGGCTTCAATTTGTTTCAAGCCGCTCATACGGACGTGCGGGAAAGCCTGACGGGCGAATTTGTCACGACACTGCAGCAATTGTTTCCGGGATCGCGGCCAAGGGCGGAGCATTATTTGAGAAATGCCGTACTCAGCTTACTTTCCGTACCGCCGCAAACGGTCCTCGGCATCATCGATATTTTCTTTAATGAAACGTACCGCAAAAAAATGCTGCCGCATCTGGACGTGCACTTGCGCCATTTCTGGACAGATGAGTTCGCGCAGATTTCCAATTTCGGCGAACACCTCGGCCCCATCCTGAACAAATTAGGCGCGCTCACCACCTACCCGACGTCGCGGCGGATGCTCGGTCAGCTGCACAGCAGCATCAACGTCCGACAGGTGATGGATGAGGGGCAGATTGTGCTCATCGACGGCTCCGGCTGCGTGCCGGATTTACTCAAGATATTAGCCAGCCTGTTCTTCATCGACTATCATTTCACCTGTCGCAAACGCCCGCAGCACCAGTCGCGTCCGCACTTCTTTTTTGCCGATGAAATGCATCTGTTTGCTACGGACATTTTGACGAAAATACTGGCGGAGGATCGCAAATTCGGCTTGTCGCTGTTTTTGGCTACCCAATATTTATCCCAACTGTCCGACCGCATCCTGGAGGCGATTCTTGGCAATGTCGGCACGCTTATGCTGCTGCAACTCGGAGGGCCGGACGCGGACAAGCTGTCACGTTGGCTCAAACCCCAGGTCACCAACGTCGACCTGATGAACTTGGCCGAACTGCACGCGATCGTGCGAACTAAAGGCCATGAGGGACGGCTGGAACTGTTCACCATCAAAAACGAAATTGTTCCGACACTGCATGAACCCTGGATTGGGGAAGCCTGGGCGTATTCGGATGAGCAGGACGGTCGTTCGGCGGAGACGGTTGATCAAGAGATCAACCGGGCAGCCAGCAACGGAAAAAACAAAGCATCGGAACTGCCGTTTTTCCGCTAACGGGCTTAAGGCAAATCCGAGAGAAACACTTAGAGGATGTACGAGAGTCATTTCGAGGGCAAATCGGAGAGAACATCGAAAGCAGGTAAGAAGCGGAAAAACCGCGACACAACGCGGTGAACGTGAGTGGGCTGAGCCAGACTATTTATACTCACACCGCCCCAAGCCGCACGAAAGGAGGACTGACCCTCTGTCATGTACTACACAGCAAAAAAAGAAATGATGATGGCGCTGTATCGGTACACCTTACTAACTGCAGAACAAGGTGCTGCTCTGCTGAACTACCGGATCAAGACGGTATACAGCATGGTTGCACAACTGAGAGCGGAAGGCGTCATCCGGAGCATCCTGCTTCCCTTCCTCCGTAACCATCATGTCGGGTATTGCCTGAGTGCCAAAGGAGCAAGGGCAGCGGCCAGCTTGTGCGGGGACGAAGAAACATTTCGGGCCAAAGCCTGGGAGGACGACCCGGTACAGTTGGAGCATTATTATGGGACGAATCGTTTTTTTACAGATCTGATCCATCACAGTTTGCCCATTAGCGGTGATGGATTCATGGAATGGCTCGATCCGCGCGAAGCGGCGGACCGCTATGTGCAGGTGAACGCTTCGGGACGCAAAACAAGGCCGGTCAAGCCGGATGGGTTCGGCAGTTATTTACGGTCTGGACGCGGTCGACTTGTGTTCCATCTGGAATACGATACGGGCACGGAAAACCTGTGGCGGCTTAAGGATAAGCTGTTTAACTACGGTCGACTGCTGCCGGCCATTTGGCCGCAGGTGGAGGCGGTGCATGTCCTCTTTGTAACGAAAATCGCCAGTCGTCCGAAAGCCCTCCTCGACATTTGGGAGGTGCTGCAAAAAGAAACGTTTAGCGGCGACCATTTGCCGAACGTATGGGCCATCCATGAAACGGAGTGGAAGGAGCGCGGCGTGGATCGCGCGCTCTGGTGGGGAAGCGAGGAGCGACGGCTGTGTCTCATGGATCTACCGCTTCTCCCTCTTCCCCCGGATACGACGGCTCCGATTCTCGGTAAGCAGCTGCGCGAGTCGTCCCCGATGTACAGGAGGTGAGGCGGGTGGACATGCGCTTGCTGCCCAAGCTGTTGTTATGGGGGATGCTCATGATCGCTTGTTTGGGCACCGTCTCTTCCTTGGTGCGTCCGCAAACCGATTCGGCCCCAGCCTTGACGAGAGGATCACTTGAGCAACAGATGGCCATCCATACGGCACTGGGCTTTGCCCGCGAATGGATGGACTGGAACGGCGAAGAGTTGCTGGAGGCACGGTTGAAACGATTAAAACCGTATGTCAATCCGGATGTGCTGGCCCTTTTTACTCCACTGCAAGCGGAACAAAAAACGAAACGGCAAGAGGTCATCGCATCGGAAATGGTGTCCTTTTCTTCAAGCGGCGGATCACGGTATACGGTTCATGTTCGAGTATTCGTAAAAAATCCGGATCGCGCAACGTGGGAAGTAGACGTTCCGGTATGGGTGCAGGCAGATAAAGGTGCTGCCGTTACTGCGCCGCCGCTTTTTCGCCCGCTGCGGAAGCCGCCTGCCGTTCCTGAACAGGGAAACGGCGAAAAGGCGACATCCGCTGAAGTGAAACAGCGAATGCGTCCGGCCATCGAAAGTTTCCTAAAAGCGATATGTGAAGGCCGGGACGCCGAGAGCCTGTTTAACTATGTGACAACCGGCTCCCATCTGATTCCGCTAGCCGGCCGTCTGCGTTTTGTCTCGCTGGATCAGCTGGACGCCACAGGAGTCGGGCCGTATGCCGTAACCGTCACGTTTTCAGCCAAAGATGAGGCGACCGGCTTCCGCTTCACGCAGGTATGGAAGCTCACAGTGACGGAAGAAAATCAGAAATTTTTCGTTGGAGCGATCAAGTAAACGGTCACCAATTGATGAACGAGGGAGGGAGTTCCGCGCGATGTCCAAACAGGAAAGGGAAGAAGAGCGACAGTCGCTCATTGCGCAGCTTCAAAAACTCGATCGGCATGGGGTTTGGACCGACCAACAAAGCAAAAATGAGGGATACCCCAACCTGACGTTGCGTGAGGCAAGAGCAAAACTGGCTGAAATGATGGACCCGAAGAATCACTAACTGTCTTTCGGAGCGATTGTGGCGAGGATTCACCATTTTAGGGGGTGAAAAAAATGGATGGGGATTTTGTGAATACCGGTCTTCAAGTGATTAAGCGGCTGCTGCAGGCGATCTTTTTGACCATTGCCATCTACCGGGGTGTCAAAATGTATGCCAACGGAGAGACAAACCGGCTCTGGTCGCATATCCTGCTGTCCGTTATTTTGGGCATTTTCGTCTTTGCACCAGGCATTGCCAAGTACCTCGCGCTGTACGTGCTGAAGACCCTCGGCATTTCCGTTGACGGATTGACCAACACGACAGGAGGGTAGGCGGGTGAATGAGGAAAAAACCGAATCGTATCGCGCCCTGTACCGGGTGCGGCCGTTGATTTATCACATCGGGGATATCCGCTTGTGGATGCCGATCCGGCAGGATGGCGTCGTTTTGTGGTTTGTCTATGTCGGCGTGTTTTTCATCTTTTGTTATCTTTTCCCGCTACTCTCATGGGTGCTTCCGTTTGATCGCACGATCACGATGGTGGTCGGCCCAATCGCCGCCGCGTATTACACGGTCAAGCTCGATCCGGCAGGAAAGTCGGTTCCGCGCTATTTGCGGGACATTCTGCATTTTTTGGTGCGGCCGAAATGGTTTGTTCGCTGGCAAGTGATCCGCCAACCTGGGGAAAGACGGAAGATTCAATTTGTTGGCCGTTGCCGACCCTATGAACGATTTTCACTAAAAAACGGCATCGAGGAATGGCGCGGAGGCAACGTGCGGCTGGGTGGAACCGTGGAGGGCCTGCAAACGCTCCTGCTTCCAGCAAACATGCAAGTCCGTTGGCGCGCACGAACAACGTTGCTAACAGTGACGCCGTTCAAGCGGAAATCGAAACGATCGGTCGTTCCGCCTGCACGGTTGGAAGGAAAAGCACGGCGGGCACTGGCGTGGACAACATCCGTTCCGGTACAAGTGGATCGAGAGAAAAGGAATGACCTCATCGAGATGTGGAAGGTTAGCAAACGGATCGACTCGTGTGAAAATGAAGAGGACGGATAAAGAGACGAAGCGTGGTGATGGAGATGGGGAAATGGAACCACAAGGTGTCCATTGGTGTCGACGATATTCTTGAAAATGAGTCGACCAGTGTGGAGAAAAAGGGCCAGGCGATCACCGAGCGATTAAGTTGTGAGGCGTGTTTTCGGTCCTTTCCGCATTTCACTGAGTTAAGGGCGGCTCGGGATGCAGAAGAACTTGATGAATGGCTGACTCGCATGTACGACTATGCCGACCGAAATCGCTTTTGGATCACGTAACAGTCGGAACGGTGGGGGGAGGTGAGACGACTTGAAATTTCCGGTTTTGTATTGGGAGCAAAATCTCCTGTTCGATACGCTGCTCAAGCCATGGGCGGTGTACCGGATTCCGCTGAAGCCGTACGCCTACCAGTCGCCGGAGAAAAAGGGCGGCACGGTCAGCGTCATGCAGCAGTTTTTGCACAGCTATCACGGCAGCGGCCAGCTTCTTTCCGTGACCCGGATGATGGATGCCGGCGTATGGCAGGCCAGACGCACCGGTCAGGGAGCGGAACATGAACGGTATGTCCAAGCGGTCATGCAGCGGTTTGCCGAGCGGCGGCCGTGGCAGCGATCGCTTTATCTCATTTTGCAGCTGTCCGCCGTGCAAAAGCAATTTCCCGAAGTGGATTTGTCGGGACTTCGCAAAACGGGCGAAACGCTGCGGGAGTGGGCCGGCGCGCTGGGGCGAAACATTCAGGAGCAGTTTTGGTATCGCCAGCGCGGTGAACTGGAAATGGAACGCATGCACATCGCTAGGTCCGCCGAAAGCCTGCAGTTTAATCAGGTGAACCAACACCTCGGCGGCGAAAGGTGCGGACCGCAGGAAATTGAATGGCTGCTGCGGCGGGGCTTTTTCCGGGGGGTGGCTTTGGAGCCGGAACTGACGCTGTCACCGGAGACCATGCGCGAGGTGCGGGTGATGGGCGAGAAGGTACTGCTGCGCCCCAAAAAATCGCTGCCGGTGCTCCTCGCCGCGGACCTCATCGGGGAAGAAAAAATGAAGACGTGGGTTGTGCATCACGATGACCTGGAGGAAGACAGCATGAAAAGTTTTCAGGCGTTTTTCTCCGTCGTCGATGTGCCCGAGGAAATTGCCACCGTCGGCGACGAGTGGCTGTATGCGCTCGAAGACCTGCCCTTTCCTGCCGAAGTCAGCATTCACTTTCAGGTACAAACGCCGCATGAAGCGGCAGGCGGCCTTCAGCGCAACCGCAAGGTACTCAAAGACCAGCGGCGAGAATACCACGAAGCGTCGGAGGAAACGCCGATCACGCTGGAGTGGGCCGGCAAGCGGGGAAGAGTGTTGGAAAACAAGCTGCAAAAAGGGATGCCGCTTGTCTGGTCATCCGTTTGGCTGAATGTGTCCGCATCTTCCCGCAAGGAGCTGGAGGAACGGGCGGCGCAGCTTCTGCAATTGTATGCGACTAAACAAATCCGCATCGTCCGCGCTCCGGCGGATCAGGCGAACGCGTTTCAGCTGTTTTTACCGGGCTCGGCCATGGAGAAAGAAAACCGGATCCCGATGGACCCGAAATTTTTGTCTGCCGGCATGCTGCACGGTTCCCGGGAGATCGGCGATCCGGATGGGGACTACATCGGGCGCACCTTGCACCGCATTCCGGTGCTGCTGGATCTAAAACGTCCGATGTCCAAGGAACTCAATCGTTCCGGTGCGATTGTCATTGTCGGTACGCTCGGCGCCGGAAAGTCGGTGCTGAAAAAGACGCTGTATTACCAAGCGCATAATCAGGGCGGCATTGTGTTTGCAATTGATCCGAAAGGCGAAGACAGTTGTTTTTCGCTCATTCCGGACATCCGCGAGAATATGGTGCTGCTCAACTTTTCGGCGGAGTCGCAGACGAAATTCAATCCCTTTCGCATGTCGAAATCCGACCAGCGGTGTCACGGCATTGTGCTGGATTTCCTCAGTCTGCTGCTGGAGGGAACGCGCAACGATGAACGGGCAGATGCCATCATGGAAGCCGTCGAGCGTACGTATGAACAGGAACGGCACGACCTCTTTACATTTATGAAAGAACTGGACCGGATTGCGGCCGAATCGTCGGTTGAAGCCATCCGGATTGAAGCCCGGCGCTGCGTCAATCGACTGCAATCGTACTCGCGAAGTCCGTTTGGCAAGTTCATCTTCGCCCGCGACGGGGAAGAAAATGCGCAATTGAGCGGCGCGCGGTTTGTGGTGATCACGCTGGCCGGATTGCCGCTGCCCAAGAAACGAAGTGAGCGCGTGCAGACCAACTTGACGCCTAACGAGCGTTTCGGGCTCGGCATCATGTATCTGGTTGCGGCGCTGGGGCGGGAGTATATGTTTCACAGCCCGCACGACATACTCAAAATATTCGGGATCGATGAACTCTGGATGCTGAAGGCTTTTCCCGAAGGGGCCCTGCTGATTGATGAAATCATCCGCATGGGCCGTTCGTTTGCGGTGGTGCCGCTTTTTGCCACACAAAATCCGGGGGATGTGAGCGATGAGGAGACGAGAAACAATCTCGGCTCCATTTTTTGTTTTAGGACGGAAGATCCGAGAGCCATTGCCGATAATTTGACGCTGCTCGGCCTTGATCCGGACGACGAAGATATGATTCAGGCATTCCGCGAACTCAAGGCAGGGGATTGTTACATGAAGGATATCACCGGCCGCATCGGACGGGTGCATATCGAACCGACGCCGGATGATCTGTTGCAACTCTTTAATACGACACCGGATCGGTTGCTGGAGGAAAGAAGGGGAGCCGATTGAAACGATGTTGCCGCTATGGCCTTTTGTTGATGGTCTTTATTGCTTGTTTGCTGGGGCTGGGAGGCAGTTTAACCGCCCATGCGGAAACTCCCAATGACATGCTCGATCAACTGCTTCCGGGCGAAAGCGAAATGGGCATCGTGCCCGGCGAACGAACGCTTGACTACCGGCAGGTGCCTCCCGACCTCTATACCTTTGATTTGGGGTACGATTTGGTGGAGTGGAAGGGATGGAAACCGAAGCTGAACAATCCGTTTCCGTTCATGTTGAACTGGATTAGCAACGTGCTCTTTGTCGGCGGCGCTTTTATTGTCCGGCTCAGCATCTTTCTGATGCAGCTGGGTTTTCACACGGACTTGGTGAACGGGCAGCTATCTATGATCCTCCCCATGATGGACGGTATGCGAACGAGTTTATTTGCCAAGTTCCTTCCGTTTGCGCTCGTCCTGCTGGCGGCATGGATGGTAAAGATCGGATACTGGAATAACCAGACGACGCGGCTTATGTCCGGTGTGGTCGGCTCACTCGTTGTGCTCATCGGCAGTTACTGGTTTTTCAGCCACTCCGGGCAGAGCATCCGCGCCATCTCGCAGACCATGGATCAACTGACCCAAGTGACGATGGGCTCACTCGCCGCGCCGTATCAACGCGTCACCGGTGATCAGGCTGCAAATACCGGGTTCACCCATGTGGCGGATCAACAGCTGTTGGCAACGTCCAATCGACTGTGGAAGCTGTTCGTCGACAGACCTTGGACCATCGGAGAACTGAGCCGGCAGGATGCGAACGCGGTACGCTTAACAGCAGAGGAAGTGAAAGCCATTGTCGAGAAGGCCAAAGAAAACGACATGAACTTTTTGGTAAACGAAGGAGACTCTTGGTCCACTCTTCTGCGGCAGTATGCGCCCGGTATGGGTCAGCGGGATATTTTACGCAAGGTACTGGGCGACCCCAAAATCAATCACGGCGACCATGCGGACATCCCGTATGTGTTCGGGGGCGGCGCGGCCGGCATACGCTGTCTGATTGCGTTGTTATCGTTGATTGCCGCGCTGACGCTTTTGCTGTTTGTCGGGACGATTGCGTTGATTCTAATTTTGGCGCAGGAAATGGCGCTGGCCATTCTGATTTTAGCGCCGCTTGTGCTGTTGCTCGGGTTGTTTCCGGAGCGGGGTTTTGCGTTTGTGCGCCGCTGGGTCGGTTGGCTGATTGGCGTCCTTGGCACAAAGGTAATCTACGGCTTTTATATGGGCTTTACGCTGCTGATTGCGGATATTGTGGCGCGCGGGTCCGGCCTACTCTTGCTGCAGCAGATTTTTGTCGCGCTTCTTTTTTTCTGCGCCTTTTTGTTCCGGAAAAAGGTACTCAAACAAATCTTAAGCATTTTCCAAGCTCCCACGCCGCATGAAATGTACGATGCCTCTAAACGGGAGGTCGTTTACCACCTGGGCGAAGCGAAGCAGTCTTGGCAGCAGACCAAGGAAAACACGAAAAAAGCAAAAGCCGCCGTGAAGAAAATCCTTTCCGGATCCAATCAGTCGGGGAATGAAAAAGATGAGTAAATTTCGTGAGACCCGCAAACGTCTGCTTCAACAAAGATTCCTTTCTGAAGTGGTCGTTCACGATCTTATCACACGATCACCCCCGCGGGAAAAGGCGCTCGAACTTGTGTTCAACGGCTATATGCTGGAGGATTCAGTGATGGAAAGTAAGTATGAACAAGAGGGGATGACGATGAATGTTGTGAAAGACTGGGAGGCGCTTGTAGCCAATTTAAGCCGGCGGGTACAAAACGGGGACGCCTCTTGCCGCCCGCTTCTGGAAAAAGCGGAACGTGAACTGCTACAAGCACGCGAGAAAGATACGGGCCAAAGCGGCAATGGACGTTAAAGCTGAATGGAAGAAGCGGCTGATTTTGTGGGTGATCGGGGGCATCGGTTTTTCGGGTTTGGGGCTCATTGCGTTATTCAGCCTGCTGCTTGTGGTCATGCTTGGCATGTTCGCCAGTTCTTCGGATTCGTCCATGGATCGCATTCCGGTACCGCAGCAAAAGACGTTCGATATTCCGGCCGCTCTCCTTCCGCTGTACATCCGAGCAGAAAATGAGACGGTGTCCTGGAATCGGCTGGCCGCCATTCAGCGAGTGTCGACCAACTTTGGCCTGGAAAAACCAAAGCAAAGCGGCACGATCGGCGTTTTTGGCTTTCCTCGTTCCCTTTGGGAGACCTATCAAATCGATGGAGATCAGGATGGAAAGATCGATCTGGATAACCCGGTTGACGTCATTTACTCATTGGCGAATCTGTTTAAGCAGAGGCAAAACGAGGCAGAATCAACGTTGGCTCTGCTGTTTCCCGATCCGGCCGACCTAAGCCGGGTCTATGTCAAGGAACAGGAATACGCCTTGTCGCTGGTCATTCGGCACCATTGGTTGTGGCCGTTAGTCGGCTATTATTCTCTATCCAGCACCTACGGCTTCCGAACCGATCCGATCACCGGACAGCCTGGAGCGTTTCACGACGGCATCGATATTCCCGCGCCACGCGGCACACCGGTCTTGGCGGCACGTGATGGAATTGTCGTCCAAGTTGAGCGAAGCACGTCCGGATATGGTAATCTGGTCCGTTTGCAGCATACGGGAGGCGTGGAAAGTTTTTACGGCCATTTAACCGATATTGGCGTGACGATGGGGCAAACGGTGCATCAAGGCGAAGTGATCGGGTGGGTCGGCAGCACCGGGAAATCCACCGGACCGCATTTGCACTTTGGTATGGCGCAGAACGGCCAGTCCGTCGATCCGCAAACGTTTGTGTTCAATCAGAAGGGGGGAGTACCGGATGGTGATGGTGCATCTGCGATTCCGTGAATGTGAGCACAATGGCGATTTGGACCATTATGCGCGGGATGTCGTGAAATGCGGTGGAGAAGTCATTTATCGCGAATTGGATGCGTTGCACGAAAAAGGATTGCTTTCCGTTGAATTCGATAACGAAGCAAAGAGGGAAGAATTTTGGCGCAAGTTCAGGCAGACGGATTCGTACTCCTTTTGTTAAACAGGAAAATTCCATAACGGTGATACAAACGGCGATCTCGGAGGAGGTCGCTTTTTTATTGCCGTCAACAGGAGGAACTGCAATGGGAAAATCGGTACAAAAAGTAATGACTCGCGGGGTGCAAAATCTCGGACTGTCCCAAACGGTCATCGAGACCTTGTTCAAGAAAGCGGAGGGACTATTATCTTCCACTACCTTCCTTGCCTTTGGGCCGAAAGGCCAAGCTATATCCATTAACGATGGAAACGGCAAGTCGCTCGGAACACTGCCGTTCATGCTGCCGGAAAAAGTATGGATTATCTTTGACGATCATGGTGCCGTTGGATAGCAACCGCTCTTCTCCCGGAGGAGTATTGATGTATCTCGGTCCCTGTGTCGATTTGTTTTGTGGCGCAGGCGGATTGTCCTCCGGGTTTAAGCAAGTAGGGTTTGACATTAGGATCGGGGTAGATCTGGATGCATCCGCACTATTGACATATCTGCACAACCATCCACAGGCGGCTTGACTTACAGGGTACTGTACCGTTACCGACTTGTTATTAATTGAATCGGTGTATGACTATGAAGCAGTGTGCTGTTCAGAGTTACCGGATTTGCGTGCCGCACTTTTTGTTTTTCTTTCATCGATCTATCAACCAGAGGAGGTAAAGATGTTGCTAAAAAGCCCGATTCGATGGCAGGGTGGCAAGTCACGACTGCGTGAAGAAATCATTCGTCGTTTCCCGCCGCATATCGTTTATGCGGAAGTGTTTGGCGGCGGAGGCTGGGTGCTGTTCGGAAAGGAACGCTCCAAAGTGGAGGTTTACGCGGATATTAATGCGGAACTCGTCAATTTTTTTCGAGTGATTCAGGAAAATTGGGAGGAACTGGCCCAACGCTTTCAATGGGCGCTTTACGCACGCGATGAATTCCAACGGATTATGAATCGCCGCGGTCAGGAGCGCGACCCGGTCACCCGTGCCTACGATTTTTATTACCGGATCTATTCCCATTTTGGCGGCAAATATAACGACAGTGATGATTGGGGGTACACACGGAGCAAACCGGCGTATGACTTGAGCAAAGTAAAACATAAATTCAAACTGGCACACGAACGGTTAATCGGGGTATATATCGAAAACCGATCTTTCGCAGAGCTACTCCAGCGGTATGACTCGCCGGATACCTTTTTTTATTGCGATCCGCCCTACCTTGGCCTTTCCGGATATTTGTACAAATTTGATGAAACGCATCACCGGCAGTTAAGGGAGCTGCTCGGCACGATCAAGGGCAAGTTTCTGCTCAGCATTAACGACCATCCGCTTATACGGGAATGGTACAGCGTGTTTCACATAGAGAGTCTGGAAACCAGATATTCAATCGCCAAACAGCCCGCAGGCCGCCAGCCGGTGAAAGAATTAATTATTATGAATTACTCTTCTACAACTGATAACAAATAAGCTGGATGTTATCAACCTACAAGAACGACGGAGGGAAGACAGGTATGAAAACGGCAGATGTAGTTGTGTATAAACAGTTAAGAAAGGTGCCTCGGCTCCCTGAGTACGAAGACAAAACGAAGCCCTACACCAAGCTGTACCGGAATGTGCCGATTTTCATTGTTAGCCCAATAGAACTAAACCACATTATTCGTCTCGATCATTCGAAACTCCTTGAAACACATTGTCATGAATCCCTGCTTATTTTAACGGATAAAGCCCGTGTAATGGCAGTGGAGCCTGAAGGATACGATTATGCAAAATACACTTGGACGATTGATCGAGAAACCGCGTTAAACATTTTAAGTCAGGTCTAGTGGGACAGAGAGGTCGAAAAATATGGAGGATCAGGTACGGATCGAAAACAAAAACGGGGAATTTGCCATTATCCTCGTCCAATCGGGGCAGTCGCATCTAATGGACCAGCGAGCTTGCTTTGAAGATGCCAAGGAATACTCCATCCATTTGTCCAAATCCATAAAGCTCCCCGTGTATTATGAAGGTGAAAAAATGACTTGAAGGTAAAGAATGAACCCAAGAAAGGAGAGGAGCTAGTGCAAGTATATTTTTTTCGTGCCCGAAAACGTGACAAACTCATTGAGGACATTCGTCAGTTGGGTTGGTCCACTCGGGTCATCTATGATATCCATAAAGTGACGAAAGATATCAAGTGGATCATCCTGGATGCAAGCTCAGGAAACTGGAAGACCAATGCTGCCATCTTTACGAGAAAAGGGCTACGGATGTTGCTGCTTATCGACGAAGAAATATCAGAGGATGAGCTGAGGGAAATCGGAATTTCGGGAGTCCTATTTCCGGACGAACAATTTTGTGCCCGCTATTTAGAGCTGACGCAGATAGAAGAGGTACTAGCGGATGAAATCACGGCAACGAATGAACCGAATCAAAGCATTCCCTTATCCCAAAGGCTGAACAAGACCAGCTCAGAGGAAATAACAAACGAAACGAAATTGCCGATTCAAATAACAGTAAAGAAGGAAATAGCCTCAGTAGACATCTTTAATCAGCAGCCAGAAACGGATACCGCAGAATCAAGCTTCAACGAAAAAATGGAAAGATCCACTTTGCCTTCTATAGTTACAGTATATGGAGCGAAAGGAGGCATAGGTCGAACCGTATTCCTGCTAAATCTGGCTTCGGTTTTGGCGAAATTTGGTCTTAAAGCCTGTGTGCTGGATTTGGATTTGTATCATGGCACGGTGGCAGCTACGCTTCAAGTTCATCCCGAGTGGGCCATTACCGATTTGGTTCGGAGAATACACGAGCCCAAATTAAGACAAACCTGTCTCCAGCAAAGTGAGATGGGTTTTTCTTTTGTCGCGGCACCCACAAGCTACATGGATATTTCAGGGATAACGATCGATGCCTTGGTGGAGGTGATTCATTTCTTGAAAGAGGAAATGGATATCGTCTTGATAGATATACCGACTATTTTTGATAGTGGATTGAAGGGGATTATGGAGCACTCCGATTCCATATTGTTGATGACTTCTGACGAGTCGGCGAGTGTGAAGAATCTTCGGATGATGGCCGGCGAATTGCAAAAGTTGGGAAAGCCGCAGCTCTTCACGATAGGGAATCGGGTAACCGGACATGGCGTCAGCGAAGCCGAATTCAAGGAATTCTTGCCTTGGCCTTTGTTACTTTCATTCGCAGAAGATGCCACTGTCGGGATTCTCGCAAAACGCGGCAAATGCATTGCGATCGAGCAGCCCACTCATGCCTACAGTGTCCAACTGGAGCGGTTGGTTAGAAGATGGGTAGGGCAGGAAGCAGCGGCGAACAAATCGTGGTTGGGTAGTTTACAGCAACGATTGATTCCAAAAAGAAAGGGAGGGAAGCAGCCATGAAGGTATGGGAAATGAAAAAATCCAACCTCATTTTTATATTCGCCACCATCCTTGCCCTTTTGATGGGCTTTAAAGTGCAGAACCTGCTTTCCCAAGTGAAGCAGGCTGGCGTCGTCCAGGCGGCAGCGGTGAAAGATAACGTGACGATCGGAGCGTATCAACTCATTCAAGCCTCCGACGTCACGCTGAAAGAAGTGCCGAAGACAAGTGTTCAGCCCGATACGCTCTTTTCCTTGCAAGAAGTGATCGGAAAACGAATGGCCATGACGGTATTGCCTTCTACTACCTTGCGCAAAGGGAATTTGGTTTCATCGAGCTCCTTGACCGGTGTCTTATCAAGTCTAGGCAAGGAGAATGTAGTGGCCGTCACTATCCCGATTGATATCGAACAAGCGGGGCTTGGCAAAGTGGGGGAATTCGTTACCCTGCATGGGATCATGCGGCAAGGGACGGAGGCGGCACTGGTCAGTATTCGGAAAGTGCCCATTTTGGAAAAGACGGCTCAGGTGGTAACGGTGGCGGTAACCACAGAACAGTCGGACGCCCTGGATCAAGTTCTTTTATCTGGTGGCAAAATTCGCATCGTTTTAAATCAACCGTAGGAGGTGCTTCATGTTACGTGGCTTTGGTCAACCTCGAACCGAAGATTCTCCAGACCGTTCGGTGGCAAAGAGTAGGATTGAACTCGGATCTGTCCTAACACGGGTATACAGTGAACTGCGGCCTCACCATTTTAATTCGGAGGATCCTGAGTCAATGCCGGCACTGCAGCAACTGATTCTTCAAGTTGTAAAGGACGTGTATCCGCATCTTCCAAGGGAGGATAAGGAACGGCTGATGAAGTTAGTGATCAGTGAAATGACGGGTTTCGGTCCACTTGATCCGCTCATGCGGATGGAAGGCGTTACGGATATCCAGGCCATCGGGCCGCAAACCATCCATTATACATTAGAGGGAAAACGGCAAGCCTTTGTGGACGCCCAATTTCGGGATGAAGAACATTGCCGTCAATTTGTGCATCGGCTGGCCATTCAATGCGGGCGCACCTTCGATGAATCCGTTCGCGAGGTGGACCTCGATTTAGCCGACGGGTCCCGTTTGCATGCGATCAAGACAACATCGGGAACGGTGATGACCATTCGTCGCCCCTCCCGTTTTTTGGATTTATCGTTTCTTTTGAACAAGCGGGTGATTACGCATAAAGCGATAGCCTTTTTAAAAGCGGTACAGCAGCGAAAACTTTCCTGGATTATCGCGGGGAATACCGGATCGCTCAAGACCACATTGATTCAGTTATTGCTTTCGCAGGAAGTGGTTTCTCCCAACCGCGTTGTGGCCGTGATTGAAGAAAAAAAGGAGCTGCGGCCTGACCTGCCCTATGTGATCTCGATGGAGGAAGTGTTGCCAAAGAGCGACGGGCAAGGGGGATACCAGCTGCGGCAGTATGTGCGGGCGGCGATGCGAATGTATCTCGATGTGCTGGTGATCGGGGAACTGCGCGGTCCGGAGGCGCTGGACGCGCTACGTGCGGCGAACTCCGGGCATCAAGTCATCTCTTCGATTCACGCGGGGACACCGGAGCAGGCGCTTGCTGCACTGAAGACACTCGGTCTAACGGCAGGTCAGGTCTCTGAAACCGTCATTGATGAACTGATCGCCGGCGGGATCCGCATTCTTGTTCAAAATGAACGAATCGAAAGCAGTTCCGGGTATCGGCTTTTGTTGAAATCCATTTCCGAAGTGGTTTATCAGGACGGGATGCTCGCTGCTCGACCGATATTTGAGTTTCAAGAGGAAGGCTCGGGAATGGACGGCGTACCCGCCGGAAAACTTCAGTTTCTAGGACTGAGTGAAGGCTTGGAAAAGGATTTTCATTCCTGGGGAATTCCTATTGAGGCTTTACTGGGAGGAAATAAATGATCGGACTCGGGATAAGCATCGTGGGTTTATTGATTTTGGCCGGTGTGTGGCAGCAGAAACGGGAACGATGGATCGCTTTCCGGCGATTCATGCTCGGAAGTTCGGCCCATCCGCACGATTCTATTGTCTTACAATGGCTGGAGCGGCGATTTCCATTTGCACCTGCTCGATCTCTGCCACTGATCATCAGCCTTTTTATCTTGCCTGTTCTCCTCGGTATCGTCATGGCATTATCACAGCAATCTTGGGTCCCAGTTTTGTTGGGAGTTGCAGCTTCTTTATTTGGCCCTTGGGGCACTTACTCTCTAAAAAGTTACATTTGGAAAAGGCGCTGCCGCAACCAAATGAAGGACGCGTTGCGTTTGGCCTCTACGGCTTTGCGTGCCGGGACGACTTTTGCGGAGGCGCTGGCTCGCGCGGCTTTGGAATTGCCTGAGCCGATGAGCGGGCTCCTGCTCCAGGCGAACCGGGAAATTCGTCTGGGAAAACCGGAAGGGGAAGCCTTCCACAAACTTGCGGAACAGACAGGAGTTAGTGATTTTTCCTCCATCGCCGGATTAATTGAGCTAACGATCGTAAAAGGTGGGAAACTGCCCTATATTTTGGATGATGTGGTGAATTACATGGAGGAAGATGAAGAACTGCTCGCGGATTTACGCGGCGAGACTTCTTCCTACCGCATGTCAGCCTATCTTCTTCCTCTTTTATTATTGGGTTTATTGCTTTGGTTTTGGCCGGCGATCAGCCCTATGCTGAACCAGACCTGGTTTTTTGTCCTATTTGTAGCGGCCCTAAGCTTCATGAGTGTAGGGCTTTTTTTAACGTATCGATTGGTACGGAAGCTGGATGTGTAAGAAACCGGATGACCAGGACGAGGAGGTGAGAAGGTTTGTGGGTTTTGGTTTGTTTAGGGATTGTCAGTTTGTTTTTTATAGCCTATCGATTTCGCCAGTTGGAGAGTGGGGAGGCTAGCGCCAGTAATCCGGAAGTCCCGAAGGAAAAGGGGAGCAGGCTGCGTACGATTCAAAACTGGACAGGTGATTATTTGCTTCCGGATTCTTATGCATCGTGGCTGAAGAAACGAATTTCAGCTGCTGGTAAGTTAGCAGGGATGACGGTGGAAAAGTTATATTTTCGTCAATGTGTAGCAGGGGCTTTTGGCCTCATACTTGCCGCCATACTGCCCCAGCGTGGAGGATGGCTGTTTGTCCTTTTTATGGGCGGTCTGGGCTTCCTGTTCCCTCTATTTCAGTTGCATTCCCCGGCACGAAGGCATGAAAAAGAAGTTCGGATTGCGGTAAGAAATTGGCTTATGCTGCTGATTCCGCTGCTTGAAGGCAATCTTCACTTTCAGAGCACGCTCTTTGACGTATTCCGCCGCATCCCCGGTTCCCTGAACGAGGAGGTTAACCGGATGACGGTACAATTCACGGGCGGACGCTCTCTGCGAGAAGCGCTGTGGGATGCCGTTGCGCGCGTACCGGTAAGAGAATTCGTTCAGCTCGTCAGGGTGCTCATGGATGGAGATCGTTACGGTCCGCAGGAAATGGCGGGCAGATTGAAAGAACTGAAAAACAGAATGGACCGGCACGATCGGAGAAGAGCGAAAAAACAGATTAAAGATGCGGTGACGCGTCTTTTTTTCGTTGTCCTGCTGTTTATTTTTGTGCCGATCCTGATTCTCGGATTTCTAATTTTAATGCAGTCCATGAAGAAAAATGTCACGTTATAGGAGGAAACGGATGCGAGCCATGGAGATACAGGTTCTGGATTCCCGTACACTGCATATCGTTTTGGCCGGTGCGAAGGAAGACTGTTATGGAAGTGCTTCCGACGAACTCGCGAAACAAATCGCGGAACAGCGCGGCTTTGATCCGAAAGGGAGCCGTTATGTGAGTCCCGTGAAACGAATTCGGGGGAATGAATATAAACTCAGCTATGAATTTTATAAGCGGAAGTGAGGGGACTCGCCAGATGGACGTTATTGTTGCTGAAGTTTGCCCCCATTTCAGAACGGGCAGAGAACGGCTGCGGGTTGTCATTACAGGAACCGAAGAAGAACTCGACAGTCAGGCTTCAAAATTACTCGCCATTCGGACCGCCTATGAAAAAGGATGGTATGGACATGGATGGAGTAAATCGGGAACCCCTGTTGTAAACGGCCGTTTCTGTTCGAAGGACTTTATTTTCCACAGCCGGTTGTAACAATGATGCGAGGTGAAAAGGAATGCGTGTAATGGAGGCAAGCGTGAGCCATCCGATGAATGCAATGGGCGGATTGTATGTATTAATTCAAGGAACACAAGAAGAGATCTACGGTCACGCGGCAAATGATTTAGCCATCAGAACCGCAAATGCACAGGGGTGGAACGGTAACGGAAAATCTACCGTCGGCATTCCAAGCAGAAAAGGTGTCCTCCCCTATACCAAAGCTTATTGGTTCCATGATCGAAAATAAAAACTATGGGAGTTGACCGGGTGATGAAAAACGCACGAATGAAAATGAAATCAAGAATAAAACAATTGATTTGGGATCGGAGC
Source organism: Paenibacillus alginolyticus DSM 5050 = NBRC 15375 (assembly GCF_000422905.1). Lineage (GTDB taxonomy): Bacteria > Bacillota > Bacilli > Paenibacillales > NBRC-103111 > Paenibacillus_E > Paenibacillus_E alginolyticus. The sequence goes on from NZ_AUGY01000001.1 coordinate 308,769, forward strand.
GGACTGGAATTCTGGGAGTACATGGTGTTTGCGATTGTCATGGGACTCGTTGTATGGGCGATGAAACCGCTTTTGCTTGATTTGTTTACAACCATCATCACAACCTTGAAAACATGGTGGACGTCGCAAATCGGCCGTTAATCATCAGTCAGAAAAAATTATTGGAGGTGGATGCAGGATGAAAAAATTTTGGAGGCAAGTTACCAAAAACGGAAGCCAATTGATCGAGGACGAGCGAGGGTTAGAGTTCTGGGAATACATGGTTTTTGCAATCGTCATGGGACTTGTCGTGTGGGCGATGAAGCCCATCTTGCTGGATTTGTTTACGACCATCATCACGACGCTGAAAACGTGGTGGACGTCGCAAATCGGCCGTTAATATGTCGATGCCGGAATTGGTTGTTGTCGTCATCCTGGCACTGCTTTCCGCTTATTCCGATTGGAGGAAGTCCATGATACCGAACCGGCTGACGATAGGGGGAATCTTGGTTGGATTCCTCTTATCCGCTTTCCATGGAAGGTTCGATGTCGCACTGGTCGGATTTTTTTCGGCGTGCACCTTACTCGTTCCTTTCTTAAAAGGCTGGTTAGGTGGTGGCGATGTGAAATTGTTGATGGCCTATGGAACATTGCTGGGGGCCTGGCAATTGGTTGATCTTTGGATGGGGGCTGCATTCTTATCCGTTGTCTTTGCGCTCGCCATCGCTTATAAGACCAAAAGCGCATTACGGCATACAGCCGTTCCGTATGCGGTTCCCCTTGCAGCGGTGGTTTTATGGACCGTCGGAAGGGGGTTTTTTCACTTATGAGAAACGGCGCACGTTTTTTTAAGGACAAGCGTGGCAATGTATTTTTGGAACATGCTTTCCTTACGTTTCCTTTGCTGCTCATAGGTGTCGTGCTGCTTGCGAATGCCGCGATGTTTTTTCATGCATATCAGGTCGTTTCCTCGGCTTCCGCTTCGGGCGCAAGAACGGCTGCCCGCATGCAGGACAACGGCGCCGTTATGCAATCTGCACAAAAGGAGCTGCAGGCAGGTGCGCTTTCCCTTTCTCCGCCACAGTTTAATTCGTGGTCAGACGTAAATATCAATTACTATGATGGGGCCTATTGCACAGTAAAGGTAACGTATCACTTTCGGTTTCCATTTTCGTTTAGCAAGGTGGGAATAACGGTGGATGATACCCTTGATTTTAGTGCCGGTTCAAGTTTCATGCGGGAGTGGTAGTGATGGCCAAAGTCTTTCTGTTCTTTATCACGATTGCCATGACGTGCCTGGCCATCGATATCGGATATGTCGTGGCCGTTCGCTGCGAAATGCTAAATATCGAGGATGCGTCAACGCTTGCCGCGGCCCTCCAGCGCGATCAAATTCCGGACGGGTGGGATCAATGGGGAAGACCGAATCACTGGTATCCGGATATTCGAGAGGTGGCGGCAAGGCAAAGCGCGCAAGAAACATTTCAAAAAAATGCCGGCCAGAAGCTGATTTTGCGAAACATTACGTTTGATGAGGTGCTATATCAAAAAATAAATAACAGCCGGTATAAAGTTTACGCGAGGGCCTCCGTCCCTCTTCCTTTATCGACAAAATTTTTGCAAGCATTCGGATATGCCGCCCCGGATCCGTGGCCCGTGGTGGCCGAATCTATTGGTGGCTTTCGATAGAAAGCCGAGGTAAAATGGGAACAAGATGCACTTGGAAAAAGGAGGAAAAGGGAATGAAACGAATTTTTATGTTCATGCTTGCCCTTTGCTTCATACTCACTGCCGTTCCAGTATTCGCCGCTAATCCGACACCAAAATCACTATTTCCCAATATGCAAGATCACTGGGCACAAGGAACCATCGATACCATGACGAGGATGAAGGCTTTCGTCGGGTATCCGGACGGCAATTTTTATCCGGATCGATCCTTAACCCGAGCGGAGTTTTTAGCTTCTTTGGGAAGAGCGGTTGACATGGGGTTAATCCTGCAAGACCCTCATAATTCTGTGCTCGAGACTTTTTCGGATGTGAAGTCAGCCGACTGGTATGGGGATGACGTGCATCGGGCTTTGGAGCGTGGCTGGATCACAACAAAGGATAACGGAAAAGAATTGCATCCGAACGATCCCATCCCGCGAAAAGAAATGGCGCGAATCATTGCCAAAGTTCTTTCTCAAATGAACGTAGACCTTCCCAAAAACGACCTTAAGACTTTTACGGATGTCGATTCGACTCACCCTTACTTCTCGGATATTTTTACCGCAGTGGGTGCGGGGATCCTGAACGGTTATGCGGATGGAACCTTCCATCCTGAAGGAACCTTGACCCGAGCCGAAGCCTCCACGGTTATGTTAAGGACTTTACAGCTGGACCACCCTAAAAGTCCCTATGCTTCGGAAAAGTTTCGCGGGGCATGGGAACCAGCTAAAGCTGCGGATATGTTTTTGTTTGGGGGCTGGGAAGAGGCCATGGTGCAAAAAGGCAAGCCGCTGGACCTCAGCGCCCTTCACTCTTTTGCCAGCGACAAAGCAGTATCGCAATACAAAACATATCTTGAATTTGTTCGGACTCAGTCCGATATCAATTCAAACATGTATGGATTTTGGATGGGTGATTTTTACCCGAAGTATGTAAATAACAATTTAGCCATGATATCGTGGTACCTTACCTATGACAAGAAGATAGATAATGATTGGTATCGACAAAAGACCGAGACTTTTACGATTCTGATCAAAAGAGAATCAAATAGGAAATGGGTAGTTCAGGATTTTCCGATTAGCGTCCCATTAGAAGGTCAGAAAGACTGGCATATACAACCGCCCACTGGCTCAAATCATGATATTTCTTTTAAATATCAGGAGCAAAGTGGTGATGTTTTTTATGGGAATGTTCTGACTCCCCTTACCAAGAATCCGCAGCAGAGTGAAGCCATTCCAACCCTTCAACAGACATTTAAGCAATCTCCGGGAAGACTAAAAATCTTACGGATCATGGGTCTTTCAGCAGATGAAACCACAAACGCTTCGTTAGTGAAACAATTGGACACGGATCAACCTGCAAAACAAGCTGGCAGTGGATTGCACGAGCTTGTTGTCGTAAGAACAGGCAATTGGTTCGAATTCATTGAAGGGGACTTGGATAAGATTCTCAATCAATTATGGACCGACTTTAACTATAACGGCGGGCAATACATTCCAGTAAGTATCGACAACGTCCCTTGGGCTGAAATAAGCGATGATCCATTCTGGAGAAAACTGCAAGCCTATGAATCTTCTCAAAAAGTAAAAGACAATGGGTTGCTGTTATCTCAGGAGTTACAAACTGTTTTGCAAAAATATAAAAAATAATAATTGGGGGAGAAATATGAATAAACCGCTTAAAACTAAGCGGGTGTGGATCGTCACACTCGTTTTTTTGTTGTTTGCTGCTGGTCTTGCATATGCTGATTACACCTTAGATGATGGCTCGGTCGTTCAATGGTCCGGAGGTGATACTTTAAATGTTATCAACCCGGATGGGTCCTCTTATGCGACTACTGGAGTGGATAATGGTAGTGGCCGTCTTGTACCTGTTGACAATTCGTTTAGCGATAGTCTGGCGTGGAGACTTCCAAGTTTTAATAGCGATGTAAGAGACGGCATGAATAATGCGAATATGACAGTCCCCATTATGAACAATGGGCAATTTGCAGGATGGGCTGATGTCTATGGGTCTGGTGTAGCTTATCAAGGAGATACCGCAGTGCGCAGCAGCAATGAAGCGACAGGTAATACTGTAGATTGGAACGGCATTCATAATGGGTATGGAGGTGGGATCATCAATATTTCAAGTCCTGGTCAGACGTATCCACCCGAGTACACAACTCCAAACTATAATCCGGGAACACTTTTGCCTAATGGTTCTTCAAGCGGCGACGGAAATAGCTATAGCGGGGGAGGGAGCAGTTATACTCCCTATGTTCCCTATATTCCCCCAGCTCCTTATGTTACAAGCATTACGGTTTCAGGCCCCGATTCTGCAACCGCCGCACAGACTTACTCTTATACAGCCACGGCGTATTACAATAACGGCAATCATGTTGACGTAACCAGCTCTGCCTCATGGTCAAACGGCCCTAACTTTACGCCGCAAAATGAAGGAAGCTTTACGGTTTCAGCAACCTATACTGGAATAACTGGATCAAGGCAAGTCCAAGTGGTATTGCCGCCAGCCGCAACACCACCTGGTAATCCCCCGGTAAGGTTGTATTAAGTGAAAAACAGGATTTAAACAGAATTTTATACGCAAAGAAGGACTTCGGAAACGGAGTCCTTTTTCTTTTTTCGGAGAAATGCCCATGTACGCTTTGAAATTCGGCGGATGTATCTGTCCAGTACATCCTTCGTTTCCTTATTCGGTTTTACTAACGAAGGGGGAGGAAGAATAGTGTTTTCTTTGGAACTCATTCACAAAGAAAAAAACGGTTTTGGCGATATGTACTATTACATTAGAGATGAAAATGGAGTGATGAGTCGGGTTTACGAGGGAGATCTGGAAGAGTTTCTTAAAAAGAAAGGAGTTCCACTTCTCAAGGAAGGTGTTCCTTTTATATATCCGCAAAAATCGAAGAGATAAACAGCAAAGTATTATCGAAAAAACTAGCCTTACGATGAAGAGACGAAGGACTGCCAAAAGCAATCTTGTCCTTTTGATTTCAAGGAGAAATGATTATGCTATTTCAAGATAAGGGTTTATGGTTTATGGGCAGAAGGTTTGACGGCGACATAGACGGCCTTTTTATTCAAGCTCAGGTATTCAGCGAACCATCCGAATATGGGATCGCAAAAGGGCGTGTCAGTCGATTGCAGGTGTACCCGGATCGATCGGCGGAGTTTAGCCGTTGCCTTGCCAATTATGATCGGGGTTGGGACGGGGGTCCGCCAAGCGATCGCCGCACAAGAGCTGTGATAGAGAAGACGATCCGTCATTTTGACGGTAAAAGCATCGATTGGACATTCGAGGAACAACGCTAATATCGATACCATTTGCCCCGGTTGTAAGCGGAAGGAAGAAGAACATCCGATGTACAAACAGGCGAGACAGGCTGAACATGAGGCCATCAAGCGAGGAAATATGAATTTCCCCGGGATTGGCATTCCACCGGATTTAAAATAAAAACTATAGCCGGAATAGGTTGATTGGACCTCCGAGGAAAAACGCCGTTAAGCATTACATTGGCAAATCCAATCATTCAATCAGAGATCGTTGACACGGATGTCATATTAAAGACGGTTACCATCATTTTGGATATTAAGTGGAATCCTCCCTCTTTTGCAAATGGCCAGGACATTCCTAGAGATGTGTTTGTAAGCGGAATACCATTAGTCGATAACGCGACTTGCTGCTCTGCGTCACAAGAGTTACACTCGACACTACAAAAAAAGGTGAAGGGGGAGATCGAATGACGCATTGTCCAGATTGGATTTTGCCGGCAATCCAAAAACGTTTTGATGAACTCGACTTATTTGTACAGAAGGAATTGCAAATCCAGCATAATCGGGCAGAGTCGGACAACTACTTGGAACAACTCAAGGCTACCTTAAGCGTTGAACAGTTGGGTTTGCTGAATCAATGGGATGATTATCTCCAAATGTATCTCGCCAAAGAAAAAGAATTGCTGTATCGTCATGGTCTTGCAGATGGGATCCATGTTGTTGCGAGTGTTTTTCAAATACCTGCACCCGTCCCTTTACTCTAACAAATTGCTAACCCAGTTATAATAAACGAACACGGTTGACTTAAAATATGACGACAAAGCCGTCCCATTGGGGCGGCTTTGTCGTATTTGTTCGGCATGGAGGAGAATTTCATATGATATGGATTATATTCTGTTGCCAGCGCTGTAGTAAAACGATTAAGGTTAATCCGGATATTTATAATCGGATCTATAAAGGACAGGATCGGTGTCTGTCCTGCAGAAATGCATCAAAGGAAAAAAAGTGAATAAGGTCGAGGGAGTCATTCATGTAGGCAACAAACATAATGGAATGGGGGTAGTTCTGTGCAACTGGAACGTCATGAAAATAATTCAATAGTTTCATATAAACGAAACGGGGAGATCGTAGGGTTAATCTATTATAATCACACGGCCCCTTCGGAGGATGCGTTGCGTATTTTGGCAAGACTGATTTCCCAATTATACAAGGAATCTTTAAAGGCTGGTAGCAATTGATATTTGACTTGCTCACCATTTAAGACAGAGGTAAGATGTCACCTGACTAATAATTCAAATCAAAGAAGGTGATGGATATTGGCAGCAATGCATTTACCGTTTATGGATGAGAATCCCCGGTATGACGTACGTGTTGTAGCGAAATACAATCGTAAGTCTAGAGGTGATTCGGAAGAAGATTTGGTCAAACATGACTACATCTTGACCGAGATGTGTAAGAGAAACAATTGGAAGTTTGTTGACTACCCGGAAATCGGAAGCGGCGACTCGATTGAACTTCGCCCGGTTTTCCAGAGACTTCTGCAAGACTTTGAAGACGGATTGTTTGATGCGGTTCTTGTAGTAGATTGGGATCGGCTTGGTCGTGGGGACATGGGGGATACCGATCGAATTAAGAAATCTCTTAAGAAGTCGAACACGCTTGTTATTACCCCTGGGAAATGGTACGACCTTAACGATGACGATGATGACTTCAACGTCGATGCCAAAGCATTTATTGCCCGTCAAGAGTACAAAATGATTAAATTCCGATTGAATCGCGGCAAAAAAATAGGTGCAAGGCTTGGAAGATGGACAAACGGTATTCCTCCGTTTCCTTACGACTATGATCCGCAACGGAAAGGTCTTATCGTAAACGATTATAAGCATACCCTATACAGATTTATTATCGAGGCAGCATTGGAGGGGCATGTGTGCGATGAAATTGCATGGGAGCTAAATAAGCAGGGAATCCCGTCACCGCGAAACAAAAAGTGGACGGGCACAACAATTAGTCGATTGTTAAGAGATGAAACCCATCTTGGTAAAATCATTTCCAACAAATCGGAAGGCGATGGTCATGCTAAGAAAAGACCAAACGCGAAAGAGTTGAAAAAAATTCCGAAGCATCTTTGGGTTGTCGTGGAAAATTGCCACAAGCCGGTGAAAACCCAGGAAGAGCACGATAAACTTATGTACTCTTTGATGAAAAGGAGAAGGGTGCCCTCAGCTGCCTTGGCAGGCAAGCATGCTTTGTCGGGAATAATACGATGTGCGCTTTGTGGATCTGTCATGCAAATCTACAAAACCAAGACCAAAATCCCACAGGTGAGAACCTGCCAGCATCATGACCATTATGGTAATAAATGCAGAAACAAAGGTGGAACAGCCGAGGTTCTCGTTAACGAAATTCAAGTAAAGCTAAAGCAATTTGAAGAACAGATTATAAGCAAAATTGATTCCGCAGAAGGCGATGAAGTTAAAGTTCTGAGAGATTCAATACAACAAAAATATAGGGAAATTAAGTTGAAGGAAGAAGCGATCGAACGATTGGAGGAAGGATTTGAAGCTGGTCTATATACCGCTGAACGGGCGAGGAAACGTAAGATCAAGCTTGAAGAGGAGTTAAATACGATTCAAAATGAGTTGTCCATTTTGGAAAAGCGTTTGAAGTCGCAGGATTCGGTTACAGACGAAGAAAGACTTTATTTTATCCGAAATTTCTGGGAGCAAATGCAGAGTAGCAATACAATGAACGATTTGGAATTGAATAAATGCTACAAAGAAATTATCGAGTCTATTATTTGGAAACGGGAAGATAATGGTCATCCTACGATTGAAATAAATTTTCTGTAGGGGTCTAGCGCGTAGAAAGAATCAGCCCAATGGCTGGTTGAGCCGACGTTTTCACAATGGTTATAGCGACGGCATCATTAGGAAGTGTTTCGCTATGTTGGATTTCCCTTTGTATCGAAGGGTATAATGAAGGCAGATCCAAATTGCCTAAATTAACCACGAAAGGGTGCTTCCTGATGAAAGAATTCCTTGATGACCGGGACCGGAAAGCAAACCGCTTGACAAAAGAAAAATCACCTTATTTGCTGCAACATGCCCATAATCCAGTTGATTGGTATGCATGGGGAGAAGAGGCCTTCTCCAAAGCGGCAAGAGAGAGCAAGCCGGTATTCCTGTCCATAGGTTATTCCTAGCTTCGGCTATAAATAATTGAAAGGATTTCTACGTATGTCAACATGCCATTGGTGCCACGTCATGGCACACGAGTCATTCGAAGACCAAACAGTTGCAGACATGCTGAATAAAGATTTCATTTCGATTAAAGTGGACCGCGAAGAGCGACCGGATGTTGACCATATTTATATGGCTGTTTGTCAGGCGATGACAGGGCAAGGGGGTTGGCCGCTTACGGTTTTCTTGACGCCTGAGAAAAAGCCGTTTTTTGTTGGGACGTACTTCCCGCGGAGTCGGAAATATAATCAGGCCGGGTTGGTAGAGATCGTTGCCCAGATGGCAGCGAAGTGGAAGGAAGACGCGGAGCGCATTCGCGAGGTGGGCGAGCAGGTTATTCAAGAAACAACGAGTCGATTGCTTGAGCACCGCACAGGTGGTGAGGTGTCGGAGGAGACTTTGCATGAAGCTTTCCGACTCTATGAAAGCGTGTTCGATCCTCAACATGGTGGATTCGGTAATTCACCAAAGTTTCCAACCTCTCATAATCTATCATTTCTACTTAGATATCATCATAAAACAGGCAACGAACGTGCGCTTGAAATTGTTGAAAAGACACTGGATGCTATGCATCGCGGTGGGATGTATGATCACATCGGATTCGGTTTTTCTCGCTATTCTGTTGACGAGAAATGGCTGGTTCCTCATTTCGAGAAGATGTTGTACGACAACGCATTGCTTGTCATGACCTACACTGAAGCCTACCAAGTGACTGGAAAAGAGAAGTATTCAGAGGTTGCTGAGCAAATTATTACTTATGTTCTTCGCGATATGACGGACGAGGGTGGAGCTTTCTATTCCGCAGAGGATGCTGACTCCGATGGGGAGGAAGGCAAGTTCTACGTCTGGACGCCGGATGAAGTGGAGGACATCTTAGGGATTGAAGAAGGCGATCTTTATTCCGAGCTGTACGATATTACGGAGTCGGGCAATTTTGAGGGGCATAATATCCCGAATTTAATTGGAACGACGATGGAATCTTTTGCGAGGCGTAAGCAAATCCCATTGGATGAGCTGAAGCAGCGGATTGAGGCTGCCCGCGTCAAGCTGTTCGCGCATCGCGAGCAGCGTATCCATCCGGGCAAGGATGATAAGATTCTGACCGCGTGGAACGGTCTGATGATAGCTGCGCTGTCCAAGGCGGCACGTGCCTTGGATAAGCCTGCTTACGCGGAGGCAGCCGCGAAAGCAACGGAATTTATCCTGCGCGAGCTGCGCCGCGAGGACGGGCGGTTGCTCGCCCGCTACCGCGATGGCGAAGCGGCTTTCCTCGGCTACGTGGACGACTACGCGTTCCTCGTCTGGGGCCTCATCGAGCTGTACGAAACCACGTTCGAGCTGCGCTATCTCCGTGAAGCTGTCCAGCTAAACGCAGAGATGCTTCGCCTCTTCGGAGACGAAGAGAAGGGCGGGCTCTTCTTCTACGGCAGCGATGCCGAGCAGCTGCTCACCCGCCCCAAAGAGATCTACGACGGTGCGATGCCGTCGGGCAACGGTGCAGCCGCGCTGAACCTGCTGCGGCTGTCTAGGTTGACCTACGACGCGAAGCTGTCGCAGGCAGCAGATGTGCAGCTCCAGGCGTTCGCCGGAGCTGTCGCGTCCTACCCGCCAGGCCACGCGCTCACGCTGGCCGCGCTCGACTTCGCTTATGGCGAAGCCAGCGAAATCGTCATCGCCGGTGATCCGGCGAAGCCAGAGACACTGATGACCATGCTGCGCACGGTGCAGCGGCAGTACCTGCCGAATGCGCTGCTGATTCTTCATCCGCCGGGAGCGGCGGGCGAAGAAGTGCGCAAGCTCATTCCGCTTGTGCAAGACAAGCTGCCGCTTGGAGGGCAGGCAACGGCCTACGTGTGCCAGAATTTCGCCTGCCAAGCGCCAACACAAGATCTCGAGGAGCTCGAAAATCTCTCCTCAAAACACTGATAATAATTATCATTATTGGTTACAATGTGAATAAGGGCACGGAGAAAAGAAGAGGCCCCCCGACAGGGCCTCTTTTTACGCTTTAGCTCTTACACACTAAATCTTAGACTCAAAAGTCTTACAATCCGTCTCCTCAGAATTACGAGCTTGGTTACTGCCGCGGTGACTCACGACATAAATCGAGCTCGCATTGCATTTGTTTTCGGTAGCCCAATATTTGCAGGAATTCACTTCACAAAGAACATCTTTAGCCATGCCTCTTTCACCTCCTCTAAGATAAATAGGGAGCTTTGTTCAGAAAACAAAGTCTCACCATATTAGGGTGGTCGAAAGAGGCCTATTTTTATACATAGGCTGGAAGGGTTTGTAATTCACCTCAGCAGTGTTTATCCACATATACATGAAGTAGCTACCAAACTTCAAGGGGTGAACCTATGGCTAAGGATGAGCTGCAACAATGTGTCCGGTGTAAATATGTAGCTGATAAAGAAGATAACTACTGCATTCGTTGTGGAGCGCCGCTTAAGAATAAGTGCACCAAAGAGAAAACCTTATTGCACAAAGGGTGCTATAAAGTTAACAAGCCGGACGCCAAATACTGTTCGGGCTGCGGTACGGAAACCATTTTTAGCGAATGGGGTCTTATCTGATCTGCATAAAAAAGACCACAGCAGGTTTAAACTGATGTGGTCTAATTTTTTTGTCTAAGTTTTTATCTAATTTTTTTGTTTAATCTTATCGTCTATTTGTTATTCATTCAGTTATTTATTCTGCAAAATCAATTTCCATAAGTCCGATTGATCATAACCAAGCCGCCATGCGGCAACACCTGCGATGTCGTACTTTTTCGCCATGTCCAGACGAGCTTTGATCGTAGCCTCATCTTCTAACCAGAATACATAGGTGAAGCCATCCTCTTGGTACTCGATCCGATATTGTCCGTAGGTATTGTCCCAAGTTTGTTTGGTTGATTTGGAAGCCAATAAAGCAGGGATGTCTTTCATCAACAAGGTTCGATTACTTTGTAAGGCGCCGGCTGCATCCAGCTTCCATTCGCGCACATAGTAGGGGATACCTAGAATGATTTTGTCACGCGGAATGCCATAGGAAAGGAATTCTTGAATACCGCCATCCGTCCAAGGAAGTCCAGCTACGGACCCTGCAGACGTACTGCCGCGCCAGAACTGATCGTAGGCCATGATGACAACATAGTCAACCAGACTCCCCAGCTTCTCATGATCGAATGCAGAAAGATGGTTCCATTTGACACTTCCACGCGGTAGATCAATGGATACGATTAGGCTGTTCAAGTGAGCGTAAGAGGTTAATTTGGCTATGAAAGCTGTAAAAGCATTACGATCCGAACCAGCCAGGCTTTCGAAATCCACATTGATCCCCGGAACGCCAAGCTGGACAGAGCGGTCTACCAAGGCCTTAACGAATTTGTCTTGGGCAGCACTATCCGCAAGGAATTGCGTCGTCAAGGTTGCGTTAAATTGGTTGCTGACTAACGGATACACGGTGTAACCATTCTTTTGGAGCCATTTGACCGTATCGGCATTGGATTGATCCTTCAAATTACCAGCTGCATCCGCAAGCTCGAAATAGCTCGGAGAATCAACGTCAAGACCAACCGTATTGTTCACATGCGCTTTAATTGCATCGCCACCGGCCATGCCGTTCCAGCCCCATACCTGCAGCTTTTTGAAGTTGTCCCAAAGAAAGCGATGATCGAGCGTTTGAACGGAAGAATTACTATACTGCACACTGTAACTTAATGCTTCGGGAATCGTCTTGAATTCGCCAATGAGTGCTGTATTCTGAAACACTTGATATGAGGCGTAGTTGTTCCAAATTTTACGTCCATCCATGAATATTGAGCTGTGTCCCCATAGGCGAGCGTAATCTGCTGCTTCATTCAAGGAAGCAAAGTCCTGCAAAAATGTGTCATTCTGAAATACTTTATAAACTTTAAGATTGCTATACACGGTTTTTTTCGTATTTTTATTGACGACGGTTGAATTTCCCCATTTGAGAGCTTCATTAATTGCGTCCTCTAAAGAGGCAAATTCCCAATTGTCTGCTGAAAATGTACCTTGATAAACCTTGTAAATAAGCTCGCCAGTACGAAGTGCTTTCTTTTCGTCACTAGAAATATTGTCCCAAATCCACTTATTACTGTTTAAATCAATAATATGGGCACCGCCCCATTTTTTCGCTTCGGCCACGGCCTCAGTCAGCGTTGGAAACTTCCAAGAATCCTGCGTGATCTCATTTTGGAACACTTGGAAATTAGGGTAGTTGTTCCACGCCCAACCTGTGGATTGCAGGTCTCGAACACTTGCGTAGCTCCATTTCTTTGCTTCAGCGACGGCCGCATCCAATGAGGCAAATTGCCACTCAGGTAGCGATGCATCTAACTGAAAAACTTGATAGCGGGGGAAATTGTTCCACAGCCATTTGCGAGTGCTTATTTCTTCTACATGGCTATTCGAAAAGCCTTTTGCAAATGCTTCTGCTTGCCCATAAGCTGCGAATTCCATGAGTACATGATTGTACTGATAGACGCGGTATTTCGTTGTTTTGTCCGGATTTGATTGAACTGTACCTGCTGCCTGAACAGCATTGGGTACGCCCATTGATAATATCAGGGTGCCTGTGAGCATCCATTTCCCAATTTTCATCCATCACGCCTCTTTCTAGTAAACTACTTAATTGGACGTAGGAAATGATAGTTTGGTTGCGTTGGAAAATGTATGAAAGTTCGCGAATCCTGTGATAGATGTTGGACGGAGGCATAACTTTTGGAGTAACATGAGAAGTAATTAGGCATTGCCGTGATCACAACAAGGTGAGGGGAACGATTCATGAAGCCGTATCCGGAGGCATATATCGAATATTTACTTTATTTCCATGCACAACGGGATTATTTTGAATGCCATGAAGTGATGGAGGAGTTCTGGAAGGAGCACCCAGGGGATGCACGCAGCAGAACCTATGTCGCTCTTATTCAAATTGCAGTAGGGATGTATCATATTCGTAGAGGGAACCGCAATGGTGCTGTGAAAATGCTGCAAAGCGCAGGAAGGAATGCGGAAGCTCCTTATGTCCTTTCCTTGGGGCTAGATCCAGATAAGCTTCAAGAGCTTCTTAACCAGGTTTGGTCTTCAATTGAGCGTGATGAATTCCTATATCAGGATATTAATTTACCTATTATGGACCCGGAGCTTATAGATTTTTGCATAAAAGAGTGCGAAAGAAGAGGGCTGAAATGGCAGGCGCCAAGCCTGATGGAGGATGAGCTGCTCATCCAAAAACATACGCGGAGAGACCGCTCAGAGGTAATCAATGAAAGAGCAAGGCAGCAGCAGATTCGCATGGAAAAGGGTGGCGCTAGATGAGTTCGGATGGCAAAGTTCTAGTTGTAGATGACGAACCGAATATTGCTGAAGTCGTCAGATTGTATTTGGAGCACTCCAACTATGAGGCAATTATTTTGCCGAGAGGGCATGAAGTGCTTCGTACGATAATAAATGAAAAACCAAGCTTGGTTCTGCTGGATATCATGCTTCCTGATATATCCGGCTACGAGTTGTGTGAGCAAATTCGCAAAATGGATGCTCCCTTTCATCAAACACCAATCATTTTTCTCACAGCAAAAGGGGAGTCCATCGATAAGCTAAGAGGGTTTAATCTTGGGGTTGACGATTATTTGGTCAAGCCTTTTGATCCGAATGAGCTCATTGCCCGTATTAAGGCCGTCCTACGCCGAACGATTCAAGTGTCTACGGAACTGTCTCAACCCCAGAATTCCTCCCGTAAATGGCTGGAGATCGGCAATATTGTTATCGATCTTGAGCAGTATCGGGTCACAGTCGGTGGGAAACGGGTTGAGCTTACGCCTAAGGAGATTGAGCTGTTGTATTTCCTTACCAGTCATCCTAGCCGCGTATTTACTCGTGAGGATCTTCTCGGTTATGTGTGGAATTTTGATTTTACAGGCGGTACGCGAACGGTAGACGCCCATGTGAAAAACTTGCGTAAAAAGCTAGGACAGCATGACATGTGGTGCATCCAGACCCTGTGGGGAATTGGCTACTCTTTTGAGGTGGTTCAGCATGTTTAAACGATGGTTGCCGGGAAAGAGCAACAGCTTATATTTGAAAATATTCCTGTCTTTTCTTGCGACTTGTGTGCTTTTTTTTGCTGGACTTTTCCTGTTCTGGAATTACTATTTTACCGATTTATTTTATAAAGATAAGATCGAACTCATGGAGAAGCGTAATGTGGAAGTCACACGCTTAATGAATTCTTTACAGGATGGAACGATTTCTACCCGAGAGTTGAAATATACGGTACGTATTTTGGCTAGAAGCATTAATGGACAAGTTTGGCTTGTTGACGACAAGGGCAACATTCTGAATGGCTCCTCGGATAGTGAAGGGAGAGCTATTCCCAAACAAATGGATGCGCTGTTTATCGATGGACTTCACGGTCATTCCGGTTATGGCATGGTTGGCTTAACGGCACCTGACGGGCGGAACGTAAATTTATTTACGTATCACGCCCCGTACCAACTAAACGGACAACCTATGGTCATTTTCCTTCAGTTTCCTGCTGGAGATATCAGTGAAGCCATTTCCGCCGTGCGCGTTAATATTCTGGTTCCCCTCTTATTTTCACTGGTAGCTGTTGGTTTCATTCTGTTTATCATTTCTCGCAAATTGGCTGGCCCGCTTCAACAGATGAATCGAGCTGCACTCGAGCTCGCACATGGTGATTTCACTACACGGGTTCCGGTAACCTCACAGGATGAGGTAGGGCAGCTTGCGGCTAGCTTCAACTTCATGGTTGAACAGCTGGAGGAATGGGAAGGAACAAGGCAGGAGTTTTTGACGAATGTTTCACATGAGCTTCGTTCTCCGCTGACGACACTGCGCGGTTTTATTGTAGCGATGAATGATAAGGTTATTCCGGAAGAGAAATATTCGCATTACCTGCGTATCTGTGATCAGGAAGTTCAGCGGCTGCAGCGTCTTGTGTCCGATCTATTAGATTTGGCGCAGATTCAAAATGGGGTCGATGTGTTCCGTCTTAGACCTGTATCAATCGCAGAAACACTTGAAGACTCGTTGGAGCTGCTGAAAGCACCGATTGCAACGAAGGAAATTAACTTTCACCTCATTCTTCCTGAGCCGGATACGGTGCCCTCCCAGGTTCAATTAGACCCGGATCGATTTGCCCAAATTGTACAGAATTTAATCTATAATTCATTGAAATTCACACCAAAGGGCGGAACGATAACGGTAGCTTTAGAAGAACAGGAGCGCGAGGTTCATATGTATGTTCGTGATACAGGGGAAGGGATGACAGATGCCGAGTTAGCGCGCATTTGGGATCGTTTCTACAAAGCAGAAGAGGCAAGGACTTCGCGGTCCGACGTTAAGACAGGAACGGGTCTTGGACTTACGATTGTGAAACATTTGGTTACAGGCATGAATGGAACCATACATGCTCGCAGTCAGGTCGGCGAAGGGACCGAATTTCGTGTTACTTTTCCTCGTATTTCGTAGATCTACACAATTTTTTTACAACTAAGGCAAACTTATTTCATCAATATTTTGTATCCTGTTGCTGATAGACAGGATTTTTTGTTTTGGAGGTGTATGTAAGTTGAAATACACACGGAATTTGATGCTGCGTTTAACGCTCATTTCCTTTCTGCTAAGTGGTTGCAGTGGGCACATGCCTGTGCTTGAAAGCACGTCGGCATCGCCTTCTCCATCAACTGGGAAAACGCCTCAGGAAGACCCCCCCGCCGAAGAAGTCCAAAATCTTAGAGAGATGCAGCTCGTTATGCTGTTTCAGGGATTAATTCGAATGGATCGGCTTGACTCTCTAACCATTACGGCCAAGCAGTCTGCGGCTATTCTGCCTTTTGTTCGCAAAAGTATGGATGAAGGAAGCATTACAGAGTCTGAACAAAAACAAGTCATCAATAGTCTAACTCTTCCACAGCGAGCATTTCTGGATGATCAATCCAAGCAAATGAAGAAGCGTATGACCGAACGGATGGACAATCTAGGTGAAGAGGTGTCTTCAGAAGAACGGGAAAAGCGAGTCAATGCGTTTATTCAAAAAAGAAACGCGGAGCGCCAGGTTGAAGCAGGCATGACGGAACATGGTGACGGTGATTTTCAGCTTTTTGATCAAAGAAGTATGGGGATCAGTGTTGAACAGCAGTTAATGGAGCTGCTTACGTCCAAACATGATTGATTTAAGGGAAAACGAAGTAGGAAAACTTTAGGCTTACGTTGAAAGATTACGACGCTTGCCGGAGCAGGAAGCGGTGGGGAGGTTTCCTCCTACGCAGCTGCACAAGCGTACACTCTAGGCACACCATTCAAGCTTACGGCAAGTAATCTTATTGATTCGAATATCGAATCGATGTATCCCTTGTGGAGTTTGGGATGAGTGAGAATTCGGACTTCGGTTTTAAGACGGTAGTTGCGAAATATAAGCTGACGAATAAAGGAACAGCGTCTTTGACCGTTCCGGATTTCCAAAACGGATTTGACAAGCGCTGAAGGCTACACGTACTCGGGTGTTCGACAGTCAGTTATAGCGAAGACCATCGCGTCAAACACTAGCTATGTGATGAGTTATTCGTGAACGCTGCGTATAACAAAGATTCTTCCTATGCTTACAGGTTACGAGCTAAGCTCCAAGTCGATGACCTTCACAGGGCAGCAGAAGATCGTGTCCGGCGTTCACCCACTCCGATTGTACAACAGAAAAAAAGCCCTCAACGCCACATTCGCAGTGTTGAAGGCTTTTTCGTTTGTTTTTTGGCTAGCTCATATGACTTTTTTAAGATTCGGATCCATCTGACTCATAACCGGCTTCCACCAAATCTAGTCGACCTGATTCGGGATCCATGATGAGACCGTGAACAGGTATATTTTTTGGAAGCAAGGGATGGTTTCGAATGATGTTAACACTTTTCTCAATGCCTTCGCGCACATGATTAAAGCCTGTTAACCAGCGAGACAAGTCGATACCTGAATGTCCGAGTGTCTCAATGACATCATCGGAGATGCCTCTGTTTTTTGCTTTCGCAATCACATCTTCAGAATTTAATCCCGTCATACCGCAGTCGTAATGTCCAATAACGAATATTTCATCAGCTTCTAACTGGTAGACAGCGACGATAATACTACGCATAACACTCCCGAAAGGGTGAGAGACAATCGCTCCGGCATTTTTGATGATTTTGGCATCACCATTGTGAAGACTCATGGCTTTAGGCAGCAGTTCGACCAGCCGCGTATCCATGCAAGTAAGAACAACCATCCGTTTGTCTGGAAATTTCGTAGTCAAAAACTCTTGATACTGCTTGGTTTCTACGAATTCCTTATTATAGTTCAAAATTTCGCTAATTAATGACATGGTTTCCCTCCAGGTAAGTTGATGTGCTGCTTGTCTGTATTCTTGGCAGCTTTTATCTTTTGTCGACCAAGCTCATACTCGCATTATAAATTTGATTATCACTCTTAAGTATATAGGATTTATTTCCTTCATGGTAGTCGATTTTCATGTTTTCTTCAAAAAATATCTCATCTTTGGCTTTATAAATGAGCTTGAAAGTTTCGGTTTCAGCGGTAAGATCATCAGCATTTGCTTGGGAAACGAGCCAAAGGGTAGGTACACCGTTCACAGAGCAGCCGCAATCTTCAGTATCAAAAACTAGCTTTAAAATAGTTTCATTCTGGTCAGAAGTAAATGGTGTCAATCTATGAATAGCTGTATCTGTAAACGTGATTTTCATATGAGTCATCTCCTTCGAATGGTTGAACAAAAAGGCTTCTTACAGAAAGCTTGTCATTATTTTATCATACCCAAGCATAAATTTGATTCTGAATAGGGGACGAAGTATGATAAAATAAGAAACTTTTGGGAGGAGATTAGAGCATGAGTGTGCAAGCAGCCCCAGCAAAGCTGGAATCTTTCAAGGCCTATGTCCGCAAAATGAAGCAGTATGAGGAGGCCATCGCCTTAATTTATTGGGATATGCGTACCGGCGCTCCAAAAAAAGGAATAGAAACTCGTTCCGAAGTTGTCGGAGAGCTATCCACCGAAGTTTTCCGTATGTCTACATCCGATGAGATGGGAAGTTATTTGGACTTTTTCATGCAGCCTTCCGAACTTGAGAAGCTAGATGCCATTTCCAAAAAAATGGTCGTAGAATGCAAAAAAGAATATGATCGCAGTAAAAAAATACCGGCCGAGAAATATCAGGCCTATGTCGTCCTTACCTCGCAAGCAGAATCCGCGTGGGAAGATGCAAAGCATAACTCCGATTGGGCTTCGTTCCAGCCTTATTTGGAGAAAATCGTAGCGACAACCCAAGAGTTTATCGAGTTATGGGGCTACGAGGGCAATAAATACAACACCTTGCTGGACATGTATGAGCCGGGAATGACAGTTGAGAAATTGGACGAAGTATTCGGTGCGCTGCGTGAAAAAGCGGTTCCCTTACTTCAGCGTATTCAAACTTCAGCTAATCAGCCTAATCGATCCTTTTTGGATCAACAATTTGAAATTAGCAAGCAGAAGAAGTTCTCACTTTCCATTTTGAAGCAAATGCAGTATGACTTTGAAGCTGGCCGATTAGATGAAACGGTGCATCCTTTTGCGACGGCGTTAAATCCAGGTGATGTTCGGATCACAACACGCTATTTGCTGAATGACATCACGTCCGCTTTGTTTGGAACGATTCATGAGGGTGGACATGCGCTGTATGAGCAAAATATATCCAAAGACTTAGTAGGTACGAATCTATGCACAGGAACATCGATGGGTATTCACGAGTCACAGTCCCGCTTCTGGGAAAATGTGATCGGCCGCAGTAAAGAGTTCTGGAGTCGCTACTATGGCGAGCTGCAAACGACGTTTAGCGGGCAAATTGATGATGTGGACGTGGATTCCTTCTATCGTGCTATTAACCATATTGAGCCTTCATTAATCCGCATTGAAGCCGATGAATTGACTTACAACTTACATATTATGATTCGCTACGAGTTGGAAAAAGGGTTATTCAACGGTACGATTGCCGTAGCTGATCTGCCTAAAGCTTGGAATGCCAAATATGAAGAGTATTTGGGCGTGGTTCCTGCGAATGACGGCGAAGGTGTACTCCAGGATGTGCACTGGTCTGGTGGCGCATTTGGTTATTTCCCGTCCTATGCTCTCGGTAATATGTACGCGGCGCAATTCACGCATACCCTTCGTAAAGAGCTACCGAATTTCGATAGCTTGATTGCAGAAGGCAATCTGGTGCCGATCAAGGAATGGCTAACGGACAAAGTATACCGACATGGCAAGCTTTTGACGCCGAATGAAATCATTCGTGATGTGACGGGTGAAGAGCTGAATCCCGAGTACCTGGTTCAATATTTGGAAGAGAAGTACCAAACGGTTTATGGTATTTAACATGTTTAAAGCAGCATCTTGAGGCAGGAATATGGCCTTGGGGTGCTGCTTTTTTATGTTCTATTGGATGAATGTGGTTTTTTAAAATCGTGAATTGGCAGTAAAAAGTACAACAATTGCTGCCAAGATCCAGCCTTACACCCTTCGCTGTTGCATAATGTACAACAATTTGGCCCTATATAGACCATTTCGCAACCAGAAAATCAATATTAACCGACTTCTGGGCTCCTGCATAGGATACAGTACTACTTTTATCGGAGGGACGTCTATGAACAATCGGAAAAGATGGGGATTCACATTATCCGCCGTCCTGCTGCTTAGTGTAATCGTTTCGGCGTGCGGAACGAAAACTCAAGAAACCACTAAGGTTCGTATTGGTGAAGTCACGCGATCAATCTTTTATGCACCGCAGTATGTGGCTTTAGAGCAAGGGTTTTTCAAGGATGAGGGGCTTGATGTTGAATTGACCACTACACCAGGTGGCGACAAAACGATGACAGCCTTACTGTCAAACGCTATTGATGTAGCTTTAGTTGGATCGGAAACGTCGATCTACGTATCTCAACAAGGCTCGGATGATCCGGTTATCAATTTTGCTCAACTGACACAAACAGATGGTACCTTCCTGGTTGCCCGGAAGAAAGTGGATAAGTTCGACTGGAACTCGCTCAAAGGCTCCGTTTTCCTCGGTCAACGAAAAGGCGGCATGCCTCAGATGGCAGGTGAATTCACATTGAAGAAGCACAATATCAACCCGCAAAAGGATCTCCAGCTCATCCAGAATATCGAATTTGCTAATATAGCATCCGCCTATGCATCGGGAACAGGGGAATATGTTCAGCTCTTCGAACCGCAAGCTTCCATTATTGAAAAAGAAGGCAAGGGCTTCGTTTTGGCTTCCTTTGGCGTGGAGAGCGGACACCTGCCTTACACGGTTTTTATGGCGAAACAAAGCTTCATGAAATCAAATTCAAATACAGTGCAGAAGTTCACTAATGCGGTACAACGTGCGCAGCTTTGGGTTGCAGCGAAAAGTGTGGATGAAATCACGAATGCCGTTTTGCCTTATTTTAAAGATATCGATGTGGAAATTGTAAAAAGTGTTGTCAAGCGCTATAAGGATCAAGGATCATTCGCAACGGATGGTATTGTTGATGAACAAGAATGGAACAATTTGCTAGATGTGATGACTTCTGCCGGTGAATTGAAAGATAAGGTAGCTTGGAAAAAGCTAGTGAACAATACGTACGCAGAAAAAGCGAAATCGAACGTAAAACCGTAGTCATCAATATTAGGCATGTCGATGAATCGAACAAGAGGGGAGTACGAACATGGAGACAGCTGTGACTGTAAAAGACGTGACACAAGTTTATGTGACCGAGGAACGAGCTACACTTGCTGTAGAGCAGATTGATTTTGAAATCCAGCGCGGTGAATTCGTTAGTCTGATCGGTCCAAGTGGCTGTGGGAAGACAACTCTCTTATCGATCATAGCCGGGCTCATTCATCCGACAGCGGGTACGGTGACGGTTGCGGGAGGAGTCGTAAACGGCCCATCGACAAGAGTGGGATATATGCTTCAGCAGGATTATTTATTTCCTTGGCGGTCGATTGAAGACAATTCTTGTATGGGATTGGAAATTACAGGAACGTTAACCAAAGAGAATAAACAGGGTGTGCTTCATTTATTGGATGAAATGGGGCTGCTCGGCTTCAAAGACTATTATCCCGCTCAGCTATCCGGGGGCATGCGTCAGCGGGTTGCGTTAGTTCGAACATTAGCCACAGATCCTGAACTACTTCTACTGGATGAACCGTTCTCCGCACTAGATTATCAAACCAAGCTTCAGCTGGAGGATTTGGTTGTAGAAACGCTTCGTGCGAAGAAAAAGACGGCTCTCCTCGTGACACACGATATCTCTGAGGCGATAGCGATGAGTGATCGTATCATTGTGCTGGATCCTAATCCGGGACGAATTCGCAAAGAATTTATCATTCCGCAGGAAATTCGGTCATCCGTGCCTTTCGCAGCGCGGGAACTGCCTGATTTCCATGTTCTCTTTCGATTGATTTGGCAGGAGTTTGGGGGGCGTACATCATGAGTGATGGTCAAAAGCAGGCGCGTCTCAACGAAAATGCAGGAGAAATGCTTACACAACAAGTTCATCAGCAATTTTTGGCTGTAAGGAAAAAGAAAACAAACTATGTAAGGCTAGTTCAACTAGCTATCCTGCTGTTGTTTTTTTTCCTCTGGGAAGTGGCTGCCCGTTTAAAGTGGATCGATGTGCTGCTTTTTAGTTATCCAACGAAAGTTTTTAAGCTGCTCTGGGATAAACTCCTTGATGGCAGTCTCCTTCCGCATGTGGGCGTAACGGTCGTTGAAACTATTATCGGCTTTGTGCTAGGCACTTTGTTCGGCACAGCGTTAGCTGTTGTGATTTGGTGGTCGCCGTTTCTCTCCCGCGTGCTTGATCCTTATATTGTCGTGCTGAATAGTATGCCTAAAGTAGCGCTTGGACCGTTATTTATCGTAGGTTTGGGCCCTGGCTTGCTTTCGATTATTGCGACTACGCTTTCGATAACCGTTATTATCACCACCTTGGTCGTCTACGGGAGCTTCAAAGAGGTGGACTACAACTATGTAAAGGTTGTCACTTTATTTGGAGGCAATCAGAGAAAAGTGTTCTTAAAGGCTATACTTCCCGCTTCATTTCCCGCCATTGTCTCGACGTTGAAAGTGAATGTAGGTCTGGCATGGATCGGTGTGATCGTAGGCGAATTTCTCGTTTCGCAAATGGGTCTTGGTTATTTAATTATATATGGCTTTCAAGTATTTAATTTTACACTGGTTATCTCTACTTTGTTCGTCATTGCGATTGTGGCTACAGTCATGTATCAAATTGTGTCCAAACTGGAAAAAAGAATGACAAAACATCGATAAGGCTTGCCACTTTTTGCCCAAAATGAAATAATTAGCCCATAGTTAAAACCAGCAAAGAGGTGACAAAGCTATGGGTTTTCGTGTGCTCAAAACAGCGCTTGCGGTCGTTATAGCGATGTATCTAGCGCACGTATTAGATGTGAAATCGCCTGCGGCAGCGGGACTTCTCGCTATTCTGGGTATCGAAGTGACGAAGAAAAAAGGGATTCAAAGTGCACTTCATCGGATCGGAGCATCTATGCTCGCGCTTCTTACTGGTTCTCTTCTTTTTATGGTATTAGGGTTCCATGTGTGGGTAGTGGGTATATTCATCCTCGTTGTGTTCCCTATCCTGCATCGGCTGCGCATTACAGAGGGTGCTGTGACTGGGGCCGTTGTCATGCTGCATCTCTTCGCCTATGAGTCTGCCGGATGGACGGCAGTACTGAATGAAATATTACTTCTGCTCATAGGACTGGGTACTGCAACAATCATCAACATCGCCTATATGCCTAAGACGGATAAAGCGATCGAGGCGCATAAGCAAAGAATCGAGTCGCTATTCTCGGATATTTTTGTAAACATGGCTAAGCATTTGAGAGACAATACCGTAATATGGGACGGCAAGGAGCTTTTGGAAGTAAGTGAAGAGATCAATCATGGGGCAGGACTGGCAAAACGTACGATGGAGAATACACTCATTTTCGGAGGAGACCCCTATTTGCAGGTGTATTTCTTTATGAGGGGTGAACAGTTGGAGTCTATTCATCGGATGATCGATCTGGTGGCCCAAGTGTATCAAACCTTGCCGCAGGGGGAGTGGGTGGCTGCGATTCTTGAAGATATTAGTCAATCGGTTAAGGAAGATTACTATACGGGTGAAGCGGAGAAAGAATTGCAAGCTCTGGATGCTCGTTATAAACAGCTGCCTTTGCCGGAGAGCCGGGAAGAATTCGAGGTGCGATCTGCCATTTTACAGCTTAACAGGGAGCTTATGCAATATTTATCTATAGCCAAAAAGCAAAAAAAACAGCGTCCACAGGCGGGTTGACTCTTAAAGATATGAGTATTTTTATATCGCAAAAATAATATAAAATAATTGTCACTCTAGACTACTGTCCTGCATACACTTGTAATGAATGATTGTATGGAGGAGGTTGAAAGGATGTCATTAGATAAAGATTTGCAAAGCAGAGAGATCATAACAAAAGCTGTCTGCGGTAAAGGTCGCAAATTTTCGCATGTAAGTCATACCGTGACTCCGCCCTTTTCTCCGACCAGTATATTGGGCGCTTGGATTATTAATAACCAATTCGAGGCGATCCAATCCGGAGATGGCGTAGAGGTAGTTGGTACTTATGATATCAACATCTGGTATTCTTACGATCGAAACACCAAAACAGACGTAGCAAAAGAAACCGTTTCTTATGTAGAAATCGTTGGGCTAAGCTATCTGGACAAAAAACATAAGCCGACGACAGCCGAAGTTTCTGCTGTTGCGACGCAAGAGCCTAACTGTGTGGAAGCTAGTATCTCTTCAAGTGGCAACAGCGTTATCATTCGGGTAGAACGTGAATTCTCAGTCGAGCTCATTGCCGAAACGAAAGTTTTTGTCATTGTTAGCCCGTATGGTCCAAGTGACTTCGACGACAAGCATGTGGATTTCGATGACGGCGGCGATGGAGATTTCGAGGATCTCGATGCCGATCTGCTTGAGGATGGATTGGATTAAGGAATCTTATACGCCAGTGTATGCGGGTGAAAGAGGTTCGGCAGAGGGCATTTGCCCTCTTTTTTGTTTTATTTCAATAAATGGGCAGTAGTTCAGATATCGGGACTGTAAGGGTGGAATGAGATCGGAGAAGGGGCCAAATGGATGGAAACATTCTTACTGCATGCACAGGAAAAAGACGCGCTGGAGCTTGCGAATCTGATCCGTATACCCAGTGGATCTAAGCTGCCGGTCGATTGGCGAGGCCAGGTCGTGATTCATTGGGGAGCAACTCATGATGAGTGGCCGCAAAAACCGGCGCTGCAGCCCATCAGGGCTATTCTTAGGGCTCAGATGCGTTCGAAGCGTGAAGAACTGCTTCAATTACACGGCATCAAGACTGTAGCTTGGGCTAATAGCCGAATTGCAAAGGATGAGCGATTGGCATTCACACATAAATATAAGGTTGCTGTATTTCATTTGCAGACATTGATTGTTTATGAGAAGAACGAAACACTCCTGTTATCGGAGAAAGCTCTTTATAATCAAAGACAAATAAATGCCAACTCGGCCTACATAGAAGTGACACCAGATCGTGCCAATTTTCATGTCCGCAGGGCTAGCCGTGAGTCTGTAAAAGCTGTCTATGCGCTCGGCCTAGACTATGGCCTTGTCACCATAGGTGTATTGCCTAGCGGGCACACCTTAGTACTAGACGTGGATCCCGTTCCCAAGCTGAACGGGAAGCTGGTGCAGTTGTTCGCACAGGCGATCGATCGCTATGAGATCGCCATCTCGAAAGAGCTGCGGCGCATAGAGCGGGCGATGCTCGGGAGCGACCCCGAGTTTCTGCTGCTCAGCCCGCAGGGCAAGGTCGTCTTCGCCGACCGCTTCCTGACGCGGGATGGCGAAGTCGGCTGCGATGCCGTCGTGCTTAGCGGGCATCGCGTGATCTTGCCGCTGGCGGAGCTGCGCCCGCAGCCAAGCACAGACCCGCGCGAGCTGGCGAGGAACCTGCGATCTACGATGCAGCTCGCCGCGCGGAAGATCGACGACGAGAGCCTCTCGTGGCTCTCGGGGGGCATGCCGGTGGGGGGCTACCCCCTCGGCGGACATATCCACTTCAGCCGCTGCTGGCTGAATGGGCATTTATTGCGCGCGCTCGATAACTACCTTGCGCTGCCTTTGATCTTGATCGAGGGCGACACGACGCGGGAGCGTCGCCCCAGGTACGGCTTCCTAGGCGACTTCCGCAAGAAGTCGCATGGGGGCTTCGAGTACCGCACCCTGCCGAGCTGGATGCAGTCGCCTGATATTACGCGAGGTGTGTTCGCGCTAGCCTCGCTCATTGCTGACAACTATTGGCTGCTGCCTCGCCAGCCCTTGCAGGATCCGGAGATCCAAACGGCTTACTATCGCGGGGATAAGCAGCGGCTTCAAGCGACAGTTGCTAAGCTTTGGCAGGATCTTGAGGAGCTGAAGGGATATGACCTATTTGCTGCCGATTTGGATCGTCTCCGAGCAAGAATCACGTCGATGGAACCCTGGAACGAAAGAGCTGATTTTCGCAAAGCTTGGAAAATTGCACCCTACCATCGTAAAGAAGCTATTGAAGAACAAATCATGTTATAATAGTGTATCTATATAGTGAATCTATAGAGATTTGAAATGGTTTTATTCTGTGCATAGGGATTCGCAGTTAGATGCTGCATTTACAGCTGAATAAGAGCCTCCAGAAGCTGCTATTTTACATAAAAGCGATGCAGGTTGATGGATAGCGGTCTTTAGGGGCTCTTATAATGAGAAATCATTGGAAAATAGAGCAAATTCGATTTGATAAAAGCCTTTAGAAGCTTCTATTTGGGCTAAAAGTAATAAAAATGGACGGTTTGCAGTCTCTAGAGACTCTTATTTCAGAATTCATTGGAAAATGTTAAAAAATAGCAGTCTTTGGAGGCTCGTCCTCTGAAATTCTTTTTGCTTTTTGCAAACATATGAAAATGAAGTTTGATAGTTTCATAGATTTTGTCAATGAATATAGTGATTGGTTGGAGGAACGCAAGGTGGCCCAATATACGCCGATGATTCAGCAATACTTAGCCGTGAAGGCGCAAGTCCCGGATGCTTTTTTGTTCTTTCGTCTGGGTGATTTCTATGAAATGTTTTTTGATGATGCGATTAATGCCTCGCGTGAGCTGGAGATTACGTTAACAGGCAGAGAAGGCGGCGGCGACGAGAAAATCCCGATGTGCGGTGTCCCTCATCACGCGGCGGACAATTACATGTCTCGGTTAATCGAGAAAGGGTATAAAGTCGCCATATGCGAGCAGGTTGAAGACCCTGCTGAAGCCAAAGGTGTCGTGCGGCGTGAGATTGTTCGTATCGTTACGCCGGGAACCGTTATGGATAGCAAGCTTCTAGGCGAATCGAGCAATAATTACATCGTTTCCCTAGTGAGTCAGGAACACGGTTATGCCTTTACGGCATGCGATATTTCAACGGGTGAGCTGTATACAACACGGCTTGCTAACTCATGGGAACTCGTCGTAGACGAACTTAATGTATACAACCCATCGGAGATCATTACGGATAAGGGCTTATTAACAACAATTCGAGAAACTGGCCTAACTTGGGGACGCACTACGGTGCTGACGGAATGGACGCAAGCGGATGAAAAGCTGTTGGATGAGCATTTTGCTGAGGATGCTGCACTGCCCAATTTATCAGCTGTGAACCGACAAGGCGTTGCCTTACTGCTTGCTTATTTAAAAGAAACGCAGAAGCGAGCATTGACCCATGTGAAGCATATCCGGATATATGAGCCCGATCAATTCATGACGATGGATCCTTTTACACGCAGGAATCTTGAACTCGTTGAAACGGTACGTGAACGCGCGAAAAAAGGTTCTTTGCTTTGGCTGCTGGACAAAACAGTAACTGCGATGGGCGCTCGGATGCTGCGCCGTTGGATCGAAAAGCCGCTCATGAGCGTGTCACGCATCGAAGAGCGGCTGGAAGCAGTCAATCTGCTCTACAATCAGCTCATTATCAGAGAAGATGTGAAGCAAGCGTTGAAGGAAGTCTACGACTTGGAGCGTTTAGTTGCTCGTATTTCCTACGGGAATGCGAATGCTCGCGATATGATCGCTCTCAAGCACTCCTTGCAGCAGGTTCCGCTGCTTCAAGAAGTATGTGCAGCTTCCGGCTCCGAAACGCTACGCAAACTCGTCGAAAATATGGATGCCTGTGAGGATGTTATGTCGTGGATTGCTAACGCAATTGAGGACGAGCCTCCTGTATCTATTCGGGATGGCGGAATGATCCGCGAAGGCTACCAGCCGTACTTAGATCAACTCCGGGAAGCAAGTAAGAACGGAAAGCAATGGATCGCGGAGCTTGAGCGTCAGGAGCGGGAGGCGACGGGCATCAAGTCGCTCAAAATCGGCTACAACAAAGTGTTCGGTTACTTTATTGAGGTCACCAAAGCGAACATGTCCGCGCTGCAGGAAGGCCGCTACGAACGCAAGCAGACGCTTGCGAATGCCGAGCGCTACGTAACGCCGGAGCTCAAAGAGAAAGAAGCGCTCATTCTGGAAGCGCAGGATAAAATGGTTGATCTGGAGTATGAGCTGTTCACGGAGCTTCGCGACCGGATCTCCGAGCATATCTCCAGATTACAGAAGCTGGCGGAAGTGATCGCTACCGCCGATGTTTATCAGTCACTGGCCACGGTCAGCGCGGCGCATCACTACCGCAAGCCGGAGATCGGCGAAGGCTTCGATCTCGAGATTGAAGAAGGTCGCCACCCTGTCGTGGAGGCGGTTATACAAGACGGCTCGTTCATCGCGAACGAAACGAGCCTGCTGCTGGATGAGGGCCGCATTCTGCTGATTACCGGACCGAACATGGCCGGTAAAAGTACCTATATGCGGCAGGTTGCCGTGATCTGCCTGATGGCGCAGATCGGCTGTTTCGTACCTGCCAGATCTGCGCGCATTCCGGTCACCGACCGAATCTTCACGCGGATCGGCGCTGCCGATGATCTGATCGGCGGTCAGAGTACGTTCATGGTCGAGATGATGGACATTCAAGTGATGACCGAGAAGGCGACCAGCAAGAGCCTTGTCATCATCGATGAGCTTGGCCGTGGCACCTCGACCGGGGAAGGGATGGCGATCGCGCAGGCGGTCATCGAGTTCCTGCATGATCGGATCGGCTGCAAGACGCTCGTTTCGACGCATTTCCACGAGCTTGCGCATCTGGAAGAAAGCCTCTTGCATCTGCGCAACCACTGCATGGCTGTGAAAGAGAGCGGCAGGCAGGTGACCTTCCTGCGCAAGCTCATTCCCGGGGCAGCGAGTACGAGTTACGGCATCTATTGTGCCGAAATCGCAGGGCTGCCCGAGGACATCATTCAGCGCTCCTATGAGCTGCTGAATGGGTTTGAAGAGCGGGCGGCGGGTGCTGCGCAGGTCGCCGCAGCGACGGCTGCCGTCCCGCCTGCGGCAGCTCCCATACAGCAGCTGTCCCTCTTCGAGGAGGACAGCACGGCAAACACGTCCGTCAAGAAGAAGCAGACGGACGGCAAGTCTCAGCTGGTGCTCGACCAGCTGAAAGGGATTGATTTAATCAATATGACGCCTTTGCAGGCGCTCAATTTAGTATACGAATGGAAGCAAAAGCTGCAATAACTTGCTTTGCACGTTCTTAAGTTTCCTAGCCCCATTTTTGCAACATAAAGGCCTACTTATATAAATTCGAGGAGAGACGCACATGAAACAACCAAGCATGAGAACAATGAAGGTTACCCTAGCACTGGCGTCGGCTCTTATGACGGTTTTGCCCTTAAATGCGTTGGCACAAGAAGATTTACAAACACAGCAAGTCAGAGAAATCATTGGCAAGCTGCATGTGAGTGGTGTAACAGAAGAAGCGCTAGCGAATCAAAGCATCAAGCAAATGATAGAAGGTCTGAAAGATCCATATACCGTATTTTTCAGCCAAGAAGAGTACGGGCAGTTCTCCAGCTCCTTAGAAAATAATTACGTTGGCATGGGCGCTAGAATCGGAATTGATGACAAAGGTGTGTTTTTATCCGAGATTTTTGCAGGTTCATCAGCTGAATCAGCCGGCTTGCAGCGTGATGACTATGTCCGTGCTGTGGATGGCGTTCCTGCTTCTACAACCTCTATCGACGAAGTCAGAAACAAAATTGTTGGTGTCGCAGGGACGAAAGTTAATGTTACCGTTCAACGCGGCGACAAAGAATTAACCGTAGAAATTACACGTAAAGGGATCAATGTACCAGAAGTGTATAGCAAGAGCTTCACGAATGGTGTTGGTTACATTCAAATAACGGATTTCTCCAGTGATGCGGACGAGGATTTTGATAAACAGCTTACAGATCTGCAGGCAAAAGGTTTGAAATCTTTGATTATTGACGTCCGTAATAATCCAGGAGGTCTTGTGGATACGGCTCAGAACATTGCCAAGCATTTTGTCAAAGAAGGCGTTCTGATTCATACAAGAGATCGCAATGGTGTAGATGATCCGGTGTTGATCTCAGGCGGAACGGAATTGTCTATTCCAGTTTATATTTTGGCCAATGAGTATAGCGCAAGTGCTTCGGAAGTGCTGTCAGGCGCTCTCCAGGACTACAACGTTGCCAAAGTGATCGGCATGCAAACGTACGGTAAAGGAAGCGTACAACAGCTTTATCAATTGGATAAAAACAGTGCGCTGAAAGTGACAGTTGAAGAGTACTTAACGCCGAATAAGCGTAAAGTCAACAAAGTGGGAATCACACCGGACATCAAAGTGGACGGGGCTTCTGCTCAACTGATTACCGCTTTACAGACAGCTGGGATCAAAGATATTAACGTCGAGATTTCCAAGCACAAAGTAACTTATAACGGTGTGGAAATCGGAAGCGGTTTCGGTAATTTCCATGAAAATGGCAAATTATATGCATCAACACGCGGCCTAGCGGCACTTGTTGGAGCTACGATTACATGGAACGAGAAGACTCGTACGGTCGATGTTTCCGATAATAAAGGTACGTATGCCATACCAGTTGAAGCTGACAAGCTAATCATTGAAAATGGGACTAGCTACGTCAATGTTGATCTTTTCGATGATTATTTTCCACAGCTGCAAGTGAAGGATCAAGGGGAGAATGTTTCCATTCGTGCTGTAAAGGGGAACTAAGAAATATGGGCAAAATCCAGCTCTTAAGCGAACATATTGCGAACCAAATCGCAGCAGGGGAAGTGGTTGAACGACCTTCTTCCGTGGTGAAAGAACTCGTCGAGAACTCGGTAGATGCCGGCAGTACTCGGATTGATGTGACCATTGAAGAGGGCGGTCTTCAGCTAATTCGAGTGTCCGATAACGGCTCTGGGATGGCTTTGGAAGATTGCGAATTAGCTTTTCAGCGTCATGCGACGAGTAAAATCGCAACAAGTAAAGATTTATTCTCGATACGAACGTTAGGCTTTCGCGGGGAGGCTTTGCCGAGTATCGCGTCCGTGTCCAGGCTAGAGTGTGTTACTAGCTCTACAAATGATGGACTGGGGCGGAAAATTTCCATTGAAGGCGGCACGATTCGCAGTGTCGAAGAAACGGCTGCTTCTCGTGGGACGGAAGTGTCTGTGAGGGAATTATTTTACAACACTCCGGCACGGTTGAAATATATGAAAACGATCCAAACCGAGCTTGGCCATATCTCTGATTATTTATATAGATTAGCGCTGGCTCACCCCGGTATCGCCTTTTCTTTGAAACATAACAGCAATCTCCTGCTTCAAACGTTGGGCAATGGAGACTTGCTTCAAGTTATCGCTGGCATCTACGGTACGGCAATCGGCAAGCAAATGCTTCCTCTCCAAGTGGAAAGCTTGGATTATACGATCACGGGCTTCGTGGCGAAGCCCGAAATGACCCGCGCGAACCGTGGCGGCATCTCGACCATTGTGAATGGTCGTTACGTGCGCAACTTCGCGCTGAATCAAGCGCTGCTGCAGGGTTATCATACCCTGCTGCCGATCAACCGCTACCCGGTAGCTGTGCTGCACATCGGGATGGACCCTGCCTTAGTGGATGTGAATGTGCATCCATCTAAGCTTGAGGTTCGCTTCAGTAAAGAAGCGGAGCTCACCGCGTTAATTGAAGCCGAAGTGAAACGGCTTTTTGGAAGGCAGGTGCTGATCCCGCAAGGGATGAAGCCTGCAGCACCTAAGGGCGCATATGTACAGGAACAGCTGGATCTTACAAGAACGGTTGAGCCAGTAAATGGATCAAGCTCAACTACTCCGGCAGCTTCAACTACGATACCTACACCGCTTCCTGATTCTACGATTCAACGTGTATTCGTGGATTCAGACCGCATGGTTATGCCGCAGGTGAAGGAGACCGTTACATCGTATCGACCAGAATCGGTGTCAACTTCCCATCCACCTGCAGCAGAGCCGCAAAGAAGCTCGACTGCTCCGACAACTTCTGGATCGGGAGCTTCCTATTCGAGCCGTCCGTCATCGTCATCAAACAACAACTACACGTCTCCTGTTGGAGGTAATCCCAGAAGTTCGTCGATTCAACAGCAACGCCGAACGAATGAAGCGTTCATGGACTTACTGCCCTCGAAACAAGAAGGCGAGGCTCCTATGCTTCCCGCTTTTCCAAGATTGGACCCGATCGGTCAAATGCATGGCACTTATTTGGTCGCCCAAAACGAAGAAGGCTTGTTCCTGATTGATCAGCATGCTGCACATGAACGCATTAACTATGAATATTATTACGAGCGTTTTGGCAATCCTGCTGAGGCGAGCCAAGAATTACTCGTTCCTATTACTTTAGAGTTTACTCCGTCTGAAGCAGGTATTATTGCTGAAAAGCTGTCGCTTTTTGAACAGGCAGGCGTGTATATGGAGGCTTTCGGGGGGAATACGTTTCTTGTCCGTGCGCATCCACACTGGTTTCCTTCAGGAGAAGAGAAGGGGATCGTCGAAGAAATGTGTGAGTGGGTCCTCAGTGAGAAAAAGGCTGTAGATATCGCGAAACTAAGAGAAAAGGCGGCTATTATGTGCTCTTGCAAAGCATCGATCAAAGCGAATCAAGGACTTAGTGTTCTTGAGATGGAAACACTCATCGATCGGCTCTCAGGCTGTCGTAATCCTTATACTTGCCCGCACGGACGGCCAATTGTCGTCAGCTTTACGACTTATGAACTGGAAAAAATGTTTAAGAGAGTGATGTAAACCCGTGTTAGTGACAACTTCGTATAATCCATCCAGTGATTTGTTGGACAAAGCCGTGCGATTGGCTGCTGAATATGACGGCCGAGTCGTACCCCGAAGGAAGTATTCTTTGGAACATCTTAGGAATAATTATAAGGATGATACCCTTCTGCTTGTGACGAGAGATGAGATCAGGTACTATGGAGAAGACCAACCTGCGTACTTTTTTCATCCAAGTATGGCCCTCGTTCGTGTCAAACGTATGCAGCGAGGAGAAGCCGATTTATTGATTGAGGCTTCTGGTGCAGCATTTGGCGATAATATCGTGGATTGCACAGCAGGTTTAGCGTCGGATTCTATCGTGTTCTCCTTTGCTGTCGGCCCACAGGGAAGCGTCATGGCACTTGAAAGCGAAAAGATTCCCGCTATGCTGATACAAGAGGGTTTAGCCGTTTATGAATCGGAAATTCCCGAGCTTAACGAGGCTATGAGGCGCATCACGGTTAGAAAGACACATCACCTCGCGTATTTGCAGCAATTGGCGCCGCAAAGTGTAGATGTTGTCTATTTTGACCCGATGTTTCGCAGTCCGATTGAGGAATCTCAAGCGATCTCTCATCTTAGACGCAATGCGAACGATGAAGCTGTCAGTATGGCATCTATCGAAGAGGCTAAAAGAGTTGCACGCAAGAGCATTGTGCTCAAAGAAAACAGAGACAGTAAAGAATTTGCCCGGCTCGGGTTCGAGCATGTATTGCGATCGACGACCAAAACAACGTATGGAGTGATTCGACTGTGTTAGCCCCATCAGCCAAGCCGAAATTACTCGTGCTACTAGGTCCTACGGCAGTTGGCAAGACCAAGCTAAGTTTAGAAATCGCTCAGAAGTTTGGCTGCGAAATTATTTCCGGAGATTCCATGCAAGTGTATCGAGGAATGGATATTGGAACAGCCAAAGCGAGTGAAGCTGAGCAGAAGATTGTCCCGCATCATTTGATTGATATTCATGATCCATCCTATCCTTTTTCGGCGGCTGAGTTTCAAGAGCGTGTAAAGTCTTTGATTCTGGACATTCATTCGCGTGGAAAGCTTCCATTTATTGTAGGAGGTACAGGCCTTTATATCGAGTCTGTATGTTACGATTATCAATTCACGGAAGTCAGTATGGATGAAGCGTTCCGCCAAAAACAGGAAGCGTTCGCTATTGAGCATGGGGACGAGGCGCTGCATCAGAAGCTGCGTGATATTGACCCTCAGAGCGCTGATCGACTTCATGCCAATGATCGTAGACGCGTAATACGAGCACTTGAGATTTACTATATCTCAGGTGAAACGATGACAACCCATTTGGCGGCCCAGAAAAAAGAATCTCCTTACGAACTATGTATCATTGGACTGACGATGGATCGTGCCCGGCTGTACACGCGTATTGAGGAACGCATCGACGCGATGATGCAGGAGGGTCTTATCGAGGAAGTTCAATCGATCCTTGCCGCAGGCTGTCCCAAGCAAGCGATTTCCATGCAGGCACTCGGTTACAAAGAAATCGTCAGCTATCTGGAAGGTGAATTGAGTTTAGAGGAAGCGATAACGCTGCTCAAGCGCGACACGCGCCGATTTGCCAAGCGCCAATTGTCATGGTTTCGGCATATGAAAGACATTCACTGGGTGGATGTGACGGAATCAACAAATTTTTCTGCCCATTTCCAATTTATTAATGATATACTAGCAGGAAAGTTTGTACATAAAATTGAATATAATTAATAAATACACCAATAGAAAATAGCGCCTTCTGGCGATAGTTTCATTCCATTAAGGGGGACCACTGATGAACAGATCCATTAATATCCAGGACAATTTTCTTAATCAACTACGTAAAGAAAGCATTCCCGTTACCGTATATTTAACCAATGGGTTTCAAATCAGAGGACTAATTCGCGCTTTTGACAACTTCACGATCATCATTGACAGTGAAGGACGTCAACAAATGGTTTACAAACATGCCATCTCCACCTTCACGCCGCAACGAGCTGTTTCTTTAATGGCTGCTGCTG
Organism: Paenibacillus alginolyticus DSM 5050 = NBRC 15375; assembly: GCF_000422905.1. Taxonomy (GTDB): domain Bacteria; phylum Bacillota; class Bacilli; order Paenibacillales; family NBRC-103111; genus Paenibacillus_E; species Paenibacillus_E alginolyticus. Next base: position 343,309 of record NZ_AUGY01000001.1, read on the forward strand.
AAGCTTCGGAATAAAACGTACTCGTACGTTAGTTTTGCAACTTTTTTATGGACTGAATCGTCTAACCGAATAGAAACTTGTGGAGCAACCTTGTTTAAGGTTGTTCTTTTGTTGGTTACTACAAGAGAGAAATGAACAACGAGGGAGTCGATGGATTTGGAGAAACCTACGAATAAGAAAACAGCTGCGAATACAAAGACGAAACCACAAGGAAGCAACAAAGGCTCTAAGAAAAAGAGATTTAATGTTCGCCAATTTATTATGGGTTCGATTATTGCTGCTATTCTGGCTATTATTTGTGCACTGGGCATTTATATCGTCGTTATTATGAACGGCTTTAAGATTCTCGATAACAACATTGACAAGATTGATACGGCGAGTGAATCGACGCTTATTTATGCGCAAGAGGAAGGGAAAGATAAGCCTGCGACAGAAGTTGGCAAAATCTATAAAGGTGAAAATCGAGAAAGTGTGAACATCAAAGATGTTCCGGAGCGATTAAAGCAAGCCTTCATTGCAACGGAAGATCGTCGGTTTAACGAGCATTCGGGTGTTGATTTTATATCCATTGGTCGAGCGCTTGTTAAAGATATTATTCATATGAGCGCTGTAGAGGGTGGAAGTACAATTACCCAGCAGCTTGCTAAAAATGTGTTCCTCAGTTCCGAGAAAACAGCATTTCGTAAAGGGACGGAAATGTCCATCGCTTTTGCCTTGGATGAGCGGTTCAGTAAGGATGAAATCCTTGAGAAATATTTAAACCGTATTTTCTTCGGCAGTAATGCCTATGGCATAAAAGCGGCAGCTAAGGTGTACTTCGGTAAATCCAATTTGAATGATTTGAAGATATGGGAAATGGCGACGCTAGCTGCTTTGCCAAAAGCTCCGTCGAAATATTCGCCACTCACACATCCGGACTTTTCGAAGGAACGTCGAGCTGTCGTTCTTAGGCTGATGACTGACCAAGGCTATATTACAGAGGCCGAGCGTGCTGAAGCTGCAGCAGTGGATTATGTTCCGCCTGCAGCGTCTAGTCAAGGCACCAAGGATTACGCGACTTACTTGGATTATGTGGTAGATGAAGCTGAAAATGTGTATGGCATCGATGAAGATGAACTGCTGACCAAAGGCTACCGAATCTATACGACCATGAATCCGAAAGCGCAAAAAGTGATGGAGCAGACTTATGCAAATCCAAGCTTTTTCCAGAAGGATGCTTCGGATGGCCAAAAGATTCAGAGTGCCATGGTGATTATGGATAACAAAACCGGCGGTTTGATGGCAATGATAGGCGGCCGGGATTACAGTACAAAAGGCTTCAGTCGGGTCTATTCCAAAAGACAGCCGGGGTCATCGTTCAAGCCGATAGCGGCTTATGGTCCAGCGCTTGAGAGCGGGAATTATACACCGTATTCCATCTTGGATGATACGCAGACAACTTTCGGTAACGGGACGTACTCTCCACGTAACTATGACCGTACTACGCATGGGCAAGTGACGATGTTTGAGGCCGTCAAAAAGTCTTATAATTTGGCTCCTGTTTGGTTATTAGATCAACTTAAAGTATCGAAAGCGATTGATTTTGCGAATAAGATCGGGACTCCGCTCAACAAAGAAAAGGACAAGAACTTGTCCATTGCACTGGGCGGACTTACGGATGGCGTTTCTCCCTTGCAAATGGCGACGGCCTACACTGCTTTTGCTAACCAAGGTATGCAAAACAAAACGCATGCGATTCTGCGCATTACGGATGCGCAAGGTAAAGAAATCGCCGCTTACAAGCCAGAAAAGAAACAGGTTATTCAGCCTAAAACTGCTTACTACATGACGCTGCTGCTTCAGGGCGTAGTAGAACCAGGAGGTACAGGAACCAAAGCGAAATTCAATCGTCCTGTAGCTGGCAAAACGGGTACAACTGGACTGGACATCAAGGGAATTGAACAATATGATCGTGATGTGTGGTTTGTCGGGTATACGCCGGAGTGGACAGCAGCTGTGTGGGAAGGCTTCGATAAAGTAGATGCAAAGCACTATGTCACAATCGGCAGCGGAAGCCCGTCATCTATTTTTAAAGAAGTCATGTCGAAGTCGCTGGAAGGGCGACCTGTGACGAACTTTGTGAAGCCAGATGGGGTGCCTGATCTAACGGAACCGCCAAAAGGGATCACGGATTTAACTGCTGTGTATTCACCTGAAACGAAGTCGGTTAAATTAGCCTGGACCTCAATAGGAGAGAAGATCGCTTATCAGGTGTTCCGAAAAGGTACCAAAGACACAGAGCCGAAGATGCTGATTCAATCGGCAACAACTGATGTGAATGATACGACTATTAGCAGCGAAGAAACTTATCAGTATTATGTTGTACCGATTAATTTGGACTCAAATTTGGAAGGTGCTAAATCGAATGTCGTGTCCGTCGAAATACCGAAAGATGGCACGTTGCCTGACGGTACGAAGCCATCACCTTCACCAACGGTCTCGCCATCTACATCACCTGGCAAGAATCCTTTAGAGCCGACGCAGTCACCAGGTACGAAGCCTACGCCATCGCCTGGAAGCACGAATAAGCCTGGCGCTAGTCCGACTCCAAGTTCCGGCATCAGTCCAAGCCCTACTCCTACCCCATCTCCAGCTAACAAGCCAGTTGATGGTACCGAGGAAAAGCCGAAGGATGGCAAGCAAGACGGGGGACAAGTTATTGTACCGAAGTTATAGTAACATGTTACTTTAGCGGGGTCTTTCGGATCGAAGCTGCATGGTCGTTAGCGATGATTTTCATGTTTAAATAGGCAATAGAAGCATATTTTGCTGCTGAAACGATGAAAAACAACCTTATTGGACATGGTTTGATCTTAAATAGAGATGTACATGCTAGTTAGGGATGAATTTCATCCTTAAGTCATCATGACTAGCCATTAGTCCTATTTAACGATGAAAAACAGCTCTATGGGGGAATAGCTGTATCTTGCTATATAAAACAAAACTAGACCCGCATAATGCGGGTCCCACACTAAACTACATACCATTGACGGAGGAATTTTCAATGAATTTGCCTTTCAACATGCTTAAACCAGCTAAGCTAGTACCACTCACGCTAATCGCGTTAACGTTAATCGCATCGGCCTGCGGCAACAAGCCTACTGAATCTGCCGGCGGCACAGCAACGCCTAAGAGTGGCGCAACGGCACCTGCTGCTTCTTCTGCAGCATCCCCAGCGGCATCGCCAACTGCAGCTCCCAAGCAATGGAGCAAAGCGCCGGATATGACGATCGACCCGAGCAAAACGTATCAAGCTGAAGTCACAACGTCCAAAGGATCATTTACCATTGATCTGTTTGCCAAGGAAGCACCGAAAACTGTTAACAACTTCGTGTTTCTGTCCAAAGAAGGCTTTTATAACAATGTGACGTTTCACCGTATTATCAAAACATTCATGATTCAAACCGGTGATCCACTTGGTACAGGCAGAGGCGGTCCCGGCTACAAGTTTGCAGATGAGCTGAAAACAACGCATAAATATGAACCCGGCATTGTCGCGATGGCGAATTCCGGTCCCAATACGAATGGCAGTCAGTTTTTCATTTGTTCGGGAGAAGATTGTGCGAAAAATTTAAATCCCCAACCAAACTATTCGATTTTCGGCAAAGTAACAGCTGAGGGCATGGCAACTATAGCTAAAATTGCCGAAACACCTGTTGAAATGGGTGGTGAATCCACACCAAGCAAGCCAAAAGAAAAAGTAACGATTAATGCGATTGACATTAAAGAAAAATAGAATAACATATTCTAAACAGTGAAGGATGGATAGGAGAGAAAACCGCGTGAAACAACCATGTTTATTGTTCCATGGATTCACCGGTGGACCTTATGAGGTTGAGCCGTTAGCAAGGCATTTACGTGAACGCGGACAGCTTTGTGAGGTTCCGATACTCCCGTGGAACGGGGAATCCAGTCATCAATTAAAAGCATCACATTGGGAAGATTGGGTACGCGAAGCTGAAAAGCATGCGGAGCGAATGACGATCCAATATGGATCATTTGATATGGTAGGCTTCTCAATGGGAGGGCTGCTTGCCGCTTATTTATCCGTTCGATATCCGGTTCGGAGACTGATCCTTTTGAACACGGCAGTCATTTATGTCAGTCCTAGAAGAATGCTGGATGTCATTCGAGATGAGTGGAAATATCAACGGAAAATCAGCTTTACTAAAGCGAAATCCACACCGCTTCGAGCTACATGGCAATTCACACAACTTGTGCGGCATTTGAAACCAGAACTAAGTCAGGTAAGTATTCCGACACTCATCGCGCAGTCTGAAAAAGATCAAGTTATTCATCCGCAAAGTGCGCGGTACATTTATAGTAAGCTCAAAGGACAGCGCGAGCTGCATTGGCACTCGAGATCTAATCATTTGATTTGTCTGAGTGAGGATGCGGCCACGTTGTTTCGACAAGTCAGTGCATTTTTGGATAAGGAGTAGCAAGGATGACTGTACAGCCAAACATGAATAAGAAACAACGAGCCATCTCTCCAACACCGAAAAAACGCCGACGAACTGGGCAAAAATCTACGTTCAACCGTATGCTTACGAAAGTGTTTCGAATTGTAGTTACTGTTTTCATCTTGCTTGTCGCTTGGATCGTCTATATCCAGTGGAAGGTTCAAATCGCTCCTGATCAAACGCTGCCTAAGCAAGTTGACGTGGGTATCGTTCTAGGTGCTTCCTTGCGCAAAGACATCCCGAGCCCTGGCCTCCAGGAGCGTCTAGATTTGGCTGTTGATCTTTATAAACAGGGACGATTCAAACAATTGATCGTCTCTGGAGGTATGGATAATAACGGCTCCAAACTAACGGAGGCGGAGGGCATGCGTAATTATTTGGTTAAACAAGGGCTTCCGGCCAAAAGTATTTTGATAGAGCCGCGAGCGACGAGTACCTATGAGAATTTGCTTTACAGCAAGAAAATTATGGACGAGCAAGGTCTTGTAAGTTCGATTATTATGACCCATCAATTTCACGGTTCTCGTTCACTCGATATCGCGGAAACAATTGGTTTGAAGCAGCCTCTCATTTCCTCTACGAAGTCAAAGGTGCTCTTCATGCCTTACCATGAAGCGAGAGAAACGCTAGCTTACACGAAGTGGTATTGGACAAAGCTGTTATTGATGGTAGGCATATGAGATAACAAAGAAGCATGACCGTAAGCGGGATTTACCCACTTGCTGGTCATGCTTTTTTTATTGTACCTCAGTTATCCGTTTACGATGGCTCCACCGTTCACATGCAAGATTTGACCCGCCATGTAGGATGAATCCTCACTTGCAAGGAAGACATAGCTGGCCGCGAGTTCACTTGGCTGACCGGCTCGTTTCATGGGTGTCGTCGAGCCGAACGTGGCAACTTCCTCGGCGGTGAACGTAGAAGGAATGAGGGGCGTCCAGATCGGACCAGGAGCCACACCATTCACGCGTATACCTTTTGCATTCAATTGAAGAGACAGGGAGCGTGTGAAGGTGACAATGGCCCCTTTCGTAGCGGAATAATCGAGCAGCTGCTCATGACCGTGATAAGCGGTAATAGAAGCCGTATTGATAATTGCGCTTCCGGATTTCAAGTGGGGAAGTGCAGCCTTGGTCAAATAAAAGAAAGAGAAGATATTGGTTCGAAACGTCCGCTCCAACTGCTCCGAAGTGATATTCTCGATGCTAGGCTGAGGATGCTGTTCTGCTGCATTGTTTACTAAGATATCGAGTTTGCCAAACTTCCCGACAGCTTGCTCTATGATTTGCATGCAGAAATTCTCATCCCCCATGTCTCCAGCAACATGCAGACACTTTCGTCCGGCCTTTTCCACATGACGCTGCGTCTCTTCCGCATCCGTATGTTCGTTCAAATAGACCAATACGACATCTGCACCCTCCTTGGCATAGGCAATCGCGACCGCGCGGCCAATTCCGCTATCGCCTCCTGTAATCAGAGCGACTTTATCCTTAAGCTTGCCGGCTGCTTTATACCCAGAATGCTCAAAGACAGGAAGAGGATTCATCTTTGCTTCAATGCCTGGCTGCTGGTCCTGATGCTGGGGCGGGAATATCGGTTTCTTTTCTGTTGCTGTTGCCATGTGTTTGTTACTCCTTTCATCCTAGTCAAATTCTTTGTTAGGATGATACAAGGGGCTGTAAATCATACTTAATTCGGTAATGATAGCCATATTTAGGTTGGTAGCCCAGCTTTTCATATAAAGTAACCGCGGGTTTATTGGAAGAAACAACTTGTAAATATAGCTTGGCAGCACCATGCTCCATACTCCATTCCGTTAATGCGTGCATGAGGACGTACCCGAGTCCTTGGCCTCGGTGGTCTTCCTGGATAACGACGTTTACAAAACCAGCCCATTCGTCCTCCACAATAGCTGTGCCTAACGCGATGATTTGGTCGTTTCGTTTCAGCTTTAAGAACCCTTTCGGAGCTGGCATTCGCTCAAATAGACCGCTGTAGCTATCTCTGCGCTCTTCGGGAAACTGTTCAAGCTTGAGAAAAACGTCAAGCCACTCCGCATCTGCTGCTTCTGCCCATTCCATTTGGACGGACGATTTATTTTGCATCATCTTATATTGTGCGTTATCGGATACTTGCTGACTGGAAGCGGTCATCACCACACACGGTGTATCTATCGCATATCCTTTTGTTTGAAGAAATTCATCCAGACCCTCGGGGGAAGCATCGCTAATATGAAAAATTGAGGGTAAACCAAGGTCTTGATAGAATTGCTCTATTTTCGCAAGCCAATTAGGATCATTTGGATATTCGCCTATGGCAAGCACACTGTTTGCACGTTTAGTGACGCCTCGGGAGGCCCGTAGGAGCCAATTATCCATGGAAACAGATGACTCGGCAGGCCACGTGTTTGAAGCCACAGTATCGATAGCGATATAAAAGTCTGGTTTTTCGTTCATTTTCAGCATTCTCCTCCTCAAGTAAGTTTCCAATATTATAAATAAATTTATAGAGTTATGTATATAAAATAATCGCGCTCTGCCAAAGTGGAAAAATATCATCCTTTGATGTAAGCTATGAAACAATAGGAGGTGGATTTTCTTGGAACTCATTATTCGTACCGCACAATTAGAAGATTACGAAGCCGTGAATGCGATCATTCGAGTAGGGCAGGAAGAGCATGCGGATGCATTGCCGGAGCGTTTTGCCAAGTTAGATCACGTTGTTGCTATGGGGTGGTACCGAAGCTTTTCAGATCAACAGAACAAAGTGATTTTGGTAGCGGAGAATGAGGGTTTGGTCGTTGGGGTAGCTATGCTGGAAATGAAGAAATCGCCTACCTATGAAGCGCTTGTCCCTCGAACTTTTGCGTATTTAAATGAACTGGCCGTCTCACCGGACTTTCTGCGTCAGGGCATTGGTACTAAGTTATATGAAGCTTCTATTGCCTGGGCTAAGGAGCGTTCGGCTGCTTCACTAGAATTAAATGTATGGGAATTTAATGAGAGTGCTATTGCCTTTTATAAATCCTTAGGGATGTTTACCTTAAATCGAACCATGACGACTGAGATATGATCAACAATGAAGGAGTATGATTATGCTTTTTATCGATAACGAAGGAATCACTGATCCCCGGATTAATTTAGCCATTGAGGAATATGCCCTTAGACAACTCCCTAACGATGAGAGTTACTTGCTTTTTTACATCAACGAACCGTCCATTATTATTGGCAAAAATCAAAATACACACGAAGAAATCAATCCCGAATATGTCAAAGAGAATAACCTTCATGTGGTTCGGAGATTATCGGGTGGCGGAGCCGTGTACCATGATTTGGGCAATCTGAATTTCAGCTTCATTACAAAGGATGACGGGAACTCTTTTCACAATTTTCAAAAGTTTACTGAACCCGTTGTTGAAGCACTTCATAAGCTTGGTGTTGAAGCGGCTTTAACGGGCCGCAATGATATCCAAGTCGGTATGCGCAAAATTTCGGGCAATGCACAGTTTGCAACCAAAGGCAGGATGTTCAGTCACGGAACGTTACTTTTCGATTCAGAAATCGAAAACGTTGTTTCTGCCCTTAAGGTTAATCTCGATAAGATTCAGTCCAAGGGCATTAAATCGATTCGCAGCCGGGTCGCTAACATTATCGAGTTCCTGAGCGAGCCTATTACGATGGAGGAATTCAGAAATAAGCTGCTTGCTTCTATTTTCAATGCTGAGGAGTCGGAAGCTCCCAAGTACAAGCTTTCTGAGGAGGATTGGGTCCGTATTCATGAGCTATCGGAAGAACGCTATCGGAACTGGGACTGGAACTACGGGAAATCACTTAAAAGTACGGTTCAGAACTCCAAACGCTTCGAAGGCGTTGGTACAATTGATATTCGTTTAGATATTGAAGAAGGTCATATTCATGATTTGAAAATATATGGGGACTTCTTCGGAGCTAGCGATGTAACTGAACTAGAGGAAACGCTGCGTGGTTCGAGGTATGAAGAGTACGCAGTACGAGAACGGCTGTCAGGTGTGGAATTGCAGCGTTACTTTGGAGCGCTGGATTTGGATTCTTTTGTAGATTTGATGATGTTAAATTAGTGCAAGGAGGGGGGGGCTGCCGATGACAAAGCTTTATTTAATCCGACATGGGGAAACGATGTGGAATGTGGAGCGCCGAATGCAAGGTCACTTAGATTCACCACTTTCAGCTTTAGGGGAGCAGCAAGCTTCCTGGTTGTCAAATGCTTTGAGGGATGTAAACTTTGATGTTTTGTTTGCTAGCAGCAGCGGTCGTACTTTGCAAACGGCTAATATCGTAAAAGGTTCGCGTGAATTGGAGATCCATGCCTCGGATGAGTGGAAAGAAATGAATCTGGGTGCTTGGGAGGGACGGGTTTCAGCAGAAATTGCAGATTTGGATCCTGACAACTTCCATGCGTTCTGGAATGCACCTGAGTTGTATAGACCAACGCGAGGTGAGTCGTATGCTGATTTGCAGGCTCGCGTCATACCAGCCATTGTGCAGCTGTTAGAGGAACAAGCAGGCAAAACAATAGGCTTAATTTCACACACAGTCACGTTGAAAATGATCATGGCCTACTTCGAGCGAAGAGCTCTGGCAGACTTATGGAACCCGCCATATTTTCATCCTACTAGCTTAAGTCTTGTTGAAATGATTGATAACGAGCCGCATATCCGGCTTCACGGAGATACGTCACATTTTCAAACTGAAGCATTTGGTTTCTAACATACAATCTCAATTGGAGGAATAATTCATGATCTTAGAAGTAGCCATCCTTCCTGTAATTGCAGGGAAAAATGCGGAGTTCGAAGCGGCGTTTCGCCAAGCCTCATCTATTATTTCATCGATGAAAGGATACATTTCCCATGAGCTGCAAACGTGCATCGAGGATAGCAATAAATACTTGCTGCTCGTTCATTGGGAAACACTAGAGGATCACACTGTAGGGTTCCGTGGCTCTGAAGAGTATCAAGAATGGCGGAAGCTGCTGCACCATTTCTATGACCCATTCCCGGTGGTCGAGCACTATACATTGACACAAAAGTATCATTAAAGGCTGTTGCGGTCTAAAATCCATCAAACGAGCGTAGGATGGATTGATACGAACCATCAAACCATCCTGTAAACGAGGTGATCCTCATGAGTGGTCGGAGCTTGCCATCCAGACAGATCAACATCGTCTTACGGCAGCCAGAGCCTGGCATGCATAGGCGAGCCGTTGATGGAGCAGGCAGCCAGACTCACGCTTCGCCGCTAGCCGATGCCGAGCCGCAGCTCACAGGAAAGAAGACGCCTCTCGAGGGTCCGCTTTCGGAAGTTTTCAAAGAGCTGAATCAACTGATTGGCCTTGATAATGTCAAAGAGTTGGTGCATGAAATCTATGCGCTCCTACAAATTTCGCAATTTCGCGCAGAAGCCGGTCTGCTCAGCAATGCGCACGTGTACCATATGATTTTCAAAGGAAGCCCCGGAACTGGTAAAACAACAGTAGCTAGACTGATGGGGCGTATGTTCCATGCCATGGGCGTTCTGAGCAAGGGTCATTTTATTGAGGTGGAGCGTGCAGATCTAGTAGGAGAATACATTGGACATACAGCGCTTAAAACTCGTGAGTTGATGAAAAAGGCGATGGGCGGCATCCTTTTCATTGATGAAGCCTACAGTCTGGCACGCGGAGGAGATAAAGATTTTGGCAAGGAATCCATTGATGCTCTGGTCAAAGGTATGGAGGATAAGAAGAATGAGTTCATCCTTATTCTAGCCGGGTATAGCGACGAAATGGAGCAATTTCTGGCTACGAATCCGGGACTTCCTTCAAGATTTCCCATTCAAATTGATTTCGAGGATTATCCGATTGAACAATTGATTCAAATTACTGAGCTCATGGCTAAAGATCGAGAGTATGTGCTTCTTCCGCAAACGATTGTGAAGTTGAAGCAGCATTTAATCGATGAGAAAGCCGCAACTTGGCGTGCATTTAGTAATGCGAGGTATGTTCGAAACATTCTGGAGAAAGCAATGCGGCATCAGGCTGTAAGGTTACTCAGTCAGTATGTAAATGCTCCTTCCAAATTAGAATTAATGTCAATAAGGCCTGAAGATATGAAATTTAAATGAATTTTATAAAGCTATTTAACTTATAACAGTTAAATGGCTTTTTTTTCTTGAATAAAACGATTGACAGATTGGTTGAACGGAGTAAAATAGACAGAGTAATTAATTGGTTGATAATGATTATCAATATTAACATGGTTGAATTTGGGTTTTATTTTCTATAGGGAGTTGTGATTCATGCGTAAAGTCATCTTAGTGAGTTGGATAGCGCTGTTAATGCTGCTTTCTATTCCTTTAACAGCAGGTGCTAAGGCGGAGGATGATCTGGCCAAGGCTGATGAAGGTATTGTTCGCGCGATTCAAGCGGCAGAAAGCGGGAAGTTGGAGGATGCCTCCAAAATGTTCGAATCGTTTCAAGTGAATTGGTTGTCTTATGAAGGTGGTATTAAAGATCGCTCAATGGCCGCCTATCAGAAGATTGAGCAAGCGATGGGTGAAGTATCCTTCCAATCGCTCAAGCAACCAATTGATGCGCAGAAACTGGTTGCGGCATTGAATAATCTTCACAGTTTGAACAAGAGTTTTGTAGATGGCAATATGGATGTTTTCGGAAAAGTGGTTCAGGGCAGTGGTGATATTACCGTTAGTTCATTAGTTGCTTTGTTGGAGAAAGCGGCGGATCAAGTGAAGCAGAATGATATCGAAGGTGCTTCCACAAGTATCCAAAAGCTTCGAAACTCCTGGTTGCAAATCGAAGGTATTGTGCTTACACAATCCTCATCTGTGTATACTTCGATGGAAAGAGACATGGTTACGGCTTACGCACAGCTGACTGCTGTTCCTGCTCAAACTGGTGAAGCTTCCGCAACAATTGCGCGCATGCACACTGAATTGCAGCCTTTAGCAGCCAAAACAAGCTACACTATGCTGGATGCGACAACGATTTTGCTCAGAGAGGGTCTGGAAGCTTTGTTAGTCGTAATTGCCTTACTAGGTTTCCTAAATAAATCGGGTCATGGTGATAAGAAACAATGGATTTGGTATGGCGTGTTCGGGGGCTTGCTTGTTAGTATAGCGCTTGGCATTGTCGTACAACAGTTGTTTTCCACAAGTGCTTTTGGGAAAAACAACTTCTTAATTGCTGGATGTACAGGTATTTTCGCAGCTGTCATGCTGCTGTATATGAGCTACTGGCTGCATAGCAAATCAAGTGTCACTAATTGGCAGAAGTACATACGGGATCAAAGCGTAAAAGCTTTGGCTACCGGAAGTCTAGTTTCTCTCAGCTTGCTTGCTTTTCTTGCTGTTTTCCGTGAGGGCACAGAAACAGCCCTTTTCATGATCGGTATGGCATCCTCTATCTCCTTAAGCTCCCTTCTTGGAGGCATAGGGATTGGAGTGGCCATCCTACTCATTGTCGCCTTTTTAATTCTTAAAATTGGCTTGCGTATTCCAATGCGTCCATTCTTTTTAGTTTCAAGCTTCTTCGTATTTTATCTTTGCTTTAAATTTGCGGGGATGGGTGTGCACGGGCTTCAATTGGCAGGGTATTTGCCTGCAACGACAGCATCTTGGCTGCCAAGCTGGGACTTTATCGCGCTGTATCCAACGTTAGAGAGTGCTGTACCGCAATTTATTCTCCTGATAGCAGCGTTGTTCGCGGTCCTTTGGGACCGTCGTAAAACGATCCAAATGCGAAATATGGCCTTATCCAAATAATTTTTTAGAGAAAAGTGGAGGGAACTATACCATGAATAAAAGTCAAAAACTAATGATTCTAGCAACGGCTACAACACTGATACTCGCAGGCTGCGGTAAAACAGAAACGACAGCAGAAGTGACCAAAGTACCTGTTAAAGAGGGCTCAGCAGCGCTTCTTACAAGTATTGAGCAGCTAAAGGGTCAACTGGACACAAGTAAGGTAAAAGATCCGCAGAAGCAATCCAACCTACTTGAGAACCAATGGGCTAGCTTCGAAGATGAAGTAAAACCAAAATTCCCAGAGTTGTATATGAAAGTTGAGAAGTTTCTGACTCCTTTAGAAGCTGGATTGAAACAAGACAAGCTGGATTATGCCACATTAACGTCACTAAATAACAATTTGAAAGCAGTAATTACGGAGCTCAGCACCTCCCTTGATGATAATAAAGGTGCAGTCAATAAAGATGTTATCGCGGCATCCAAAGAGCTGCAAGAGGCAGCAAAAGCTTATAATAAATACGTTCAAGAACAAGGGAAACAATTAGTAGCTGGTCTTGAACAATTGGATGCTGCAGTGAAGAGCGGCGATTTAAAGAAGGCACAAGATTCCTATGGACAATCTCGAATGCCCTATGAGAGAATTGAGCCTATTATCGAAACTTTTAAAGACTTAGACGGTGTCATGGACGCTCGAGTGAATGATTTCAAAAATGAAAATGATCCTGAATTCACTGGGTATCATCGTGTTGAGTATTTGTTGTTTGTTAAGAAGAATGTGAAGGAAGCTGAGGCTTTTTCTTCACGTTTACTAGAAGACGGCAAGAAAATGCAGAAAGCCATTGAAGCCGCTACGATTGAGCCTGCTGATTTTATCGCAGGTGTTGGGGAATTGATGGAAGAAGCACAAGCCAAGAAAATCACGGGTGAAGAAGAGCGTTGGAGTGGAGCTACGATACCTGTTATCCGAGCTAATGTGGAAGGCGCGCAAGCCATCTATGATCTGATTAAAGGTGAGCTTAAAAAGAAAGATCCTGCCCTTGATGAGAAAATCAGCAAAAGCTTAGCCACCGTTATCGAAACTATGAATACACTTTCACCTGTTGGCACTACTTGGAATGATTTCAGCAAATTAGAACAAAGCAAACAAATCGATTTGAAAAATAAACTGGAGGCATTCGCTGAGCCATTAGTGAAAATGCCAGGAACGTTAAGTAAATAAGGGATTGGAAAGGAGAACAACGGTATGGGTGATAAAATGAATCGCCGCGCCTTCTTAGGAATGACGGCGGCAGGTGCTGCAGGCGTTGTCATTGGGGATTTGCTTGGGAAGGCCCAGAAAGTGATACCTGCCGCTTCCAACAAACCACTAGGTACTGCAAGTGCTGCTAATGAAACCATTTCATTTTATGGTGCTCATCAGACCGGTGTTGTGACTCCGGCCCAGAACTTTGCGAACGTGGCGGCATTTGATGTAACTACGCAGGATGTGAAGGAGCTAAAGGAGCTTCTTCAGCTTTGGACCGAGATGGCAGCGACTCTCATGGAAGGCAAGCCTCTCGCGGCTGAGCCTCAGGAGGGGAAATTTCCGCCGTTGGATACTGGGGAGCAAATCGGCCTCGATACGGGTAAATTAACGCTAACCTTCGCTGTTGGTGCGTCTTTGTTCGAAAAAGATGGTGTAGATCGCTTCGGACTTCGTTCTCGTAAACCATCTGGCCTTACGGAAATGCCTATTTTCCATAAAGACTCGCTGCAGGAACAATTGACCCATGGAGACATCATGATTCAGGCTTGCGCTGATGATCCGATGATCTGTTTCCATGCGATTCGTAACTTAGCTAAAGCGGCACGCGGTTCTGCCCATTTGCGTTGGCAGCAAACTGGACAGCTAGGCGTGAAGTCGCAAGGGACGAAGAGGAACTTGTTCGGCTTCAAGGACGGTACGGCTAATCCCGACTTGCAAGATGAACAATTTATGAAAAATAATGTTTGGGTCGAAGCGGGAGACGGCGCGTCTTGGTTTGCTGGAGGTACTTACATGGTTGTTCGCCGTATTCATATGCGGATTGAAACATGGGATCAGCAATCATACTCCGATCAAGAAGAGATTATTGGACGTCAGAAGGTTTCTGGAGCACCTATGGGTGGGCATGGAGAGTTCGATCAGCCTAATTTTGCTGACGATACCAAAGGTGAAGTTACAGCACTTAATTCTCATATCCGCCTTTCAAATCCGCGCACGGGAGAGAATTCAGAGCGTGAGCGTATATTGCGCCGCGGGTATAATTTCATGGATAACCTCGATAGTGTTGGACGAATCAATGCGGGTTTGTTATTCGTTTGTTTCAATCGGAACATTCAGACGCAGTTTGAATCCATCCAGAAAAGATTGACGAATCCGAAGTTTCCTGACAAAATGCTTTCCTATACGGACACAACTGGTGGTGGCTATTTCGCTGTACTGCCGGGTGTTCCATCGAAAGGTTCGTTTTTGGGACAAAGTTTATTTACTTAAAATAGGTGGAAAGCTACCGAGAGGCCTATGGTCTATCGGTTTTTTTGTGTCTTCAGATAGGAACTTCGTTATAATCGAATTTTCCTCTCCTGCAAATTGACTTTCCCAAGCATTTCCTACACAATAATGAAGGAATACGCCCGCATGGGGCTATTTCGATCGTTTGAATGCAGCGTAAAGGAGATACTTATGAAAACAACTTCACATATGGTTGAGAAAGAAATCGATGATCGCGCAGTACTCGTAAGTTTAGTCACTCAGAAACAGAAGAAAAATGAATTGTTAGCGGAATACTCGCTGCAAGAGCTGGTCAAGTTAGCGGAAACAGCAGGTGTGCTTGTTTTGGAGACATTGACTCAGAACAAAGAAACAAAGGATTCCAAATGGTTTATTGGTAAAGGGAAAGTTGAAGAGCTTAAAGTTCTTTTGGAGGAGCTTGGCGGGAATACGGCAATCTTCGATCAAGAGCTTTCGGGTGCTCAAGTCCGTAACCTGGAGGCTGCCCTCGATGTGAAAATTATCGACCGCACGCAGCTGATTCTGGATATTTTTGCTCAGCGTGCCAAAACACGAGAAGGCATTATTCAAGTTGAGCTGGCGCAGCTTAGCTACCTGCTTCCAAGGCTATCGGGACAAGGCAAGAACTTGTCACGTCTTGGTGGCGGTATCGGGACGAGAGGTCCTGGGGAATCGAAGCTGGAGACCGATCGTCGGCACATTCGCGGACGTATTGATGAGCTGAAGGCGCAGCTAGAAGAAGTTGTTCGTCACCGGACTTTGCATCGTGAACGCCGTAAGAAGACCGGTGTGTTTCAAGTTGCTCTTGTTGGTTATACGAATGCAGGGAAATCAACTTTATTGAAACAATTGACGCAAGCTGACGTCTATATTGAGAATCAGTTGTTTGCAACGTTGGATCCGACATCGCGGACGATGGAATTGCCAAGCGGCAAAGAGATCGTGCTAACAGACACCGTAGGTTTCATTCAGAATCTGCCGCATGATCTTGTTGCATCGTTCCGTGCTACGCTGGAAGAGGCCAATGAGGCTGATTTGATCCTTCATGTCGTAGATAGTTCAACAGATATGAGAAATGAGCAAATGCGGGTTGTCGCTGAGGTTTTAGAAGAGCTGGGCGCACATCAGAAGGAACAGCTGACTATTTTCAACAAAATAGATCTTTGCTCGCAAGAAGATATGGAGATGCTTTCGACCGAAGGTGAATTTCTGAAAATCAGCGCGTACAACCCAGAAGATCTAGAACGTTTGCGAATCGCTATTCAAGAGAAGCTGATGGGTGAGAGTAAAGAGTTCCGCATTCCAGCTGATAAGGGAGACATCATTTCACTGATGTACCGAATTGGCGATGTCCTGGAGACGGATGTGGACGGAGAAGATATGCTGTTCAAGGTCCGTGTGAACAAGGATGACTACGTCAAATTGGCCTATCAATTGGTGGCTTATGATCAGCATGCTCAGCAAGAGGTTCAAGATAGTGAGGGAGAGATTTACTAATTATGCAATTTGGGGATAAAGTTATGGCATTAATGGAAAGCGCTGAACGCCAAATAGAGAGCGCTTTTCGCCAGATTGAGAAAACGATTGATCTTAATCAGTGGAAAGTGATCAGCGCTTTCCAAAAACATAAGGTAAGCGATTACCACTTCGCTTCTTCAACAGGCTATGGCTACAATGATCGCGGGAGAGAGGTTCTCGATCTTGTCTATGCTGATGCGATGGGGGCAGAAGCGGCACTTGTACGCCCGCACTTTGTATCAGGTACGCATACGATAGGCACAGCGTTGTTCGGTGTTCTGCGCCCAGGCGAACATCTACTTTACATAACGGGTAAGCCCTATGATACGTTGCATAAGGTTATTGGAAAGCCTGGCGACGGGATGGGATCTCTGCAGGACTTTGGCATCGCGTACAGCGAGGTTGCGCTGACTGAGGATGGCGCGCCGGACTGGTCAGCCATCGCGGCTGCCATTCAGCCGAACACGAAGGTGATCGGCATACAGCGTTCGCGCGGCTACTCGTGGCGGCCTTCGTTCACTGTTGAACAAATCGGAGAAATGGTCCGATTCGTCAAAGAAGTGAACCCGGCCCTGATCGTCTTCGTCGATAATTGCTACGGCGAATTCACCGAGCTGCAGGAGCCGACGGAGGTTGGCGTCGATCTCATGGCCGGCTCGCTGATCAAGAACCCCGGCGGCGGTATCGCCCCATCCGGAGGCTACATTGCCGGGCGGCGCGACTTGGTGGAGCTCGCCGCCTACAGACTGACCGCCCCCGGTATCGGGGGCGAGGTTGGTGCCATGCTCGGCGCTACGCGAGCGATGTTTCAAGGGCTTTTCCTTGCCCCTCATCTGGTGGGGCAAGCTGTCAAGGGCTCAGTCTTCGCAGCTAGCGTGTTCGAAGAGCTGGGCTTCGAGAGCCATCCGCGCTGGCAAACGCCGCGCACAGATCTGATCCAAGCGATCCGCTTCACGTCGGCGGATCACTTGATCACCTTCGTGCAGGGCATCCAGAAGGCGGCTGCCGTGGATTCGCACGTTGTGCCGGAGCCGTGGGATATGCCCGGCTATGAGCATCCCGTCATTATGGCGGCCGGGACATTCATCCAAGGCGGCAGTCTGGAGCTGTCCGCGGATGCGCCGATTCGTGAGCCTTATATCGCTTATTTACAGGGCGGACTCACCTACTCACACTGTAAGTTAGGGGTACTAACAGCAATCCAACATATGGAAGACAAGGGATTGTTGTGAAAAATTAGACTGTGAACAAACCTAACACTCCTTGACACGTTTTTGTTACAAAGGTACAATAGTGGAGAGGTACTTACTGACCAGGAGTGATTAGCATGAGTGATGAGATACGTAGAAATATGGCGTTATTCCCGATCGGGATCGTCATGAAGCTGACTGATTTAACTGCAAGACAAATTCGTTACTATGAGCAGCATGAACTTATTATTCCAGCTAGAACAGCTGGCAATCAACGTTTGTATTCGTTTAATGATGTAGAACGACTTCTTGAAATTAAAGATTTAATTGAAAAAGGTGTGAACATCGCCGGGATCAAGCAGGTTCTTATCCCTATCGATAAAGATTCAGAAGATGCAACGATTTTGAACGAACACACAGAAGTGAAGCGTAAAGAATTAACCGACTCCCAACTGCACAAAATGCTTAAACAGCAGTTGATTGGCGGAGGTAAACGCCCTGATCAGGTTTCTCTGATTCAAGGTCAGCTTTCCCGTTTTTATAAATAGCATTTCTTAATCGTTTGTAAATTGAGAGGAGACTGCACACGTGAGCTACAACAACAATTTTTCCAAAGAAGACATCTTGCGCATTGCCAAAGAAGAAAATGTTCGGTTCATTCGTTTGCAATTTACGGACTTGATGGGAAGCATCAAAAACGTAGAAATTCC
The DNA here is from genome assembly GCF_000422905.1 of Paenibacillus alginolyticus DSM 5050 = NBRC 15375. Classification (GTDB taxonomy): domain Bacteria; phylum Bacillota; class Bacilli; order Paenibacillales; family NBRC-103111; genus Paenibacillus_E; species Paenibacillus_E alginolyticus. The sequence goes on from NZ_AUGY01000001.1 coordinate 361,537, forward strand.
TTACAGCCAACTCGAAAAAGCGCTCGATAACAAGATGATGTTCGATGGTTCATCCATTGAGGGTTATGTACGTATTGAAGAGTCTGATATGTATTTGTATCCTGATTTGGATACATGGGTTATTTTCCCATGGGTAACCGAGAGCAAAGTAGCACGTTTAATCTGTGATATCTATATGCCAGATGGCAAACCGTTCGCAGGAGATCCGCGTGCCATCTTGAAAAATGCGTTGAAACAAGCCGAAGAAATGGGCTTTACGGCTATGAACGTAGGTCCGGAGCCAGAATTCTTCTTGTTCAAAACGGATGAAAAAGGCAATCCAACAACCGAACTGAATGACCAAGGTGGATATTTCGATTTGGCTCCGATGGATTTGGGCGAAAACTGTCGCCGCGATATCGTGTTGACGCTTGAAGAGATGGGCTTTGAAATCGAAGCATCCCACCACGAAGTGGCGCCAGGTCAACATGAAATCGACTTTAAATACGCAGATGCGATTAAAGCGGCTGACCAAATTCAAACCTTCAAGCTCGTCGTCAAAACCGTTGCTAGACAGCATGGTTTGCATGCTACATTTATGCCTAAACCTTTGTTTGGTATGAACGGTTCTGGCATGCACTGTCACCAATCGTTATTCAAAGGTGATGTGAATGCTTTCTATGATGAGAACGATAAATTAGGTTTAAGTAATGTGGCTAGACATTATATGGCGGGTGTACTTCGTCATGCGCGTTCTTTTGCTGCAATTACGAATCCTACGGTTAACTCATATAAACGTCTTGTGCCTGGTTATGAAGCGCCTGTCTATGTGGCATGGTCGGCAAGTAACCGTAGTCCTATGATCCGTATTCCAGCTTCCCGCGGTTTAAGTACTCGTGTTGAAGTTCGTAACCCGGACCCGGCTGCTAATCCTTACTTGGCTCTTGCAGTTATGCTTGCTGCCGGATTGGATGGCATTAAGAACAAAATGCAGCTTCCTCCTCCTACGGATCGAAACATCTACGTGATGACCGAAGAGGAAAGAGAGAGCGATGGCATTCCTACTTTGCCATTGAACTTGAAACAAGCGTTGGACGAGCTGCTTCGCAATGATGTGGTTTGCGATACGCTAGGCGAACATGCTCTGGCTCATTTCTATGAACTTAAAGAAATCGAGTGGGATATGTACCGCACACAAGTTCACCAATGGGAAAGAGATCAATATCTGTCCCTTTACTAATCGCAAAGCAAGTTGATTTGGATACAACAATTAGATAAGAAAAGCCCGTCAGCCTTCAGGTAATTCTGAACTGATGGGCTTTTTCACGCGAAGGAGAGCATAAGGATAATGGACAACTTTCAAATGAATTTGGAAAAGTACGCTGAACTTGTAGTTAAGGTAGGGGTTAATCTCAATAAAGGCCAGGATCTGATGATAGAGTCGCCGATAGAGTCCCTAGAATTGACTAGACTTATCGTGAAGAAAGCCTACGAGGCAGGGGCGAAGTTTGTCCAAGTTCACTGGCAGGATGATGTGGTAACTCGCAGTAGATTTGAATATGCCCATGACGAAGCTCTTGATTATTACCCAGAGTGGTATACGAATATGTTGGAACGTTTTGTAGAAAACGGTGGAGCATTGCTGAATATCAAAGTTCCGGATCCTGATCTCTACGCGGGTATTGATGCAAGTATGATTTCTAGAGCATCTAAAGCCATGGCTACGGCTAGAGCTAAGTATCAGCACTATGTGAGAACAAGTAAGTTCAGTTGGTGCTTAATCAAAGCGCCAACGGTGGCGTGGGCATCCAAAGTGTATGCCGATTTGCCAGAAGAACAGCGGATCGATGCGATGTGGGAGGCAATTTTCCGGATAAACCGCGTTTATGAAGATGATCCCGTTGCGGCTTGGCGAGTACATATGGATCAACTGAAGCGTGTTCGCAGCGTGTTAAATGAGAAGCAATATGAGGCGCTTCAATATCGAGCGGCAGGAACAGATTTGCGAGTTGAACTGCCGGAGGGCCACATTTGGCTTGGTGGTGATACGGAGAACGCAAGTGGAATACGATTCGTAGCGAATATGCCAACTGAGGAAGTATTTACGATGCCTAAGCGAACGGGTGTTCATGGGACGGTATCGAGCACCAAGCCATTAAATGTGAATGGGGCGCTTGTGGATCGGTTTTCGTTCAAGTTCGCGGACGGGAAAGTTGTGGATTATCATGCCGAAGTCGGCTATGAGCACCTAGCAAGGTTGCTGGATATGGATGAGGGGGCACGATATTTGGGTGAAGTTGCTCTCGTGCCTTTTGATTCGCCGATCTCGAATCTTGACCGTATTTTTTACAATACGGGCATCGATGAGAATGCATCGTGCCATCTGGCCTTAGGCAGCTGTTACCCGATCAATTTGCAGGATGGCGTATCTATTTCAAGTGAAGAGTTGAAAGCTCGTGGTGGGAACACCAGTTTGATTCATGTGGATTTTATGATTGGGACGGATGATCTTGAGATTGATGGTGTCCTTAGTGATGGTACCGTTGAACCTATTTTCCGTAGTGGAAATTGGGCGCTTGCTTTTTAGTTGAAATTTATCTGATTTCTTTAGCTGATATTTTAGCTTAATTTCAATGGGATAGAGTGCAGGGAGTAGGGAGTAGAGAGTAGAGTGCAGAGTGCGGAGAGTAGAGGGTAGATGGAAGACGGAAATTGGAATTTGGAGTTTGGAGATAGAAGATAGAAGAAAAAAGATAGAAGCTAGAGGAAAGAGGCTTGAAAATAAAAAATAGAAAATAGAAGTCTCCTAGAGGCCGCTAATTTGTCCAAAAGTGTTGTGATTATTAGAATAGAAGTCTTTAAGAGTAAGTTTCACAATTCAAAACCCACGCCAGATAAGGGTTTCTGGCGGATGCAAAAAGGAGAACCTCCCCATCTAATCGAAAGTGTAAGTACCACCAAACACTAGAAGAGAAGGGAGTTCTCCTAATGTATTTGATTCGGCAGCAAAGCCTGTTTTCCCTGCAAGACCTATTCAATTTACAACCTGAGCAGAAATATGCCACCATTTTCGACACAATCGACATGCCCAAAATTTACTCAGCATTAGCAAAAAAGAGTTCGTTAGGCGCACCCGATCGACAAAATTACCCGGCTATATTTCGCTCCGTCATTATTGGAATGACGGAAGGATTT
>NZ_KE383948.1:0-171831 GCF_000422905.1 Paenibacillus alginolyticus DSM 5050 = NBRC 15375
AAATAAATTTATGAGAGTAATAAAGGAGATGAATTCATGAGTTTTGGTTTTAATAAAGTTCAGGACGTTCTGGAAAATTATAAATCTGCAATTTATGAGAAAGATGTTGAGAGATTTGTATCTACATTCGCTTCTGACATACATATTTATGATTGTTGGGAAAACTGGGAGTGCATCGGCATTTCTCAATGGAAGGAAATAGTGAAAGAATGGTTTAATGGTTTAAGCGAGGAAGGTGTTTTACTCAAAACCGATATTGATGATGTAGTAGTTGAAGAAAATTCGAATCTCGCTTTCGTTCATTGTGCTGTTACGTTCGCTGCTTACAACGAATCTAGAGAGAAACTTCGTCAGATGACAAATAGATTCACATTCTGTTTAAGAAAAGAAAATGAATCTTGGACTATAACACATACACATTCATCATTGCCAATAAGTATGGAAACTGGGAAGGGCATTTTTAACTTAAAGTAAGAACCTATCCTATATACAAGTAAAAATATACTGTTTTAAAAAGGAAATTGTTAAACTAAACGGAGAACGATAGTTAAACATTTGAAGGGCTGCCGCGTGGGCCGCGTGGCAGCCCTTCACTCCGCTAACGGGCAGAAATGCTAAATTAGGGTAAACATATACATTACACTTAAAATAGCTTTGGTGGGTCGAATTTATGTAGTGCAACTCATTGATCTAAGGATGGAGGAACTAATGAGTCCAAATTCAAATACCGTAGGTTTACTTGTTGGGTTTGGGATGATGTTGTTCAGTGGTATCTTCTTTATATTCAATATTTAACATACAAGCAACTCAATGATCAAAATAAAATAAGAAGGATTATTTGGTTTCTGGTTTTTGACATGGTATTGGATGCATTATTATCGTTTTCTACGGGCATCCTAGGATTGATTGGAGTCTTTTTGTTAGGTTTTCTTATCGTTGTCTTAATTACCCTTGAGTTTTTTAGAGTAATACCCTTCAGTTAATATTGCTATGCGGCAGCTCCTTTTTCGTTTGTTGAAGTAACTGGCAGATATGTTAAATATTGAATAGTGGTTGCTTCAACGGGGGATGTTGTTATTGTATAACACTCATTTTTGGCTGGAGGAGCAGTATGAGGAAAACAGGATTATGTCTTACGGTATTGGTTTGTCTAACATTATTAAATCCATTTCTACCACTGTTAAGAGCGAAAATGTCAGTATTCTCTCCACAAGATATGATTGGTATTTCGGATTATATTGTAGTTGGAGAAATTAAAAAAGGCGTTACTACAAAAAAACGAAATGCTGAATATACAGCCACACACAAGGAAGTAACGATTTCAATCGAGTCCGTTCTAAAAGGCGATATGGCTCAAAAGGAAGTTGTATTAAAGCGTGATTTTCGAACAGATATCATGCTTACAGATGGTGTTGACTTCAATTTCCCTAAAAAAGGCACAAAAGTTATGCTGTTGTTAAGGAATTATGAAAGAAGTGGAATATCACTTACGTATGCTAATAGTATTTGTGTAATTAAAAAAGGCAAGGTTCAACTATATGATGGTATGGGATTTGGTAGCAATGATGTAAACTTTGAACCAAATGATTATGAGAAAGCTTACCAAACCTTTTATGACAAACGGAAACGAGAGATTAGCTATTGAACTAACGGGAGAAGTACGACAAGTTCTGCCATAAGCACCAAACAGTGCGAAAAGCAGGAGATTACAATGAGTAATTTTAACTTTACAACCAAGGATGGGAATGACGGAACCATGTATCCGGAAACCATCCCGCCAATACTCCTGCACGCGTCATAGCGGCGCTACGTTCCTCGTTTGCTTGAATTTTAGCTTATTCCACGTAAATAGCGTCGCTACGTTCCCATAGGTGGAGGCTGGAAGGAATATCCATCCAAGCTTCGGATGGCGCCACACGCGAGGAAATACAAGAATTGATTGATGTGGCACTGCAGCTTTGGCCTAAATAAATTAGAACAAAAACCCGCATAATTGCGGTTTTTTTGTTGCAGTCCAATATTTCAGAGATATAAATGGACAGCATGCAAATAACGGGATAACAATCCCTTGGACAGGCTTGTCATTTATTAATTAACCAAATTCTTGTAATCAACATATAAATAACAATGTCAAACTCATGATTCCTCTCTCAACCACCTACCCAATTAGGTGGCCTTTTTGTGTAAAAAATAAAGTATTCTAATGAAGGCGGGGATTGAATGCCTGGTAAGTTAGGTCTACATTTATTTTTTTCAAAGGATCGTCATATCCGTTCGTATTTGCCCCCGACGTCCGTATTGAATCGGAATTCTTTTGTTCACTTCATGAGGCGATATCACTCGGTGTACATCAAACCGAATATGTCCCACATGGGTAAAGGTATCATTAAGACTTGGTTGACGAATGGACAATACCGATTAGTCAAAGTGAAAGGGACCGTTAAGACCTTTAGAACGCTCGAAGCCACCTATAACGCTGTTCGCAAACAATCATCAAATGGCCTCTATATCATCCAAAAAACAATTGATTTAGCCAAACTCAAAGACAGACCTTTTGATATCAGAGTCATGATGATGCGTAACCCACAAAATGACTGGCAGTATGCCGGGATGTTAGCCAAAGTAGCGGGACAATCCAGCGTTATTACCAATGTGAATCGTGGAGGAGGATACGCCACTCCAATTGGAAATGCTTTATCCGCAGCACTTCAATTGTCCAAGAATGAGCAGCAAAAAATGATTCAAGAGCTAATTCGTATAAGCTATCGCATTTGTAATCGATTCAACTACTACAAGTATTCTTCTCAAATAGGTATTGATTTTGCAGTCGATCACCATCGCAGGATATGGATCATTGAAGTTAATTTTGATTATCCATCCCATGGCCTATTTGAGAAACTCAGTGATAAAACCATGTATAGAAAGATTAAGGTTCTAAGAAATTCCTATTTAAAATCTTTGCGTGCAGGGAAAATAATACGAAAGTAAAAAGATTTCAAACTAAACCCACGAGCTTCGTGGGTTATATGTATTTACAAGTTTCTCATCCAATTCCTATCTAATACTCATTGAGATCTAATTAAGCAATGATAAACTGTGTGCTAAGTGGTAAAGGAGGGGGATTCGTATGATTCTTGCTGAAAAATTAACAAAACGGTATGATAACGGATTTATAGCTGTAAATGAACTTCAACTTCATGTTAAAAAAGGGGATATCTATGGTTTCCTCGGTCCCAACGGAGCTGGGAAAACGACGACAATACGTATGTTAACAGGTCTACTCACTCCAAGTGAAGGGAACATTCGTATTAATGGCATGGATCTTCAAGAGCATGTAACTAACATAAAACAATACATTGGTGTTCTTCCTGAGTCTCATGGTTACTACGATTGGATGACAGGTACCGAGTATCTTACCCTATTTGCTGAACTATATGGCATTGCGAAAGAGAAAAGAAAACTGCGTGTGGCTGAGGTCTTGGAATTGGTGGGTTTGTATGATAAATCTCACATAGCCGTTGGTCAGTATTCCCGCGGCATGCGGCAACGACTTGGAATCGCCAAGGCAATTGTGCATGAACCGGCTATTATTTTTTTGGACGAGCCAACGCTCGGATTGGATCCTCAGGGTCAAAAAGATATTCAATCCATCATTCGTGATTTGAATACGAGACATCAAATTACCATTTTCATCACCTCGCATTTATTGAAAGAAATCTCTGAAATATGCAATCGGGTAGCCATTGTGAACCGAGGAAAGCTGGTAGAAGAAGGAGAGATTTCTACTTTACTTCAGGGCTATCGGGAAATCATAGGGGTTGAAAATCCTACCTTAGAGGAAGTATTCTTTTATCTAACCAATAAAAAATAAGATGAGGAGGGGGAATAACGAATGATGGCTTTATTTCGCAAAGAACTTCGGGAACATTTGTTTTCCAGGAAGGGATTGCTTATCTTTTTCATCATTTCTGTACTGTATAGTGTCCTGGCATTTAGCTTTATTTCCGTTAAAGAGCTAAGCTTATTAGCCCAGGTCGAGGTTAATATGACTTTTATGAAGCTGATGTTAGGTGTAAATAGTCTTGTACTTATCATTCTGGGATCGACGATGATTTCCGGAGAAAAAGAAAAGGGGACACTCGAAAGTTTACTTTTGACGCCTTTGTCTAAACTGAAAATTATGATGTCTAAACTTTTGGCTATGACATTGTTTTGGGTCGTACTCATTTTGCTGTCTTTACCTTATCTCATCGCGTTAACCTCTGGAACGAATCTGTTCTCCATTGTGTTGTTATTTATTCTTTGCAACGGGTCCGTACTTGTGCTGAGTTTCTCAGCTCTTTCACTTGCGATTTCGGCATGGCTAACGTCCACGAAGAACGCTTTGATGATTTCAATCATTATGTTTGTCGTAGCCGTTATTCCGATGTTTTTATCCACAACGATGAAGAAAGTAGGATTTGCTCATCTGGTTGATAAAAGCAGTCCTGTATCCTCGAGTATGTTAGCGATGAAAGATAGCTTGGTTAATAAGCTTGGGTTCAATGCTTTTGTCATGGATAGCCTCCCCGTATACATCTTTTTTGTGATCGTGCTGCTACTATTCATAGGTGCAAGCAAAAAAGTTAATTTCTTGGGGGGCGAGTAAAATGAGAATAAAAGCAGTCTTCTTCCTACTTTGCTTCCTTTGCTTAAGCCTGCCGCTTACTGTTTCTGCTGCCGATAAGCCGGGCGTGGAAGTAGAGATTATTGCTCCCGATAAGGTCAAAGATTTCCCAGGCATTGAGATGAAAATCACAGCTAGAATAATGAACCATTCAAATCAAAAGATTGATGACATGATGGCCTATATTACTATGGCTGATCTTAACAAGCATTGGACTGTAAATCTTGAAGATTATGGCGCGGATCAGCCCATAACCATTGGGACGCTTTCACCCAATGAAACCAAAGAAGTATCATTGCCTATACGGTTCGTGTACACGAGTCGCTATCATTTATACGTTACGGCTACAAGTACCAAAGAACCTTGGATTTATTCCAGTTCGGCGATACCCATCGAGATTATGGGGAACACTCAAATCGATCCGATAGTTGTAAAAGTTGTATCGATCGTAGAGCCGGTATTACTTCTAGGCGTCTTCATTCTTCTCACGATCAGAAGAAGAATGAAAACGATATGACAAGTGTTGGAACCCAGCCTATTTCGTCATTGAAATAGGCTGTTTGTTTTTTATCCTAGAGAGAAGCTATAATGGATGACAACAAAATGAGGGAGAAAGGACGAAAACAAATGAAGGGGAACATCCTTATTATCGAGGACGAAGATAAAATTGCCAGACTATTGGAGATGGAGCTTACCTATGAGGGCTATACCGTAGCTTGTGCATCAACCGGGAGAGAGGGATTGAATAAGGCTCTATCAGGCGGATTTGATGTGATACTTCTTGACATCATGCTGCCCGTATTAAGCGGCTTAGAGGTACTGCGCCGACTGAGAGAGACAGATAAACAAACAAGCGTCATTCTACTAACGGCCCGCGGCGCTACACCAGATAAGGTAAGCGGCTTGGACCTTGGGGCAAATGATTATATGACCAAACCGTTTGAGATTGAAGAAGTATTCGCTAGGATAAGGTCTTGTCTACGAAATCGAATGACAAACGCAGCCCCAATGAAAGAAAATACAGAACTTGTCTTAGAAGACTTAACGATAGATCCAGTGACTAGAGAAGTGGAGCGTGGCGGAATTCAAATTGTTCTCACACAAAAAGAGTTTGAACTCCTTCTTTACTTGGTCCAAAATCGGAACCAAGTCCTTAACCGAGAGCAAATTATTCAAGCTGTGTGGGGGCATGATTTTGTAGGGGAAACGAATGTGGTTGATGTTTACATTCGCTATGTTCGGAAGAAAATGGACTACCCCTTTGATAGACAGCTGATTCATACTTATCGGGGTGTTGGTTATTGCATAAAGGAGAGCGAAAAATGAGTATCAAACATAAGATTGCTGGTCTCGCTACTTTATGGCTTGTAGGAATCTTGATAGCCGTAAACGTTACCATTTACTTCGCCTTTATGCAAATTACAACGGATAACGAACGAGATTCTTTATCCAATCGCGCTAATTCACTAATGAAAAAAGTGAAGTTTACGGAAGCACTGCAAGGAAAGCAAATGGACTTGCTTCAGAGTTTCGTTCTGGAAAATAGCATGCTCCGGTTATTGGATCAAAACGGTTCTGTCCAGCAGCAGTTTCAAAGTGACGATGAAGTGACGGCCGTTGAACCGAAACGTGTCCAATCTGATGAAACTCAGCTTTACCAACTTGGTAAAGTGAAGGTACTGGTAGCGAGAACACCAGCCATTGTGGACGGTCAGGTAGTAGGTACCTTGGAAATAGCGGAGAAACTGGATTATCTGAATGAAAATATAGGCATTCTTATTTCCATCCTGATGCTGACATCACTTGGGGCTGTAGGAATGAGTGTTATCGGAGGCTTATGGCTAGCCAAGTGGATTTTGCGACCGATCTCATCGATGGTTAAGACCATGGAAGACATTGAGAGAAATCTTGTTTTTCATAAAATTCCTATCCGTGATGGCGGGAACGATGAGCTCCATGCAATGGCGTCTACGTTTAACCGTATGATGGACCGCATACAAGTCAGCTTCTTTCGGCAGCAGCAATTTGTTTATGATGCATCTCATGAACTGAAAACACCGCTTACGATCATCGAAGGCTATGCCCGAATGCTGCAACGATGGGGGTTGCAAGATGAGGTGAAAGGACGAGAAGCCGTTGCGAATATTTATTCAGAAGCGGTTAGGATGAAACAATTAACCCAGCAGCTGCTTGACTTGGCAACATTGGAACAAGAACAAAAGTTGGAACGAGAAGAGATGGAGTTTGTTTCCTTTTGTAAAAGCACGGTCGCTTTACTCCAAAATTCTTATCATAGAGAAATCACTGTTCAGACATCAGTGGATAAGATTTCTTGCCGCGCAGATTCTTCGAAAATGAAGCAATTGCTTCTTATTTTGCTTGATAACGCAATTAAATATAGCAAGAAAGAAATAAAAATCATTCTAACGGAAGTAAAGCCTGATGATAGTGAGCCTATTGGGGTAGAAATTAGAGTTGTAGACAATGGCATTGGCATTCAAATGGAAGAGCTCCCGCGCGTATTTGAGAGATTTTATCGAATCGACTCCTCTAGATTTCGCAAGACTGGAGGTACTGGACTCGGGTTGTCAATCGCCAATGAAATCGTCAAGCTTCATAACGGTACGATAGATATCCAAAGCGAAAAGAACACGGGGACAGAGGTCATTGTCTTCCTCCCATTTCGATAAGGAGAGTAACGACGAAATTCTGCCCCTGTGTCCAGAATAGTTAAATCAAGTCACGATATGGGGCTAGCCTGATCTTGCATGGAACGCTGCCGCTTCCTTACCAACGTTAGAAGGGTTAAAAGGACAGGTATGATGACGGTTGGGAGGAGTGAGGAGAAGGGAAGAATTTTAAAGTCATAGGCAGCCAAATCCATCATCCTTGTATAACTAATCTGGGCCAAAGCATAGAACAATAAGCCCGTAGGTATAATAAAAGGTTTCGTTTCTTTGATCTTGAAAACTTGTTTTATCACGATTAAAAAAACGTAATGAAGCACAATAAGTTCAAATAAAGTGAAAATAGTCCAGATCGCGATGATAAGAATTTCAATCCTTTCCATATATTCTCCGAATTTAACTAATTGAATGGCTGTGAAAAAGGGAAACGCAGACAATTTGGTTAAATGTATGCCAAGCGCACCAAACGTCAAATAACTTGCCATTAATAAATAAATGCCTGATAAAACTACTGCTGCTGCTAAATTTACGAATGTTTTTTTTATGTTTTTCACCCTTGATAGAAGAAAACCGAATACAACAGCTTTTCCAAATGGAAAACCGAAAGAGAGCATCCCTCCATAAATGATTACGGAAAGTTTGCTTTGTAACATGGGTAGGAAAGGATTAATCTCCACTTCACGCAGAATAAACAAACTAACGATGCAGATACACACAATGAAAAATGGAAGAATAAATTGAACCGTGCGGACTAAAGTACCTAAACCTAAATAAATGGAAGAACTAACCAACACGATGAGTATAATTAAGACGTTAGGGGCAGTGTTTGGAAGGATAGCCGTCGTATAGAACCAAGAAATAGCACGATAGGCCAACACACCAGTTTCAAGGAAATAGATAAGATAGATGACTAGTGCGAGTTTGGAAAACCATTTCCCCAACAATTTTTCGAACGCCTCCACCATACTTAATTGAGGATGCTGCGATTGAACAAAGGTTAAGAGCCATAAGACCCCTATTGAAGTTACAATAGCCAAAAGATTTGACATCCACACATCCTGCTTGACCAGCTTCGCCTCGATTAAAAACAAAGTTGAGAATCCACCATTTTCCAATCCCCTCAGTGAATGTTCTAGGTCAAATCGGAAACATTTCATAATAAAGGAATTATTGGCTTTACTCCCTAGGATTATGCACAAAAAAAGATCAAGCTCCCAATCGGTGAGGACTTGGTCTTTTTTGTATAGAAAATAGTTGGATGAATCCCGATGTAAACCTAATGCAATGTTGAAATAAAATTTCATAAATGTATAGACAAAGTGAAATAAAACTCTATAATAAGGGTATGCAAGTTCAAAGCTACACATGAAACCGTGGAGGGTGACCCCATGTTAAAAGGTGGATTAATAAGTATAGAAGCGGCTATTGGGAGCTTAAAGCCGATGGAGCGCAGGGCAGCACAATATATATTGGAGCATCCGGAACAGGTGGTAAGCCTTTCCGTGCAGAAGCTGGCAGAGTTTGCTGACGTAAGTGAAGCAACGATTGTAAGGCTTTCACGCTCCCTTCACTGTAAAGGATTTCAAGAGTTGAAGCTGAGGATCGCGGGTGATATATCCCAATCGTCGCTGCCTGCAGAATCGTACCAAGAAATCCGCACCGACGGATCCATCGTAGATCTCATTAAATCGGTTTCCAACAACAATATTGTTTCTATCCAAGATACGTTAACGGTACTTTCTCCGGAAAGTGTGGAAAAGGCCATTCATTCACTGAGCAGCGCAAGAAAAGTTGGCGTTTTCGGGGTAGGCGCATCGGCGGTTATCGCGAAGGATTTCATGCAAAAGCTAACGCGTATAAATCGCTGGTGCGAAATCGGCACCGGGTTTGATGCTCAAGCAACCATCGCTGCCAATTTAATTCCCGGTGACGTTGTTTTCGGTATTTCCTATTCAGGCCAAACCGAAGACATGATTCGTGCACTTGCCGTCGCTAAGAATAACGGTGCTTCTGTCATTACGCTGACCCGGTTCGGAGCTAATCCAGTATCGGAGCTTGCGGATATCCAGTTGTTTATAAGCACCTTAGAGAAGAGTATTCGCAGCGGGGCGATGGCCTCAAGGATTTCTCAACTGAACGTGATCGATATTTTGTACGCTGGCATCGCTGGCCGACATTATGAGGAAAGCATCAAATCTCTGGAAAAGACGCGACAAGCCGTCAGTGTGGGGAAACGAAATGGATAAAGTGGATCGCTTGGTTGAAGGATGGGTGCGCGATGGGCTCTTACCCGGCGCTGTTCTAGACATTACGGTATTGAACCGCTTACGATTTCAAAAATCATATGGATCATTCTCCGACGGCACAAAGGAACATCCGATTCGTTTGAACACCATGTTCGACATCGCATCTCTTACGAAGGTAACCGCTACGCTTCCAGCTATTCTGGTACTCGTAGCCAAAGAGAAGCTGTCGCTTGACAGCTCCGTGCAGACTTACTTGCCTGCATTTCGTCATCCGCAAGTCACACTGCGTCATCTCTTGTTGCATGTGTCAGGGCTGCCGCCGGATATGCCTTATCTTCCGCGCAAAGAAGCTCGGCCTAATTTAATCGAGGATATTCTGGCGCAAGAGCTTTTATTTCAGCCAGGTAAGGAAAAGCTGTATAGTGATATCGGCATGATCCTCCTTGGGATCATTGCAGAGCGTGTGTCAGGCGAGCCTTTGGATCGATTTGTTAAGCAGCATATCTTCGATCCGCTTGAGATGCGGCATACGGTTTTTAACCCCGGCGCCGAACTTCAAGAACGTATTGCCGCAACCGAACTTGTAAACGGAGCTTACATCATCGGCGAAGTTCACGATGAGAAGAGCTTTCACCTCGGCGGTGTTACCGGCAGCGCAGGATTATTCGCAACAGCGGACGACCTAGCACGCTATGCGGCATGGTGGTTGCAGCCGGAACAGTGGGATATTGTTCCGCCATCGCTGATGCGAGAAGCCACTGCGGCTCCAGTACGCGGCCGCGGACTTGGCTGGGAAGTCAAGCATGATTCAGCTGACGTTCCTAGCTGCGGAGAAAGCTGGCCTACCGGTAGTTTCGGTCATACAGGATTTACCGGAACGAGCTTGTGGGTTGCGCCCGAACAGGGCATCAGTGTTGTCTTTCTTACCAATGCTGTTCATTTGGGTCGAAACAACAAGATCCGGGAGCTGCGTCCAATTTTACATGAAGCGGTTTTGTCCTCATATCATTCATGAGGTTAAAATAGATAAGTAAACATTAAAGGGAGGCTTTCAAAATGAAACGTTTATTCAGTGGGGCATTATTAACTATGGTCGCTGCTTCTTCCATGCTTGTCGCTTGCAGCAGCAACAATACCGCAACTCCTAGCACAACCCCTGGTGGAGCTAGTACAGCGCCATCGGCAGCACCTCAGGAAAAAGTAAAGTTGACAATGGGCAGCTGGCGTACCGAAGATTCGGATGCTTACGCTAAAATCATTGCTGAATTTAAGAAAACCAACCCGAACATTGATATTGATTTCAAGCCGATTAAAAATACGGAATATAACACAGCCCTAAACACAGGTCTGCAAAGTGGAAATGGCCCTGATATTATTCATCTTCGTCCTTATGCTGCAGGTGCTGTATTGGCAGATGCCGGTTACTTAGAGCCGCTGACTAGCCTCAAAGGTATGGACGTTTTCTCGAAGGACACGTTGCTGGCCGCTACAGGATCAGATGGTAAAGTATACGGCGTACCGACTGTATTCAGTTCGACGCAAGTATTTTACAACAAGAAAATCTTCCAAAAATATAATCTGACAGAGCCTAAAACGTGGGATGAGCTGTTGAAAACGGCGGAAACTTTGAAGAAAAATAAAGTGACTCCGTTTGCTTTCGGCTCTAAGGAAGGTTGGATTCTTTCCCTGACACAAGGTACGCTTGCACCTTCCGTTTACGGGACAGATTTCATTAAGAAGATACTTTCTGGCGAAGCGAATTTCAAAAGCCCTGAATATGTAAGTTCGATTAAAATGCTCAAAGATTTGACACCATACTTCCCAGATAACTATGTAGGGATCGGTATGGACGACATGAGAAACATGTTTGTTTCCGAGCAAGCAGCCATGATGGTCATGGGCGATTGGGAATATGCCGTTATGAAGAAAACGAATCCAGATCTGCAAATGGATGTGTTCCCAGTTCCGCCGATGAAAGCCGATGGCAAAGCAACGGTTACTACTTGGGTAGACGGATCTTTCTCCGTAAATGCGAAATCTGCTCATAAGGCGGAAGCTCTGAAATTTATGGAGTTTTTGACAACAAAAGAGTTCGGTGCACTAGCTGTCAATGAACTGCAAAAACCAAGCACAATCCCAGGTGTGGCTGCGAAAGATCCGCTTGTAGCCAAAATTGCTAAGAATGCAGATACGATTTCTACACCTTACGCATCCGTTGTCTATTTCAATGCAGGCAACCCTACAACTAAATCTACGTTAGAAAACTCCATTCAAGGGATGTATTTAAACAAATTGACTCCGGAGCAAGTGGCGGAAGAAGTTCAGAAGAGCGCAGATACATGGTTCAAGCCTAAGAAATAAATCAGTTTATACAGAGGGGGGGGGCACATGAATAACTTTGCAAAATCGCCTTGGTGGAAAAAGGGAGCAGTTCATCTGTTCCCGGTTCCTGCCCTCGCAGTTTACATTCTCTTCGTGATCTATCCGATCCTTTCGGCTTTCGGTTACAGTTTTTATGACTGGAAAGGTCACACCCGCGGGGAGTTTGTGGGGCTGGGCAACTTTGTGAGCCTGTTTACGAAAGAACCGTTCAACCACTTGTTTTGGAATGCGTTTGGTCATAATCTTTATTATTTTGCTGTTGAAATGGCTGTTCAGAACGTGATTGCGTTCATTCTTGCCTATCTGGTTTACAGCAAACTTAAGGGTTCGAACTTTCTGAAAATGGCTTACTTTTTACCGAGGCTGCTTTCTGTCATCGTCGTAGGCTTTTTGTGGAAACTCATGTTGAATCCGAACAACGGTATTGTCAACGTGCTGCTCAAAAAGATCGGTCTTATTTCGTGGGCTAAGCCTTGGCTCGGGGACCCGGCTTATGCGTTAACATCCATAACAATCGTCAACAGCTGGTTTGGCGTCGGTTTCTCTATGTTGATATTTCTCGCAGGTTTGCACGCTATTTCGGCCGAAGTCATTGAAGCGGCGAGACTGGACGGAGTAAAAGGTTTCCGCTTGATCCGTTCCATCATCCTGCCGATGATGAGTCAGTCATTGATCATCATTACTGTGTTTACCTTTATTCATGCTTTCGAAGCGTTCGAACTCATCTATGCCATGGAAGGTTCGCAAGGAGAACCGTACAACTCCACCGACACGCTGGCTGTGTTCTTTTATCGGATTGCGTTTGGCGGCTCGTCTGGCGGCGATTCAGTCGCATTAGGCTTGGGCTCGGCATTGGCAGTGGTCCTATTTTTCATTATCGCAACCATATCCGCATTGTTCCTGTACTTTACTAGGAATCAATCGTCTCATTCATAATGAGAGACTTTGGACTACGCCAAAGATCCCTATATTAGGAGGCACACCATGAAAACCAACAAATCCGTTCGGGGGCTCCAATACGTTGCGGCGTACGTGGGAGCACTGGTCAGTTTGTATCCGATCTTTCTGATGCTGACCTCCTCTTTCAAAACGAATATCCAGATCTTGAAAAACCCGATGTCGCTCCCGACTTCTATATCGTTTACGGCATATAGCAAGCTAATCCATCAAATTCCGTTCGGAACTTATTTTTGGAACAGTGTCGTGGTCAGTGTCGTTTCCGTCGTTTTGATTTTGCTGTTTGGCGTTTTGGCATCATTTTATATCGCCAGATATCCGTTCCGATGGAATGGTGCGCTGTTCTTCTTTTTCCTCTTAGGCATGATGATTCCTATTAAGCTTGGGATCGTTCCCCTGTTCCTATTGATGAAGAAGCTAGCCCTGCTGAATAGCATTTGGTCGCTTGTTAGCGTGTATACGGCGATCGGAATGCCTCTCGCTGTACTGATCTTAACTGGCTTTTTTAGAACGCTGCCGAAGGAGCTAGAGGAAGCAGCACGCATTGATGGTTCTTCGGATTTCGGTGTTATGTGGCACGTTTTGCTGCCGCTTATTCGCCCTGCACTGGGGACGGTCATGATTATGAACTTTATTATGGCGTGGAACGATTTCTTTTTCCCGCTGATTTTTATCCAAGACGATATGAAAAAGACGATACCGGTTGGCATGCTCTCACTATTCGGACAATACTCTACGGATTTAAGTATGCTATTTGCCGGGCTCACGTTGGCATCCGTGCCAATGATTGTGATGTTTTTCCTAGCATCGAAACAGTTTATGGAAGGCATGACGGCAGGAGCGGTGAAATAATATGGCTGAAACTAGATATATTGGCATTGACGGCGGAGGGACCAAGACGGTATGCATTCTCGGCGATGTGGAAGGCAACATTTTGGCTGAAAGCCGCGGTGAATCCAGCAGCGTAAAGTCCCGTCCTTGGGAGGAGGTTCAGCGAGTTCTGCTCACTCTCATCCGGGACGTATTAGACCAATCGGGTACGGACATGTCCCTGTTAGGCGGGATCTTCCTGGGGCTGGCCGGTAGTGACCGCCCTGAAGACCGGAAGCGAATCGGCGACTGGCTGCAAACCGAATTGCCGGAAGGTGTTCCGATCACGGTGCACAATGATGCAGTGACCGCTTTGGCCGCCGGTACTTGGGGACAGAAGGGGATAGCACTCATTTCAGGCACGGGCTCGATCGCCTATGGATTCGATCCGGCGACGGGCGGATTTGTAAGAGTCGGAGGCTGGGGTTATTTACTCGGTGATGAAGGAAGCGGGTTTGATCTCGGGAGGAAAGCCCTAGTAGCAGTTATGCGAGCGCATGACGGACGAGGGGAGCCTACTGCGTTAACGGGGTTAGTTCTCGAACGTTGGTCCTTGCAGCACCCTGGGCAATTGATCAACACCATTTATGGCCAAGACAATGTACGGACCGCGATTGCGGATGGATCCAAGCTCGTCATGCAGGCTGCAGCGGATGGGGATCCGATTGCTGTTAAGCTCGTGGAAGAAGCGATTCAAGAGCTGGAAGAACTCGTCAAGACCGTCATAACCTCCATGGATAAACAACCGCAAATTGAGGTAAGCGATAACCAACACATAACTGAGAATAAAACCCCTCTTGTGATAACGGGCGGCTTATTTTCAGATCACATGTTCGAAAATCGTTTTATGCAGACACCGTTGATACAGTCCGGCATGTTCGATGTCCGACTGCTTGAACGGCCGCCTGTCATTGGAGCCTATCTTCTTGCTTTGCAGGAACAGGGAATCGAATTAACGGAAGTCATGAAACAACGGATAGCAGGATTTGTCTTCCTTAAATAGACGCAAAGCAACGTATCGATAAAAAGGAGGCAAGGTAACGTGGTACAACAAGTGAATCAAACGGTTACCGAGCAGAGAAATGCAAAGTCAAGTCACCTTGACCGACTTACTGTTCGGGAGATCGTGACGCTAATGAATGAAGAAGACCAAACGGTAGCAGTCTCCGTTAACGGAGCTTTACCGCAAATCTCTGATGCAGCTGAAGCGGTGGTCGAAGCCATGACCCGCGGCGGCCGTTTATTCTACATCGGAGCTGGTACCAGTGGCCGTCTCGGCGTTCTAGACGCATCCGAATGCCCGCCTACGTTTGGTGTAGAGCCAGAGCTTGTGAACGGCATTATTGCTGGAGGAGAGATAGCCATTCGTGCAGCTGTAGAAAACGCTGAAGATGATGAAGCAGCTGGTGTACGTGCGATAGCAGATGTTGTACGAGCAGGCGATGTTGTCGTCGGCATTACAGCAAGCGGAACCGCTCCCTATGTAATTGGCGCTATACGAGAGGCTAATAGGCTGGGGTTATTGACGATCGGTATAAGCTGTAATCGGGATACACAGCTCAGCGCAGTTGTGAAATATCCGATCGAGGTGCCTGTCGGGCCTGAAATTATTACGGGGTCCACAAGGTTAAAAGCAGGAACAGCGCAAAAAATGGTTCTCAACATGATCTCCACGACCGTGATGATTCAGATGGGCAAGGTGTATGGTAATCTGATGGTAAACGTCCAGGCGACGAATAAGAAGCTCAGGGATCGTACTGTGCGGATTATTCAAGAGGCGACTGGCACAAACGAAGAAACAGCCCGCCGCGTCGGAATGGAAGCAAAGGGCGACGCCAGAGTCGCCATTCTGATGCTGATGTTCAACGTAAGCCGTGAGAAGGCTTTGGATGCGCTAGTTCAAGTAAATGATCATTTCGGTAACGCTGTAAAGCAGCTGGAACAAGCTCAATAGTTTTATTTTAAGTAATGCCTGAACTGATCGTAATCAGTTTAGGCATTTTTTATTGTATTCGAAATTATGCAAGATGCCGATCTGTGGCTAAGTGCGGGTTTTGCATACTGAGAAGGTGGAAAAGGCCGTCTCGGATGCTCGAATGCAGCGAAAGAGGCGCGAGCCGTCAGAAAAGGACCTCTCAGCGGCTGAAAGCAGACGAGCGAGCTGGGTTTGCATCCTGAGAAGGCAGAAAAGGCCGTCTCGGAGGCTCGAATGGAGCGAAGTTGGCGCGAGCCGTCAGAAAAGGACCTCTCAGCGGCTGAAAGCAGACGAGCGAGCTGGGTTTGCATCCTGAGAAGGCAGAAAAGGCCGTCTCGGAGGCTCGAATGGAGCGAAGTTGGCGCGAGCCGTCAGAAAAGGACCTCTCAGCGGCTGAAAGCAGACGAGCGAGCTGGCTTTGCATCCTGAGAAGGCAGAAAAGGCCGTCTCGGAGGCTCGAATGGAGCGAAGTTGGCGCGAGCCGTCAGAAAAGGACCTCTCAGCGGCTGAAAGCAGACGAGTTAGCGGGCTTATGCTTGAAGAGGTTATCATTCTTTGGCGATATTAATGCCAAAACGGATGCGAATTCATGTGCGATCTCTGATATGCTATAATGTACCCGATTAACAGCAGGAGTTGATGGCAGGATGGGGTTCCGCAAGATGTACCGAAATTACTTGAAAAATAATTTGTTTATGAAGCTGCTGCTCTTGTTCTCATTGATTACCGTCATTACGATTATTTCGTTTTCTTATTTCATGTATCATTCGATGTCGCAAGCGGCGATCAATCGACAGCTGGATATACAGAAGAAGGCCATGACGAATGTGAACAATTATTTGGGTGGGAAATATGATTCAGCACAGTCTATCGTGTTCGGCTTATATCGGGATAGCTCGCTTGCCGCGGGCATCTCTTTCATGTTGACGCACCCCTTCCAAGAGTATGTGCAGCATGGTCTGGAGCAATACAATTTAGGCGGCAACAGCACGTGGAATGCCGGCCTGCAATATTTTAAAAACCGGGTGGAAGACGACGAAGATATTCGCAGTTTGATGCTGTACAGCGTGGATCAGATGACCTTATATGTGCTGGATCGTAACCGGCAATTGAAGATCGTTCCCACGAATGCAGCCCATTCCTACATACCTGAAGTCATGGCGCTTGATAGCAAAAGCGTTACCTTGCCGAATATTTGGGTCCGTGAAGCCGCAGGTCAATGGGATAACCATCTTTACTCGATTAGGACGCCAATTAACGACAAGCAATCCTTGAAAAATATAGGACAACAGATCGTGTATTTCAGCTCGGACGGCATATGGAAGATTCTGCCCGATGATAAGGAAGAGTTAAAGGGAACGATTCTTGTTCTATCACCGGATGGAGGCGTCTTGTTTGATTCTTCGGATCAGTATTACGGCAAGCCCTATCCGTTCATGGATCAGGTTAGTTCGTTGTACGAGAATAGCGGTTCAAATCAAAGCGGTTATGTGACGAAGCTGACGCAGAGTAAAGGAGACTTTATTGTCGTCGGGATCATTCCGAAGAATGAACTTGCTGCAACCTCGAGGCGAATTGGGAGCACGATCTTTATGATTAGTGCGATATGTATCTTTTTCGCCATTCTGATTCCTTCTCTGGTTGTGATGAATGTCTCTAAACGCACCAATCAGATCATTCGTTTTACGCGGAAAGTCAAACAAGGTGATCTGAATGCACGGATTCCGGATGTGCGAGAGGACGAGCTGGGACAAATTTCGCGCAGCTTCAATGAGATGATCGAAGAGTTGAATCAATATATCGATAGGGTGTATAAGGCGGATATTAAGCAGAAGCATAACGAGTTAACGGCTCTGCAAGCTCGCGTCAATCCTCACTTTTTATACAATACACTCGAAGTTATTCGGATGCGAGCTATCTCTCATGGAGCTCATGACGTTGGCGAAATGATTTACAGCTTATCCGCATTATTCCGGAGCCTGGTACAGCAGAAAAAGATTTATACATTAAAGGATGAGCTTGAAGCTTGCCGCTTATATCTCGAGCTGTTCCAGATTCGTTATAAGGACAAGTTCACCTATTCGATCGAATCGGATCGGAAGCTGGCATCTACTCGCATTATGAAAATGTCGCTGCAGCCCGTGATTGAGAATTACATCGTTCATGGCTTGCGAAGTGAAAGCATTGATAATGAGCTTCATATCCGAGTGAAACAAGTGGAAGAGTTCCTTCATGTGCAGGTGGAGGATAACGGAAACGGCATAACACCTGAGCGTTTGAGCGAGCTAGAATCTTTTTTACAAGCGGAGGAAACCGAAGGGGAATCCTTCGGCTTGCGAAGCATCAATCAACGCCTCAAGCTGCTCTACGGCAGCAAGTATGGCTTGAAATTAGGTAGTGAGCCAGGCAAAGGAACGGTAGTTGATATATGGCTGCCTATGGACGACGGAAGAGAGGGCTATGATGTTTAGGGTTTTTCTTGTGGACGACGAGCCTTTCATTATTGAAGGGTTGTATGACATTATCGATTGGGCCGAAACGGGGTTGGAAATTGTCGGTCATGCCAGCAATGGGCAGAAGGCTTTGGATGCCATGCAGGAAACATCGGTGGATATTTTGTTGACGGATATTTCCATGCCGGTGATGACAGGTTTGGAGCTGATTCGGCATGCCCGAACCGTTCATCCAGATTTGAAGGTCATCGTGCTTAGCGGTTTCGATGAGTTTAGCTATTTAAAAGAAGGCATGAAGCTCGGCATCGAAAATTACCTGCTTAAGCCAATCAATATCCAAGAGCTCAAGGCAACGCTTCACAATACGGTCGAGAAGCTGAATACGTTGGAAGAGAATCAGCAGGTTCAGGCCTACAGCAAACAAATATTGAAAGATAACACATTGCATCGTTGGTTAACTAATCAGATTGCGCCTTTGGAATTTGACGAACGCGCGGACCTTCTTGGTATGAACCTCGATCGTGCTTATATGTTAGCCTCTGTAATCCGAGTATCTTCGGATGCAGCAGCGGTTTTCGAATTTATCTCCGATCAGGTGCAAGCCTACGATTGGATCACCTCATTCTTCGATATGGATGGCGATATCGTCCTGCTTGCAGCTATGGATGATGCCGACCGCGGCAGAGCGGATTTGACCGCATTGCTTCAGCAGCTTCAGACTGATCTTCAGGATCGTCCTCTCCGCATATCTATCGGCAGTGTAGAGCTTTTGCCAGAGCAGCCAGGACAAAGCTATGCGGCCGCGAAGAAAGCGCAGGAGTATTTCTGGGTATACCCGGAACTGAACATGATTGATTATACGGAGCTTGCGATGAATCAAGACAATCGAAAGGTCGATTTCTCCATTATTGACTGGCCAGTCTACGCGAAACTAATTATTGCCAAAGATCAAGAGAAATTGCGGGAGCAAATTCAAAATGATTTCAAACGAATTCAAGCCCTTCCGGGAATAACACCGCACGATTTTCAGAATATTGCATTTGAGATGATCATTCATTTTAAGCTGGAGATTAAAGCGATTCGCCACACCGAGGAACTGGATGCCTATAATCATGCTTTTCACCAAATCAGGAGCGCGGTAACGCTCGAGGAGCTGGAAACAGCCATCCTCGAGATTGCCCATACAACAATTGGTTTCTTAATTTCAGACGTCCGAAGTCCCATTGTGCAGCAGGTATTAAAATATATCCATCAGTCTTACGCTGAAGAGCTATCGCTCAAAATGCTGGGGGCGCACTATCATATTCACCCCGTTTACTTGGGACAATTGTTTCATAAGGAAATCAATGAGACTTTTACGGAGTATATTAATCGGTACCGAATCGAAAAAGCGAAAGAACTACTCAAGACCACGCATTCAAAAGTTCATGTTATTGCCAATGAGGTGGGCTACTCAGAATTGGGTTACTTTTATAAACAATTTAAAAAGTATGTGGGAATCTCCCCAACGGATTACAGAGGATTGCTCTAGGGAAAACTGAGGAGCAGTCCTTTTTTTTGACGGAAAGGATAAATAGCTGCTTTTTTCTTAACTTTAGACAGGGTTCATTTAGTTTATCGTCTATTTGTAACTGCTTTCATGAGGTACTGTAAAGGTAGCCCAACGGGGCGTATACAATAGAGCACTTAACAGGGAGGATACAAAATGAAAAAACGTTTGGTCACCACACTAGGATTGACGCTAGCCGTTTCCATGGCTCTTAGTGCGTGCGGCAGCAAAGATGCCGGCGGTGCGAAAGGGAATGAAACGACAAATAAACCGGTAGAGTTAATCTGGTACACAATCGGAACACCGCAAAAAGACGTTGACCGCGTCATGGCTGAAGTTAGTAAATATACCGCGGAAAAAATCGGCGTTACCGTGAAAATGAATATGGCGGACTGGGGCGACTACGCACAGAAAATGCAAGTCATGACAGCATCCGGCACACCAATGGACATTATGTTTACGTCTTCATGGGCTTTTGATTACGTGCAAAACGTGCGTAAAGGCGCATTTAAGCCGATTGACGAGCTTCTTCAAAAAAATGGACAAGGTATCGTGAAAGAATTGGATCCTGCCTTTCTTAACGGCTCCAAAGTGGACGGGCATAATTACGGCGTACCTGCCAATAAAGAGCTGCCAGCTCAAGACGTATGGCGTTTCAACAAAAACCTGGCCGACAAATACAACCTTAGCCTGGATAATGTGAGCTCGCTTGAAAGTTTGGAGCCATTGCTCAAAACAATCAAAGAAAAAGAACCTAACATTTATGGATTAGCCGTTGATAAAAATTACATGCCATATGTGCCTTATGATTACATTATCGAGAAAATGCCGATGGCCGTGAGTGTAAACAATCCGGATTTCAAAGTGGTAAACATTTTTGATACGCCAGAAATGAAGCAAGCACTTAAAACCATGAACAAATACTACAAAGCGGGATATGTTCCTACAGAAGCATCGACGCTTTCCTCGCTTAACGATGTACAAGTAACTGGCAAATGGTTCGCGGATAAAGCGACGAATCAACCTTTTGCAGACAACCTTTGGTCAGCTAGCTATGGTTATCCGGTTGTTTCCAAGGCGGCAAGCCCTGCTTTGATCTACAACTGGTCCGTTATGGGCTCCATGCAAGCGATCTCGGCTAATTCCAAATATCCGGAAAAAGCCATGGAATTCCTGAACTTGCTGAACACCGATCCTGTGCTTCGTAATATGGTCGATTCCGGTATTGAAGGAGTTCATTACAAAAAAGTCGATAACGATAAAATGGAAAACTTACCAGAATCCAAAAACTACGATATGCCGACTTTCTCACTCGGAAACGTTCTGCTGACGTATAAAGATGTTAAGGATCCTGCGAACAAATGGGAAGAGTTCAAGAAGTTTAACGATACCGGCAAACCTGCACCATTGCTTGGCTTCAACTTCGATCCATCCAAAGTGATCAACGAAATCGCCGCGGTTCAAAACGTAAAAGAAGAATTCTGGGCAACATTGATGACGGGTACGGTAGATCCGGATAAATACATTCCGCTAGCCAACGAAAAGTTCAAAAAGGCTGGTTTGGATAAAATCATGGCTGAAGCGCAAAGTCAGATTGATGCTTGGAAAGCAGCGAATAAAAAATAATTCAGATTAGTTGATTAGGCGAATGTCCAACATTCGCCTGATCTTTTTCACTACAATGATCTAGAGGGGTGATTTTATGAAAGGAATAGGAGCATTTTTTAAAGATGTTAAACAAAGTAGAGTTCTGCTGCTGATGGCATTGCCAGCGACGCTTTGGTTCCTGTTCTTCTCTTATTTGCCGATGGCCGGCATGGTGATTGCTTTTAAGCAGTATCGCTATAGTCGCGACGGGTTTTGGGCAAGTATTATGGAAAGCAAATGGGTAGGACTGCAAAATTTCAAATTTTTATTCAGCACCAATGACGCCTATATCATTACGAGGAACACGCTGCTCTATAATATTGTCTTTATTATTGCAGGGCTTGTGCTATCCGTGGGGTTAGCCATTGTGTTATCGGAAATCGTCAATAAAAAACTTGCGAAGCTGTATCAAACAGGGATGTTCCTGCCGTACTTCCTATCGTGGGTAATCGTTGGTTACTTCGTGTTCAGCTTTCTAAGTGTAGATAAAGGTATGCTGAATCACATTCTCTCCGGGTTTGGAATCGATCCGATCCGTTGGTATAACGACAAGACGTATTGGCCTCTTATTATCATTTTTGTTTATCTGTGGAAATCGGTCGGTTACAGCAGTGTAGTGTATTTGGCCGCGATCATGGGGATCGACAAATCGCTGTATGAAGCTGCGATGATTGATGGAGCGAGCAAATGGCAGCAAATCAAGCATATTACCTTCCCCATGCTGAAGCCGCTCATGACGATTCTGACACTGCTGGCAATCGGACGCATTTTCTATGCAGACTTCGGATTGTTCCTGCAGGTGCCAAGAGATTCAGGAACGCTGTATTCCGTAACGAATGTTATTGATACGTATGTTTACCGTGGCCTCAAATCTACGGGAGAAATCGGTATGAGTACCGCAGCCGGTCTTTACCAGTCGGTTATTGGGTTCATTCTGGTTATGACTTCGAACTATATCGTTCGAAAATTCGATAAAGATAATGCATTGTTCTAAGCTATTTTCATGGAAAGGAGGACATTCAAATGATTGCTAAACCAATTAAAAGCCGTGATTTTCATAAATTGCCGCCTGCTTTGAATATACTCTTTAATCTTATTGCGGGTCTCTTTGCGCTCGCTTGTATCTTTCCGTTTTTGTTTGTAACGATCATTTCATTTACGGATGAGAAGTCGTTAAGTACGAATGGATACCGCATTATCCCAGAGAAATGGAGCCTCGAGGCTTATCGCTATCTCTTCAAAGCGGGTGATCAGCTGCTGCTTTCCTATGGCGTTACCATTCTTGTAACTGTGGTAGGGACGATTGTAAGCTTGCTTATCACTGCTACGTTTGCTTATGCGATTTCACGCAAAAGCTTTAAATTCCGCAATGCCTTCGGTTTTTTTGCTTTCTTCACGATGCTGTTTAACGGTGGACTTGTACCGACATATATCGTTGTTACTCAATTGATGGGACTTAAAGATTCGGTCTGGGCTTTGATTTTACCTTTGGCCGGAAATGCATTTTATATTATGATTATGCGTACTTTCTTCGTCACATCTGTTCCTGACGCCATTATTGAATCTGGGAAAATCGACGGGGCCGGCGAATTTGGGATTTTCGTCAGACTGGTGCTGCCGCTTTCGCTTCCGGGACTAGCCACTATAGGTTTGTTCAGTACTTTGGGATACTGGAACGATTGGTTTAATGCGCTGCTCTATATCGATACACCGAAACTAGTGCCTTTACAATCGATGTTGATGCGGATTGAGAACAGCATGCAATTCCTGCTCCAGAATACAAGCAACCCTTCTGTTGGCGTAGGCTTACTGCAATCGCTGCCGCAGGATACGTCCCGTATGGCGATGGTTGTTCTTGCAACCGGGCCGATTATTTTTGCTTATCCGTTCTTCCAACGTTACTTTATTCAAGGCTTGACGATTGGTGCCGTGAAAGAGTAACGTAAAATTGCATTCTTCGAAACTAGAAAAATTTGGAGGACTTACCGTGGAACAATTCAGACTGCCGAAAATTCCGATGCCGAAGCTGGAGCTGCCAAAGGCCATTCAAGAGGTATTGCTGGAAGCCGAGGAGAAGCTGGCACATCGTCCGAAGCTGTTGCAGCTATTTAAAAATTGTTTTCCTAATACATTAGAGACGACGACCAAATTGATGGAGGATGGCACGACCTTCGTCATCACCGGAGATATCCCGGCTTTGTGGCTGCGCGATTCTGTGGAACAAGTCATGCACTATGTGCCATTTGCCAAACAGGATTCTGATCTACAGCGCATCATTAGCGGCTTAATCAAGCGTCATATCCAATATATTCATATCGATCCATATGCCAATGCGTTCAACGAATCAGCGAACGATTGGCACTGGAACAAGGCGGATCAAACGGAAATGTCGCCATGGGTATGGGAACGTAAATTTGAACTGGATTCGTTATGCTTCTCGATGCGGCTGGCTTATGCGTATTGGAAGGAAACGGAGTTAACGGATATTTTCGATGCAGGATTTAAAGCTGCGATGTTTAAAATCTACGAATTGTTTAAGACGGAACAATATCACTTTGAAAAGTCCCCTTATCGGTTCACGCGCAATAACGGAATTCCGACGGATTCGCTGCGCAATAACGGGATGGGGATGCCTGTGAATTACACGGGCATGGTATGGTCAGGCTTTCGTTCAAGCGACGATGCCTGCGATTTTCATTACAATATTCCAGCGAATATGTTCGCGGTTGTGGCTCTTCGCCATATGAAAGAGTTTGCGGAGTGGGTGTTCAGGGATATGGACTTCCTCCAAGAGCTGAAAGCTCTTGAAGCGGATATCGACCATGGCATTCAGCTGTACGGCATCTATCGTCATCCTGAATTTGGTCCGATCTATGCTTATGAGACAGACGGTTTCGGCAATTACTGCTTGATGGATGATGCGGGCACTCCTGGACTGATGTCGATTCCGTATCTGGGTTATGTGTCGGCGGATGATCCGATCTATCAGAATACAAGACGATTTGCGCTAAGCAAAGAGAATCCGTTTTACTTCGAAGGCAAAGTTGCCAGAGGCATCGGTAGTCCGCATACGCCAGACGATTACATTTGGCATATGGCTTTGTCCATGCAAGGCTTGACGGCTTCCACAGCAGAAGAGAAGCTGGCTATGATTGCGATGCTTGAAGCAACGGACGCTGACACCGGGTTTATGCACGAGGGCTTTCATGTCGATGATCCAACGATTTTTACGCGAAAATGGTTCGCTTGGTCGAACAGTTTATTCTCCCAGTTGGTGTATAAAGCGATGAAGGATGGTTTGCTATGAGTCAACCGGTCATTATTTTCTATGATGCCGCATTCCCGATCAGCAATTCTTATGAAGTACATGCTAATCTGCTTGCGGAGCAAGGTGCTATTGTAGTAGGCGCCGAAGCACTGGGAGAAGCTCTCCAGGCAGAGGTAGGCGGATGTTTTGTTAATATGCACGCTCCGTATTTCCCAAAGTCCGTATGGCCGGAGATCCTTGCATTCTTGAAACGCGGCGGCGGGCTGCTCAGTATTGGCGGCGCCGCCTTCAAACGGCCTGTGCGCCGGGAAGCTGACGGCTGGCAAATAGAGTCGGAGCAGACCGCTTATCATCAGCAGTTATACATTCATGAAATACTTTGTGTTGAAGCCGTTCCTATGCGCTCCTATTCCGCGTTAGAAACCTTGCCGCTGCTTCAGGGGCAGGATTCGATGTTCGCGCTTGCAGATACGTGGAATATGGTGCCGCACACGACTCGCAACAGCGACTTGCCCGATCAAATGGGAGCTGCGGGTACCATGAGCACACAGATTTATCCGCTTTTGAAAAGCATCAGCAAGGACGGCCGCGAAGTGGCTGCGCCTGTCGTGCTTTGGGAAAACTCGCGGGGCGCGTTTA
This sequence comes from Paenibacillus alginolyticus DSM 5050 = NBRC 15375, assembly GCF_000422905.1. Classification (GTDB taxonomy): domain Bacteria; phylum Bacillota; class Bacilli; order Paenibacillales; family NBRC-103111; genus Paenibacillus_E; species Paenibacillus_E alginolyticus. The sequence goes on from NZ_KE383948.1 coordinate 25,340, forward strand.
TCGGTTCGCGCTGGATGTTTGTCAATGTACCGCTTAGTCCTTCGTTTTGGAATGATGGCGGTGCTCAAGCATTGATGGGGTGGGCGGCATTTTGCGCAAATGGCGTTACGGAACTGTGGATTAAGCCGAATTATGCCAGCTTCGAGCCGGGAGAACATGCCATGCTGACGCTTCAGACTCAGCTTATCGGAGGGCTGCAAGCTGGAGCTGCCTCGAAGCAATGGACATTTGATCTTCGTGTAGCGTATGAGGGTACCGCACAGATTGTGTGGTCCCATCGTTTGACTGCCCAAGTGAATAAAGAATTCAACGTGGTGCGAATTCCGGTGCCGATTGACATACAACCTGGCTTATATCATGTGATTTGCCAGGCAACGTCTGAGGATGGAGAGCTTCGCGCGCTTCGTCAAGGCTTCTGGGGGCATGATCCCTTGCTGCTTGCGGAGGGACAACCGATTACCTGCGATCGCGATTATTTCATTAAGGACGGACGTCCGCTGCTGATCGTCGGCATGACGTATATGACTTCCGATGTTGCTCGCAAATTCTTGTTCCTTCCCAATAGCGATGTCTGGGATCGAGACATGGCCCAGATGGCCAAAGCCGGCATCAATTGGATTCGAACAGGGATTTGGACGGCTTACCGCAATATTATGCAGGTGGATGGACATGCTTCCGAAGAGGTTCTGAGAGCTATTGATGCTTTCTTCTTAACGGCTAAGAAGCACAATCTCCAGGTTACGTTCACCTTCTTCTCCTTTACGCCAGAAACTTGGGAAGGGGTTAACCCTTATCTCGATCCGCAAAGCGTAGAGGCACAGAAGCGGTTTATCCGCTCCATTGTTTCGCGTCACCGTGCAACGACGCATGTGGATTGGGATTTGATTAACGAGCCTTCGATGTTTGATCCTGCGCTGATTTTTTCCGAGGGACCTCGTTCCACCCGGGATATCTACGAACGGCAGGCTTTTGTAGAGTGGCTTAAGCAGCGTCATGGCAGCATTGAACTTCTTCAGGAGCGATGGAATATGTCGCCTGAACAGCTTCCTGCATTTGAAGCGGCAGCTATTCCAGAGGCTGGAGAAATCAATTTTGACGTGCAGGATATGCATAAGGGCAAAAAAGGAACGCGCTGGCTGGATTACTGTCTGTTCTCGATGGAGATGCATAACCGTTGGGCCAAAGAGCTCTACAATACGATTAAAGAGATCAGTCCGGATCATCTTGTGGTGGTTGGACAGGATGAAGCGCTTGGCGCGCAACGGCCTTCGCCTTTGTTTTATGAGGAGGCAGTTGACTATACAACCGTGCACTCGTGGTGGCTCAACGATAACCTCGTTTGGGACGGCATTTTTGCCAAAACAGCCAATAAGCCGAACGTCATTCAAGAAACAGGCATCATGTACGTGGAGACACCAGATGGACGCGCTAAACGTTCGGAGAACGAACTGCGCAGTTTGTTGGAGCGCAAATATGCCTATGCTTTCGCAACCGGAGGCGCTGGTGCTATTCACTGGATTTGGAATACTAACTTCTATATGGATAATGCTAACGAATCGCATATCGGCGCGCTTCGTGCTGATGGCACAGAGAAGCCAGAAGCTGATGTTTCATACGATTTCGGGCGGTTTATGGCTGGAATCAGAGATTTGTTCCAGGATCGGATGTTGGAGGATATCGTCGCGATTTTCCCTTATTCGAACGATTTTTCCAATCGGAAATTGGCGTTTGATGCGACGACTAGAATGACGCGTGTGTTGTCGTATCAAATGAATATGCCGTTCCGTGCGGCATCTGAGTATCATTTGGATGCGCTGGAGGAGCAGCCGGCGAAGCTGATCATTTTGCCGAGCGCGCACAATCTTGATGAACAAGCTTGGCTGAAGCTTGTAGATATTGTTCAGCGTACAGGTGCGACGCTGCTGGCGACAGGTCCGCTCAGCCTTGATGCGTATTGGAAGCAAACGCCGCGTCTTATCGATGAACTAGGTGAAGCAGAACTTCAGAATGTTCGACGGGAAGAAATGCTTGGGCTGCAAGGCGCAGCACTCCCGGTATCCTTTGATAAACGCCGAATAGCTGAGGTCGTAAAGGAAGTGCGGGTTGGACGTTCGGAAACGGGTACTGTATCTGTGTCGGGAAGCTCTGGCGATGCGATTGTCGATATTCCGCTGGGCAAAGGCAGACTCATTTGGAGTCCGCTGCCTGTTGAATTGAACGAACGACTGGACACGGTCGCTCGCCTTTATCGTTATGCCATCAATGCCGCGGGCTGTGAAAGCGGATTGGAATGGGTGCAAGGCGGCGACATTGCAGGTGTTTACGGAAGGAAGCTACGCTTTAAGAATGGATTCCTGTATGTATTCGTATCTGAATTTGCATGGAATGTGAATATCGAAGTGAAGGATACGGATAGCGAGGCAACCTATGCATTTACGCTAGAGAAAGAGCGTTCCGTTCTCTTTGCTGCAGATGCGCAAGGCAATCTCATCTCTGTATACCGTCCTGACGAAGTCCATATTGAAAGGAGTTAAACGATGAGCACCAAGAGAACCGCTCATATCATTTCCCATACGCATTGGGACCGGGAATGGTATTTACCCTATGAGAAGCATCATGTTCGTCTCGTTAAGCTAGTAGATACGCTGCTGGATAAAATGGATCAGGATGCGAAATATCGCAGCTTCTTTTTGGACGGTCAAACGATCATTCTGGAGGATTACCTCCAGGTCAGACCGGATCAAAAGGATCGATTGACCAAATTTATTCAGGACGGCCGTATTTTAATAGGTCCGTGGTATATTTTGCAAGATGCATTTCTGACCAGCGGCGAAGCCAATGTACGAAATATGCAGATCGGGCATCAAGATGCGAAGAAATATGGCGATGTTTCGAAGATCGGTTATTTTCCCGATACGTTCGGTCTTGTAGGCCAAACGCCGCAATTGATGCAGCAGTCAGGGATCACGAATGCTTTGTTTGGCCGCGGCGTGAAGCCGACTGGTTTTAACAATACTGTTTCTGACGGAGATTATGAATCGTCATTCTCGGAACTGCTTTGGGAAGGACCCGATGGCTCCCAAGTACTCGGCATTCTTTTCGCCAACTGGTATTCGAACGGAAATGAAATTCCAGTAGACCGGGAAGAAGCGAAAGCATACTGGGAGCGGAAGCTAGCGGACGCTGAGAAATATGCATCGACTGGCGAGCTGCTCTTTATGAATGGCTGTGACCATCAACCGGTTCAATTGGACTTGCCCGAGGCGATTCAAGCTGCGCGCGAGCTGTATCCGGATACGAATTTTGTTCATTCGAATTTTATCGATTACTTGCAGGCTGTTCAGCGTTCCTTGAAGCATGAGCTTTCTACGGTAAAAGGTGAGCTTCGCAGTCAACGGACAGACGGTTGGTCTACGCTCGTGAACACTGCTTCGGCTCGTGTTTACTTGAAGCAGATGAATCAGCTGGGGCAAGCGATGCTGGAAAAAGTGGCTGAACCGCTGGCCGCTTTCGCACATGTCCTCGAAGTTGGGGAGAAATACCCGCTTCATCTGTTCACCTATGCTTGGAAAACATTAATGCAGAATCATCCGCACGATAGCATTTGCGGCTGTTCTGTAGACGAAGTTCACCGGGAAATGGTGACGCGCTTCGAGAAAAGCCGTCATGTGGCCGAAGCGATCGTCGATGACAGCAAACGAGCGATTGCTGAAGCAATCGATACGTCGAGCTTTGCGCAAGCGGGCGAAAACGCCTTGCCGGTCGTTGTTTTTAATACAACCGGATGGGAGCGTACTGGTGTTGTGAGTATCGAGCTTGATGCCTTGCGTTTGTACTTCCGTGATGGATACACGCTGGAAGAAGCAAGCAGTTTTGCGAAGGCGGCGGATCTTTCGGGCCGTACACTCGTGGACGAGCTGGGGAACGTCGCTGCATGTACGTTTGAAGATCTCGGACTGCAGTTCGGTTACGATTTGCCGGACGACAAGTTCCGTCAGCCATATATGTGCCGCAAAGTGAAGCTGACCTTTGAAGCGGAGAAGGTTCCTGCTTTGGGACTGAAGACATACGCTTGGGTCAAAAGGGAAGAGGAGACTGTTGATTCCTCACTGTTAGCGGGAGACCGGGTGTTGGAGAATGAATCGCTTAAGGTCGTAATCGCGGATAACGGTTCATTCACATTGACAGACAAGAAGAATGGCCGAACTTACAGGGATTTAGGCGTATATGAGAATACCGGGGATATCGGTAACGAATATATGTACAAACAACCGGATGGCGAGACGCCGCTTACAACGCAAGGCTTGGCTGCAAATATCCGTGTGTTAAAGGATACGCCCTATCAGACATCGTTTGAAATTGTTCACGACTGGGAAATTCCTGCGTCAGCGGACGAATTACTGGAAGAAGAGCAGCGCGATTTGATCTACTTTCCACACAGGAAAGCGCAGCGATCAGCTCGCATGGTACCTATGCAGATCCGTACCATTATCAGTCTGAGCCGCGGCGGCAAAGGGGTAGAAATCGAAGCATCCTTCAACAATCAGGCCAAAGATCACCGTTTACGGATGTTGTTCCCATCTGATCTGAATACACAAGTTCACCGAGTGGACTCCATGTTTGAGATCCCGCAGCGCGACAACACGCCGTCTGCCGAGTGGGAAAATCCAAGCAATACGCAGCATCAACAGGCATTCATTGATGTAAGCGAAGCGGAAGCTGGTCTTGTAGTTGCTAACCTCGGATTAAATGAATACGAGGTTTTGCGAGACAGACGCAACACGATTGCCGTGACGCTACTTCGTGCGGTTGGCGAGCTTGGCGACTGGGGCTTGTTCCCGACGCCGGAAGCGCAGTGTCTGGGCGAGCACACCGTCCGAATGACCCTCATTCCGTATAACGGCGAAGGCGAACAATACGGCGCTTACCAGCAAGCCTACCAGTTCCAAATTCCGTGGACGTTGTGTCAAACGGGCATTCACACTGGACGAATTGCACCGACGTATGCACCATTCCATTGGGAAGGCGATAAGATAGGTTTTTCCTCCATGAAAATGAATGAAGGAAACGGCGATCTGATGCTCCGTTGGTACAACATGAGCTCCCAAAACACCGAGCTCAAACTCAGTTCCAACATACCTCTATACTCCTTCTATAAGAGTACGATTATGGAAGTACATGGCCCGAGCATTGAAGCTGACGCCGAAGGCCAATTGTCATTGCCGACAGGTCCTTGCGAAATTGTTACCGTCGGGATTCAACGATAAGCTTAGTTGGAACATTTGAAGAGGTATTTAGCTTGAAATCAATGATTACATTGGAATTTGTCCAATGTAATCGACTCTCCTGCTTCGAAAAGCGCAATTCTAGACTGTCAAATCCCAAGTTCCACTGGAGTAAATCCAATGGAAGCGGTATTCAGGCTATGAATTCACAAAGCGTGAGCTGAATTTTCTGAATTGGTACGTCTGGTGAGGTTGGCGAATTGAGCAGTTTTGGATTGAGCAATGAGTAGTGAGGCATAACGGAAATTGACGCAAATAGACCAATCTAAGTCTACAGACTTTAGTTTGGTCTATTTTTAGATTTAATTGAAATGTTTTGCGGTCTGGGGCTGACCCAAAATGATAATATATAAGAAGGGCAGCTTTATGGATAGGTGCAGCCATCTACCATGCTTACACTAAAGGGAACGTAGAGACTATTTACTTGAAATGTGCGCTAATCCAGCAAATGCGGAACGTACGAGACTGTCGATTTATTCATAATGGCTCCTCAACACTAGTAGGCATGACTCCAAAAGATGATTTTAGAGTCGTTGAGCTGTGTTGTGAAGGGTTATGATATTGTGGTTTACAATGTTGTAATTTCTGTAACAATTTGCACGCCTAAAGGCTATTTTGCAGCTTGGAGTTGCATTTCGTACAACAATTCGAGCCTATTTGTTGCAAAATCGCCTATTTCGGGCCCAATTGTTGTACATTAAGCAACAACGAGTGGAGAGAGGCGGGATCCAGACAGCAATTGTTGCACTTTTTACAACAACATTCAACACAATCCTCCAAGGACTGCAAGTAGCATGTGGGCCGATTGATTCCGATTTAAGACACTCTCATGTAGAACTTGATTGGATGAATGAATCGAATCAGGATTGAACGTCAATCAAAGGCATTTTTCTGTGCTTCGCCTTGAAAGCTAGATAAATACTAGTCGCTACGGCACCTATGGTTCCGCAAATGATATCCGTCATCGTGTCGACCAAGCTTCCGTTTTGTGAATGGAGTCCGAATAGTCCGTCCGTCGTAAACTCGTAAATTTCCCAAACACCCGCCATGGCGGTGGAAAAGAAAAGGCAAAACCATATGGCAACTTGCGCACTCGGCGCGGCCGTTTTCTCGCCTCTGCTTGCTTTCATATAAATCAACAAACCGACGAAGCAAAGGATCAAGCCCGAAAAGAGATGCTCGATTTTATCCAGGTATGGAATTACTTTGTAAAATCCAAACTCATTTGCCAAAAACATAGAGACAAAAATGAACAATAGGACTGAAAACCGCAAAGCTGCAAACAGCGTGGTCTTTGTGAGTTTGACCACGATTCGGATGATCAGCAGCACTGCAATAATCAAACCGGCCTCAAACATTTTTGCTGGGATGTCTTTCACCCAAAAATAAACAAAGCAGACTGCGGCAGTCACATACAAAGCCAGTTCGAAGAGATCGTTCCATTTGTCTTTGCGTTTTTTTATTTGCATCTCCATCACTCGCCTCGAATTCCGAAATTAGTCTTTTCGTAAACATTAAACAATATATTTTACGCTTAAACAAGGCAGTACAATCATTATGAGTTAAAAATGTTGCCGCCTCTTTCAATAATTGCCCGGGAAATACCCAAACCAGCTCGTTATTTCCATTTTTATCCACAATCCGTACTGCCTATTCCGGATGATTCCGTTTGATTTGATGGAGAATTTCCTCGAATGACCGTTTGTTGTTTCGATGCTAGGGATGACACCTAAAAATGTTATCCGTTTTTCAATCATTGCTAGCTGTTAAAGAAGATGGAATGTACTATATTTGCTCTATGAAAGGTGTTAAAATACGATGCAAAGGAGTAGTCTTCCATGGTTTTCACAAGTTCGCTGAAATCAAGCAAGTTTATCACAAGACATGCTATGAACCCGATTCTAGCTCCGGGCGATGTCCCCTATAATCCTGCACTTGTTTTTAATGCAGGTGTTGCCAAATATGAAGGACAGTATGTCATGATGTTTCGTAATGATTATGGCGATGCGGCAAATGAAACGTTACTTCCGATCAGCACCACCAATTTGGGGCTTGCTTTTAGTAAAGACGGCATTCATTGGGACGTGCAGAAGCAGCCATGCTTTGGCATTGAAGGCGATGAGATTATTCGAACGTACGATCCGCGGTTAACGGTAATTGACGGGCGCTGCTATGTTTGTTTTGCAGTAGATACTAAGCACGGTGTGCGCGGGGGAATCGCGGTTACGGATGATTTCGTGGACTTCGAAATTCTTAGTCTCTCTGCCCCAGACAATCGAAATATGGTGTTGTTTCCTGAAAAATTCGATGGCAAATATATCCGTTTGGAACGGCCATTCCCGGTCTATGGTAAAGGCGGAAAAGATAGCTTTGATATATGGATCTCCGATTCGCCTGATTTAAAATATTGGGGAAATACCGAACTGCTTCTCGGCTTGGAGCAGGTGCCGTTCGCCAACGATAAGATTGGTCCGGCCGCGCCTCCGATACGAACCTCCAAGGGCTGGCTCACCACGTTCCATGCGGTAGATATTGATCATGCCCGTGGCAAAAACGGCTGGGAACCGTATTGGAAGAAGCGATACACAGCTGGCATCATGCTGCTGGATTTGGACAATCCCTATCGAATCATCGGAATGTGCCAGGAGCCTTTACTAGCACCGGAAGTGAGCTATGAAATAGAAGGCGGTTTTCGCAACGATGTCATTTTTCCAGGAGGAATGATTTTGGAGGACAGTGGTGAGGTCAAAATCTATTATGGAGCGGCAGATACGGTAGAATGTCTGGCAACAGCCCATGTTTACGATCTAATCCGGTTGTGCTTGCCGGATACAAAATAATAGTTATTACCTAGGGAAGTTGCGTTCAGTGAGCAACTTCTCTTGTTGGTTTTCAAAGCGCTGTTCTTCAGGAGGAATTCATTGCCCTATGAAACATAACCACCTCATTCAATATATCAATCAACATTTTAAAGTAAAATTAATTCTAACACTGTCAGTTATTATCATTGTCTGTTCATTGATAACGGGATATGTTTCATATCGGGTGAATGTAAACCTGTTTGAGAGCGAGATCAGCAAGCAGTATCTCAAAACAAGCGAACAAACGATTCAACAGCTCGGTTTTAAAATTCAGGATATGTACCGCATAACCGACTTTGTTTTTTTTCATCCGTACGTGGAGCAGATCGTTCAAGAGATGTCTGCCGAGCCGGCAGAAGGTGAAAGCGGTGCTTACCGAAATTTTTTGCTGGAGAGGGATCTGGCCAATATTTTACTCCCCCTAAAAAATGAAACACCGCATATCCGAGCCGTATATCTTGTCGATTTGCAAGGTTACAACATGTACTATAGCCAATCGAACCCTTCGATACAGGTTACCTTTCCTGATTTTTATGAAAAGGTCAAGAACGGCAGGAAAGATACGTCTGCGGAATTGGTGTGGCAGCGGATGAAAATTCCCGATTCCTCCGAACCGTCAGGTGAAAAAAGCAGCCTTGTTGCTGCCCGTTGGCTTAAATCTACGAAGACGCAAACCGTATACGGCATGATGATTTTGATCATCGACGAGGCATTTTTGGGCAATTCGTTGGACCCGCTTTTAGCAGGCCGGACATCAGGAGCCTATATCTACGATCAATTCAATCGATTGCTTTATAGCCGTGAGCCAGAAGGCAGACCGGGAATTGAGCCAAAGCTGGAAACTAAGGAAGCAACGGTGATTCAACATCACAACGGGGATGATTACTTATTTGTCAAAAGTGTATTCGAGCCGCGTTCGTTCACACTGGTGAGCGGGATATCACTGGCAGAGATCAAAGCTAAGGGATTGAGTGTCTATCATTTGGCCATTTTCTCTGGATTTGTCAGTATTATTTTAATGGCGGTGAGCGTTTCCTTATTTAGCGGCAGGATGCTGAAGCCCTTACACGTGCTTGTAAAGGCTATGCAGCGGGTGCGGGAGGGAAATTTACGTGTCGTTATTCCCAAAACGTCGAATGATGAATTCGCTTTTTTGGCGGAAAGCTTTAATAAGATGGTTACGGATATTCAATCGTTAATACAGGAGGTGTACGTTAGCAAGCTTAGCGAAAAGGAGGCTGAACTTAAGGCGCTGCAAGCTCAACTGAATCCTCATTTTTTGCATAATGCCTTGAATTCAATTTATTGGAAGATCATGCTTCTTTACGATGATGATGAAACGGCGGCGCTCGTTACCAGCTTGTCGGAGCTGCTGAGATATTCTTTGGCAACGGTTACAACACCCAGTACCCTGCGGGACGAGTTGGCTCAAATACGCAACTATATAACCATTCAGGAAGCGCGTCACGGCGAAGAGCTTTATGTTCATATTGAAGCGGATGAGACACTAGCGGAATGCCAAATGCAAAGGCTGCTGATTCAGCCGTTGGTCGAGAATGTGTTCGTTCATGCTTTTCAGAATCAGACTGTGAACAAGCGATTAACGATTCGCGCTCTCCGTAAAGATGCTAATATGCTGATTGAAGTTGAAGATAACGGATGCGGCATGCATCCGGATACCGTGATGAAACTTTTGGCTGATCAGAACATGTACGATGGGAGCAGGGAACGCGAAAGCATCGGAGTTCGCAACGTTATCAGACGTATAGACTTAGTTCACGGTGAGCCTTATGGGTTGGATATTGTTCGTTTACCTACGGGTACTTTGATTCAGCTAATGTTGCCTTACAACATTGATCATACCAGAGAGGGGGCAATGGCAGATGACACGAATACTGCTAGTTGAAGATGAGCCCTTATTTCGCAAAGGGCTTGCGAAAATGATCGCAGAATCCGGAACCAGCTGGAACGTCTGCGGGGAAGCCGAGAACGGACAAGAAGCAGAGCGATGGATTGCCGAATTGCAGCCTGACCTTGTCATAACAGATATCCGTATGCCATTAATGGACGGTTTGGAGCTGTTGAAGCGTGTAAAGACTCATTTCCCCGAGATTGAAGTCATTGTCATTACAGGGTATCAGGATTTCCAATATGCACAAGCGGCGCTGCGTTACGGAGCACTCGATTTGCTTGTCAAACCTTGCAGTAAACAGGATATGTACGGAGCCTTGGAGAAAGTGAGCGTCCTCATGTCCGACAAGCAGGCCAGACTGAGAAAAGAAGCAAGCGAGAACCAACTGCTACTGGAAAATACGATTCGCGCAATGATGCTAAGATTTCCTTACCCTATGGAATCGGTATTACATTTACGGGGGAAGCTACAGAATTGTAAGTTCGTTTTGTTTCAAATTACCGACTATTTTCCCATTCAGAAGCAATATCTTAAGCGTGATGTGCCGCTGCTGCAATTCGCTGTCCTGAATATTATTAGCGAAATACTGGATGCATATGAGATCTCTGGAACATTGCTGCTTATCGAATCCGGGCGATTTGCACTTTTCGTCAAGCAAGACGTGGAAGCACAAACCTTGTGTAAGGAGGCATGCGAAACAATTCAACAGCTGCTTGGTTTAAACGTCCGAGCGTTTGAGGCTGGCCTCATTCATAATCCAATAGAACTGCCGGATCTCTATGAGTCCATGCTGACAAACGCCGGGATTGACCAGCCTGCAAGTCCCGGTAAGGGACATGACGTCGAGCCTGCTTTACAGATCAATCGGGCCAAGGTGCAGCTAGTCAGCGCACAGATGGGGGCATTTCTGTTAGCCGGACAATCTGATTCTTTAAAACAGTATTTGGAGCAGCTAATGAAGGACATCTGCCGCATGCACGCCGATATATGCAAGATTGAAGCATTATCACTAAGTTTCGCTATGCAGGAGACGGCCCGTAAACAGCTTGAACAAGATCACAATCCGCAAGCATTGAGCGATAGGATTAGTAAGCTGCACGATTGCTCCAGCACGGAGGAAGTTTATGATTGGATGAGGGATGAGACGGATCTTTTCATGAACACGTTTTTCGAATGGCAGTATAAATACAGCGCCAAAACGGTATCGAGGGCGATTCACTTTATGAAAGAGCATTTTTCCGAACAGCTTTCTTTGCAGCATGTAGCCTCGCAGATTCATTTGAATCCGGCCTATTTCAGTCATTTGTTTAAAAAAGAGACGGGGCGCAGCTTCGTTACCTATTTGATCGAATTGCGGATGGAGAAAGCCAAACAACTGCTTTCGAATACAGATATGAGCGTTACCGAAATATCAGGCCATGTCGGCTATGATCTGCCTAATTATTTTGCCAAGCTGTTCAAGCAGTTTACCGGCTGCTCGCCGAAAGAATACCGCAAGCTGAGTGAAGTCAACTAGGAGAGAAAGGAAGAGATGATTGACTTGATGAAACGGGTTCTCCTTCCAACACTGATGTTGGCTGCACTTCTAAGTATGGCGGTTAGCTGCAGTACCAAAGAGAAGGATGCGGAAGCGCCGATAAGCGTAAAAAGAGGTGAAATTACAGTCACTATCTATGATCGTGGAAACATTCCTTCCCAAGAAGGGAAGGTCGATAACAATAAGATTACGCAATGGATTAATGAAGCTGGACCTGTCGATGTCAAGTTTGTTCCTGTCCCTCGGACGCAGTCGGAACAAAAGCTGAATGCGTTATTCGCCGCGGGAGAAGCGCCGGATTTGATTCTGGAATATGCCCCGCAAATTAAAAATACGCTAATCGATCAAAAATTGCTGCGTCCAGTCGACGACATGATTGATACGTATAGCACGAATTATAAAGAGCTGCTGAAGAAGTATCCGGCACTACGAATTGCTGGAACCGGATCCGATGGCAAGTTATATCACTTTGGGCGGATTAATGAAACCATACCCCAGAGAGGCTTGTTTATACGTACTGATTGGTTAAAAAAGCTGAAGCTGGACATTCCCAAGACGACGGAGGAGCTTTATCAGGTAGCTAAAGCTTTTACCAACCTCGATCCTGACGGCAACGGCAGAAACGATACGTACGGTATGGCCATGTCCTATAATTCCGGAGCTGTTCTGAACGAAATGTTTGGTGTTACCTACCCGGACTTCGTAGTTCAAAACGGCGAACTTGTCCATGGATGGGACCATATCCAAGCGGTCGTTGCGTTCAAAAGAAAGCTGTACAGCGAAGGTTTAGTCGATCAACAATATTTGAACGATAAGAACGGCTCGAAGGCGAAGCAGGATTTCCTTACAGGCAAAATCGGCATTTATATGGATCAATTTAATGTTCCGATTACCTTTTATAACGACTATTATATGCCTTTGAAACGATCTAATCCGAATGCCGAGATTACGGTCATTCCTTATCCGAAGACGCCGGTGGGGCAATTTAATCCTATTTTTGTGAATCCAATTCAAATGACGGGTGTTGTCAATGCGGGGACGAAGGACCCGGAGGCCGTTATGAAATTTGTCGATTTCGCCTCTTCTGAAGCCTTTATGAAAACGATGTATTACGGATTTGAAGGTGTGCACAGTAAAACGGAGCCGGGGAAATGCCCGCAGGTGACGGATCTGGACAAATGGAAAACCGAGTTTAATTTCGCCACCGGTGATTTTGCCATGCTGGCTTCTCCTATTTTGTCGGGCAATTGTTATTACGGAACGGAGAAGCTGAATGCGAATGATCCCTTTCAGGCGGACGTAAAGAAAATGTTTGAGCTGAACTCTTCATTTATCAATTTTGATCTTCAAGTTGCGGGTCCGACGCATTCCGAGCAGATGCCTCAGCTGCCCAAAGAATTGCAGCAGATCTTGTCCAACACAACGAATCACGTGGGCGTCGGCGATGGCGATATCTGGATCAAGTCCATTTTGACCCCCAATTATTTGCCGGAGCAGGCCATGCAGGATGCCATTGCACTATGGGAGAAGGCTGGAGGGAAGCAGGTCGATGATTGGTACAGAAATTACTATGTGAATGAAAAGAGCCATATGATTTTAACGAAAGACATCTATGACATTTTCAAACAGCAGCGCGCTGCTCAAAATAAATAAACAGAGTCCGGATGATCGCATCCGGGCTTTTTTTTGTCTCACCTAAAAATAGTATCCATTTTCCCAATGTTTGTAGATGTTGTCGAATTGCGTAACTACTATACTTGCTTCATAGAGGTGAACGAAAGCCACAGAAACACATATCAACAAGAATTTGAGGTGAAGGAAATGAGTTCCGTATCTGCCAATGTCAAAGGCACATTTCGTTATTTGAACAAAAAGAAGTATCTGTATTTGTTATTGCTGCCCTGCGTCATTTATTTCCTCGTTTTCAATTACATCCCCATGTATGGGGTGATGATTGCGTTTAAGGATTTCAATTTTGCAAAAGGCATTCTTCACAGTCCTTGGATAGGGTTGGAAAATTTCAGGTACATGTTCGGTTTAAGCGACTTTTACAAGGTGTTTTGGAATTCACTTTACCTTGGTCTATTGCGGCTCGTTTTCGGGTTCCCATTCCCCATCATACTGGCCTTGTTATTGAATGAAATCCGAATGGCTAGCTTTCAACGCGTCACTCAGACCATGATCTATCTGCCTCACTTTATTTCGTGGGTTGTTATTGGAGGCATTCTGGTCAACTTCCTCTCCCCATCTTGGGGAATTGTCAATATCTTTCTCAAAGAGATGGGTATAGACCCCGTGTTCTTTCTAGCCGATCCGGATTATTTCCGCCCAATTGTCGTGCTCAGCAGTATATGGAAGGAATCAGGCTGGGGGAGCATCATTTATCTGGCTGCAATAGCAGGCATTAATTCGGAATTATACGAGGCAGCGAGTATAGACGGGGCAAGCAGATTTCAGAGATTATTGCACGTAACACTGCCAGGTATCAAATCTACGATAGTCATTCTATTCATTCTGAGACTTGGTCAATTGATGGGAAATGGCTTCGAACAAATTTTCGTGCTTCAAAATCCAATGAATCTGGACGTCTCCGAGGTATTCGAAACGTATGCGTATCGAGTGGGTATCCTTGGTGGTCGCTTCTCTTTTGGAACAACCGTCGGGCTATTCACTTCCGTCATCGGGTTTATCTTTATCCTCATTAGCAACCAAATTGCCAAACTGCTGAAAGAAGACGGGATTTGGTAAGCCAATTACATTAGAAAAGGAGGCGCCTGTATTGATAATTCGATCCTTTGGCGATAAAGTTTTTGACTTTTTCAACTATATCATTGTTTCACTATTTGCTTTAGCTTGCTTATTCCCGTTCTTTTATGTGGCTTCCTTCTCAGTTACACCCTACTCAGAATATTTGCAAAATCCTTTAAAGCTGATACCCAGTCACATCGAGTTCGGTGCTTACAAACAGATTCTTCAGATGCCGCTTATGTGGACCGGCTACAAAAATACCATTTTAATCACCGTTATCGGAGTGGCCCTAAATATCTTTTTGCTGCTTGTTTCTGCGTACCCGCTCTCCAAACCGGATCTAAAGGGGAGGAACGTAATCTTGGTCCTTATCACATTTACGATGTTTTTCAATGGTGGATTAATCCCGAATTTCTACCTTGTGAAGACGCTGCACCTTTATAACACGCTTTGGAGTATGATTTTGCCTGGCGCACTCGGTGCCTATAACCTGATTTTGATGAAAAACTTTGTAAGCGCCATACCGGCGAGTCTTGAAGAATCCGCTTTTATCGATGGCGCCAATGAAATTAAAGTACTTTACAAGATTATTATCCCACTCTCCAAGCCAGCGATTGCCACTTTTGTGATTTTTCATGCGGTGACGCAGTGGAACACCTTCTTCTCGGCCATTATTTATACCTCCAAACGGGAGCTTTGGCCGCTCATGCTGATCTTGCGGGATATGGTTGTAGATGATGGAGGCATCGTGAAGGATGCGATGGATACCAGCTCGGGCGTAACGGAATTTACGATAAAAATGGCAATCATCATCTTTGCCACACTGCCGATCGTGCTTGTGTATCCCTTTTTACAAAGATTTTTTATGAAGGGAATGCTAGTAGGCTCGATTAAAGGGTAAGCGGTTGAGTTCTGGAAGTTCGGTTTTATCTGCAAATCATTTGCAGTTGAAATATACCATTCGATGTAAAAGGGAGTGTTCGCTATGAAAAAGGTGGGAAGAAATTTCGCAAGTACGTTCGTTAGTCTCCTGCTGATAGCCGCTGTTTTAGAGGGCTGCGGCGCCAGTACGGACAACAAGAAGGGTGAGGCGGCACCTACAAGCACCAGCTCGGCAGCAAGCTCGAGTCCGAAGGCTGCGCCTGTATCTATTAAGATGTTCAATAGGGTGAATGCCGGAATTGTGTTAGAAAATAATCCTGTCATTGCCGAAGTTGAAAAGCTGGCCAACGTCAAATTATCCATCGAAGCTCCACCGATCAATAACTATGTGGATAAGCTGCAGGTGTTAATGGCATCGGGCGATCTGCCGGATCTTGTTTACAACTGGGGCGGCGCTGATGCCAATATGGAAACTTGGGCTAAAAACGGTCTTCTAGCGCCCTTAGATGACAAAATTGCCAAATACCCCAATCTGATGAAAAACATCACGAAAGAAATGTGGGACGGCGTCAAATCAGTTAACGATGGTAAAACCTACATCATTCCCAGAGCGAATGTCGTCAATCATTGGGGATATATGATCAATCAGCAATGGCTCGATAAGTTGAATCTAAAGGCTCCTACAACCCTTGATGAATTTACGAATGTTTGTAAGGCGTTCACAAAGAATGATCCTGATGGCAACGGAAAACCGGATACGTTTTGCTTAAGCTTCTCCAATCCATCGCTAGGCAACAACTCGATATGGAACGCATCAAACTTTCTTGCTTCCGCATTCACTCTACCTATTGTTAATGGCGCAAAGGACACGGACGGAAGCTATAAAATACGTGAAAAGATGTCAGGCTATATCCCTTACTTGACTTACTTAAAGCAATTGAATGATGAGAAGTTGATCGATCCTGAATTTTTGATCAATAAAATTTATGTGGATCAAGAAAAGCTAAACCAAAACAAAATCGGTATCATCTACGCTCACCAATACGCGGTAATGGGCAACATTTCCAAGGAAAAAGAGTCGGATAAGAAGTACACCTATCAAGGCGTTTTAAAGGACAGCAAAGGTGTTGCTACGGATTGGGTGACTCCTGCAACGTGGGGCGGATGGATGATTTCCAAGTCGTCCAAAAATATGGATGCTGTCTTGAAATTCCTGGATTGGGGCAATACGACGGAAGCTAATACCTTATTCCAAATCGGTTTGAAAGGGCTTACATTCGATAGCTATGAACCTTCCACGAAGATCATTAGCCGTACAGCGGACCAGACAGCCAAGCTTCCAAGCACGACAAGTACTTACATGACAATCGCTAACGCGATTGACGGCAATCCCGCGATCATTGAAAATGCCGACACGCCAGAGCGTCTTGGCAAATACAAAGCACAGTTAGATACAGCAATGAAACAAATGACATCCGTAAATGTGCCGGCCGTAAGATCGCCAAAAATATTAAACTTGAACAGTACAATTCCTGATGTTGTAAAGAAAAAAGATGACAGAGAAATGAAATACGTCATGGGTGCTATTTCGCTGCAAGAGTTTAAAGATTTCCTTGAAAAAGAATGGTATCCGGCAACCGCCGATGCCGAAAAGGAATATGTCGACTACATGAACAAGCTTAAATAAAAAGCGGAATCCCGCGCAGGGCAGAACGCAATGGTCATGCGCGGGCTAAGCTTTAATAACAGGTACTGAGGGAAGGAATGCTGAGACCTATTTTTTCATACTCGATAAAGGATGTGTTGATCATGTTAAAAAGAAAATTTCGGCTGCTATTGTGCTTTGTCCTATTGGCAAGTGTATGGCTAACAGGCTTGCCCATTGGTGAACAGGGAACCGTTCCGAAAGCGGAGGCAGCAGCCTCGCTAATAACCAAGAACGGAACGAGTTGGACGCTGGAAAACGATGTCCTGCGGGCAGTAGTTTCATTTGCTGGTGGCAGTATTCAGATGACAAGCTTCTACAATAAAGAAGCGGGCAAGGAATATTTGACCGGAAGCGGCAGCAGCTATCTGTTTTATTATAATTATGGAGGCAGCGACCTCTATGCGAATGACGGCGGCTGGACACTGGGTACGGATGCAATAACCAATATTTCCAAATTCGGTACGACTTGGGGGAAATCATTGGAAATCCCGATCACAAGAGTGTCTCCGCAAAATGTCACCATCACACTCAAATTTGAAATGTATAACGATAGAGCCGGTTTAAAGTATTCAAATTTCATCAAAAATAATTCGACATCGAATAAAACCATTACAAATTCGGATATCATTGCGTTGAATTTTCCAAATGACGCCCATACCTTGCACTATGTGCCTAATATGACATGGTATAGTACTTCAGGGTCGCTGGCGCCAAATGCGGGACGCAACGCAGTGGTTAATTATGATACAGGCGATGGATGGATCATTCAGCCCGAAATGAATTGGAAAACACAGGACGCCACAGACAGGCTGCCATTTGCGAGTATTAATGCCTGGAGCGGAATTCCTAACGTTAAAGTGTCCACAAACACGGGATCGCTTCAACTGGTCCTATTTCCCAATGAACAATTTGAGTATATTCCCGTCAACTTGACTGTTTTCAAAGGGGATGCACTCGATGGCAAGATGGCTATGGAAGAGCATTTCAGAAAAAGATTTAAGTATCACGACACGGAATCGATCTTTCTGACCAATGATTGGGATTGGCAGGGCAATCGCAATGACGCTTATTATCGGAATACGGTCGTTCCAAAAGCCGCTCAGGCTGGTCTGGATATGGTGATGATCGACGATTTGTGGAATACCACAAGAGATACGACCACACCGGTAAGCGGCTTCACTACCAACCTGCAATCGTTAAGCGATTATATTGTATCCCAAGGCATGAAATTCGGGTTGTGGTTCAGCATGACAGGCGATAACCATAATTTGGGCAGGGATTTGGCCGATCCCGCCAATATCGAATTTAAAAGAAGCCAGGTGGAAGATTACATGATTCCACAATATAATTTGTCGCACCAAATGATAGATTTGACGGAATTCTGGCCCAATACATCAGCAACCTCGACTTCGCATCCGAGCGACAGCGTATACCGCAAGAACGTTCTGGTCAGGAACTATCTGAACGATCTAACTTCGCGCCATCCTGATTTTATTGGGAAGCTGACTAGCGAAGTGGATATTTACCCGACGCAGGGGGATCGGAATGTAGGACTCCTGCACATGGCGGACAATGGATTCGTGTCGTCCAAAGGCGACGTTGATAAAAGTATGAAGATTGGCATGTACAGCTTCGGATATTTGCCGATGAGCTCTGTCTATTACGGCGGCGCGCCTACAGGCAAGATGGAGGACTATTATTCCTATATGTTGGCTAGAGCCATTAAGTTCAAAACCGATCCAGGAACCTGGAGTACGACTGGCATAAATTCGCTTAAAAAGTTCAATGATTGGAGAAAAAGTCCTAGAATTCAAGCCTTAACGAAGGATACGATTAGACCGCTGTACGCAGGTCCGAATTTCGATACTTCGGGACCGTATGCATGGATGTATACGCCGGCGGATAAGAGCAATGCGTTGGTCATCGTTACGGCTGCCAGCGAAGTGACGCCAGCTAACGATTTGACACTCAATTTGAGATGGCTCGACAATAACAAAACCTATCTGGTTGAAGATATCACGATGGACGACAGTGGGACTTCCTCTTATTCGTATAAAGGGAGATATACCGGAGCGGAGCTGAAGTCAACTGGTCTATACGTGAATCTGACGGAGAACACGTCCAAAGGCAAAGCTTTCTGGATCCAAGAAGACAATGGCTCGAGTATGCAGGTTGTGTATGCCGATGAGCAAATCGCTTCCTTCACGACAAGTGCCGGTTCTTCAAGCATAACTGTGAATGTAACTGGGACGGCCAATTCAACCGGTCAAATTGTTGTCTTCGACAGGACGGCAAATAAAGCCTTCGTCAGCCAAGTATCTATTGGTGCAGGAGGAACGGGCAGTTTAACCATTGATTCAGGTATTAAATTCGAAGCGGAAAGCCTTGTAACTTCCGTGTCGACCGGGGACAATCATGTAATAGGCACGGATACAGCTGCAAGCAACGGATCTTTAGATTATGCCAATCTTAACGCCGTAGGCGACTGGGTGGACTATACGGTTAATGTGCCAAGCGCTGGAACGTATAACGTGAAAGCTCAGGTTAAGAAGCATCCGGACAGGGGAACAGCGCAATTGTATATTGACGGCTCTCCGCAAGGAGTCCCTATTGACGAATACGCTAGTTCTCAGGGATATACGGAACTGGATCTGGGACAAATTGCTTTCACGTCGGCAGGCAACAAAACATTTAGATTTCAGATCACAGGAAAGCATGCAAGCAGCGGAGCTTATACGCTGGCCACTGATTTTATTAGGTTGACGTATAAATCGCCAGATTTACTGCTGCCGCCAGCAGTGCCTGAACTGGTTAAGTATGAAGCTGAAAACTTGGTAGCAGCTATTTCGTCAGGAGATACGATAGCAAGTGCATCGGATTCGAGTGCAAGCAATGGAGGATTAAGCTACGGGAATGTTAACGCTATTGGAGACTGGGTACAGTATACGGTGAACGTCCCGTCTTCTGGAACCTATAACGTTAAAGTACAGGTTAAGAAACATCCTAATCGAGGTATGGCCCAATTGTATATTGACGGAGTTGCGCAGGGTACTGCCATTGATGAATATCAAAGCGCACAGGGTTATGTGCAGGTCGATTTGGGCAATGTAACGTTCGCTGCTCCCGGAAACAAGCAATTCAAGTTTCAAGTGACGGGAAAAAATGCAAGCAGCGGTGCATACACGCTGGCTACCGATTATATAGCTCTAACGCGGCAGCCTATTCTTTATGAAGCTGAAAGTCTGGCAACTACCGTATCTGCCGGAGACACTAGCGTAAATTCTGCAGATGCTGCGGCGAGCGGCGGATCACTCAGCTATGGCAACTTCAATGCCGTTGGCGATTGGATTCAATATACGGTAAATGTTCCGACTGCTGGAACTTATATCGTAAGCTCAAGAGTCAAAAAGCATCCCGATAGAGGCACTGCTCAATTGTATATTGACGGTATTGCTCAAGGGAACCCGGTTGATCAGCGTCAGAGCAGCGCGAGCTATACGACAGTAAGCTTTGGGGAAGTGACCTTTGCCTCACCTGGCAACAAACAATTTAAACTACAAATTACAGGCAAGGATCCGAGCAGTAATTCGTACACACTGGCCAATGACACCATTTATCTTACAAAGATAAATTGATAGATTTGTTTTAGCTGAGGCTGACTCAAATGGTTAATAACCTAGCGAGCAGCCTCTATTTTGTTTCGATATGGAGATAATAAAAAAATTAATAATAATTTTCTCAAGAATCAACCGCATAAAAAAAACTGCATTGGTTAAATTATGATAAAAATGGAAGAAAGGACATCGCGATGCTTAAGAATCAATCACCCCGAGTATTCCTTCCGCAATTTCCAGAATCCTACTGGATAGCAACCGCAAGCATCCCGAGTTTTCCAAGGTTGACACATGATATCCAGGTAGATGTAGCTATCGTCGGAGCTGGCATCTCTGGCATAACAACCGCATATCTGCTCTCAAAGCAAGGTCTTAAAGTCGCATTAATCGAAGCCGGACAAATGCTTACAGGAACGACTGGTCATACAACGGCAAAGATTACTGCACAGCATGATCTCATCTACGATGAGTTCATTTCGCATTTAGGTAAAGAACAAACAAGGCTCTATTACGAAGCTAACCGAGAGGCATTCCAATTCATTAAACAAACCATTCATGAGCATCAAATATCGTGCGATTTTACAGAGGAAGATGCTTATATTTATACGAGCTCAGACGAATTCGTAGAAAAAATCGCCGCTGAATTCGCTGCATATGAGGCATTGGGAATACCCGGTGATTATTTAGAACAAGCACCATTGCCTTTTCAGACTAAAGCCGCTGTAGTCATGAAACATCAGGCCCAGTTTAATCCGATGCCTTATCTCTTGCATTTAGCAAATCATGCAGCGCAAAAACAAGGATGCCAAATTTATGAGCATACAACAGCCGTAAGCATTGAAAAAGGAAATCCTGCTACTGTGATTACGAATGAGGGACATCGAATCACTTGTAAGTATGCCGTATCGTGCTCACACTTTCCTTTTTATGACGGAGGAGGATTTTACTTTGCGAAAATGCATGCGAAAAGAGCTTATATTCTTGCTGTAAAAACCTCTGAACAATTCCCGGGAGGAATGTTTATAAGTGCCGAGGAGCCCAAACGGTCTCTTAGATCCTTTATGGCAAATGGGGAAAAGATGGTGTTAATCGCAGGCGAAAGCCATAAAACGGGACAAGGGATCTGCACGTTCAAGCATTATGAAGCTTTGCAAAACTTTGGAGAACAATATTTAGGAATTCAAGAAATCTGTTATCGATGGTCGGCACAAGATTTGGTCACGTTGGATAAATTACCTTATATTGGGCGTACCGATTCGGACGAACCCAACATTCTTGTAGCCACCGGATATAAGAAATGGGGCATGACAACCGGAACAGCAGCGGCTTTATTAATCGAAAAGCTGGTCACGGGAGGACATAGCCCATATCAAGAACTTTTTAAGCCGGATCGATTTCATGCGGACCCGAGCATAAAAACGTTCATCGTGCAAAATGCGGATGTGGTTGATCATTTTATTTCCGGAAAGCTGGAAATGATCTTCAAGAAACCGGAGGAGCTGCAGAACGATGAAGGAGCAGTGGTGAGGGCTAATGGCAAAAGAGCCGGCGCCTATCGCGATCAACAAGGTCAGCTGCATATCGTTGATACAACATGCACGCATATGGGTTGTGAGGTTGAGTGGAACGATGGAGAACGAACTTGGGACTGCCCATGCCATGGTTCAAGATTTTCATACAAAGGGGGAGTGCTTGAAGGACCCGCTAAAAAGCCTTTAAAGAGAATTGAATAAACCAAAAGGTAAGCGTATTGCTTCTACCAAAGAACAGCTCTTTTTACAAGGGCTGTTTTTTTGTATTGTTTTATGCTTTCTATCATATTGAAATGAAAACACGAATAGATTGTTTAAAGTAAGGTGCTTGTCTGAGTATTCAAATGGATTTCATGAGAGGATGAATATACGAAATGAATCAAGCAGATCAAATGATTGCGATCCTGGGAATAGGAACAGCCGTGCCGGAAAATCGACTCGACCAAGCGGACACATCACAAAGATTAGCTCAGGCATTAAGTGAGCATCCTGACTCTATGCGCTGGGCAAAAAGAATTTTTAAGCAATGCGGCGTGGAAACCCGTTATACCTGTGAACCGAATCTGCTTGAATCCGCCGAAGATTGCCGGTATTTCTTGCATAAATCAAATCATACTATACCTTCGACCGCCGAGCGAATGGAAACTTATAAAAGGGAGTCCGTTCCGCTAGCACTGCATGCTGCTAGAAATGCCCTTTTGGATGGAAAAGTGGATGTATCGGACATTACTCATCTAATCACGGTTAGTTGCACAGGTCAATTCCTTCCAGGGATGGATGCAGAATTAGTCCAACGTTTGGGACTAGCCGTCACTGTGAATCGGATTCCTCTTAACTTTTTAGGATGCGCTGCCGGCTTAAAAGCCGTTTGCCTGTCACGACAAATCGTGTCAAGCGATCCACTTGCCAATGTATTAATCGTTTGCGTCGAGTTATGTACGCTTCACATTCAGCCATCTATCGAGCGTGAGGCCTTATTTGGCGCTTCTTTTTTCGGAGATGGCGCGTCAGCTTGCATTGTAGGTACCGCTGAACCTACCCATAATGAAATATTTCAACTTGGAGATATACATTCCGTACTCCTGCCCGATTCCGCGGAAGAGATGGTATGGGAGGTTGGTAATTACGGGTTTGATCTTTATCTTTCCCCGAACATTCCTAAACTGATCGGTAAATTTATACCGGAACAAGTAGAACGACTGATCAGCGGAAGACAAAAGCCTGAAATATGGGCGATTCATCCCGGGGGCAAGGGCATTATCGATACGCTGGAAAACATGTTCGGCCTAACGGAGGAACAAACCCGTCCCAGCCGCGCCGTACTGAAAAATTATGGAAACATGTCCTCAGCCACCATATTATTCGTGCTAAATGAAATGAGGCAGGAGCTAAAAAAACGCGGCATCGGACCAGTTAACGGCTTATCCCTGGCATTCGGACCGGGCCTTACTTGCGAGATGATCATGATTACTTATCTTCCATCCGTCATTTCTCAAGAGCATCTTTTAGACGAAGTCCATGTTTAGGGGGTTCAAGCACCGGGCTAAAGCACTCGAGTTAATGGACGACCATACAACAGGCGGGCTAGAGCTTCGGGAAGCTTTACGGCATCTTCAAATACTCAACCGGATCTTCGGTGCCGCCGGGCCTACTCTCTATGGCCTGCAGCGCTTATGGATGGAAGCGGATAAGCCGAGGCGCTTATCCGTATTAGATATAGGATCAGGGTCTGGCGACGTGAATCGGCATATCTTGCGATGGGCAGATGAGAACCGGATCGATCTGAAAATCACATTGGTTGACATTACAGAAGAAGCTTGTGAAGAGGCGAGGCTGCTTTTTCGCAACGAACCGAGGGTTGATGTGATTCGTAGCGATTTGTTCGAGCTTCCGGAAGGCTGCGCGGATGTGATTACCGGAACTCAGTTTGTTCATCATTTTAATACCGATGAGCTTCCTAACGTTATAAATTGCATGCTAAAGGCGTCCCGATTAGGTGTCGTGATCAATGATATCCATCGGCATTGGATCCCTTGGGCTGCTGTATGGCTTACGGCACGAATTGTCTCCAGTAATCGGTATATTGTAAATGACGGACCGCTGTCCGTTGCGAAAGGTTTTCGTTCGGAGGATTGGAACAATCTCAGAAATGCTTTGAGTGCTGCGAAGATGTTCTATTCATGGAGACCCTTGTTTCGATATGTAATCGTCGTCTGGAAAAGCAATCTATAATTATTCAAATCATCGGAGTTGATTGGGATGAATCACATCCAGGATGTAGCGGTGCTTGGCGCAGGTATAGCCGGCAGCAGTTTGGCCAAGTCTTTAGCGGATCGGGGGTGGGAAACAGTCTTGATCGACCGTAAGCAATTTCCTCGCCATAAAGTTTGTGGAGAATTTCTTTCCCCTGAATCCCAAAGTATGTTGAATTCTCTAGGCTTGCATGAACTCGTAGAGTCGCTGCAGCCCAGCTTGATCCATCGTTCGCGTCTGATTTTCAGCAATGGGGATGCATTAGAAATTCCTTTTCCTGGAATTGCTTTAGGGGTGAGCAGATATTCGCTCGATGCCGCACTCCATAGTTCGGCGCTGAGCTCGGGTGCGCTTGTGCATACCGCAACAACGGTAACGTCCGTGCGTCCCGATAAAGAGGGTTACACGATTGAGGCGAAACAGGGAGCAGAAAGAAAAATATTTCGTGTACGAGCTGTTGTTTCTGCTTTGGGCGCGAATTGTCATTCAGTTCTTCCAGGTCGAAGACCAAATAATACTATAAAAAATTCGTTTATAGGTGTGAAATCCCATTTTCGGGGGTTAGCAATGGAGCCCGTTGTAGAGCTCTATTTTTTTGA
Source organism: Paenibacillus alginolyticus DSM 5050 = NBRC 15375 (assembly GCF_000422905.1). Lineage (GTDB taxonomy): Bacteria > Bacillota > Bacilli > Paenibacillales > NBRC-103111 > Paenibacillus_E > Paenibacillus_E alginolyticus. The sequence goes on from NZ_KE383948.1 coordinate 50,271, forward strand.
TGGCGGATATTTGGGCATTTCCCCCATCGAAGGCGGAATTTTCAACGTTGCGGCGCTGCTGAAATGGAATGCTTTTCAGAACACTGAAAAAACAATCTTAGGGCTGATTGATGCAGCTTGCCGGAGGAATCCAAAGCTCTATCAAAAGCTGGCTAACGCCGTTCCAGTCCCCGGTACTCAGGCAGCCGTTGCCCCGGTAGATCTAAACCGCAAGCTGCTTGCATGGGACCTCATTCCTCTTGTAGGGGACGCCGCTGTCATGATACCGCCGCTCTGCGGAGATGGCATGTCGATGGCGCTCCGTTCGGCCAGCTTGTGCGCCCCCCTTGCTGACAGCTTTTTAAGGGGGCAAATTTCACTCCGTGAGTGGCAGCATGAATATTCGCAGTCCATAGAAAGGGAATTTAAGAGCCCTTTGCGGTGGGGACGTCTTCTTCAATGGCTGTTGGGTGTTCCAATACTGCCACGACTTTTGCTAAGCGCAGCACAGGTAACACCTGGATTGGCTTATGGATTACTGCAAGCGACCAGGTTAAAAGAAGGCGATTCATAGGCATCGAGTCCGTGTAAAAAGCGAAGCTTCCGAAGCCAGTTTTTCTGGCGAAAAACTCTAAGGAGCTGTGTCATGGATTTACAAAAACTTGCCATCCTCTCTCATAGACACCCAAAAGTACTAATCCTGGTTTGGACCTTATTCTTTATTGTTTTTGGATACTATGCCCCTAAGCTGTCTACAGTTCTTAAGGATCATGGTTTATTTCCGGATGGAGCATATGTCCAAGTTGAACAAATCCTTTCTTCCGATTTCCACATCCCCAAAGATCCCGTCATTCTTGTGTTTGAAAAAAAGCCATCTGTATCCCTGCAGCAATTTCAACAGTTCATTCAACAAACTATGTTTCAATTGCAGGGAATCGACGGTCTAGGTGAAATGGTGTCACCGCTTCAAAGGGAGGGGATGTTCAAAGGGGATTTCGCCTATTCGCTGCTTGGTTTCAAACATAATTCCCAGGAAACGAAGCTTATCCTTGATGAAATTCAAAGACGCCTGCCGAAAAATAAAGAGATCTCTGTAAATATGACGGGGAAACCTGTGGTACAAGCTGATGTGAACCGGGCGAGCCAAAATGATCTAAAAAAAGCGGAACGGATAGGAGTAACAGCTGCCTTCATTATACTTTGGCTGGCTTTTGGAGGAATCATATCCGCTATTATTCCCATAGTCATCGGGGTGATCGGGGTTACTGGTACAATGGGAATCATGTATTGGATAGGGACGAAGATCGAGTTGTCTAACTTTATATTGAATGTTATTCCCATGGTGGGACTTGCTCTCAGCATTGATTTTGCGTTAATGCTAGTCAGCCGCTTTCGAGAGGAATTAGGGAGAAAGCCTGTAAGACAAGCATTGATTACAACTATGAATACAGCTGGAAGAGCTGTTCTATTTTCTGCGGCCAGCGTCTTTCTAGGCTTAATGGGGATATTGTATATACCGCTTCCTATGTTTTCTTCTATTGCCATAGGGGCTATGACCGTATTAACGGTTTCGGTATTGTTAACCTTAACGTTAGTTCCGGCGCTCTTATCTGTTTTGTGGCCTGCTATACAATCAGAAGGTAAGCCGCAGACTGATTTTGTGCAAAGAAATATTTGGTACTCAATATCGCTTTATGTGTTAAAAAGGCCTGTCCGAATGGGTCTCTTGGCTTCGTTATTGTTAATCGGCTGCTGCCTGCCTTTAAGTGAGATGAAATTAGCCATTCCCGATGCAGCTTCTTTACCGCAAGGCTATCATTCACGTATTGCTTTTGAGGACTATCAAGCTCAATTCCTTTCCCGGAAGAGCTCTGATGTTTACATGATCGCCCAAGGAAAAACACATGACTTGAAAAAAGATGATTGGCTAAACGCTTATACACTCGTAAAAAGACTAGAGAACGATCCAGACGTACACAGGGTGGATTCTATATTCTCAAGCTTACGGGTTCCGCCCGAACAAATTTACATCTTATTGCAAAATGCGAAATTAATAGAGAAATACAAGCCGGTCATTCAACAATTTGTGAATAAAAACAAAATGTTCATTCATGTTACATTGAACGGCGAATCATCATCACAAAAAGTGATGAATTGGCTCAGACTCTGGGAGCAGAAGGGAATGTCTTCAGATATTCATTTCATGTTAGGAGGAGAAGCGAAATACCAGCAGGAAGTCTTTGACGATATATTTCAAAACATTAAATATGTGCTTCGATTTATTTTAATTTCCAACTATCTGGTATTGTTTATTGCTTTTCGCTCCATTCTCATTCCGTTAAAAACGATTGCTATGAATCTCTTAAGCTTGGGGGCATCGTTCGGAATTCTGGTATGGATCTTTGAAGAAGGTAATTTTGGAATGGAACCGAACAGCATCGCGATCATGATCCCGGTATTCATTTTCGGATTGGTTTTTGGGATTAGTATGGATTACGGGGTATTCCTGGTGTCGCGCATATCCGAGGTTTACCAGCAGACACAAGATAATAGTCGCGCGGTACTGGTAGGATTAGCTTCAACCAGCAGGATCATTACCTCAGCTGCCGCAATTATGATTGCGGTCACCGTGCCCTTTGCATTCGGAGAGGTTGTCGGGGTTAAACAATTAGGAATTGGCATAGCAGCAGCGATTTTAATTGATGCAACGGTCATCAGAATGATTTTAGTTCCAGCATTAATGAAAATGCTTGGCAAATGGAACTGGTGGGCACCTAGATGGATGAAGTAATTTGATTGCGTAGGTTTAGTAATTGCACACCTCTTTTGGAATAATATAAGCGTAGCTAAACTCTAATGGTGAACGTTAGTAAAATAGCGGTTGCTTCGGCAGCCGTTTTTACTTCTCCGCGCGCCTAGCCAAGCTAGGCACAACTAGCCGGTGAAAGTCCGGTCGAGGTAAGAGCCAAGTCGCCTCGTAGCTGACAGGCAACTGGTGGAGAGATCCTAAGGTTGAAGCCCTGTGACCTGAGAGGGGAGCGAGCAAAACAGCAGGCCGTAACGTAAAGTGAATCCTGTCGCATCGTCAAAAAAGCCCTGAGAAGGACAAGAGGGAGTCGAGCCTCGAGAGGATGGGCGAAGACCATGGAACGCGTGAAGCCCTTGGAAGTGCAGCGCGGAAGAACCCAAAGCAGGATTCGACTTTTTGGGCATGCATCACCGAAAAATCCCAAAGCAGGTCAAGGGAGCAGAACGTTATATACTGCGAAGCTATCCCTCGACGAAAGCCATGAAGAAAATGAAGGAGAAGGTAAAGGAGGTCACGGAGCCGCGTAACCGACTGTTTTGGACAATGAACCAGTCAAAGAACTCAATCCGAAAATTCAGGGATGAAGAAATTACTATGCTATGGATTCGTTTGCCGATCTCTGATGTGGTTAATTGGTAAGCTCCAGCCAGACCACGGCACTTTATCTGCTTTTATGAAGAGTAACCAAATGGCCATAAAAAAGCTGTTTAAAGAATTCACCTTAATGTTAAAAGGTTTCGGGTTAATCGATGGTCAACTTGTCGAGATTGACGGAACGAGCTGCAGGTAATGAAACAAGAACTCAAGGAAACAGGTGAAAGTCAGCTTTGTGTTACCGATCCGGATGCCAAATCAATGAAAAACAACGGAAAGCATGAAGTGTGTTTCAATGTTCAAACTGCAGTGGATAGCAAATATAAGCTAATTGTTGACAGCGACACGGTCAATGATGTCAACGACCAAGGGCAGTTGTCTAATATGGGGCATAAAACAAAGCAGGTTTTTCGTGATCAAAAAACTACAATCGTGGCCGATACAGGTTATTATAATTACCTTGAAATTATCGATGTTGTCGACGAAAACACAGAACTCTTAATTAAGCCGCAAAAGGGAAAGCAAGACAAAGTGGCAAGTGGATTTGACAAAGGAAACTTTAAATATGATTCTATAAACGATAAATATATTTGCCTGTTGGGTTATGAATTACCGTTCAAATGGAATGGAAAACAAGATGGGAAAGAGTATAAGCGTTACACTTGCGAAGCTTTCGATTTTTGCGGACAAAAAGAGTTCTGTACTTCTGCCAAAGGCGGAAGGGCGGTAACCAGGCTTAGTGACGAAGAATTGATCGAACAGATTACTGAGAATACACGTAAACAAAATAATATTTATAAGCAAAGAGGACAGATTGTTGAGCACCCTTTTGGGACGATAAAACGTCACTGGGGCTATACATACTTTTTAACGCGAGGGTTGAGATCAGTAGGTACTGAGACCAGTCTGATTTGCCTTGCCTATAATTTCAAAAGAATGATCAAAATAATGGGCGTGAATGAGCTCATACGTCTCTTAAGAGACCGAGCTCATTCTTTATCTAAAATTTACAACGTTTATTTGAATGAAATTGCATAAATGCATGTTTTAAGCGTGCTACACAATTAATTGTTAGACAGACTGACGTACGGATCTGTGAGGGGTATGGGGCACAATCTGTAATAGAGAGGCCCCGCCTACTCGACCAACATCGAAGGGAAATAGGCGAGATTTAGGCAGCAATTGTTGCAATTTTTACAACATCATTCTACCGCGTTTAGGGATTCATTCATCCAGCAACCTCAAGTGAGCCTAAATGTAGATGATGTAGATGATACCGATATATGACATCATTATGTAGAACAAAATTTGACGAATAAATAGACGGTCTCCAGAGATGCCTTATTTAGCCAAAAAACGTGTATATCACGTTTTCACGGAACGAGGATCCTCTATCTCCTGCTTTCGAGGCGTAAAAAGCGGTAAAACGGCAAAATAGCGTCCCCACGTTCCGCTTACCAGCCCTCCATCGTGATAATCACTGAAATAGCGGCACCTCGTTCCGTGTGATCCTCAGATTAGCAGCCTATATGTCCGAAATCGCTCCACAGTAGATGGTGCTTATTTTTGTGTTTTAAAAGCGCTATATATGACGTCATATAAGTATATTAACACCTATAATGAGGACGAATAATGATATTTGTGTGAAATTTAAAATATATATTGTGTATTATATAACATTATGATACATTTATGACATACTAAATAACGAATTGGAGGATGGAGATGCGAGTTGGAATTAGTGGTACAGGTAGAATCGGGAGGCTTTGTTTGAGAAAAGCATTGACCGAGAAACAGCAGGAGTTTGACATCAACGTGATCAACTCAACAAGCCCCATTCATGTATTAGCCCATTTGTTGAAATATGATTCGGTTCATGGCACATGGGACGCGAAAATCGATGTTATAAATGACAACTTAATGAGGGTTAACGGAAAGCTGATTTCCGTCATTTGTGAAAGAGAGCCGGATTTATTGCCGTGGGAGGATTATGGCGTTGAATTGGTTGTGGATGCAACCGGAAAGTTCAATCATCGGCATGGTGCTGAACGACACTTATTTGCTGGAGCCAAGAAGGTTTTGATTACTGCACCAGGGACGAACATGGACCTCACAGTTGTCATGGGTGTGAATGAAGAAAAATATGATCCGAAGCAGCATCGCTTGGTATCTGCAGCTTCCTGTACAACCAACTGTATCGCACCAGTTCTACATATCCTAGATGAAGCTTTTTCTGTTAAACAGGGTTGGATGACAACGGTGCATGCTTTTACGAATGATCAAAATCATATGGATAACCCGCACAAAGATCTTCGACGTGCCCGGGCATGCACGAATTCGATTATTCCGACTTCGACTGGCGTGGGCAAAGCACTTATTGATGTGATTCCTCATCTGGCATCCCAAATTCAAGGCGTCTCCGTTCGCGTGCCGACACAAGATGTTTCTCTGTTAGATCTTCAAGTGGTGGTCGGCCGTAAGGTTAGCGTTGATGATGTAAAGTTCGCCATCAAGAAGGCGATTGCCGGGCGAATTGGTACCTTTGTTGACTACAATGAATTACCGCTAGTTTCTGCGGATTATATAGGTAATGAGAAATCTGCCATCATTGACGGTCTTAGCGTTATGACGCACGAAAACCAAATTAAGCTGCTGGCATGGTATGACAACGAATGGGGTTACACAAACCGAGTCATTGATCTAGTAGCTCATATGTCACGTGCTGAAAGCATACAACAAAAGGGGGAAACGAAATGTCTAACACAAACCATGTAACATTGGCGGCCATCCATCGGTATGATCTTGGTGTTATCATTTGTAAATCATGCAATGAAGTGATTGCAACGTTACCTACGGACGGATACAAAAAGTTTTATAGCTTGTGCAATTCTAGCATCTGTATCGATAAAAATAAGGAGGCTAGCAAATAATGATTCAGAAACAAGTGGTACCCTTTCAAGAGGGAAATGCTTCAATGAAAGCTTTGCTGGGAGGAAAGGGGGCCAATCTCGCTGAGATGACACGTGCCGGCCTTCCTGTACCACCGGGTTTCACTATTACGACAGAGGCCTGCTTAGCTTTTTTTAAGGTGGGTAATCGGATCTCGGAAGGACTGCTTGAACAAATTGCAGAAGCTCTCAAGCAGCTAGAGAAACAGAAGGGTCAAACGTTCGGGGACGCCAGCAATCCACTTCTTGTTTCCGTACGATCCGGTTCTGTGTCTTCGATGCCAGGTATGATGGATACCATTTTGAATCTAGGCCTCAACGACTTAACGGTTCAAGGGTTGGCAGCTCTTACGAACAATGAAAAGTTCGCTTACGATTGCTACCGTCGTTTGATGCAGATGTTTGGAAACGTGGTGCTGGGCATTGAAGGCTACCATTTCGAGCAGCTGCTGCACCGTTTGAAGGAGAAAGAAGGCGTCCAGCAAGATCAGGATGTTACAGCTGACGGTTGGAAGAGTCTTATCGAAGATTACAAAGCGTGCATCCTGGCTAAAACAGGCCAAGCTTTTCCACAGCATGTCTACGAGCAGTTGCGACTGGCCGTCGAGGCTGTATTTAAGTCATGGAATAATCAAAGAGCTCAGATTTATCGCAAAATAAATCGGATTCCTGATGAGCAAGGGACAGCCGTTAACATTCAGAGCATGGTATTTGGCAATATGGGCAGCAGCTGCGGTACAGGCGTTGTCTTTACGAGAAACCCCTCCACAGGTGAGAATACATTTTTCGGTGAATACCTAATAAATGCTCAGGGGGAAGATGTGGTTGCAGGCATCCGAACTCCGCTGGCGATTGCCGCGCTAAAAAGCGAAATGCCTCAGATTTATGAGCAATTGTTCAGAGCATCTAAGCAGTTAGAGAAGCATTACAAGGATATGCAGGATATCGAGTTTACGGTTGAAAATAATAAGCTTTACCTGCTGCAAACGCGAAACGGGAAACGAAACGCCCAAGCTGCGCTCAAGATTGCCGTCGATTTGGTCCAAGAAAGTTTATTAACTAAGCAGGAAGCCGTTGAACGCATCGAAGTATCGCATCTTGATCAGCTGCTGCATAGAGGGATCGATGAAGAGGCTGTAAAGGATGTGTTGGCCAAAGGACTTCCTGCTTCGCCGGGCGCCGCGGTTGGACAGCTTGTATTTGACGCAGACACGGCAGCAGAATGGAGCCGCGCCGGCAAGACGGTCATTCTAGCAAGAAACGAAACAACACCCGAAGATATTCATGGCGTTATCGCATCGGAAGGTTTGCTCACGAGCCGCGGAGGGATGACGAGCCATGCCGCTGTTGTGGCAAGGGGAATGGGCAAACCTTGCGTATGCGGCTGCGAAGAAGTCCGAATTGTGCTTGATGAGAAACGGATGTTTGCGGGAAGCAGAGTCGTAGAAGAAGGCGATTGGATTACATTAGATGGCGCAAGTGGGCGCGTCATTATCGGTGCTATGCCTTTACATGAAGCGAGAATGACGGATGAACTACTCGTTATGCTGAAGTGGGCGGATGATATTCGCACGTTGAAAGTATACGCGAATGCAGACAATCCGGAAGATGCGAAAATCGCGAGACAGCTGGGTGCTCAAGGGATTGGTTTATGCCGAACAGAACATATGTTTTTCTCGCCAACTCGTCTGCCTGTCGTTCAACGAATGATCCTGGCGGATGACAAAGAGGATCGCTTGCAGGCTCTTGCCCAATTGCTTCCCATGCAGAAGTCAGATTTTGAAGGCATGTTTGAGGAAATGGATGGTCTTCCGGTAACGATTCGGTTGCTGGATCCACCTTTGCATGAGTTTTTACCCAACCTCGAGGATCTGCAAAAAAGGCATTCGGAACTGACTTATGGTCATGCTGGGTCAGACTTAGAAAGAGAAGAGATCGCTCACCTTCTCCGCAAAGTGCAAGCTCTCCATGAGGCTAACCCGATGCTAGGACAACGTGGCTGCAGGCTGGGAATTGTCTATCCGGAGATTTATGATATGCAGATAGAGGCCATCTTCCGAGCGGCTTCAGGTTGTATCGACAGAGGTATTCGAGTTCTTCCGGAAATTATGATTCCGCTCGTGGGCCATGCCAATGAGCTGAAAATTTTGAGGGAGCTTGTTGATTTTGTTGCGGAACAAGTGTTGGGGAAAGACAAACTTCGGGATTGTCCGTACAAGGTCGGGACCATGATCGAGGTTCCGAGAGCGGCTCTGACAGCGCGCCAGATTGTGGCTTATGCCGATTTCTTCTCTTTTGGCACCAATGACTTGACGCAAATGACGTATGGCTACAGCCGTGACGATGCGGAAGGCAAGTTTTTAACCCATTATGTCGATCAGAAGCTCCTTCCTCATAATCCGTTTCAAGTGCTTGACACGGAAGGCGTCGGACAATTGATTGACTTAGCTGTGAACGCAGGGAGGCTCGTTAAGCCAGCTCTCAAAACGGGCATATGCGGGGAACATGGCGGAGATAAAGAGTCGATTTTCTTTTGCCACTTGACCGGATTGGATTATGTTAGCTGTTCCCCATACCGAATTCCTTTGGCTCGAATAGCTGCGGCACAAGCGTTCATTATGCATGGGGTTCCAGGTGAACAAAAGGTTGCCCAAGCCATATGAACCAGCGAGAAAATCGGTTAAAATGGGGATGAACATGAAAGTTCGGGGAGGGAAATACGATAGAACTTACATCCCGTCAAATGGAAATCATAGAACGTGTAAAAAAACATGCTCCGATTACCGGAGAAAACTTAGCAGAAATGCTAGGGATCGCTCGGCCTACCATTCGTTCCGACCTAGCCCTGCTTGTTATGCTTGGTTATTTGGATGCGAAGCCTAAGGTTGGTTATTTTCTCGGCCAAACGCTGGAGCGTGAGGAATCATCCTACAAAAAGCTGGATGGCATTTATGTGAAAGATGTTATGGGTTTGCCTGTCGTACTTCAAGAAACAGCTACGGTGAATGATGCCGTAGTCTCTCTTTTTCTGGAGAATGTAGGCACACTGATGATTGTAAGCTGTAATCGGGCATTAGTTGGTATTGTCTCTAGAAAAGATTTGTTAAAGGTAACCTTAGGCAATGCGGGTGCGCCTTCTATGCCGATTAGTCTTGTGATGACGAGACAACCGAACATCGTTACCGTAAGCCCAGAGGACCACGTCATTGATGCTGCGCGAAAAATGATGCATCATCAGGTTGACAGCCTGCCCGTTGTGAGTATGGAACCTGAACAAGATCAGGTTGGCGTTATAGGACGTATAACAAAAACAACCATGACCAAATTATTGTTGGAACTAGCTGCGATTTAGGAGGTATTCACGGGTGGAGGAGAAAGTCCATACGATATTCGTTTGCTCGGACTCGGTTGGGGAAACGGCAAACACGGTTGTTCAAGCGACAATTCGTCAGTTTAACGCTAGTCAAGTTCATGTAAGGCGATTTGGAACGATGCGTACGGAGGAAGAGATCCGAAGTATGATGGAGGAAGCTTCCCGACTTGGCAGTTTTGTTGTATATACGCTCGTTCTTCCGGAATTAAGAGAGATGATGCGTCAAGAAGCGATTCGCTTAAACGTGACAAGCATAGACATCCTAGGTCCTGTTATGCAAGCTTTCATAGATACTTTTAATGATTCTCCCAAAAGGAAAGCAGGGCTGCTGCACCAAATGGACGAAGAATATTATAAGCGGGTCGAAGCGATTGAGTTTGCTGTTAAAAGCGATGACGGTAAAGACACAAGCGCTCTAAAACAAGCTCACATTGTTCTGTTGGGCGTTTCAAGGACGTCGAAAACACCGCTAAGCATTTATTTGGCGCATAAAGGATATAAAGTAGCTAACTATCCTTTAGTACCGGAAGTAAAGCCGCCGCAGGGGTTGTTTACGCTTAAAAAAAGCAAATTGATCGGATTGACGATGAGCGCTGAGCAGCTTGTGAAGATCCGTACGGAACGGCTGAAAGCAGTTGGGCTGCCATTTGGCGCTAAATATTCAGCATTAGAAAGAGTGGCGGAAGAGCTAGAGTATGCGTTCGGATTGTATAAGCAGCTTGGATGTACCGTGATTGATGTCACCGAAAAAGCCATTGAGGAAACGGCTGGTATCATTCTGGACGCCATGTAAACGCGATTACTTGGTTTTAAATAGCATGACTTAAACGATGACGAACTTTAGAAGCGATTCTAGAGGCTCGTTTTTTTTCTGCCATTTTATTTCCGATCGATTGGCCGCCGCTTCAAGCCGCTTAGGCTGATCGGTTTTTCAATTTCCGCATAGTTGTCATCGATATCTGCACGAATCGAATTCAGCAGATGAATAGCATGGCTTCTTTCGTCGTACTCAGGAATCAATTGGATCAATTCTTCTAATCGTTTTAATCTCGTTTCTGTTACAAACCTCATTAGCGAAGCTCCTCTGCATAAATCCTGTATCCTACAATATTCGTCAATGACTGCTCATATCGGTCTATACGTTTCCGAGGTTTTTACCCCTTTATCAATATTACTGATAGATCACATAAGATCATTCTAATTGACCAATTTCGACATACATGATAGTTTCAAGAGAGTGAAAATAATGCGAAAAATGTATAATAGGAATTACTATCATTGCAGGCTATGAGAGGTGGATATTCTTGGTACTTCAAGTAACAAACAGTCCTTTTAATCAAGAACAAGTAGAATTGCTTAATCGATTACTTCCTACATTAACGGAAACACAACGAATCTGGTTGAACGGGTATCTCGCGGCAATTCAGGGGTCAGCGGTCGTGACGACTTCGAGTGCAGTGCCTGTGGCTCCCTTAGCGACTTTGGCGGCGAATGCGCCGGTACTCTCTAAAGAGGTGACCGTACTATTCGGATCACAGACGGGTAAAGCTCAAGGTTTAGCGAAGAAAATGTCCAAAAAGCTGGAAGAGCAAGGTTTTCAGGTAACGCTCTCTTCGATGGCCGACTTCAAACCTAATAACTTGAAAAAGATTCAAAACTTGCTTGTTCTAGTGAGTACTCACGGAGAAGGAGATCCACCGGATAACGCCATTTCCTTCCATGAATTCCTTCATAGCAAGAGAGCTCCTAAACTAGAGGATTTGCGGTTTTCCGTGCTTTCACTTGGAGATACTTCCTACGAGCTTTTCTGTCAAACAGGTAAGGATTTCGACAAGCGTCTGGAAGAGCTGGGCGGCAAGCGCCTTGCGCCGCGCGTCGACTGCGACGTGGATTTCGATGAGCCTGCTGCCGAGTGGATGAGTTCCGTGTTAGGCGCTTTAAGTGAAGCTTCCGCGGTCTCGAATGTTGGAAGCGGCGCCGGAGCGGCAGTGGAAAGCGGTACTGAATCCGAATATTCGAGAACAAATCCGTTCCAAGCCGAGGTTCTTGAGAATTTGAATCTAAATGGCCGTGGATCTGACCGTGAAACCCGCCACATCGAGATTTCCTTGGAGGGATCCAATCTTCAATATGAACCGGGTGACTGTTTAGGGATCTATCCGGAGAACCACCCGCGTCTTGTGGACGAATTGATCGAAGCCATGGGATGGAAATCGGAAGAACTCGTTACTATTAATAAAAATGGCGAGAAGCGTACATTGCGCGAGGCGCTGCTTCGTAATTATGAAATTACTGTGCTGACGAAGCCTCTGCTGGAGCAAGCGGCAAAGCTGAATGCAAGCAATGGGCTGCAAGAGCTGTTAGTTGCAGGACGCGAGCAAGATCTTAAATCTTATCTCAGTGGGCGAGATTTATTGGATCTTGTGCAGGATTACTCCTTTAAGGGCGTATCCGCGGGCGAGTTCGTAGCGATCCTTCGGAAAATGCCTGCTCGACTTTACTCGATCGCAAGCAGTTCCAAAGCTTTCCCAGATGAAGTTCATGTTACTGTCCGCACAGTTCGTTACGAGGCCCGGGGAAGAGAACGTTACGGCGTGTGCTCCGTGCAGCTCGCTGAGCGAATCAAGTCTGGTGAAACGCTGCCAGTGTACATTCAAAACAACCCGAATTTCAAGCTTCCCGAGAACCCGGAAACGCCTATCATTATGATCGGACCTGGCACGGGCGTCGCTCCGTTCAGAGCCTTTCTTGGAGAAAGAGAAGAGACTGGTGCCGAAGGCAAATCATGGCTCTTCTATGGGGATCAGCATTTCTCCACAGATTTCCTTTACCAGATTGAATGGCAGAAATGGCTTAAAGATGGCGTGTTGACGCGCATGGATGTTGCGTTCTCCCGTGACACCGACCAGAAAGTATACGTGCAGCATAGGATGCTTGAGAAGAGCGCCGAGCTCTATAAATGGCTTCAAGAAGGGGCAAGCGTGTACGTATGTGGTGACGAAAAGAAAATGGCACACGACGTTCATGCGACCCTGGCAACAATTATTGAGCAAGAGGGCGGATTCAGCTCGGAGGAAGCAGCGGAGTATTTGACCCGTATGCAACAGCAAAAACGTTATCAGAGGGATGTTTACTAAGTTCAAATCCCAAAGATCGCGAGAGGAGAAAGGCCAAAATGTCAGAAAACAACTTACTTTCAAAGAACAGTGCACCGCATAGCGAAGTCGAGCACATTAAAATGAGAACCAATTACTTGCGCGGGAGTCTCGAAGAGACACTGATAGACGCAATTACGGGGTCCATCCCTGAGGATGATAACCGTTTGATGAAGTTTCACGGAAGCTATATGCAGGATGACAGGGATCTGCGCAATGAGCGGCAAAAGCAAAAGCTGGAGCCGGCTTATCAGTTCATGCTGCGTGTGCGTGCCGCTGGCGGAATCGTTACACCAGAGCAATGGTTGATGATGGACCAGGTCGCACAGAAGTATGCGAACGGAACAATCCGTTTGACGACGCGTCAATCTTTCCAGCTTCACGGTGTACTGAAGTGGAATTTGAAGAAAACGATCCGTGAAGTGAATGATTCGTTGTTAAGCACATTAGCCGCGTGCGGTGACGTTAACCGTAACGTCATGTGTAATCCGAATCCTTACCAGTCAGATGTTCATGCTGAAGTATACGAATGGGCAAGCCGCGTAAGCAACCATCTGGATCCACAGACCAAAGCCTATCACGAGATCTGGCTTGACGGCGAAAAAGTAGTGGACAGCCAAGATGGTGTTGAGCAAGAGCCGATCTATGGAAAGGTTTATTTGCCGCGTAAGTTCAAAATCGGTATTGCTGTGCCGCCTTCCAATGATGTAGACGTCTTCTCGCAAGATCTGGGTTTCATTGCCATTGTTGAAGATGGTCGTCTGAAGGGCTTCAATGTATCCGTTGGCGGCGGCATGGGGATGACTCATGGCGATCCGTTGACTTACCCGCAAGTGGCCCAAGTGATTGGATTCATCACGCCGGATCAAATGATTGATTTGGCAGAGAAGACAGTGACGATTCAACGGGATTATGGCGATCGCTCCGTGCGGAAACATGCTCGTTTTAAATATACGATTGATGACCGCGGCATCGATTGGTTCGTTGATGAACTAACCGCTCGTCTAGGCTGGAAGCTCGAAGCGGCGCGTCCTTACCATTTTGATCATAACGGAGATCGTTATGGCTGGGTGAAGGGAAGCAACGGCAAATGGCATTTCAACTTATTTATCCAAAACGGCCGTGTGAAAGACGAGGATAACTACCTGTTGATGACCGGACTGCGTGAAATTGCCAAAGTGCATAACGGGGACTTCAGACTTACGGCGAATCAGAATCTGGTGATCGGTAATGTGAGCACGCAGAAGAAGAAAAAGATCGAAGAGCTGATCAAGGAATACGGTCTTACGGATGGGCTTCAGTACTCCGCATTGCGCAGAAGCTCAATGGCCTGCGTATCTCTGCCGACTTGCGGTATGGCGATGGCTGAAGCGGAGCGTTACCTTCCCGACTTAATGGATAAAATCGAGCCGATGTTGGAAGAAGCTGGATTGAGTGACAAAGAGATCGTTATTCGCATGACCGGTTGTCCGAACGGATGCGCCCGTCCCATGTTAGCGGAAATCGCGTTCATTGGTAAGGCACCGGGCAAATACAACATGTATTTGGGCGGCGGGCATTCCGGAAATCGACTGAACAAGCTGTATAAGGAAAACATCGGTGAAGTGGAGATCCTGGAGTCGCTGCGACCGATTATTAATCAATATGCAAAGGAACGGCAAGAAAACGAACATTTCGGCGATTTTGTCATTCGCGCAGGTTATGTCAAAGAAGTTCGTTCCGGCCAAGACTTTCATTCGTAAAATGTGGTTAACGGATATAGGAAGAAGTGCGTACTTAGACGCACTTCTTTTTTTATTTTTTCAAATATTCCTTGACAGGAATATTCCGTATGGGGTATATTTGTTATAGAAGTTAAGGTAGCTAGCTAACGAAACGAGGTGGCCCTGACTTGACTATAGCAGGAACTGGAAAACATCATCATGGATAATACAACATTTATCGCACTGGCCGAGCCCAACCGTTTACGCATTGTTGAGCTTCTGTTAGAAGGTCCCTTGACTGTAGGGGATATCGCCGATGGTCTTGGGCTTCGCCAGCCTCAAGCCTCGAAGCATCTACGTGTTCTGCTGGATGCCGGACTAGTCGAAGTGCAGGCGGTCGCTAATCGCCGGAACTACAAGCTTCGATTGGAACCGTTCCAAGAACTGGACACTTGGCTTGAAACCTATCGCAGTATCTGGGATGAACGTTTTGAAGCTCTGGAAAATTACCTTAAGAAGCTGCGAAACAAAGAAAACAAACAAAACTAAAATGTAGGAGGAATTTCAATGTCAAACCAAATGATTACTAAGGTAGAGGGTCAGGAACTAATTTTGGAGCGCGCTTTTAACGCGCCGCGCGAGCTTGTATTCAAAGCATTCTCAGAGGCTGAACATCTAAAGCATTGGTGGGGACCTCGTGGCTGGACGCTTACAGTTTGCAACGTCGATTTTCGTCCGGGCGGTATCTGGCATTACTGCATGAAGTGTATCGATCAGAACCAAGGGGATTATTACGGATACGAATCTTGGGGCAAAGCAGTCTATGGGGAAATCGTTGAGGCGGAGAAAATCGTTTACGTTGATTACTTCTCGGATGCCGATGGGAATGAAACGGCGGGCATGCCATCGTCTCAGATAACGATGACGTTTGTAGAGCATGAAGGCAAGACGAAGCTTGTCAGCCGCGCACGATACGAATCTGCCGAAGCGCTCAAAACCGTCATGGAGATGGGAATGGAGCAAGGAATTAGTGAAACTTGGGATCGCCTGGAAGAGCATCTGCAAGCCACTAAATAATTTAGTATCACAAGGCCGTCCGGCAAAGAGCCGGCGGCTTATTTTTTTGGGTTCATCAGCAAATGACATGGAGGCGAAAAAATACAGAATGTATCTTCAAAATTGAAATAATATTTCACAAATTTGTCATAAAGTTTATCGACGCAATCATTACCTTTTTCAGCGTCCTGTTTTATAATAGGTGTACAAACCATTATTGAACAGAATTGGTGTGAATAAGTGAGATGGAACTACTATTATTAGAAAAAATCGAAGCATTACGCATTGAAATGATTGAAGAGGCGTATATACGCGGAAGTTTAACGCATGAGAAAGTAGTAGATCTTAGTCAAAAATTAGATGAATATATAGTTAACTTTCAAGAGTTAAAATGATATCACTTTCATAGAGAATGGACCAGAGGATATGCAACTGTATATCCTCTTTTGTTATTTATTTAGGAAACTTATCCTGCCCTCTTGAGAACATCATGAACAAAATCCCAATTGAAAAAGCTACAAGCAGCAAAGGCGCAATCATCAGCAGAAAAAATTCCATCCTTCTCACCCTTTCTTGGAGGGATTCCCTCGCACATACTCAGCGTCGAATAGGAATAGTCGCATCAGTAAAACAAGTGATGGAACAAGCAGACATAGTCCTGCAAGGAAAACGACAATGAGAGAGAGAGCCATCGCATCGTTCGTGAAATTTTGGTGAATGGTAATGAACGGGTAAAGGATATAGGGCAAGTGGGAGGCTCCATATCCGAAGAAGGCAAAGGCGAATTGCAGCATAACCAGAATGAATGCCCACCCAAAGCTTTTTCGTTTGTAGATCAGATATACCGCTGCCAAGAAGCAGATTAACGAAGCAACGAACATCCAAGACAGATCAAGCATGGCCTGAAAATGCTCTGGATTGTGCCAGCGAATAGCGAAAAAAACAAATATACTGCACACGATTGTAGGCGGACTCCAGCCTAGTGCGTAGCCCCTGACGATTTCAAGTGCTTCATAATCCTGTGCTTTGTTGGCATAGTAGGAAAGAAACATCGCAGAAATATAAAGAACGCTAACTAGTGCAAGCAGCACGACTGACCAGGAATAGGAGCTTGTGAAGAGTTTGCCAAAGTGTAAAATAACCTTGCCTTTTTCCTCTGTCATATAACCACCCTCTGATATCGTCAGGACGGTTGACAAGGAAGCGGGAATAAGGAGGCCGGTTGCTCCATACAAAAATGTATATAAGTGGCTTTGTTTTTGCATTTGTCCATAAATACTAAAAGCATAGTAAGAGCCGCGTATCGCAAGTAGAACAATCGCAATGCTGCCGGGCACCAAAAGGGCTGTTCCAAAGTAATACGAGCTATCCGGAAAAAAGCCGACGATGCCGACGAAGAAGAAAACGAGGAAAACATTCGTTACTTCCCATACAGGGGATAGGTAGCGTTTGATGATGTTTTCAATCAGATGTTTTTTTCCCGTAGCATAGGAGTAATAACTGAAAAAGCCTGCCCCGAAATCAATGGAAGCAACGATCAAATAGCCGTATAGAAATATCCATAGGACTGTAATGCCAATTACCTCGTACTTCACTGTGTTGGTCCCCCCTCAATACCTCTGCTCTTGAGTTCTTCTTGTACATCGCTGTTCGTGAACATTTTCCTTAGCACTTTGACCAAAGTGAACCCAATGGCTACATATAGGATGCAGAACAAAAGGAGCATCAAATCCACATGTGTGGAGGTGGTCGCTCCGCGGGCTGTCTTCATATAACCTCGAAGGATCCAAGGCTGTCTTCCTACCTCAGCGTAAATCCAACCCAATTCAATCCCCAAAATGGCAAGTGGGCCTGATAAGATGATCAGCCTCAATAGCCAGCTTGGATATTGGATACTTTTCAATTTGTAAACCATCCAAACCGATAGCATTGAAAGTACCGTAAGGAAGATGCCGATCGAGACCATCGAATCAAAGTAATAATGAACAATTAGCGGGGGACGTTCATTAACAGGTGTTTCATTTAAGCCCTGAACGATGGAATTCGGGTTATCGTGAGCTAGAATGCTTAGGGCGTATGGGATTTTTAACCCGTATTTAATCTGATGATCTTCGGTTAAAATCCCGCCTAGAACAAGCGGCACTTGTTTTGCCGTCTCAAAATGCCATTCGGCGGCAGCCAGCTTCTCAGGTTGGTATATAGCCAGGAATTTCCCAGAAAGATCGCCAATCAGTGCCGTTGTTATAGAAAAAATAAGAGCAGCGACCATCGTTAGCTTGAGCGCTTTGCGGTGATAGAGCGAGTCGCGCTTCTTAAGCAAAGCAGCGCCGGCAATCGCCGCAAGGACGAAGGCGCTTGTCATATAAGCCGAAGATAGCACATGAGCAACCTTCGTTGGGGTAGCGGGATTGAACATCGCTATAAGCGGCTCAATGTCAGTAATGGAGCCGTTATTTAGCTTAAAGCCCTGCGGGGTGTTCATGAACGCGTTAACGGTTGTGATAAAAAAAGCTGATGCAGAAGATCCGAGCATGACCGGAATACTTAGCAGGAAATGAGTGATGGGCTTACGGAACCGATCCCAAGTATATAGATAGATGCCTAAGAAAATAGCCTCAAAGAAAAAGGCGAAGGTTTCCATAAACAAAGGCAAGGCAATAGCTTGGCCGGCAACGCGCATAAAGCTCGGCCACAATAGGCTGAGCTGGAGACCTATCGCGGTTCCTGTGACAACACCAACAGCAACGGTTATAACGAAACCGCGTGCCCAGCGCCGAGCAAGAAGCAGGTAGTAAGGATCATTCCGCTTAATGCCGGACCATTCGGCGAAAGCGATCATGATGGGAATTCCGACACCTACGGTGGCGAAGATAATATGGAAGGCGAATGTGAGCTCAGTGAGCATTCGGCTGTAAAGCACGGGATCATAAGCCATATGTGATATACTCCTTTTCAGCTTGGAAATTGCTTGGGAAAGCAGTTAGTGTGAATTTGCGAACATCTGACGGAGCCAGGAAAGAAGCATGAGAGAAGCAATAAGGATACAGAGCCATATTAACCATTTTTCTTGCTTTCTATACTTATCTATTTGATCACCTACTGTAGGGCAGATTGAATGGTTATATCCTATAGAATGCCAATATTATGAAATTTTACTCCACGTACTTGATTGCCAATCCGACATTTTTGTGAACAAAAAACCCTGGTGATATTCATACATACAGGAAAACCCTCAGACATAATGCCTGAGGGTTCCCGTTGAATGACACTGATTTGCTCAGTGTTCTATTGCTACGCCTGCATTCTTGGTACGGAATTGCATGTGGTAGAAGAGCAAGATCCCCACATGCATTGCGGCAAGAATGAGATAAAAATTGCTGAATAGGTAACTGTTCGGATCCGCATTTAACGGATTCCAATGAACGGATGAACTCTGTGCAGCCACAATACCGTAAACGCCTGCAGCTATTCCTTGAGCAATAAAACTGACCATCGAGAAAAGTCCCATGCCCACGCCAACCTGATCTTTGGGCAATGATCTTGAAATGGAGTTTGACATAGCAATTTGCAAGAAAGATTGGCCTACGTTACCAAATATCAAAAAGAATGAGATCCATAGCGGTGAGATGCCTGTAAAGATGGACAACAAGATAAAACAGGTAATTAAAGAAATGGAAGCAACAGAGAGCAGATACGAATTGCCTTTCCGATCCGCCAGTTTCCCGCCTTTTCTTCCCAGAAGGGCGGAGGCTGCCGCCGCAGGGACCATGGCGAAACCGATCCAATTGGAACCAAGATGATAAACTTGCGAAAACAGAATCGGAGTTAAAAAATACAAGGAAACACCTATGCCACTGATGAGAAACGCCAAGGTTATTGCGATGGTATACTTCTTGTTACGAAACAACTGTGGTTGGAAAAAGGGTTCTTCGACGGTACGAATTCGAACGATGAAAAGGAGTAAGGTCGCTAAACCGACAACCAAATACCACCAGACTCGATTCGTGACCCCTAGCAGAAGCAGCGCAATGGATGCGGCGAGAAAGCTTCCGCCAAGCCAATCGAATTTGCGAGGAGCTTGCTTCACTTCATGCTCGAGATATTTTCGATACAGCGGCAGCAGTAATAATATCAACAGGGAAGGAAGAAACAGCCATCTCCAATTCGCGAAGCTGACGACAATTGCGAAAATAACTGGCGCAAGAGCGCTTCCGAGCGCAATCCCGACGACGGTCATGCTTAATGCGGAGCCTCTTTTCTCAGGCGCAAAATACCGTACAGGGATAATCAGCGCAATGGCTGGAATAGCTGCTGCCCCCGCAGATTGCAGACACCTTCCTAGAAGAGCGAACCAGAATGTTTGGGAGACGAGCCCCATTAGAGAACCTGCCGCAAACAGCGCCAGACCGAACGTCAACAGGCTCTTCAGTTGAAATCGGTCCGCCAGCTTCCCATAAGTTACGGTTCCAAACGCATAGATAAGCGTATAGGCGGATGACAGCCAGCTCACTTGAGCCAGGGTTAAATGGAACTCCTTGCTGATTTGAGGAAGTACAACGTTAAACATAAGGGCGCTCATCGATGACATCATAACGGTAAACATCAATAATCGCATTAAGATAGGGCCTTTTTGCAGCATGGTTTCAGAATTCATGGTTCATCGCTCCTTTGAATGAATGCAAGCACATACTTGCATATTGGTTTATAAAAAAGCTAGGGAGTTAATGCCCTAGCGAATAACTGCACGCTTTCTTCGATAAATTCGTCCAAATCTACGGGGGACATGTTACTATTGAATGCACCATGATTCATCAACATGAAAGCATATGCCTGTATGTCAGGTTTTGAAATGATCACTTTACCTTGCTCCGACATGGAAACCAGATAGTTCGTTATAAGCTTCTTAAGTTCCTGAGGATGGCGGTGGGCTTCCTGATATACTTCTGGAGGGAGACTGCTGCTTCCTTTTTGAATGATCTGAAACAGTTTTCTATTCCGATTCATGAGATAATGATACTTTCGGCTGATAATAAGAAGGTCCTCATGCAGCTCGCCTGTCAAAGATTCGTTAAAAAGCTTTGTCATCTCTAAGGCATAGTGATAACGGTTGAAGGCAGCTGCTAACAGCTTCTCTTTCGTGCCGAAATGGCGAAAAAGCGTGACTTCGTTCACTCCGGCAGCAGCAGCGATTTCCTTAGTAGTCGTGCCATCGTACCCTTTTTCCGCCATGAGATCGAT
This sequence comes from Paenibacillus alginolyticus DSM 5050 = NBRC 15375, assembly GCF_000422905.1. Classification (GTDB taxonomy): domain Bacteria; phylum Bacillota; class Bacilli; order Paenibacillales; family NBRC-103111; genus Paenibacillus_E; species Paenibacillus_E alginolyticus. Next base: position 71,126 of record NZ_KE383948.1, read on the forward strand.
TGTTGCTAACAGAAGTTTATCACTTGTACTTGGATTGTTGCTCATTGATCTTGATCTACCCTCCTTTAATGCAAGTACTTACTTACATTGATTGTAAGAGAGTCATGCTGAAATGTCAAGGACTGGAAACACAAAATTTTAAGTCAAATAATAAGCTGACCTTCCTATGTAATTAGCGAAGGGCAGCTCCCACAATCCTATTAACATTTCTGTGTTAATGCATGAAATGCCTGAGCTAGTTTGGATATACCAGGAGCGATCTCATCCGTAGAGGGACGAGCAAAGCTTAATCGCAGATGTCCAGGCTCAGAGCCAAATACGGTTCCCGGCATAAACACAACCCCTCGTTTGATCGCTTCCTCCAATAGCTTCTGATCGTCAAGCTTGTCCTTGATCTTACACCATATATTTAGACCTCCTCGAACTGGGGTAAAGCTGAGTTGATCGGGTAGTTCTTGTTGAAGGGACCGGATCATGAGATGCTGCTTCAGAGAAAGGGAGTCTCTTAGGAAATGCGAATGTTGATCAAACAATTCCGATCCCAGAAATTTATTAGCTAGCCACTGGGGGACAATGCTTAGGCCGAAGTCCATTTGCTGGCGTGCATCTGCTAATCGTTGTACAACAGCCTGTGGAGCTACCAACCAACCGATCCGTAATCCTGAAGCTGCAATCTTGGATAAGGAACCGACATAGAGTACAGAGCCGTGAGTATCGATGGATTTCAACGTATCTGGAGGAGAATGATCAAAGGAAGTAAGGCTGAAAGGATCATCTTCTACGATAGGGATACCGAGTTCAGCAGCGATCTTCAGCAAAGCTTCTCTTTTAGAGGCATGAAGGAACGTCCCTGTCGGATTCTGATAGTTCGGATTCAAAAAAATCATACGAATGCGATGTTGACGGTACAAGGTCATAATGTCTTCGGGGTCGATGCCATTTTCCTTTACGGGTAAGCGAAAAATGCGGAGCCCGGCAGATTGGAACATGGATAAGGAGTAGTAATAAGACGGGTCTTCAATGGCAACCGCATCCCCGGGAGCTAACAAACATTGCATAATCAAATACAGAGATTGCTGTGAGCCGGACGTGATAAGAATGGAAGCTTCTGTCGCTCGAATACGTAATCTTTCCTCCAAAAAACCTACAAGTGTTTCTCTGAGCGGCAAATACCCACTTGGATCGTCATATCCTAAGTAGGCTTCGAAAGGAATGTCCCTCATTATTTGCTTAATCGCCTCATTGGGGAATAAGTCGGCAGATAACTCGCCACTAGCAAAGTCAATGATCGATTCTCGCTCACGCAGAACCTCACGCACCCGCCGTAAATACGGAAGATTGGGAGCAAAAGTGCCGCCTTCGACATACTGACGCCAATTAGGTGTTAAATTAGGCCTAATACCCCAAATGTGGTTGCTGACCATTGTGCCGCTTCCGCTAATACTTTCCACTATCCCTCTTGCACGTAACTCCTCATAGGCCTGCACGACGGTGCTTCGGTTTACTTCCAGTCGTTCGGCTAGCTTACGTTCAGATGGCAAGAAACTTCCAGGCGGATATTCGCCATGTATAATACTCCTCTCCATCTCATCTGAGATCTGTTGATAGAGAGGTTTTTTACTCGTTCGGTCAGGTTTGCGCATGTATACCACCATCTTTGAGAAATATCAATGTATTCCATAGTATAATATAGTTCATGAATTCGTTGTTGAACTCTCAAGTAGAATATTTGACAAACTCGCTAATCTTTTAATAATGGCTGGGATAAAATGGGCAAGAATGGAGAAACGGCCTGAATATTATTTGCGTAATTATTGGAAAATATTCCATGATATTGGTTGTGAAGTAACCCCTTTATTCCATATCATTATCACTGAGATACGTATTTAAAATAAGATATTGCCCGTTTTAAACCCTTTACGAGAGCAACAATATCTTCTTCCGTATTGTAAAGATAAAAACTCGCACGAGCTGTGGATGAAACGTTAAGCCATCTCATCAAAGGCTGGCAGCAGTGATGGCCCGCTCGAATGGCAATTCCTTCTGAATCCAGAACGGTTGCGAGATCATGGGGATGTACGTCTGACACATTAAAGGTGACTAAGCCGCTTCTTAGTTCGGGCTTCCTTGGGCCATAGATCGAAATTTCTTCAATCAATGAAAGCTGCTCTAATGCATAGTTGACCAGTTGATTCTCATGGTGACGAATGTTAGTTAACCCGATTTGTTGCAGGAAATCGATTGCGGCACCAAGCCCGATCGCGCCTGCAATATTCGGCGTTCCTCCTTCAAACTTCCAAGGAAGCTCCTTCCATGTTGATTCGTATAAGTCCACGTGATCAATCATTTCTCCGCCATATTCATAGGGCGTCATTTTTTCCAAGAGGACTTTCTTGCCATACAGAACCCCTATGCCGGTAGGACCCGCCATTTTATGACCGGAAAAGGCCATAAAGTCACAATCCAAATCTTGAACATCCAACTGAAGGTGTGGTGCACTTTGAGCCGCATCAACGCAAATCACGGCCCCGTGACGGTGGGCAATTGCCGCAATCTGTTTTACAGGATGAATAGTTCCCATGACGTTGGAAACATGGGTTATGGATACAAACTTTGTTTTCGAGGTGATGGCTTCCTCGACATCCTCTATGCGAATGGTGCCATCAGGTTGGATGGGAATATAGCGAAGCGTTGCGCCCGTTTTTTTAGCTGCCTGCTGCCAAGGGATGAGATTGCTGTGATGCTCCATTAAGGTGATTAAGATTTCATCGCCTTCTTGAAGGAACTCTCTCACATAACATTGGGCGACTAGATTTAATGAAGCGGTAGTTCCGCGAGTAAACACGATCTCTGCCGACTCCCTGGCATGAATAAACGATTTGACTTTTTCTCTAGCATTTTCAAATGCATCCGTAGCTAATGAACCTAACGTATGTGCACCGCGATGAACGTTGGAGTTGTAATTCGTATAATAATCCTGTAACGCTTCGATGACAGCGTAGGGCTTCTGGGATGTGGCCGAACTATCTAAATACACCAAAGGATGTCCATTTACTTGCTGCTTTAAAATCGGAAATTGGTCTCTTATTTCTTGGATATTCATGGAGAAAACACTTCCCTTCAAAAGATGACTATAGAATGACATGATTTGATCTATAATACAAATATCATTAAAATTATGGAAGCATAACAATTTAGTTATATATCTGGGGGCGCTAATGAATACGAAACACTTGTCCTTGTTCATGCAAGTTATTAAAAAGGGGAGCATTACTCAAGTTGCCAAGGAAACCTATGTGAGCCAACCTGCAATTTCCATGCAGCTCAAGCGTTTAGAGCAGGAAGTAGGAGTTCCCCTGTTTACGGTTGTTGGCCGGGATATCGTCGTGACGGATGCAGGATTTACTCTGTTGGAGTATGCAGAGTCCATGCTGTCATTGGAAGGGCAGATTTATCGGGCAATGGAGGAATATCGCTTAGGGAATCGAGGCAAAATCATTGTAGCTGCCTCCCAGGTAGTCGCCACTTATTTATTACCGAAAATCATGTATTCGTTTACTCAAACCTATTCCGATATCACCGTAGAACTACAAACAAGAACGGATGAGGAAATTGAGCGATTAGTCAGAATGGGCAGCATTGATATCGGAATGACGCTGCAACCACCAGACGACCATTTTTCATTTCGAGTCACGCCATTCGCACAGGAGCGATTGATAGGTATTCAACCTTCGTTGTCATTTCATAGCCGAAAGATGATCGTTCCTCGAGATGTTGTATCGATACCCATAACCGATACATGGGATATGGAGATCATGCATCTCGATTCCACTGAAACCGTTAAACAATTTGTCATGCAAGGGATGGGGTACGGAGTGATCTTGGAATCAGCAGCTAGTTTAGAGTTATCTTATGGGAAGCTGCTGCCTTGGGCAACGTTCACACCAATACCTGTGGTAGCGAGTGTTATTACACGGCCTGCCGAGCGTCTGTCCAAGAGCGTTTGGTATTTTTTGAATCATCTAAGGAGTGGTGAAAACGGATGAGACGAGAAAGAATGGCGGGATTGGTTGGGAAAGAAATCTCTAAATTGGGTGGTTACTTGTCCATGAGGGTAAGCTACTATTATGTAAATGAGTAGTCCCTTCTCATAGAAAAAAATGAAATGATAGATGGGGGAGGTATATGTCAGCTCTGAATACACAAAACCTATCGACCGGTGTTATGTCATCTTTGATGGCCTGCACGGGTGGCGCTATTATGATCATAAATTGTGCTGAAACAGCTGGGTTTAGCCGCTCGCATCTGATTTCCTGGTTGTTCTGTGTCTATTGCTTAGGCGGTATTCTAAATTTGGTATTGACGTGGAAATACAAGATTCCTTTTGCCGGGGCACACTCGATCACGGCTGTTGCTTTTCTAAGTACGGTTGTCGATCAATTTACGCTGAATGAATTGGCGGGCGGTTTCATTATGGCGGGTGGACTTATCGCTGTATTCGGCTTTACGGGATTATTCAGTAAAGCGTTGGATTTCATCCCAAAGCCTTTTATTGATGCTATGCTAGCCGGCTTAGTTCTTCAATATGTGGTGAATATCATTCCGGCGTTAAAAGATTCACCTCTTATTGGCGGAATGGCCATTTTAGGTTTTTTTATCGCTCCCAAAATTTCGAAATCAATCCCTCCGTTACTAGGCGTGATCCTTTTTGGGGTCTTGGGGCTAGTCATCGGGCATGATTTTCAGGTAGTACCGGAGGCTGCTGAGTTTGCCTTACCTCAAATCATTATTCCTTCCTTCACCATGCACAGTTTCTTCTCGATTGCGATTCCGATTGCCGTTCTGATTTTGACTAACGATATTGCCGTGGCTTTAGCTGCTTTGAAGAAGAATGATTACCAGCCTCCAGTTAACCAGACGCTTGTACTTTCAGGGATTGGCACGCTTATTGCCGGCTTTTTTGGAGGTCATGCCGTGAACATTGGGGGGATGATGACCGCGCTCTGCAGCAGTAAGGAAGCTGGGCCAAAAGAAAATCGGATAGGTGCGGCACTAGTTTCTGGAGCACTAGTCACTTTATTCGGTTTATTTGCATGGAAAGTCATTGTGATTATCGAAATGCTCCCTTCCGCCTTTATTACGATGTTATCGGGATTTGCCCTCCTGGCTGTATTGTTAAATAGCATGCAAGCTGCGTTCTCGGAGTCGTCTTATCGATACTCGACCTTGTTTGCCTTTCTAATCGCGATTTCAAACGTCTCATTTATTGGGGTATCCTCTCCTGTATGGTCTTTGTTGGTAGGGATACTTTCGGCTCAAATTTTTGGTGAAGGAAAGTTCAATAAGAGAATTGTACGAGGTGAGCAGACCTAAGCCATCTCAAAAAGGTGAGTGATAAGAAGGTCCAGTGGACTTCTTGTCACTTTTTTTATTTCAAATAAGGATGGTTACCTATAATTCGCATATACGAACAAAATATGTAATAACACGCTCTTATATTTCAGGTTAGTTCGATTATAATAACCGTATAAGATGATATTTCGTATATATGAAATTTTAAGCAAGGAGATGAAAGTACTTGAAATTGGTAAAATCCGCCTATCGGGCTTTGGATTTGTTGGAGATCTTATCTAATTCTTCTGAGGGGTTATCGTTTACTGAAATCATGAATGACATGCAGGTCGCGAGAAGTACGGCACATGAGCTATTGCAAACATTGGTTGCAAGGAAATATATCCATTATCATTCGATTGCCAAAAAGTACATTCTTGGTTCAAGAGTCTTATCTTTGGGAGCTCATTATATGCGTCACTCTCCTTATATCCAAAAAGCCTATCAAATTATGGGGCAGCTGGTGGAGGAGTTTGGGGAAAAAGTGAAGATCGGGGTTCTTTCTGGGAGTTCGGTCGTCATGATCAAGCAAGAAGGAGGGACAACCTCTCCCAACGCTCATGATCTTGATGCCATACAACTTCCTTGTCATGCAACCTCAATGGGGAAAGCCTTATTGTGCAACAGGACAAAAGATGAGGTAAAAGCTTTGTGGGAAGCAGCGCCTTTTGAAAGCTTCACACCGAAAAGCATGAGTTCATGGTTGGAATTATGGCGGGAAATTCAAGAGGTTTCGGCAGTGGGGCTTGCTTTTGAAGCGGAAGAGCACGAAAAAGGTATCTACAGTATGGCTGTTCCCATTATGGATGAGGAAGGTGAAGTTATCGCGGCAGTCGCCATGTATATGGACAGCGGTAAAATGTCCTACAATCGACTAAGGGAAGCCGCATTTCGTATGGTGGAACTAGCTTTGCAGGCGAATGAGGAAGGTTACGTAAAAAAGATTGATGCCGGCAAAAAAACCATTTACTTCAGTATCCCGAATTTGAGTTCGCAAAAATCCATTGAATATTTGCAAGTTTTTGAGAAGGAATGTGCGCATAAAGAGATGGGGCTTCTAGTAACCAACTGCCATGATGATGAATGGAAGCAGCAGCTTTATTTGGAAATGTGTCTGGTTAGGCAAGTACCCGATTCTGTTGTGATTGTTCCTGTAAATGCCATAAATTCGGATGTCATCTTCCGTATGGCAGCCCAGCATGAGATTCCTGCACTTTGTTTTCAAAGGCCCTCGAGAAGCCGATATGTGGACTACTACGTAGGTGGAGATGGCTTTCAGCAGGGGGTGATGCAAATGCAAGCTGTTGCAGAACGTTTGAATGGTAGGGGGAAGGTCCTCATTTTGGAAGGAGATCCTTATAACGACAATGCCCGTAATATCGTACTTGGCAACATGCACGTGCTGAAACAGCATCCCCGTATGCAGCTTGTCTTATCGATTCCCGTCCTGTTCTGGAGTAAAGAAGAAGCCAAGGGAATTATCGCTGAAATGCTCGAGAAAGATTTTAAATTTGACGCTATTCTTACAGGCACTGACCACATGGCAGAAGGCGTCATTGAAGAGCTGCGAAAGCACAAGCTGAACGGAAAAATATTTGTTGTAGGCGGTGATGGGGATGAGTCCGCGGTGCGTTTAATCAAAGGGAGAGAACAGTATGCAACGGTGTTTCAGTACCCTTCAGATGCCGCTAGACAAGCGGTACGAGTAGCGATTGCAATGGCGAATAAAGAACCTCTTCCATCCGAGATGGTGAAAAAAGGGCTGATGCACGATTACCCAGGCAAAGAAGTACAAGCATTGGAAGTGCCGTTCGGTCTGATAGATGCCTCAAATATTGCAGAATTAGAAAATTATTGGAAAATGAGAGGATGAGATCAATGACAAGTTTAGAGGGATTGAGCCTGTTTCCAAGCTATACGTATTTACGCTGTGAACAAATAAATCGTGTGCTAATAGTGACAATTCAGCGCGAAGAAAAGTTGAACGCCATGAACGCTGTTATGCAGGGGGAAATCACAGATATTTTTAAGCGGATTCATAAGTTGGAAGATATCGGCTGCGTAGTGCTTACAGGTACAGGCAAAGGATTTATGGCGGGTGCCGATATTGAAGGCTACAGTGACTTTGATATGGGTCAGTTCTTTGCTTTTCAAGACATCGGAAGAGAGATGTATCGGGCGGTTGAAACCTGCAGTAAACCCGTCATCGCGGCTGTTAACGGATATGCATTAGGCGGTGGATTCGAGCTGACATTGGCTTGCGATCTGGTGGTGGCTTCAAGTAAAGCCAGTTTCGGATTGCCGGAGGTGAAGCTGGGTCTGATCCCCGGAGGCGGAGGGATTCAGAAGATTTCACGAATCGTGGGCTCGTTCGTGGCCAAAGAGCTGCTGATGACTGGCAGGTTCATTCCTGCGGATGAGGGGCGCGATTTGAGATTTGTCAATCAAGTGGTAGAGCCGGAGGAACTGCTGAAATCAGCGCTAGAAATGGCTACCGCGATTGCTGAGCAAGCTCCGCTAGCCATTCAAATTCTGAAGAAGCTGGTTCAAGAAGGAAGAGACGCTAGCTTGGAGACTGCGCAGGCATATGATCGTGCATTTCTAGCGAATTTGTTTCATTCGGATGATGCCAAGGAAGGGATAGCTGCGTTTGTGGCCAAGCGTCCGCCGGTTTTTACGGGGAAATAGATTCTGAACGTTAAAATCATTTATGGAAGTGGAGGAGTTCAATTGATAGAGCTTAAAGGAATGACCTGGAACCATGTAAGGGGCTATGGTCCGCTGGAGGCAACGTCAGAGCAGTTTCAGCTCTTGCATCCCGAAGTTCAGATCCGATGGGATCGCAGATCCTTAAAGGATTTTGGGGACTATCCCGTTGATAAGCTGGCGGCTGAATACGACATTATTATGATCGATCATCCTCATGTGGGCATTTCAAGTACGCAGGGAGTGCTGGTGCCTCTGGATGAGTGGATAGCTTCCGACTTTCTGTGTGATCAGAAGATGCAAAGCGTCGGGCCAAGTGCCCAAAGCTACTATTGGGAGGGGCATCAATGGGCTTTAGCTGTAGATGCTGCCGCTCAGGTATCGGCTTACCGTCCTGATTTAATGGATGGCCGACCAGTACCAAGCAAATGGAATCAAGTGCTGGAACTGGCGTCGACACTCCCGAACGGGCGCAAGGTAGGGTTTCCGTTATGTCCTACAGATGCCATGTGCAGTTTGATCTCGATATGCGCCAATATCGCTGGCGGCGAGTTTATCGATGAAACGAATGGGATCGATCCGGAGGCAGGTGAAGCTGCCGTAGCTCTTCTACAACAGCTGCTGCCTTTTCTCCATCCGAAGTCACTAGACTTCAATCCCATCCAAATGCTCGATCAGATGTCGGCTTCGGATGAGATTGCCTATATTCCCTTGCTGTTCGGGTATTCGAATTATTCGCGGAGCGGATTTGCGCGTAAGCTTGTCCACTTTACGAATATTCCATCACACGATGGAAGACCTCATGGAAGTATTCTAGGCGGCGTCGGGATGGCCGTGTCTGCTTTGTCTCCACATATTCCTCTTGCAGTCGAGTATGCCAAGTTTACAGCCAGCGGTGTTATTCAACAAACAGCTTATGTGGATAACTCCGGACAGCCGGGTCACCGTCAAGCCTGGATCGATGCAGATGTTAATCGCAAAACGAATGACTTTTTTGCCAATACGCTGGAGACGCTTGATCGGGCTTATATGCGTCCACGCCATGGAAGCTTTCCTCTTTTTCAAGAACGAGCAGGTGTGCTGCTGCATGAAGATTTGCTTCAAGGAAGTTCACCCCGTGATACGATAGCTAGAATGAATGAATGGTTCAAAGCATGCAAGGCGGATCGTTAAGAGAAGGGAGAATGAATATGCAGCAGTATGAAGTTACCCAGCTTGATACGCCAGGAGGCCGAGTCATTCGCTTGCTGGATCATAGCATGAAGGCAGAGGTTGATATCATCCCGGCGGTTGGGAATAATTTAATTCGATATTCGTTGGCGGGTCATGAGATCATTGCCGGCCCCCCAGAGCTAATCTCTCTTTCGGAACATTCATCCGAGTTCGGTGTACCTATTCTATTTCCGCCAAGCCGGATTCGCAACGGATGGTTTACTTTTGCAGGAAAATCCTATCAGATGCCGCTTCATGAAGGGGGCCATCATCTCCACGGAGAGATCCGCTATCTCCCGTGGAAAGTGACGGAATGGGGCGTGAATGAACAGCTCGGCGCGTTCGTAACCTCCGAATTCGCCTATGAGGAACATCCGAAATTGCTCAGCTATTATCCGCATCCCCTTCGCTTTCGGTTTACGTATTCGCTGCTGGAGGGGCAGCTGCGCCTGCATGGAGAAATAACCAACGAGGGCTCCGAGTCAGCGCCTTTTGGTTTGGGATTTCATCCTTATTTCGCTTTCAAACAGGAGGATGCTGCCTCTCTTCGTATCGTTGTGCCGGCGGCAGAGCGGTACGAGGTTGAGCCGGAGGGCTTCGTATTAGGCTTGCCAAAGGCTACGGCGATATGTGAACACTTGTCCATGGGTATGCAACTAGATGACCTTCCGGCAGATGCTGACCATATGATGCTGAAGCTGAAACAGGGAGAGACAACATGCAGCTTGCTATTTCCTGAAAAGGGGCTCAAGCTGAACTATGAGTTTGATCCGAAATTTCAGTTTATGATTGTGTTTAAACCAACATGGATGGATGCTGTTTCCTTAGAGCCATATACGTCCATTACCGATGCGTTTAATACGGATCTTCCCCTTGAGTTTACTGGAGTAAATGAATTGCGAAGTGGTGAAAAATTTACATTTTATTGGAAGATGGGCTTGGATCTGGTCTAAGAAAACGGAAAGTAGTCAAAATAGTCGAAGAAAAGTAGAAGTAGACGGATATTTATTCAATTCGAGCCTGATTATAATTAGCAGTAAGTCGTACGAAAGACTTATTCACACAAAAAGGGGAGATTGAATATGAAAAGGCTTACGAAACTATTAGCGGGTACCTTTGCTTTGTCACTGATTGTATCCGGCTGTGCGAGCGGTGCAAAACCTCAAGAAAGTGCATCAGCAACCAATGCAGCGTCCAAGCCGGCGCAAAAACAAAAAATCTCGATTTGGACGCTGCAGCAAGCGGATGTAAATATCCAAGAAGCTCAGAAGAAAGCAGCTAAATCCTTTGAAGAAAAGTTCAATACGGAAGTTCAAATTACTTCCTTTCCCTATATTCAATTAAAGGATAAAATGCTGGCAGCCGTTGCCGGTAGTGAAGGTCCGGATGTCTTGCTGCTGGATCAGATATGGGTAGCTCAATATGCGGCTGCCAAATATGTGATTCCAGTGGATGATTACTTGGGTAAATCGGACATCAAAGCGGATGATTACTTCAAGGGAGCTTGGGGAGCAGGCTCTTATCAAAATAAAATGTATGCGATTCCTTTTGATGTAGGCGTGTGGGGAGTGCTGTATTATAACAAGGATATGTTTAAAGCAGCAGGTCTTGACCCAGAGAAACCGCCGGTAACCTGGAAAGAATTTATGGATGCTGGAACGAAGCTGACAGCCAATGGGAAATTCGGTACTTCCAACTGGGCTGGCAGCAGTGAATCGGTTCAATGCTTGGTAGATGCTTTCACGGTAGCCGGAGGAGGCAAGCTGCTGGATGAGTCCGGCAAGAAGACTTTAATTAATGAGGATGCGGGCGTAAAAGCACTTGATTTCTGGGCTGGGATGAGCAAAATCAGTCCTCCGGGCAGTGTAGGCAAAAACGAAGAAGATGCGATGACTTTGTTCACAAGCGGTCAAACGGCTATGGCCATGTACGGCGAGTGGGGCCAAGATACGATTGCTACACGCTCCCCTAACCTGAACTATGGCGTTGCCAATCTCCCTAAGCCGGAAGGCGGGCAATCGATCGGTACTTTTGGAGGCTTTAATCTAGCCATTAACGCACAGTCCAAACATAAAGACTTGGCTTGGGAATTTATTAAATACTCCACAAATCTGGATAATCAAAAGGAAATCACCATGCTGACGCCAGCTAACAAGAAAGCGGCCAGTGAGTATTTGAAACAAAAACGTAAATTCCCAGATGTCATTTTCCAGCAGCTCAGCACAGCAACATATCGTCCGAATGTAGCGAACTATCCGGAAATAGCAGATGTTCAGCTGCAGGCTACACAAAAGGTCATGACAGGAAAATTGAATGCTAAAGAAGCGTTACAGGAAGCTGCAGACAAAATTAATAAATTGCTGAATAAATAAACAAACAATGAGGTTCTAAGACAAAGCACTGCAATGGATGCTTATATCTCTTGCAGTGTTTTTTTAGTAGATATGAAAGTATAAGTTTTATACTTTTGCTTCGCATCTACCTTGACAAACGCGTTCGTCCCTTAAGGGCGACGGAGTCGTTTATCCTTGCTAGAGAGACTTATGAAAGGAAGGGTGCGGGGAAATGAGAACACGCTCGACGTTCTGGGGATATATGCTGATCAGCCCTGCTGTTCTGCTCTTAATTGTTCTACTATTTATTCCTTTATTGTATACGCTGCAGCTGTCGTTGCAAGATACGGATTTAACACATGGAGACCCTACATGGATAGGCTTCAGAGGTTATGTGGAATCTTGGGCAGATGGCGAGATGTGGAATGTGACCAAGCATTCCATCGTATGGACCATTTGCGTTGCTGGCTTTCAAGTGATCATCGGACTCCTGGTTGCCATTGCGCTTAATCAAAAGTTTCCGCTGCGATGGCTAGTTCGGGCCTTAGTCTTACTTCCGTGGGTTCTTCCAGGGGTAGTCGCTGCACTGACGTGGAGATTGATCTACGATTCACAATTTGGCTTTATGAATTCCTTGATCGGGAAACTGGGATTTGGTTACCATTCCACAGACTGGCTGGGTACACCCGGGCTTGCGATGTTCTCAGTGATTTTGGCAGCCATATGGAAGGGTTTCCCATTTCCTATGCTGATGATATCGGCAGCTTTGCAAGGTGTCTCACAAGAACAGTACGAAGCAGCCAAAATTGACGGCGCGGATCGAATCAAGCAATTTTTTTACATTACGCTGCCCTCGATTTCGGGTGTTTTAAAGACGGTCGTATTATTAGTTTCCATATGGACATTCAATTATTTTGAAATGATTTATGTACTCACGGGCGGCGGACCGATTCGCTCCACGCATATTGCCCCGACCTATATATACGAGCTCAGCTTCCGTAATTTCAATTTCGGTGAAGCTTCACGGGTTGCTACCATCAGCTTTGTGTTTGTCCTGCTTATCAGCTTGGTATTAATCCGGCAAATGAACAAAACCGAAAAGAATTAGGAGGTAATAGTGCATGAGCAAGATGTGGTTGTCACGATTTTTGTTCTTTATCGGTATCATGGCTTTATTGTTTTTTGTCCTTTTTCCTTTTATCCAAATGCTGTCGACTTCACTCAAGGCACCGGACGCGCAGTTCACGATCCCGCCGCAGTGGATTCCGAATCAGATTACTTTTGAAAATTTCGCGGCTGCCTTGCATTATAAGGAGTTCGTGCGGTATTTTATGAATAGTTTACTCATTTCTATCATTACTTGTGTGCTTGTTATCATCATCTCTGTTCTGGCTGCGTACAGCTTTACACGGCTTGAATTTCCCGGCAGACGATTTTTCCTGAATGTCATTCTAGTTAGTCAAATGTTCTGTTTAAGCGCTATTGTGGTTCCGCTGTACAAGCTGGTTGGCAGCTTGGGCTTGCTGAATTCGTTTGCCGGATTAATTCTCGCCTACATGGCATTTACGGTTCCCGTAGCCGTTTGGCTGCTGCGAAGCTTTCTTCTTAACATTCCGATGGATATGGAAGAGGCGGCTATGATGGAAGGGGCTAGTAAACTGAAGGCCTTTTTCAAAGTAGTGGTTCCACTTCTAAGACCGGGTATAGGCGCTACAGCTGCGTATGTGTTTTTAATTACGTGGCAGGAATTCCTATTCTCCCTGGTATTTATGAGCAAGCCTGAGAACCGGACCTTACCGGTAGGGATTATGGATTTTAAAGGTCAATATGAAACCAATTGGGGTACGATGATGGCCGCATCCATCTTAATTTCGATTCCCGTATTTATCCTGTTCATGTTTATTCAAAAACAATTGATCGCCGGATTGACGGAAGGAGCAACAAAAGGTTAAATGAAGATAGGACAGCATGGGCAACTTGAGGGGGAATATCCACGTGAATATTCATAGTTTGCGGTTTAAATTAACGGTTTACTTTCTCATTCTCATTATTGTTCCAATGCTTGTTGTTTCCTATTTCTTTTATCAAAACTCAACGCACATCATCGAGGAGAAAATCAGCGAATCCGTTTCAACGACACTGCTCATGATTGAAACTAGTATAGAAAATGTATTGGAGCAGTCGCGTTTCGTGGCTACTCCTTTTCTTGTCAATACCAAGAATCGCGAGTTCCTGGAAAGGGAGATTCATCTGAGCGATTACGAAGATTTGAACAAGCTCAATCAGATCATGAGTGATCTTAAAGGGATGGAAATATCAGGCCAAAACATCTATTCGATCAGTCTATATAACAGCATAAACCGGATGCTGCTGACTTCAGAGAAAAATATGTTCTTCTACCCGAATGAGGAAATGAACCATATTGAAAAGCTAATCGCAGAAGAAGGAGGAGCGCCGAGATGGTTTCTTGAAAAATGGCCCTCTTCGACCTACCTAACGGCAAGGCCTAACTATATTACGTATCCAATCTCTCTAGATCCTTCCGAAAGCGGTATTCGTAAAAATATTTTGTTTGTACATGTGAGTGAAAGTACGATATCCGAGTATATTAAAAACCTGAATAAGACAGATAATGGTCTGAAAACCTTGATACTGACCAAAGATGGTAGAAGTATCGTTCAAACCAATATAGATAAAAACAAGTTATTCTCCGTTGAGTTTGGTGAACAGCCGTCCATGATCAAGCAGCTGGACCGGATCACGAGTGAGAAGGAAGGCAGCTTCTCTGAGAATTTTGCAGGGAGAGAAGTGCTTGTGGTGTTCCGAACCTCGGAAAAAACGGGTTTTAAATACGTGAACTTCGTGCCCAGAGAAGATTGGAATAAGGAAATTACGAATCTTCGCAACGGCGTTATCGTTCTTGATTTGTTAGCGGCCCTCGCCGCTATGCTGCTTGCGTACTTATTTATGAAAAGCATCTATAATCCCATGTTCCGATTGCTTAAAGCGATGAAACAAACGGTGGATAAGAAAGACTTCGATTACCAAATCATTGAACAACGAAAAGATGAATTTGGCATCCTCTTTCTGGGCTTCAACGCGATGATACGTAATATTCAACAGCTGATCAAAAATTTATACCAGGAAAAGCTGCTCAAGCAAGAGTTTGAACTTAAATTAATGCAATCTCGCATGAATCCTCACTTTTTATATAATACCTTAAATTCGATCTATTCCATTGCCAAGCTGCATGGCGTCCACGAAGTGACGGATATGGCTTACGCTTTATCGCACTTTTTTAGACATAGCTTAAAGGGTGATGATTGGATAACGGTGAAAGAAATGTTGGATCACATTGATAATTATTTAAAGATCCAAAAGATTCGTTACCGCGATAAATTCGAGGTCTCCATCGATGTGGAAGATGAATTAATGGATATGCCGATTCTCAAGCTGCTGCTGCAGCCCTTGGTAGAGAATGCGATCATTCATGGCGTTGAGATGAAGGGCGGCAAAGGAGCGATATCCATTACCGGCTATCAGCTGGACGAGAGCGTTGTATTCGTAGTCAGTGATGACGGGCTTGGCATGACGACGCAAAGGCTGGAGGAAATCAGGGAACATCTGAAATCAGGTGGAGGCTCCTCATCGGAGCTGTTTGCTTTAAGCAATGTGGATCAACGAATCAAGCATTATTATGGAGAAGGCTATGGATTAGAAATATTCAGCCAGCTAAACAAAGGGACGACTATAGAGGTTTATTTACCGGCTTATCACAGGAGGGATGACCTTGTATAGCTTACTTATTGCGGAAGATGAAGGTTGGATGCGGGAGCTGCTTGTTGGTGCGAGCTATTGGGAGCAATGCGGCATTACTCAAATCTGGGGAGCTAAGAACGGACAGGAAGCACTGGAGATCCTTGAATCGGAGAAGATCGATTTTCTCCTTTCTGATATCCGGATGCCTGTTATGGATGGGCTTGAACTGCTCGCTAAAGTGAAGGAAGTGAGCCCGGAGACCGAAGTGGTCATGCTGAGCGGATTCGATGAATTTAATTATGTCAGAACCGCCATGCGTTTAGGTGCTTATGACTATTTATTAAAACCGATTCGAGATGAAGAATTGATGCAGCTGTTTTATAAAATGACACATGCGAAAAGTCAGAAGCAGCTCGAAATGTACCGGACGGTCATGGAACAATCCAAATGGAAACAAGGCCGTTCTCTGCTCCAGGAGCAATTTTTGGCCTCGTGGTTTTCCGGTAGAATAACGACGCCTACTCTTATTCGGGAAAAATGTGTGGAAATGGAAATTATTTGGGAAGCGAAAACCTATGTCGTCTACTTAATGGAGCTTGATCAGCTTTATGTGCTTATGGAGCGCTACAATGAGCGGGATATGGAGCTTCTGAAATATGGCATCCGCAATATTGTGGATGAGCATCTGGTCGATAGCGGCCAGGATTTTTATTTGTTCGCGATCGATCAAAGATTAGTGGTATGGGCAGGTGGCCATCAAACGGAATCCGAGATGGAAGATTTGCTCTGCAGCATCCGCCAAAATATTAAAAAATACATGAAAGTGACCGTATCGATCGGGATCAGTTCGAAGCATAGCTCGTTAGACGACGCCTTTAAGGCTTATTTGGAAGCGGTAAATTCTTTGAAAATGAAAATGTATATGGGCAAGGATCAAAGCTTTTTCTTCGAAAGCATTCAATTTCAAGAGGATCGCCAGTTGTTTCATCGGGAACTTCAGCAGCGTCTGCACTATTCTGTCATTATGGGCAGTATCGAAGAGATGCAGTCTGTTCTGGAAGGGGTATTTGACGAAATACGCCGCAAGCAAATTCCTGAGCAGCACGTGGATCAAATTGTATGGTTAATGACGCAGATCATCTGGGAAAAAAAGCAAAATGCCCAGGCTGAATTGGTGGATAAAGCTGCGCAAGATGATTTCCTGAATAGACTGCGTACCTTGGATACGATCGATGAGATTCAAGCCGTTCTGACAGCAGAATTCATTCAAACCATCCAAGATACAGTGGAAAAAAGAAGCCATAAAAGAAGCAAGCTCATCTCCGATATTTTGCTTTTTATCGACAAGCATTATAGCGATGAACTTACGCTTCAGGCTCTGTCCGAACAGTTTTATATGAATCCGTCCTACCTGAGTCGGTTGTTTAAGGAAGAGATCGGCCAGATTTTCACCAAGTACCTGATGCAATTAAGGGTGGATAAAGCGAAGGAGCTGCTCAAGACAACGCATATGAAGGTGTATGAGATTAGCGAGGCGGTTGGATATACCGATGTTAAATATTTTAATAAAATATTTAAAAATATCACCAACCTCACTCCGGCAGATTATCGAAGCCTATGAAAGATACTTGTCGGTTAGCTTGCTGTAAAATTCGTATATGCGAACTGATAATTCGTATTAGCCATATTTAAAAGACTAAATCGGTATCATATAATGAAAAACAAGAAGATAGTTCATTCAGTCGAACTAAGGTGCAGCGAGAGGAGAGAAAATCATGCAATCGCCAAATGTTCAATTTGATTTTACCGGCCAAACTGCTGTTGTCACCGGAGGAGCCATGGGAATCGGTGAAGCAACCGTGAGGAAATTTGCCGAGGCCGGAGCCGCCGTTCTTATCGCGGACTTTAACGAGGATAAAGGGAAGCAGCTAGAAGAGCAATTGGTTTCCGAAGGCAAGCAAGCCCGTTTTGTAAAAACGGACGTAGGCAGGGATGAAGATGTCAAGCATTTAATGGAGGAGGCTTTCTCTTGGCAGGGTCGGATTGACATCTTATACAATAATGCAGGTGTGGCAATTCCAGGAGAAGCAGCAGCTATGAGTGAGGAAGCGTGGCAGCGCGTTATTAACATTAACCTCGGCGGTGTATTCCGGGGCAGCAAATACGCTTTACCCTATATGCTTAAGCAGGGTAAAGGCGTAATTGTCAACTGCAGCTCGACGCAGGCGATTAATGGTTTTCTTGGATGGGCGGGATATGCCGCATCGAAGGGTGGAATCCTCGCTATGACTAGGCAAATCGCGATTGAGTACGCGTCAAGAGGTATTCGCGTGAACGCAGTAGCCCCAGGCACAATCATGACGCCGATGAACGAGAAGATTTTCGATGAAGTTGATGATCCACAGTCTCTAATAGATACATGGAATCGCGCACATCCCATTGGCCGTTTCGGACAACCCGGCGAAGTAGCGGATTTGGTGCTCTTCCTGAGCAGTGATGCAGCATCGTTCATTACTGGGCAAACTTTTGTAGCGGACGGTGGACAATCGGTTCGGGGAGAATAATAAGCCAGACGATATCCCCAATGTACTGACAAATAGGATATCTTTTAGATTCTAAGTGAGTCAAAGTGACGAGGGTTGTAAGCGGTATCATTATGAAGTGATTAAGATATAACTTATTTTCGAGGAGAGATGAAGGATGGATAGAGCACTTGCTGACATCAAAGTACTGGATTTTACACACTTGCTGCAGGGACCATTCGCGACACAAATGCTTGGAGATTTAGGCGCGGATGTGATCAAGGTTGAACGAAAAGGATCAGGGGATAGCTACCGCGCGTGGACGTTCTTGAAATATTGGGTCGGGGGCACGGAATCCCCTTGCTATATGGCTTTTAATCGAAATAAACGATCCCTAGCGCTCGACTTGAAATCACAGGAAGCCAAAGAAATTATTTATAAACTGGTAGAAGAATGTGATATCGTCGTCGAAAACTTCCGCCCAGGCGTTATGGCAAAGCTGGGCTTTGGTTATGAAGATTTGAAAAAAATCAACCCGAGCATCATTTATTGCTCAAGCACGGGATACGGGCAAGATGGACCGTACGTCAATCGTCCGGGGCAAGATCTAATGATTCAGGCATTAAGCGGATTGACCACGCTAACTGGACGCAAGGATGCCCCACCGATCCCGTTAGGTACCGGTATTGCAGATCAGCTAGGGGCCTATAACATCGTCTATGGCCTGCTTTCATCGTTATATTACCGTGAGAAAACAGGTAAAGGACAGAAGCTGGAGATCAACCTGTACCAATGCTTGTTGACTCATCAGCTTCAAGAGTTTGCTGTCACGCTGAACTCAGGCAAATTGTTTGAACGTCCGCAATCAGGCATCGCCCATCCTGGACAATCGGCGCCGTTTGGCATTTATCAGACGGCGGACGGCTACATGTGCATATCCGTGAATCCCATTCCACTGCTCGCGGAAGTACTTGGCGACGAAGGGCTTATCGAATACGATAATCCAGATACGCTGTATGATAAACGAGATGAAGTGTTCTTCCGCATTCAAGCCAGCGTGGTGAAGCAAACAACAGCTTATTGGGTAGAAAAGATGCTGGAAAAAGACATGTGGGTATCCGAAGTAAAGACTCATCTCGAGGTCGAGACGGATCCTCAAGCTGTCCATCTAGACGCATTCACTTCCTACTCCCATCCGACTGCCGGCGAAGTGCGCACGGTCAATATACCTGTTAAATTCAGCGAGACACCCGGCGACATCCGCTCTCATCCGCCATTAATCGGCGAACATAACGAAGAAATTCTGAGAGGGCTCGGGTATTCAGAAGATGCGATTAACGTAATGAAGCAGGATGGAGTTATTTAAATAAGCCGTAAATATGGATGAATACGGTAACGGATGGATGGGGAATGGATATCGATCAGATTCGCATAGAACTGAAAGGGGAGAAGTTCGTCGTATTCTTGGAACAAGAAGGGTTCACTGATCCGTCAAGACTGGTTGCAGAAATTAGGCTTGCCGGTTCCGGAAACGATTGATGACTGGCACATGGTGCTGAAGGCATTTATAGAAAAGGATCCGAACGGTGACGGAAAGAATGATGAGGTTCCTTTTTCATCTGTAGACACTTTTTATTTGAATTTTGCTGATGCATGGGGCATTGATTTGAATACAGATAGTCGTTGGATGCAGGAATTTATGGGGCGAGGCCCCAGCGTGACAACAGCTGATTACGACGGTTTGCTGCTCAAAGAGACGGCAAGAATGTTCACGGAATCTTTATCCGTGGCACAGTTCCGTCATGGACGTTTTGAACTGGTGGCTGAAAAGTTTCAGTGTATTTTCTTTAATCCGCCAGGTCCTTCTTATGAAGCGAACGAAGCTTTCGCTAGGGAAATTGCTGATCAAGGCGGGCAAGTCGTTTATATCTCCAACAGAGCTATCACACATCCAACTGTTAGTTCAATTACACTAGTTGATGCTTTCAATGAATTTATAAGTCCTATTATTTATGTATTCTTTGTACAACTGATTGCGCTCGAAATGTCTCATAGAAAAGGTCTTGTTGCTGGTGAAGCTAAACTCGTTGGCAAAGTGACGGGAAAAGAATAGTTTGAAGTGAAATAAGCATAATCGGAGCAGCTAATTCACTGTCAGATTATGCTTGTTTTTTGTTTGGTCATATTTTTATTTATCAAGATGCTGCTCTCTAAATTGAGAGGGGGAGGAGCCATGAAATTCCGAAAAAGTTTTGATGAAATGACTGCTGCTGTAATAACCAAGTTGGTTAGCTATTTCTTGAATTTTCATGGTCGTCTTTTCTATCAATATCTCCTTAGCTTTATGCATACGAATCTGAGTAATGTACCTCGAAAATGTGACACCGCATCGTTTGCTGAATAGTGTGCTCAAATAATTAGGCGTAATATTGAATTGAGTCGCTAGTTGATTGATGCTGATATCATCCATATAATGCTGTTCAATATGGCGAATGACTTGATTAATCAGATCCTGATTGGCCAAGTCTTTATTAGCTGAAGTTGGTAACAATTTCTCGCCGAATTCCCTGAGTTTCTCTATCCATATTTTCGAATGACAGTTAGGATCAAACGCTCTTTTGATAGTTGTATTAAAGTATTCACAGAGGGCGTGAATGGTTTTGATCTGATGCAGGGGAAGAGAAGCTAATTGTCGCTCTAGGGTGTCTATTTCTTTCTTATAGAATAAGTATTCATTGCTTTGATAAAAGCGGACTGCCTTTTCAGCAGTTCGGCTAATTTCAACTATAGGCTGATCGTTGTTTTGGTAGAAAGCCAAATCTTTCCTTGACCATACACCACTATGGGGTAAGACGGTCCGAAGCGGAGATGAGTATTGAAGACTTGAAATTTGATGAATACATGTTTCCAAATCATTACTAATATCACTTTGCAATGCAGTTAATGAAAAGTAATCGGTTTTATATTCTATCATCTTGGATTTAATAAAATGGACTAGCTCTGAGCGTATACTTAACATAATTGCATGATGCGACGGACTCCAGGCTGTGATAATCGCATAATCGCCATTACGCAGAGTAATTTTGGCATACCTGATATCTTTATGATTCATCGTTCTTTTCATATGGGTTTGTATCTCTTTCAACCATGTTTGTATCAGTTGGAGCTTTAAAGATTCAGATAAGGAACTGTCTATACAAATAAGGATGCCGGAAAACTGATAAGATTGGATCCCAGATAAATCCTGTAAAGTTCTGTTTCCCCATACGAAAGAAGAAATTAAAAACTCGAATTCATCATTTCCTTTTACCAAATCATGATTGTAATCCTCTGAAATCTCTTCTACACACCTAGACAATGATTGGGGGTCAACTGGTTTTAACAGGTAATTTTTAACGCCTAGTCGAATGGCTTCTTGCGCGTATTTAAAGTCGGATGAACCTGACAAAATGACCCATCTAGTTTGAGGTGACAGCTCTTTGGCTACTCTAATTGCCTCTAGACCATCTATCGTTGGCATACGGATGTCTATGAAAGCGAGCTGAGGCTGATGCAATTGAGACATTTCAATCAATTCTTCGCCATTGCTTGCTTCTCCAACAATATCGAGATGCATGTCTAGCTCCAGCAGCATATTTTTAATTGTCGTTCTAACCCAAGTCTCATCATCGGCAATGATAATTCTCATAAATGTGCTCCTTTTAGTGGAATGGTAATATGAACGGTTGTCCCCACTCCAGGATTGCTCTGAATCATGAAACTAGCATCAGGATAAAGCATTTCTAATCTTGCTTTTACGTTAGAAATTCCAATATGCTGCTTGGTTGATTGCATGTCACTCATTTCGAATCCGACCCCAGTATCACGTACTTTGATTTGGATGAATTCCTTATCTTCATGAACATAAATAAGAGCTTTAGCTTCTACAAGACCTGGGTTGTCGCTAGGTTCAATGCCATGAATGATCGCATTCTCCACAATCGGTTGAATTAAAAGCTTTGGAATTTGAAAAGAACCTACAAATTTCTCGTAACCGATATCAATTTGCAGCTTCTCGTTGAACCGGAGTTTTTGAAGCAGAGCATATCCCTGTAAAATGTGAAACTCTTGTTCAATTGTCGTGGTTTGATTAGTGGCAAGAATATAGCGGAGCATACCGCTCAAGGCAAATATGGCATCTTCAAGCTTTCGCTTTTCACCTATTTGATTCAAACCAATAAATCCTGTTAATACATTATAAAGAAAATGAGGTTGAATTTGTGATTGAAGTGCTTGATATTCTGCTTCTTTTAGGGAAAGGGCTATCTTATATTCGCGGTTAATCATATCATTCAATTGAAAAATCATCTTGTTTAAGGATTGTCCAAGCTGTGAAATCTCATCCTTTCCGATGGAGGTAAAACGTGCTTGTAAGTTTCCTGTCCGGACTTCTTTCATGACGCCATTCATTTGTTTAAATGGCCTTACGATCCATCTGGTTAAATACATAAAAAGAATGAAAGTGACCACGATACCTCCGGCGGAGACAATGATAGCAACAGTGGAAATCCATTGTATTTTCGTATTCATTTCTGACTCCGAAAGAAGCACGACAATAGTCCAATTCGCAGATTTTAAGTTTTTGGAAAGGGTTACATATTTTTGGTCACCGATTGCAATCTTGCTGCTTTTGTTAGCGAGTTGAGTCACCAAAGTGTCGGGCACTTCTTTGTTGGAATAAAGCAGTTGATTGTCCTCATCCATAATCACAATCATGGAATTCATACTAAATGAAATATCTTCCGTTATTTTGCTCAGTGCCCCATAATCTGCATCGGCTATGATAACAGCTATAGGTTCTTTGGAATCGGGATCTTTGATCATACGAGCAACTGAGAATACACGAGTGTTCATCGTTCCGGATAAGTAGTCTTGTTTATGAGATCCTAAAAAAGCTGCATTACCATTAGCTAGAAGCGCCTTCTGGAACCAATTCTGCTCTTGATAAGGAAAGCCCTGCACAAGATTAGTCGCATCAAACCTGCTACTCAAATGTCCTTGTCCATCATTAGTCACAATAACCGTGTTTAAGATCTCTTTTCTTGTACTGATCAAATAACTGGGCAAGGCCCCATTGAGAGCACGAGAGGTTTTTAGTTTGGTATAATCGTCCAAGCTCGAATTGGACTGGTATGCGGTAATTTTGAGGGCTTGTATAAGTTCATCGTTATAGTAAGGTAATAAGGTCAAACGATCCAAGTCATCCAAATACGTTTCTAAGTTTCTTGATAAGGAGTTCATGGCGCCCGACGTTACATGCTGCGTTTCTTCACTAATCAAGCTTTTGAAATAATAAGGTAAAATAATGGCTAGAGTAAGAAAAGGCAAAATAATAGTTGCCGTAAAAATAATCATTAATTTATTGCGAAGAGATAAGCTGATTGTCATGAAAGCGCCTCCTAAGAGACAAGCATATAGTGAGGGGGGTTGGCGTGTCAATCCAAGTTGAACTGTGTAGAAAATCACAATCAGAGTGTAGATATCCATCATTGAAAACGTTATTACTCATGTTAGGATATGAATGTAAGCAGTTACAAAATATATTTGAGGGGAAGAGAAAGATGAAAAGTATAAAATTTCAAGCCACATTATGCGTACTAATCGCAGCTGTAGGAATTTTGTCCGCTTGTGGCTCAAACAAACCGGCAGCCGATATCAAACCTGCTGCAACAACGGAAACAAAGCAAGAGGACAAGAAGGATACAGCTAAGCCAGTTACGATTAGTGTTGCAACAAACGCCATCGGTGAACAAGCCAAAGTTTTACAAACAATCGCTGATAATTTTACCAAAGAGAATCCAACGATCAAAGTTGAATTCAGCGCTCCAGGTAAAGATTACGAAAACATAATGAAAGTAAAAATGGCAAGTAATGATCTCCCGGATGTTTTCTCTACACATGGTTGGGCCAAAATCAGGTATGGCCAGTATTTGGCTGATTTGAAAGATCAAGCTTGGGTGGGAGCTCTGGATGATGCTATTAAACTTGCTGTAACGGACGACAAAGGTAAAGTATACGTTTTGCCAATGGATCAAGATAAATCAGGAATTGCTTACAATGCGGATGTATTAGAAAAATACAACATTGCAGTTCCAAAAACGTATGATCAAATGATGCAAGCGGCTGAAACAATTAAAACCAAAAGTGGAGGTACTGTAGCACCTTTCCATATGGGAGGTTCAGATAATTGGCCAGTGGGACAGTATTTTGACTATTTTGCTACTCCTCTTTACGCAAGTGCCGCAACAAACAATTCTGCCCAGCTGTTAGATGGTACTTTTGATTGGAATAACTGGGATAAATTCGCTCAAATGTTTGCTGATCTATACAAAAAAGGTTACTTAAACAAAGATGTCTTAACGGCTAAGTACAGTGATGATGCGAAAGCATTAGCAGAAGGAAAAACGGCTTTTCTTTTCTACGGAGCTTATGTAATTGAAGAAGCGAAGAAAGTGAATCCACAGTTGAAAGCAGGTTTCATGCCAATTCCATCTATCGTTGAAGGTGACAGCCCTACCTTTGTCGGTGGGGAAAAAACAACCTGGGGAGTCTCTAAAGATTCCAAAAACATTGAAGCAGCCAAAAAGTTTGTCGCTTTCTACGCAAAACCTGAGAATGCTCAATTGGTGGCTGTCTCTAATGCGTTGCCTTCAGGAATCAAAGGTGCCAAAGTGGATGCTGGCGATTTAAGTAAATACTATGAGCAGTATAAAGATGTGCGCGTACTTCCATACTTTGACCGTGTATTTTTACCGAACGGTATGTGGGATGTTATGTGTAAAAATGGTCAAGATATCATTGCTGGCGGAATTACAGCAAAGCAATTCTCTGAAAATATGAAAAAAGAATACACTCGTTTAAGAGCAACAGTTACAAAATAAGGAAATATAGATGGAAATGAAAAGCCCCTAATAACAATTATGGTTAGAGGCTATTCTTTGTTCCGCCTTACTGAGTTCGGAAGGAGAGAGAGAAAAATTGAATACTGTAGATACGAAAACGATACAAAATAGAAATCGCGTAGAAATAAATAAATCTAGTTGGATTAAAAAGCTGCTTTTGTCTCCAAATGCGTTAAATATCATGTACGTACCTGCCTTGCTTTTGTTTGGTTTATTTATTTTTTATCCTATGGTCAAAGGAATTAGAATCTCTTTTACGGACTGGGATGGCTACTCGCCAACGTTTAACTGGATAGGTTGGGATAAATATGCGCAGATGCTCACGGATAAAAAAATATTCATAACGATGAAGAATACGCTTATATATGGGCTTGGAAGCACACTGTTTCAAAACCTGCTAGGCCTTGCATATGCATTGTTTCTAGATCAGAAAATACGTGGAAAAGGGCTGGTCAGAACCATTGTTTATCTGCCAGTTATTATTAGTCCGTTGATTATGGGATACATTTGGTATTTCTTTTTTCAATATGATGGTGGAGCGATTAACGATATTAGGATCCTGTTTCATCAAGCTCCCACCGATTGGCTCGCCAATGGCCCTGTGGCTGTTGGGATTATTACCTTTGTGAATACCTATCAGTTTATGGGAGTAGCGATGATTATTTACTTGGCAGGTTTACAATCGATACCCAAAGATTATTATGAAGCTGCTTCTATCGATGGCGCCAGATGGTTTGCACGATTCCAAAATGTAACATTACCGCTATTGATGCCGTCGATTACGATTAATGTTGTCGTCAATATCATTGGTGGTTTGAAGCTATTTGACGTTATTGTGGCTTTGACCAACGGGGGTCCTGGTTATGCATCTCAATCTTTATCTACGATGATGTATAACTTGTACTTTGCACGACAAGACGCCGGGTATGCAGCTGCTCTGGGTAATGTGATGTTTATACTCATTGGTATTGTCAGCTTGACCTTATTGAGAATGCTTCGTAAAAAGGAAGTGAGCATGTGAATAAGAACATTTTGAAGTATTTCATCATAGGCCTCATCTCGATTGTTCATATTGTTCCTTTTTATATTTTAATAAACTTATCATTTAAGAGTGCAAGTGATGTAAGTTCCAAGTGGCTTCCAACTGCATCATTAAGTCTTAGTAACTTTGTGGACGTTTGGAAGCAAGCGCACTTAGGTAAAGCGATTCTGAACAATATGATCATCACAGCTGTCGTTCTTGTGCTAGTTATTCTTATAGGTTCGATTGCTTCCTATCCGCTGGCTAGACATAGAACCAAATGGAATAATTTTATTTACACCGTCTGCATATCATGCTTAATTATCCCTGCACTTACGATTCTGGTACCTTTGTATAAATTGATTGTGGATATTGGAGGTATTAATACGTACTGGGCAATCTCATTAGCGCAAGTAACTTTTGCTCTTCCAATGACCATTTTTCTCTATACTGGCTTTATAAGTACAATACCAAAGGAATTGGATGAAGCAGGCGTCATTGACGGTTGTAATCAGTATGCTATTTTCTTTCGTCTTATTTTGCCATTATTAAAACCTATCACTGCGACTATTGTTATATTAATTGGTGTCCAAGTTTGGAACGATTATCAATTCTCCTTATTTTTTCTGCAAAAAAGAGAGTTTCAAACGGTTCCCGTTGTTCTATCCATGTTTATTTCACAGTTCCAAAGTAATATTAATTGGGTAGCGGCTGGATGTTTGATGGGGATGTTGCCAATTACAGTCGTTTATCTGTTTCTTCAAAAGTTTTTTGTAAAAGGTATGGCGGATGGAGCCATTAAAGGATAGGTGAGAGAAAGCTGAACCCCTTTGATTTAACACGGGGGTTCAGCTTGTTTTTATGAGGCAAAGCCTTGGGTTTGCGGCTGCGCAACAATTGCGACTTGTAGGCGACAAGGATTAAATCGTAATATTGCATAATATTGCAGATATCAAATTCTGCGCAGGCCGCAACAAGAGGTTGTTTCAATATTCTATGAAAGCGAGTGACAAAATGAAAATAGCAGCACAGCTTTATACAATAAGGGATTTTCTAAAAACGCCCGAGGATATTTCTATCAGTCTGAAAAAGGTTAAACAAATCGGATATCACGCCATTCAAGTTTCAGGAATAGGTCCTATCGGTAATAAGGAATTGAAAGAAATTGCAGACAGGGAGCAACTGACGATCTGTGCGACCCATATTCCATATGCGGATTTAACCAATAACTTGGATGCTGTTATTGAGAAGCATAAGATTTGGAATTGTAAATATGTGGGATTAGGTGGTATGCCGCCGGGAAATCGCAGCAGCAGAGAAGGATATATAACTTTCGCCAAAGAAGCATCGGACATTGGAAGAAAATTAAAACAGGCAGGATTACATTTCTTTTATCATAACCATTCTTTTGAGTTCGCGAAATTCGATGGGAAAACCGGGCTAGAAATCCTCATGGAGGAGACTGATCCAGAAGACATTGAATTCTTACTTGATCTCTACTGGGTACAATCTGGAGGAGCAGATCCAATAGAATGGATAAACAAATTGAAAGGAAGAATGAAACTCGTTCATTTGAAAGATTTTGCAGTAACGAGTGATATGGAGCAGCGATTTGCCGAGATTGGTGAAGGTAATATGAATTACTCCCGGATTTTGGAAGCATGTAAACAAGTTGGTGTTGAATGGGCGCCGGTTGAACAAGACGACTGTTATGGTCGAAATCCATTTGACTGCTTGGCGACCAGCTTCAATTATTTGAAGAAACTTGGTTTGGATGTTTGATTTTTAAGGTAGGGCAGCTTGCCGCTGAGCGACGGATCATTCAGGAGGATGGCATTATGCTATCCTCTCTTTTTTTTGGCAGATTATCGAAAACCCTAGGGGCTCTCTGAATCCTGTGAAAAAAACATGTTTTCGGCGGTATGCCCCTGATTGGTTTTCAGCTTGTCGATCATACCGTGCAACTCTTCGGTAGTTGCGGTGGACGTCAGACCGATGTTCAGCGTACCTTTCAGCTCGTTTACGTGCAGTTCCTGAATTTTGTAGGTAATATTCGGGGGCGTTGTTTGCTTTTGATCGGCCAAATAATTGTTCAGCTTCTCTTTGAGCTGGTTATCCAGATGATCCTTCAGTTGAGCCTGGAGCTGATCTTTCAATCGTTGATTTTCCGCCTCCAACTCGCATTGCTTAAACTCTAGCATGGCAATTCTTTGTTCGAATTGGCATATACAGGAGTGCAGATAAGCATGTGGATCATACATGATGCCGCCTCCTTCAGGTATGGAAAAACTTGACTTTACAGCCACCGATCATTTGGCTACAGGGTGTAGAGGCGGTATCAACTCTTCTTCCGGAACCACGGCGGCCTTCTTCTCGTTCACGCCTTCCGCAATCTCCGTCGCCCTGTTATCCGACAAAATGTTGTAGCCTATATTGAGGGAGCCCAGGTTGGCGATGGAGTTGATTTTAATATGGTTAATATAAAAGTTCATAGCTTGCGCTCTCCTATACAAGGTTGCTGTTTCCCTGGTCGATGATATCCGGATCCAGAACGCTGTTTCGGTCCGTATTAACTGAAGATGTGGCGTCACCGATGACAGTGTTGCCTCCGACCGCTTTGGAATTTGCCGCATTTCCGCGCAACAGGTTGTCTCCGAAATTGACGACGCCGCCAGTAGCGACTTGATTGATATTGATGTTAAAGATGTTAAACACATTCGGCATAAAGCTCATCCTTTGGGCAGTTTGACTGCGAAATATCGGTCTTATGCACGCTCGCGGCATTTGCGATACGAAGGTTGCAATGTCTATCGACCAGCCCTTCAAGCCAAATGCTTCGAGAATTGGCATAGACGGACAAATTGCGCTTCGGCGTCGCTTTCGAGATCGGTACATTAACAATAAGATATTCCGGCATTTTATGGATTCGATAGCCGGGTTGTCCTTGCGGAAGGGCATCGGACTTTCCGGAATACCGTTTCAATTCGCCTCGGATATCGGATTCAATGAGTTCAGGCTTTTGCAGCCGCAATTGCGGATTGGACGTAATTTCCGGCGTGAAGATGTGTGTGATGCTATCCCACTGAAAAGCCGTCTTCGTCTGTTTCATCCGATTCCCACTCCCTTTCATTCACCCTTGTGATGTAGTGTATTCATTTTCCTAGGTATCTGTGTCTCAAATTCTTGCTGGTAGTGAACGGAGCGACAAGGTCCTTTTTGACCACATAAGAAAGTATAAGTTTTCGGATCACGAAAACCGCTTTCTTATTGGCGATAAAACCTACCTCTAAACGCGGTCGCTCATCTTTGAATGGCCTCGATAGAGGTTTTCTCATAATACCTGATTTTGATCCTTATTTATGCAATAATGTAATCACATGAAAGTATAAAAGGAGAAAAACATGCCAAAACAACGCAAACTGATTGAACCTTCCGATTTTGAAAGAATGCGGGTATTTCGACAGCCCATCTCGATCTTTTTACAAGGTGTACAAATAGGGGAGGATGTAATCATTCAATCTCATGATGACGAATTAGTTGTAAGCACCACGGGAGAAAAATTCGTGAAGGCAAATTGTGATTTTCTAAGTAAAAGATAGGGACAATTTCAGTTCACTATAACAATCATGTTATATTAAAATGGCATTATATAGTAGAAATAGGGGGTACATTGACGACTGGAGGATTTCATATGCCTAAGGTAGATTTCGATTTCGATTGCGATTCTGTTTTTCAACAAGTTTATACCTTTGCGCCAATTGCTATAGCGTTGGTGTCCATAGCTGGCACTATCATCAAGGTCAATCCATCCTTCAATCCAACCCTTGGTTATACGGAACAAGAAGCCATCGGACTGACACTTAAGGAAATAACCCATCCGGATGATTTGAATAAAATTAATGGACTAATCGAAGAGGTATTGCGTGGAAACTCACTATTCTATGAGTTGGAAAAGCGTTGTATTCAGAAGAACGGCAACCTTATTTGGGCATCTGTCAGACTGTCATTGGTTCGTGATGAAAAGCAAGGAACTCCACTATACTTTATCGTTCATATCATCGATATTTCAGATAAAATAGCCACTGAACAAAAACTATTAAAGACGGAAGTACTGTATGAACTTATCTCAGAAAATGCGCAAGATATTATTACTTTAGTAAAACCTGATGGTAAAATCGAGTATTTATCGCCCTCGGTGCGTGATTTATTGGGATATGAGCCAGAAGAATTGATTGGAAAAGATAGTACGGAATTAAACCATCCTGAAGACTTAGAAAAACTAAGATCTGCCCCTTTTTCAGATAATGAAGTAGTTACGTATCGTTCACGACATAAGAATGGTACGTATATTTGGTTTGAGACTGCAATTAAACTAATTAGAGATGATCGAGGCCAACTACAGAAGGTATTAGGGATAGGCCGGGATATTACAGAGCGAAAGAAAGTAGAATTGAAGCTGCAAGAGTCGGTTGAGCGCTATACGTCTCTGAAAAAATATAACCACGATGCTATTATTTCTCTGGATGTGAAGGGCAGGATTATTAACACCAACGAAATGGCTGAACGACTGACGGGGTATAGGGTTATCGAGATGAGAGGAGAGCTTATTTCCAAATTTATTGGTGAACGAAATCTCCGAAGAATACTTTCCTATTCCATCGAAGACGTTACAACGGAAAGAAATATTAATATGATCAGACATAAAGATGGACATGATGTTGAAGTGTTAACAACGATAGCTCCGATCATCATAAATAAGGAAAACGTCGGGTACTATGTTATTGCGAAAGATATGACCGAACAGAAACAACTGCTTATCGCAAAGGAAGCTGCTGAAAAGACAAATAAAGCCAAAAGTGAATTTTTAGCTATGATGAGCCATGAAATCCGAACCCCTATGAATGGGGTGATTGGCATGACCGACTTGCTGCTAACTACGACGGATTTGGATGACGAGCAAAAAGAATATGTAGAAATCATTAATAAAAGCGGGAACACGTTGATTAAGATTATTAATGATATTTTGGACTTCTCCAAAATTGAAGCAGGTAAGACGGAATTGCAAGCGCAGCTATTTGATATCAGAGACTGTATTGACGATACGCTCGCAGTATTGATGCCAAAGGCACTTGAAAGAAGGCTTGATATTCAAGTTGTCGTGATTCCGGAATTGCCTAATCGACTAATTGGTGATTATGATCGCGTTAAACAAGTTTTAATGAATCTTATTAGTAATGCGATCAAGTTCACGTATAGCGGCGGGGTGTCCATTGTGGTGGAAAATAATGGGCGTGAAAATCACAAACTCCAGCTTAAAGTTTCAATAAAAGACACCGGGATAGGTATCCCCAAGGAAAAACTCAATCAGTTGTTTAATCCCTTTTATCAATTGGATAGTTTCATGACGCGACAAGTAGAAGGAACGGGATTGGGGTTAGCCATTAGTAAAAAAATTGTAGGGTTGATGGGCGGAGATATTTGGGTCGAAGAAACGGATGAACCTGGAGCAACTTTTGTATTTACAGGTTGGTTTAAAGAGGAGGTATCGTATCCAAACGATTCTTCTATCCAAGAAATTGTATGTGTTCAAAAACCTTTGAACATTTTAATCGCTGAAGATAACCAAATTAATCAGATCGTATTAAAGAAAATGATTGAAAAGATGGGGCATTTCACTAGCATTGTCGAAAATGGCAATCAGGTCATTCGAGCACTCGCTTACGAATCATACGATATCATTTTTATGGACATCCAGATGCCTGCCCTGAATGGTTTTGAAACCACCAAACAGATCAATGAAACAATGCCGCCAGAGAAAATCCCTTATATTATTGCGGTGACAGCTAACGCTTTAAAAGGTGATCGTGAAAAATGTCTTGAAGCAGGAATGAACGATTACATAAGTAAACCAATCAAAAGTGAGATTATACGCAATAAGATTGAAAAGTACCAAAAATGCAAAGGCGGGAAATAAATGGAAGAGTTTATCCATGTTGAACAACAGGACGAAAAGCCGAATATCAAATTCGTTGTCATTACAGATACTCATGTTGAAGATAAGATAGAAGGCAAATATTCGCAAAATTTTATCCAGGCCTTACAGGATATCAGGGCAACTTCACCCGATAGTCAAGGAATTATGCATATTGGTGATATGACGAACAATGGCAAGCAATCAGAGTTTGAAACGATGGCTCAAATTTTGAAGGATCATAAAGAGGGGCTGCCACCCTTCTATTTTACTTTAGGCAACCATGATGTCCGTTGGGCGGACTTTGATACCCAAATGTCTTATTTTACATCGAGTACGGGGATAGATAAAAAGTATTACGATTTTTGGTTGAGCGACTATCATTTTATTTTCCTAGGGACAGAGATAGGATTAAAGGACTCTTCGTATTTATCAGAGACGCAGCTGGAATGGTTAGATCTAAAGCTTTCGGAGCACGAAGAGGCGAACAAACCGTCCTTTATTTTCGTTCATCAGCCTTTGAAACATACAGTTTCAGGGTCACAAAACAAGTTCGGGTGGCATGGTATTCGACAGGACAAAGAGCTTAAGACCATCCTTGCAAAACATCCGCAAACGATTGTCTTTACTGGTCATACCCATTGGGAATTGGGTTCGGCCAATACAATGTACAACTCAAAGTATGCAACTATGTTTAATGCAGCCTCCACTGCCTACTTATGGACAGATGATGATGTGGAGAAGGCAGGCTCGCAGGGATATTTCGTAGAGGTCTATGATCATAAAGTAGTCGTAAAAGGAAGGGACTTTCTCGCTAAAACTTGGATTGAAGCTGCCGCTTACTCAGTTGCACTTCCTTCGCTTATTCCGGTAGTGGACCCTAAAGTCGATCCTGATCTGACGCTTGGTAACCCAACCATGCAGATAGACAAACACGCTTATCGGACTCGCGATTTGATTGAAGTTACGTACACGGGGGCATTGAGAGAAGATGCTTTCGGTATTTTTCCAAGAGGAGCTTTGCCAAGTGAGATTAAACCGATTACGCCCATTGCGCACATTAAAACCAATTCGGTTAGTCAGCCGGATGGGAAAATCATATTCACTGATCTGAATCTTCCTGCGGGATCTTACGATATCATTTATTTGGGGGAGACGTTGAATACAGAGCTGGTTCGAATACCTTTTGAGGTTATTTCTGAAGATTAGAGGATGATTGAGTGTGAGCTAAACAATTAAAGTTCTTGGAATCCGGTTTGATGCCGGATTCCTTTTTTTATCTGCTTTATTCTAGCTCCGCAAGCAAATTTGCAAGTAAAGGATTTGTTTAACAACCTGGTCCATCGAAATCTTCTCCTTTAAATTTAAGGATTTGGGTATAAACTAACTTGTTTTTAGTTGTTAAAGCGCAGATATAACTTGAATGCCTCTATTTCCTTCATCAATCTGGGTGTGTCCATCGGTTCGTTAGCAGGTGGGTGGTTTATTACCGCTTCAGGCATGAAAGGGATTATATGGAGTGGCTTATTATTTATTACGTTGGCACTTCTATGTATTGGATTTAAATTTATGTACTTCAACCGAAAAGGATTGGAGGTAAATCGTGTTTCAAACAGTGCCTAACTGGACAGCAAGAAATATGAAAATACGTCGTCGAATAAGAAAATATGCTATAATTCAATGAGATTTATTTCCAAATTTATGATAATAAATAAAAGCTATATCGGATAAGGGAGGAACTGGATCAAGATGAAACGAACATTTATGAAAAGGGTACTTGCTAGACTAATGCTCGCAACAGTCGTGTTAGTTTCCAGTGGCTACGCGCTATTGGGCAAAGAGAATCATGCTATTGCCAGCGTACCTACACCGTCTATACTAATCTCACCTATACGAACGGTTATAATGGACACTACACCTGAAGTTATTATGCGAGCTCCAATAGGCTCAACGATCGAGATTTTTGAAGGCATAACGAAGCTTGCTTATAAAGACGGGAATGGAAATTCCAATGTAATTCTTGAATTGCCTCCACTTCGTAAAGGAGTGCACATGCTTACAGCAAAAGTCGTATCGAACAGTGAAACAAAAACTTTTTCTTTGCCTCCTATTGTTGTCGATGATAACGAAATCTTCAATATTGAAGACATCGTACCGATTGCTTCAGACGTGGCTGACCACGAGTGGGATATGAATGGAGATGGTGTGTTTGGCCTTAAAGGGGAGATTGAATATTTACTTTCTCGAATTGAACCAAACACGATAGGATATCCAATCGATGATTTCACCGTTGTACCAACTGCTACGTCAGCCACATACGCGACCTTTACTTTTAGCAAGCCATTTGGGGCGACAAGTGTGAAGTTGTTAAAGAAGACTGCTGCGGAAGCAACATTTATGGACGCAGGGACTCTCAGCGTCAGTGAAGCAACCTATACCGTAACCGGACTTACACCGAACACATCCTATGAATTTAAATTGATGGTAACAGGAGGACCCAAGGCAGGGGAATCGAATAGGGTCTCTGTTATGACCCCACTTATTCCATTGGTCGCCGAACCGCATCAAGCTTTGGATTTCAACGGTGCCGGCGATTATGTAGAAATCGCGAATGACATTGTTTATCATTCATCGTCGTTCACGATCGAAGCATGGGTTAAACCGAAGGATTTCAAATGGAAGACAGGAATTGTGTCCAAATATCAGGCGCACGGTGAAGATTCCTTCACACTTCGTTTGAGTGACGGTCCGCCGACTTATCCTGATTACAATAAAATCAACTTCCAGATCGGTGATGGAATGGAGCTTGATTCAGTTACCAACCTTGAATTAAATAAATGGTATCATTTAGCGGCTTTATACGACGGTACAACTCAAACTATGAAGCTATACATTAATGGAGTACTCGATTCCATGCGTTCTGGCGCCACTTACAAGATCAATTCGTCCTTGATTACGATTGGCGCGGATTTTTTGGAAGATCCTCGATATTTCAAAGGTCAGATCGGGAGGTCAGATTCTGGACGATGGTAAGAACAGAAGCTGAAATCCAAGAGGATATGAACAACCATATTGAATCCGAAAACCATACTGGCCTTGCAGGCTATTGGACTTTCAACGTAGGGGCCCAGGATCAGTCCGGCAACAGCCGAAACGGAACGATTCATGGCAGACCCGTAACGATTAAGTGAAGACTGGTGGAGAATAAAGACGTACCAATAAAGCAGGCGCTGAGCGCGACCTGCTTTTTCCTTTGAAGAGGACAGGTTAATAGGTAAAGTTGTCTTCATGGAATTTCACTGTTAATATTTTTGAGCGGAATGAATTTCTACTAGTATGAAAATATGCCAGCATGGATGGCATTTCCATCCTGATTATGTAGCGCTTCAATTTGAGCTGGAAGCCTTCTTTGATTCCAACATGTTTGTATCTGTTTCAGGAATCAATGCTTCCATATAGAGTAGAATAGGATATGGGCAGCCTATTTCTCTACAGCTACAATAGGAGAAGAGATTAATACGAAGGAGCCTTATTCAATGGTACCTTACTTTCCATCAAAAGGACTAAATGGCGTACGATTTGTTTATTACACAGATATAGAAGTTAATAGTGTCGCATTAGCAGGCACTTTTAACAATTGGAATGGCGATCGAAACTATATGAACAAAAGGGAAGATGGGGAAATTCGAGCACTATAAATTTCTAATCATCTGCGAACGAACAACCCTGCATTTTGGAGAGGGGAATTAACGTTCATTCGCAATTCAGAAGAGCTGGTATTATCATACTCAAGGCAGTTCGAGGATAGTAAGTATATGATCATAGTTAACTTGTCAAAAGATGATTTGTTCGTGCATTTTAACAATGAGGTGTTAACAGACGATGTTATTAAAGACAGTAATCATATGATCTATCGAACAGGAAAAAACGATCGTCGAACCATTAAGGATTCATCTAAAATATGGATCGATAGTTATGAAACAATCATATATAGATTGTCCAATTTGAAAGGACTTATCAAGTTTGTTAAACGTCAGATTTCTTTAAGACTGGTGCAGTAAGCTTGTACCACAGGAGCATGCCTAGAGAGCTCAGACCTACCAGTAATAAAAGGGCATAAACATTTTTGAAGGAATATGTTATTGGCGTAGTCTTTTGAATTTCGAGTAGTATTCCACAAATCGCAACCGAGATTGAACCGCCAAAGAATTGAATGAGCTGCATAAGTCCCATGCCGGATCCTATTAACGATTTTGGAAGAATACGTGAGGTCTCATTGTTCAAAGAAGCAATCGTTGCTGAGAAAGCAGGCGAAAAACAAAGATATCCAAGTAATATAACAAGCGGCGAAGCTCCCAGAGTTACATAAAATATAATCATCACCAAAGCTAACATACAATGCCCTATAAACATAAAGCGTAGATTACCGTAACGATCTATCCATCTTCCAACGAAACGGGTCAAGAAGGCTGCCAAAAGTGCCCCCGGCGCAATCGTTAACCCAATCATCATAGGCGATTGATCGAACACCTTAGCTAACACCAATGGCATTAGAAATAAATTACCCAAGTTTAACACCAAGATGCAAAACCCGATTATAACCAGTTTACGATAAGCTGGATTGCTTAGCAGTTCAGGGTTAATGAACGTATGGTTCGCTCGTTTCAAATGCCATGCATGTATAAGCAACGAAAGACAACTGGCGACAAGCCAGCCGACAGAAAGTTGCGTCACAGCTAACAGCAGCGTAGTTGCATTGACGATCGTTAAGAGAGCACCTAAAATGTCAAATCGGAAGGCTGCCACGTTTTCTTTGGGGAGTAAGCGTACAAGAATAGGAAGTATGACCAGAACCAGACAAGTAATAGCGAACAATCCATTCCAACCAAAGTATTCGCTAATCAAACCGCCAACGATCGGACCGAGCCCGAAAGCCATCGCACTTCCTGCGGATATCATGGCGATTGCTGACCCTCGTCTTTCAATTGGAATATATCGGCTTGCCAGAACCAAACCAAGGCCTGCCATGACCCCTGCGCCAGCGGACTGAAGAATACGAGCTATGAGCAACGCAGTGAATTCACGGGCAAATAATCCGAAAATCGATGAAAGTCCAAGCACCAAAAGCCCCACGATCAGCAGTTTACGAATCGGTAATACATCAGAGAGCCTGCTGTAAATGACTGTCGATAAGGCATATCCGATGGAGTAGCTTGAGATTACCCATGATCCGAGATCAGCAGTAATCCCAAGATCATGAATAATACTAGGGATAGACACATTAAACATCGTCGTATTCATAACAACGATGAACAAGCCAATTGTCCATACCGGCATTACAATTTTATCGTTCATCCATTACCATCCTGTCTAACTAGAGATGTATTATATATATCCCCTATTATACAAATGTCACTCCAACATAAAAAGGGCTGCCCGCGGCAGCTCTTTTATGTTTTTTTTTTAGGTTCACTGGCTATTCCTCTCATGAATAATAGATTGTTCTTTTATCCACACTAAAGGTCAGGAAGAAAGTAAATTAAGGGGGAAATAACGGTATGGAAAAGATATTATTGCGGATTTTATTTGTCTCATCATTAGCAGCAGCCCCATTCGTATTGAAACGTAATAACCTTCTCATGTATCTGACCGTATTTTTCGCGAAATGTGTTTTATCAAGTACCATAGATTCTTACTTTATTAAAAAAGGAAACATCTCGTACCCTGTTCGTCCTTTCACCAAAATATTTGATAGTAACATTTTGTACGATTTGTTATTTTATCCGCTTTTAAGTGTAATCTGGGTAAGATGGTCTTATCAAAGTAAACCGCGTGAACTCATCACGAAAAGTTTATTTTTTAGCGTTCCAATGACGCTGCTTCAATGGTTTCTAGAGAGGAAAACGGATTTATTTAGATGGAAATCGTGGACGGCTCTTCATACATTTATATCCATTAATTCAACTCTGTTTATGATAAGAGGGTTTGTGGGTTTATTAAAAAGGATTAAGCCTGATATAAATGCAAGAGGAAGAAATTTTGTAGAAGAGCGATCCCATAGCAAGAAGCCGACACCTGAGTTCATTGCAAGTTCAGTAAATCACCGACTGCCGAATGACAACTATGCACAAATCCAATAAAATTGAGAAATTATTATGGTCCATCGCACTCCCTGGGTTTGGTCAGTTTTTAAACGGGAAATATGTTAAAGCAATCACATTGATTATTTTGGAATTTATCGTGAATTACATGTCTGATCTCAATCAAATTATTATCGACAGCTTCAAAGGAAACATTCAAGAGGCTATCCAACAAACCGATTATCATTGGCTAATGTTTTACCCTTGTCTCTACATGTTTAGTATTTGGGATGCTTATAAAGATGGGGGAGATACGGCAGAGTACGCGTATTTTCCTTTTGTATTAGGCGCTTTTCTCGGGACGGTAGGTATCATCTATTCGGATGAGTTTCAACCTTTCGGTATTCTATTGGGCCCCGTATGGCTGCCTATGCTGTTTTCATTCGTTGGAATTGCAATTGGCGTTGTTAGTTTTCTTTTTTTAAAACGACGTCAATCGATATTATAAAGGGTATCCCTGTCGGATATATAAGACAGTTGGAGATCCCTTTTTCTTTTTTACCTATTGTCTGAGCGTATATGGTTTCTTCAACTAATAGGATTTATATCATGTGTGTTGGTATATACCCAATCGTCATTTCTCTCATAAGCATAAGATAAAGTACGGGGGACTATGGGGGTGAATGTAATGGCGATAATTGTAGCAGCGAAAAAAGAGTCAGCGAAGAATGCGCCAGTGAAGAAAGAAGCAGTGAAGAAAGAGCCAGTGAAGAAAGAAGCAGCGAAGAAAGAGCCAGTGAAGAAAGAAGCAGCGAAGAAAGAGCCAGTGAAGAAAGAAGCAGTGAAGAAAGAAGCAGCGAAGAAAGAGCCAGTGAAGAAAGAAGCAGTGAAGAAAGAAGCAATGAAGAAAGAAAAAGTGATTAAAGAAACGACGAAAAGAGAAGTCGTGAACCCAAGGAATTTATTTGAAATGCAGGAAACAGAAACGGAGAATAGATATATAATGAGAAGCCCCAGTACAAGGGAGGGAAGAAATGGTGTAACGCGAGTCTCAAGAGAAGAAATTAATGACAAAATTAATGAGGCGATAGATGTACTGGGCACATCGAAGCGAAATGTCTCGTCAGACAAATTGAGACGGGCAGATGAGGAAATTGATCGAGCCTTACGTATTCTTATCAAAGCGCAACGAGAGATAAATTCAAGAAGAAATTGGTATATATCAGAGTGAAAACATAGTTGATTGGTGCGAAGCAAAGATGAAAATCCTTGCTTTTTTTATTTATCGGTGTTAATATCACACAAACGAAAATAAGATTTGAACCTTCGGGGCAGGGTGAAATTCCCTACCGGCGGTGAGGATATATACGTGTATGTATCTAAGCCCGCGACTCCCAGCCTGTATAGTCTGGGACTGACTTGGTGGAATTCCAAGGCCGACGGTATAGTCCGGATGAGAGAAGGTGAAGGACAACCTGTTAAAAATTCCATTTTTAATAGGTCTGTTTGTCAATGCCCCTGTTGCTTGTAAACAGGGGCATTGTCTCTTTCAGGAGGTTCAATTCAAAACATCATCTAGGGATCTTTGAGCGTATTTCTCAAAGTCTCTCCTATTGGGAGGTTTTTGAATTGGAAAATGTATTTAAGCTAGGAAGTAAGCGCGCAAGTTTGTACTCATCAAGCAGCAGGGGCATCAATGGGATCTGGTATGTGGCACTCGGTGCTACTCTTTGGGGGGTGGACCCTCTCTTTCGAATCTTATTGTTGAAAAGTTTTACCTCTGCACAAATTGTGTTCATTGAACATCTGCTGCTGGCCTGCTATGCGCTTCCGGTGCTAATAACGTATCGCAAGTCCTTAGCTGGCAAACTAACTCTAGCAATTATTGGTGCTCTACTATTTATTTCATGGGGTGGATCGGCTATAGCCACCATACTCTTCACTTCCGCTTTCGCTCACGGCAGTGCAAACTCCGTCTTGCTTTTGCAGAAGCTGCAGCCCTTATTCGCCATTGTATTGGCTCGTGCATTGCTTAAAGAGGAATTGCCTTCTAAATTTTTTGTTTATATCGTAATGGCGTTGCTAGGTACGTATTTGCTGACGTTTGGTTTTGCTTCTCCGAAGTTGGGCTTGAAGGATTTAGGTACGTTAAGCTGCTTATTTTCAATTCTAGCTGCTGTTTTATGGGGTGGATCAACCGTGATGGGGAAGTACCTGCTTCAAAAAAACTTGGATTTTCCAGTTGTCACATCACTGCGCTTCCTGATGGCGATCCCGCTGCTAACGGTTGTCCTTCTGGTAAGTGGTGATGCGTGGCACTTAGGCGGTTCTAGCGGTGATCTAACGCTTATCGCAGTCAATCTGCTGTTCCAGGCCTTTTTCCCAGGGTTGATCAGCATGCTCCTTTATTATAAGGGTTTGGCATCGACAAAGGCATTGTTTGCAACGCTTGCCGAGCTTGCTTTCCCAGCTGTTGGGGTAGGCATAAACTGGGTTGTGTTTGGTCAAAAGCTAACCTTAGGGCAACTAGCAGGCTTTGTATTTATTTGGTTAACCCTATGGTTAATGAGCCGTAGTAAAGGAAATGTTTAAGTTATCTCAAACAAGAATTTTTGGCGATATATGGTAATCAGATTTGCTAAGAGAACGTAGAGGCGCTATTTGGATGAAAATACACAAATTCATGAGGAAAAGGAACGACGATGCGCTATTTTGCTGTTTTTGCCTCCCGATCGTTCATTTTGATCAAATAGCGCCCTCTCGTTCCTCTCAATTGATTATTAGTGCAAATTTCCCGAAATAACGAATCTACGTTCCGCGAACTTGAGATCAGTTGACTTTGGCCTTGGCCCAATTGATAGAAAAACAAAAAATGAGATGGCAAGGATAATCCTTGCCATCTCATTTTTTTGTTTTCTGTGCCCCTAAGTGAATAATTACCCTTATGGGACAACCCTTGCAATTTTTTTAGAAACGAGCTGCAACTTCTTTTGCTTGAGCAATTGCTTTTTCTTTAATGGATTGAGCTTTATCCGGCGTTAAAGCCATGCCTTCAACAAAAATGGCTTCGAAGGAAGGGATACCGTAGAATTGCGAGATTTTTTTCAGGTAGCTGAAGCCACTTTCAAATGCTGCAGCAGGGCCTTCGGAATAAATGCCGCCGCTCGCTTGAATATGTAGTCCTTTTTTGTTTGTCAACAAACCAACTGGACCATTTTCTGTATATTTGAAAGTTTTACCTGCAACGGAAACTGCATCAATGTAAGCTTTCAATACTGGAGGGAATGAGAAGTTCCACATTGGAGAAACGAAAACATATTTATCTGCAGCTACGAATTGGTCAACTAGAGCGCCTAAACGTGCTACTTTTGCTTTTTCTGCATCAGACAGCTGGTCAAAAGCTGTTCCGGATTGAAGTTTCCCCCAACCGCTGAATACATCAGCATCAATTTGAGGAATATCTTGTTTGAAAAGATCCACATGAATAACCTCATCGGATGGATTCGCTTCACGATATGCCTCGATGAATTCTTTACCTACCGCAAGGCTGAAAGATGTTTGGTGATCGTGCGGGTGTGCCGTGATATAAAGTACTGTTGCCATAATTAATAACTTCCCTTCTATACTTAAAATAATTACAGTTGTTATTATAACTTATTTTGAGTAAATTTCAAACAATAAATTAGTAACTTATAATATGTGCAAAAAAGGATCGCTAAGGGAGCATGTTTAGCTCGCATTGAGGCGGTCTTTTTTTATGAAAAGAAGCATAAGAAAGTAATCAAGGTATTTGATTGTTTTGAAGATTTACAATTTATTATCTTGTGGTTGACACAGGAAAAACAAAAATACGTTATTTTTGTTATGTGGGAACGGT
Source organism: Paenibacillus alginolyticus DSM 5050 = NBRC 15375 (assembly GCF_000422905.1). Taxonomy (GTDB): domain Bacteria; phylum Bacillota; class Bacilli; order Paenibacillales; family NBRC-103111; genus Paenibacillus_E; species Paenibacillus_E alginolyticus. The sequence continues at coordinate 112,939 of NZ_KE383948.1, forward strand.
CTCACACGAAGAAATGGGGTTGCAACATGGAGCTTACGATTAAGGAAATTGCCCAACGTGCCGGTGTATCCAAATCTACTGTGTCGCGAGTGATTTCTGGCAAGGGCTATACCAGCATGGAGGTACGCGATAAGGTACTCCAGCTGATCGAAGAATTACAATATAAGCCCAATGCCGTGGCAAGGGCTATGGTTTCACAGAGAACGCATAACATTGGTGTCCTGATCTATCGCCAGCATCATCCCATTGCGTCTCATCCATTTTACGGCAAAATTCTTGATGCTATTTTGATGACAGCCGCAAGCTTGAATTATTCTGTTTTCGTTACAACAGACCATGATATGTCGCTGCGTTCTGCTGATTTTATGATGGAAAAAAGGGTGGACGGACTGATCCTGATCAGCCGCTTGCAGCAGAACGTCATTGATTACATCACTAACTTCGGAGTTCCCTACGTGATGGTCAATGGCTCCACGGATGTCGACGGCGTCATGCATATTGTCAATCAAGATGAAGAAGGCGGACGGATGGTCGCCGAATATCTAACGGAATTAGGGCATCGTCAGATTTTTGTTATTGCAGGGCCGCAGACGCACCGCAGCCACAATTTGAGGCTGAAAGGATTTAAAAATTACTTAGCAGGAATTGGGGTTCCGATCCCATCCTCATCGATCTTACAGGCATCGACTTCCACCTTCGGGGAAGGGTATGAGCTCATGAGCAGCCATTGGGATCAGTTTGGTGCAGGCGGATTTACATCGCTATTTGCTACCAACGATATGATCGCGCTGGGGGCTATGAAGTTTATGTTGGAGAAATCTATACGCATTCCTGAACAGGTTGCAGTAGTAGGCTTTGATGATATTGATTTTGCCGCTATGTTCTCACCCTCTTTAACAACGATCAGGGTCAATACAGAGGAGATGGGGATTCAAGCCTTTAGCCTGTTAGACAAGCTTATCCGTCAAGAAGAGAACATCGAGAATCCGAAGCAGCTAGTACCCAAATTGATAGTCCGGCAATCAACCCAATAATTGACATACGAGAGGAGTGGTTAGTCCGCATGCGTTGGTATTTAAAAGCGATAGGACCACGAAAAATCGTGGAATTTATCATACTTGTTGTATTCGTCATCTTTTTCTTGGGCCCTCTGCTCAACCTAGCCATACTGGCTTTTACCGGCAAATGGACCTACCCGGATATCTTGCCGCACGAATGGTCATTGAAATGGTGGACATTTGTGCTGCAGCAGGAGGATATCGCGAAATCGATTGGCTTGTCGTTTATGATCGCATCCATCGTGACCGCGCTATCCATTGTGCTTTGTATTCCAGCAGCCTATGCGTTTGCTCGCATTCGTTTTCCGCTTAGCCGTTTTTTCTTATTCTCGTTTCTACTGACACACGCTTTTCCGAAAATGGGGCTTTATGTTTCGATCGCTGTGCTCTTTTACAAACTTGGACTGATGAACACGTTGATTGGCGTTGTTTTGATCCATATGATCAATGTGCTCATGTTCATGACCTGGATTCCAACGGCTGCTTTCCGCAATGTGCATACAGCTCAGGAGGAGTCAGCTAGGGATGTGGGGGCGAGCCCGTTCCGCGTATTCCGCAGTATTACATTGCCGATGGCGATGCCAGGTATTATCGTGGCTTCGATCTTTACATTTCTTAACTCGCTTGATGAAGCACAGGGAACTTTTCTGGTGGGCATCCCTAATTACAAAACAATGCCGATCGTCATGTACTCTATCATCAGTGATTATCCAGCCTACGCTGGCGCTGTGTTTTCTATCATTCTGACGGCGCCTACGATCATCCTGCTGCTGGCCGCGCAGCGCTTTGTGAGTGCAGATATTATGTCCAGCGGCTTCCAACTCAAATAACGAAAAACCAATTATCAAAGCGTATGCTTCCGATGCGAGTTTTGTTTTGAAGTATCACTTAGAGGCAACGCTCAACAAAACTTTTAGGGGGCACCTATGGATATTCAGCTTTCCGTTCAACAACTGACGAAGCGCTATAAAACAGGAGAAGGTGTAACAGGAATCTCCCTCGATGTTCGCAAAGGCGAGTTAATCACACTGCTGGGCCCTTCAGGCTGCGGTAAAACTACGGTGCTTCGCAGCATTGGCGGATTTCTCGACGCAGATTCAGGCGATATTCTCATTGAGGGTAAAAGTGTTCTCAAATTACCACCGGAAAAACGTCCGACTTCCATGGTGTTTCAAGGTTACAATCTATGGCCGCATATGACGGTGTTTGACAACCTGGCATTCGGTCTCAAAATACGCAAGATGAAAAAGGCTGACATCGATAAGGCTGTGAACGAAGTGCTTCAGCTTGTTCGTTTACCTGGTGCAGAGCTCAAATATCCGGGTGAACTTTCCGGTGGTCAGCAGCAGCGGATAGCGGTTGCCAGATCACTGCTCCTTAACCCTGCTGTTCTTTTGCTGGATGAACCTTTCTCCGCACTTGATGCGAAGCTTCGTCACGAGATGAGAGAAGAGCTGCGAGAAATTCAATCCAAGACAGGTCTTACGATGGTATTCGTCACTCATGATCAAGAAGAAGCGCTGTCGATTTCTGATCGCATTGTCGTTATGAACCAAGGCAATATTGAGCAAATTGCTACTCCGCAAGAAATTTACGATGAACCGAGTACGTTGTTTGTTTCCCAATTTATAGGCAAAATGAACTTTTTGAAAGGGGTGATTACAGCCGGCGGGTTGACCGTAGGACATCTAAGTTTTCCAAATACAAAAAATCTGTCCGGGCAAGTAAATCTGGCAGTTCGACCTGAAGATGTGATTATACAAGGCGAAGAAGGACAAGGCCTTTCCGGAGTAATCAAACAGGTTATGGTACTCGGACATTATGCCGAAGTGTCCATTGATTTGCCAGAGTACGGCACAATTCGGGCGTTTCAACCACGGGATTTCGTTAAGGATCTTCATACAGGGCAACAAGTCAAAGCAAACTTTGCGAAAGTTTTAGCCTATCCAGAAAATTAGACCCAAATCCCAAGGAGGAATTATCTATGTTTCGCAAGAAATCCGCTGTTATGTTAGTGACATTAATGACTGCTACCGCTGCTTTTGTATCCGGGTGCGGCAGTTCTTCAACGAATGCAGGTTCCGCAGCTCAAAGCACTAGTCCGGCCAAAGAAACGGCTGGCGCTAAACAGCCTGTCGAGTTTAACTTCTATTTTACCGGCTCACAAAATGTAAAAGATCTATGGGATACGCTGATTCCTATGTTCGAGAAACAAAATGCGGATGTTAAAGTGAAACCCGTTTACATTCCTTCAGGAACAGGCGCACAACCGACTTATGATCGCATTACGGCTGCAAAGCAAGCTAACAAAGGCTCAGGCGATATCGATTTATATGAAGATGGCTTGTCTTATGTAACTCGTGGGCAGAAAGATGGCCTGTGGGACACTTTACCAAATGACAAAATTAAAAACTTGGCAAATGTCGATGAGAAAACGTTAAAAGATATTTCTAATCTTGCTATTCCTTATCGTTCCTCTGCTGTCGTATTGGCTTATAATAGTGATAAAGTTAAAACACCTCCAACGAATTTAGACGAGCTGTATGATTGGATCAAGAAAAATCCAGCCAAATTCGCTTACAATGATCCATCCACAGGGGGTTCTGGTAATTCTTTTGTAGCGACAACGCTATATAAATTCTTGCCAGAAGAAGCTATCCATAATTCCGATCCAAGTGTTGAAAAAGGGTGGGATCCAGGCTTTGCGCTGCTCAAGGAACTTGGCAAATCCGTATATGGCAAAGGTATTTATCCAAAGAAAAACCAAGGTACTTTAGATTTATTGACAAGCGGCGAAGTAGATATGATTCCGGCATGGTCGGATATGGTTCTTGAGCAATTGGCGAAAGGTCAGCTTCCAAAAACAACAAAAATGGCGCAAATCAAGCCAGGATTTAACGGCGGACCAACCTACTTAATGGTACCTAAGCTGTCGGAAAAGAAAGATGCAGTCTACAAATTCCTGAACTTCGTTCTTTCATCTGAGGCTCAAGCCGTGGTTGTTGACAAAATGCATGGTTTCCCAGGGATCAAGCTTACAAATATGTCTAAAGAAATTCAAGATTCATTCAAAGGTGCATCCGAAGGATTCCGCTCCTTCAATATCGGCGAACTGGACAAAGATATGACCAAACGCTGGCAAAGTGATGTTGCTGCACAATGAGTAAACAAATGAAAATGGGGATACTGGGATTGATTCTGGTCATCCCCTCTTTTTTATTGCTCTTTGTCACTGTCGTCATTCCGATCATCATTTCTTTTAAAGAAAGCTTTACCAATAAGTCTGGCGGGTACGATTTGTCCAACTATACGTATTTATTTACGGATAAGCTGATGCGTTCCAATATCATTTTCACGCTGGAAGTGACGATTATCTCGGTCATTCTCGTGCTAATTATTAGCTACGCGCTGGCCGCGTATATGAGATTTAATAACGGTACGATGGTGAAATGGATTCGCAACATGTACATGATTCCAATCTTCATCCCATCCGTAATCGCTACGTATGGATTAATTCAATTGCTTGGCAACCATGGTTGGGTATCCCGCATGCTGCTTCTGGTCAACGGAGGGGAAATGCCGCGTATTATTTTCGACATGAAGGGGATTATTATCGCTAATTTGTGGTTTAACATTCCGTTTACGACGATGCTGCTTGGATCAGCCTTATCCGCCGTCCCCAATTCTGTCATTGAAAGCGCGAAGGATGTTGGAGCACGTAAATTGCAAATCTTCGTCCGTTTCATTTTGCCGCTCACGTATAAAACTTTACTCGTAGCCGTTACATTTGTATTCATGGGTGTGATCGGTTCATTTACGGCACCATTTCTGATTGGACCCAATGCGCCACAAATGCTAGGGGTATCCATGGAACAAGTATTTGGGGTTTTCCAAGAAAAACAGCTTGCAGCGGCGATCGCATTCTTTACGTTCCTGCTATGTTCAGTAATGGGATACTTTTATATCCGCAGTATGATCACGGAAGAGAGCGCGAGGTCACGATGAATCAACTTATTATGGATGTACAAGGAATTGTACATCCCAATTCTTCCAAAACGCATATTACGTACAAGTTTCACATAGGAACGCAGGGTGGTAAGCTAAGGATCCATTTTGCTTATGAACCCAAAAGTCTAGAAGATCAGGAACAATCGAAAACGATGATTTTCGAGAGCATAAACAAATACACGGAACCCAATCAGCGTGAGCGGGTTCAAATAAAATGGGAATCCTTCCTGCCGCTGAAAAACTTAATAACCGTATCCGTCGACGACCCTGAAAGACACCGCGGTGCGGGACATCGGCATGATCCTGAGCAGCTGTTGGTTATTGGTGAGCGCGAAGCTTCCCCAGGCTTTGTGAGTGGTAAAATGCTAGCAGGCATGTGGCACGTTACGTTAAGTTTGCATGCGATTGTTACCGAAAGCTGCCGTTACACTTTGCAAATTCATCAAGAGGAGGAATAGCGGCATGCCCTGGATTGCTTGCGAATTACACAGCCATACTTTCCACAGCGATGGAAGACAAACACTCATGGAATTGGCGAGTGGCGCCAAGGCGCTTGGATTCGAGTGCATTGCGTTGACCGACCATAATACCATGACGGGTTTACATGATAAAGATGCCGTGGAGCTAGAAACCGGAATTTCGATCATTTCCGGGATGGAATGGACGACCTTTTATGGTCATATGGTGACGATAGGACTGACCAATTTTGTTGACTGGCGTCCGGCAGGCCCAGACGATATCCACAAAGGAATTGCCGATGTTCATAGGAGCGGGGGGATTGTCGGAATGGCACATCCTTATCGCATAGGAAGTCCAATTTGTACGGGCTGCTTCTGGGAATTCAACATCGAGGATTGGCATGATATTGACTATATCGAGGTATGGTCAGGTACGTTTCCTTCGATTAAAACGGACAATGACCGCGCCTACCGATTATGGACCGATAAGCTGAATGAAGGCTATCGGATTGCGGCCACGTCAGGGAGAGATTGGCATGCACAAGAACAAACGGATGAGCCTGTATCGGTTACGTATCTCGACATCGATGACGGGGAAGGAACAGTGACAAACCGAGCAGTGCGTGCACTCGCGGATGGCAAAGCTTCGATAACCATGGGACCGTTAGTAACGCTAGAAATTCGAACAAATACTGCGGCCTACGGCATTGGCGCCGTCATCCCTAAGCAGGATCACAGCCACCGTTATAAGGTCCATGTAAACGTAGATTTTCATGTGCGGAAAGAGATTTGGGATTTTCAGGAACCTCATTATACGCTAAACTTGATAGGGAATACAGGTGTTCTAAGTGAGCAATTCGTTGCTATGGATCAGCCGAATTACGAGATCGAAATTCCTGGCGATGAACTTCTATGGATACGGGCTGAGCTAAAAGGTATCGTTCGTGGAGTTCGCACTTTGATCGCCTTTACGAATGCTATATATGTGGATCGATGAAAGGGAGTGTTGGTAGCATGGGTTATCGATTTCCGCTCATAACTGCTCACTGCGGCAGCATGGACACGATTGATCATACGCTCGATTCCGTGCAAACGGGAATTAGTCTCGGTGCAGACGTGATCGAGGAAGACATTAGAGTGACGAAGGATGGCATCGCGGTTTTGGCTCATGATGATGAATGGGTCACCGTGGATGGCTTGAAATTGTCCATTTCACAAATGACCTTTGAAGAGTTAAAAGAACTTCAGTTCGAGGTCACTCGTGGGGAACAACGTGAAACGATTCGAATCTGCCGATTGGAAGACATACTGCCGCTTATCCAAGCTTCGGGCAAAGTCGTGAATTTGGATCTGAAAGTGGACGAGAGTATCGAACCTGTTGCTGTTTTGGTGAAGCAATATGGGATGTTGGAGCAAGCTTTTCTATCCGGCTGTGGAATGGATCGTGCAATGTTAGCAGAGCGATTATACCCAGAAATGCGCAAACTACTGAATACCGACCACAACCTTTTTAAAACACTTCCATATCGAGATGCTATGGTAAAAACCTGCGAGGATGCACTTGCAGCCTCCTGTTTTGGCGTCAATATCCATTACAGTGTCGTGAGCCAAGAGTTAATGGATTATGCAACATCCTTAGGTCTGCCGGTTTATGTATGGACTGTAAATGAAGAAGACTTAATGATGCAGATTGCCGATTTGGGCGTTGCATCCATAACCACGAGAAATGTAACTGCCTTGGTGCATTTGAAGCAAAAGATGCGGGGTGAGCGTTAGTGATTGAAATTTACGCCCATGAATTCAAGCTTGCTAGTGAGACACTTGCGGCCAAAATGCTGAGTGGCGATGTAAAAGCGGGAAGCGCCTATTTCCAGACGGTCCTTCCTATACTAGACCTGCTTCAGGAGGTTTGCCCTGAGCAATCGGAATTCTCCGCCTGGCGGGCGGAATATTTCCATCTCGATGGAAATTTACGGCGCGCGGGCGAGCAGTACAAGCGAACTCTGGAGCTGGCTCCGCCGCAGCCGCTGGAAGAACGCGAAATTCGCTTTATTCGCAAATTTTGCCCGATGCTGCTTACAACGCCGCTAGAGTTTTTCCCTCTAAAGGATGTAGTGGCAGTTCATCATCCGACACTTCCGCTGATTGGCTACCATTTGTTTTGGGAAGACGATTACGATTTCCCGGATGATTATGAGCCATGCGATCATGAAGAGATTTGGGTGGAGTACGATCCTCATACGGAAGTCGTGACGAATGTACTGACCTTTTTTCACAGTAGTGTTATCGAATCACAGGCAGCTGTTCAGGAGGCGCATGAAAATGACGGGCGTCCTATTATTCGGATCGAGTGGGGGAAACATGGTTCTCTTCTCAAGGGATGGGAAGATTTAGTGGTCCCGATGAAGGAAGTCACGGCCATGGAGTGGCTGCAGGAGACTTTTGAGCAGCTGAAAGTTGGCGGGCGTGTCCCGGATCATCCTTTGAAACGACATTGGCCGAAAGGATTCGAAGGTGACTTTGAAGACTTTACGAACTTCTCGGTTCCGGTCGATCCGCTGCAATTCCTCGATCAAAAGCCTCTGATTTTCAAATCTCTATGGGTAAATGCTATTATATATACAGAGGGGCTGCTGTACAATTTCCATCCGAAAATGGAATGGCCGCAACGCTTTCAACGCATTTAAATCAGATCTCTATGGGGGATACGATGAGAATTCAACTTGAAACAGACCTTTGTACAATGTTTAATATTCGTTATCCGATTTTCCTCGCTGGAATGGCGGGGGGCCCTGGAACCGTGGAATTGGTGGCAGCTGTCTCTAACGCAGGCGGACTTGGGACGCTGGGAGCTGCCTATATGACGCCTAGTGCCATCCGTAAGGCAATTCGTGAAATCCGTCAGCTAACGGATGCGCCATTCGGGGTGAATTTATTTTCAATTCAAATGACGGACAACAATGAAAGAACGAAGGAAGTTCAGCGAGAGCTCAACCAGGTAAGAGACCAACTTCGAATAACGCATGCAGATGAGGAACCCGTTGTAACTCCGGACCATTTTGAAGAACAATTTGCCGTCGTGTTGGAAGAGAAAGTCCCTGTCATTAGTACGGCATTTGGTGTCCTTCCCGAACCCTTAATGCGACAAGCTAAATCGGCCGGCATGCGAATTGTCACCATGGTGACCACGGTTAATGAAGCGATCTTAGCTGAGCAGTCCGGTTGTGATGCCATAGTTGCACAAGGAAGCGAAGCGGGCGGGCATCGGGGAACATTCGACATTTCGAATCACCCTATGGGTGCTAATATTGGCACGTTTGCACTAGTTCCGCAAATTGTTGATTGTGTTCGGATTCCAGTAGTTGCCGCTGGAGGCATAATGGATGGTCGTGGGCTTGTTGCCGCCCTTGCTCTTGGAGCGCAGGGTGTACAGATGGGGACGCGTTTTTTGACTTCTATTGAATCTGGGGCACATGCCGCATATCAGAATGCGTTATTGAATAGCACCGAAGAGAGCACAGTTATTACCAAGGTGTTCTCAGGTCGACCAGCTAGAGGGGTACGCAACCATTTTATTAAACAATGGGATGCGAGCGGCGTAGAGCCACTTCCATTTCCGACGCAAAATACCGCTACACGGGATATTAGGAATGCTGCTGCTAGTCAAAGCAATGCCGACTATTTGTCCTTATGGGCAGGACAAGGTACAAGAATGCTTACGTCCGGACAAAATGCGGGGCAGATTGTTGCGGAAACGATCCAGCAGGCCATGTCCATATTGTCGATTGAAAGTTATGGCGATACGAAATAATGCGGGCTCTCCCAAGAGGTAAAGGGGCATAAAGCAAAAAAATGAGGCGGCAAAGTTATTGCCTTCTCATTTTTTTTGTTTTATGTCGATATTGCAAGGGGAAGCCACCCGATCACTATTTGGCGGAACGTCGATTCGTTATTTTGGGAATTACTTATGAATCCAAACTAATCCAGCAGAATTATCTTTCGCTTCACCGACAACTCGGAATTTCAATCCATAATTCGGCACAAGGCGTCCGGCGTCAGGAATTAATGCGTTCATGTAGCTTTTGGAATCGGAGAATTCCTCTACACCTTGCAAGGATTTATAGTTGTATTCGCCTCTGGTTGGGTTGTTGATGTACCATGAAGGCGTCTTGTCTAGGGAGAAGGCTGCATCTGCGACTTGATAACGAGTCGTTTGCGCGACGGAATCCTGTCCATCTTTTTTGAATATTAAAGCATCGGAATGAGAATCTACGACACCTAGGAAGCCTTGTCCTGGATGGATACCGACCCAGTTGTCGAGATAACTGTCATCTGCATACCAAACGAGAAGTCCGGTATTATATTTGACACCACGGCTGTAGGCAAGAGCTTTGTCTGCACCAGCGTAGTTTCTCCATTCCAGATAATAATAGTGCTTCTTAAGTTCCATACCATTCGAAACTACAAAGCCGTCCAAGTTAAATTTAGGAGCGCCTTCAGCATCGTCTGAGAATACGACTTGACCATTTACGGTTAACTTCGCATTATCCATGGCAAAACCATTCAATGCGAGTCCACCATCTGTGACGTAGTCAAAGTGGAGGGTAACCTTTTTGCCGGCGAAATGGCTTAAATCATAGGACTTATCAACCCAAGCTCCGTTTGTAGTTTCCGCACGCGCGTCGCCGTTTGTATCATTGTCACCAATAATATCGAGGGTCACTTGTTCATTATACGTTGATGCTGTAACCGTTAAGTAATCATACTCAAACTCGACATCGTATAAGGTTTTAAAGTCAAATGTAGCGGTTTGTGCTTGGGTTAAATCAAACTCAGGCGTTGTGAGTGTGGTATGAAGATTATCGCCTTTTGTACTGTAATAATAGTGTGCACCGAATGCTGGTTGAATACCTGGAACCGCTTTATCCGGCAAATTAACTTTAACAATACCTGGGTTTTTCGACTTCGTTACGCTCTGATCAATAATCGCAGCCGTACCTAATTTTGTAATGTCATCTGCATTTATTTCACTTACATTTGCCCAGTTTCCGCCCATGGTCTTCTGGAAAAACTCTTTGTTTTGAGGTGAAAAAGAGCTAGGTGTTGTGCCGGCAATTTTACCGTTCCAACTACCGCCGCTCATGATGGACCAAGAAGCAACGGGCTCGCCTTGTCCGGTATACTGAGTATCGTACTCATCTGGCAGCCCTAAGTCATGACCAAATTCATGAGCAAAAACACCTACGGCACCATCTTCAGGCTGAATGGTATAGTCGTAAGCAGCCATACGGCCACCCCAATAGTCGACCCCGGCAGTTGTGCCCGCAATCGGATACACACCATTTAAAGTCCAGCGGTGAGACCAGATCGCATTATCGCCTAATTGTCCGCCGCCAGCTTCTTGTCCCGTTCCTGCATGAATAATCATCAGATGGTCAATGATCCCATCAGGTTCGTTTTGGTTGCCATCCCCATCTATATCGTATTGGTCAAATTGGTCATAATCAGCCAGATTAATGCCGGATGCAACTGCTGCTTTCAGAGCATCTTTCACAAGATCACGAGGACCCAGAGGATTCAAATTATCATGACCGCCAGCAGGGTTATCATCTCCGTATTGAGCAGCTTGACCAGGAACGGTTAACCAATCGGATACGTATCCATTTACGGTATAGCTGCCACCGGATTGCTCTTCATAATACTGTTTAAAGGTTTGAATTTTGGAACCATCGAATAAGGTGAAATCATTATTTCCAAACATCAGCTTCTGATAATGATCACGATTGAAATCGTTTGCAAACATGTAACCAGGCTCTTGTTTGACATTGTTATGTTTAAAATCCGAGAATTCAGTCAAAAGAACAAGTACTTTATCTTCACGAACAGGACCGTTGTATGTATCTTGTTTTGCCGAGGGTACGGGTATGCCATTTGGATTTCCTTTTTTAAAGTTCTCCTGGCCTTTGTTCAATTGCGATAACAGCTTGGTTTTCTGCTTCGCTATAAAATCCTTTGACTTTTTGTCTATTTCATCATGCTGCGTGTCTTCTTTTGATTTAACACTTTTATTGTTTTTGGTGGATACGTATGATTTGACGGCTTTGGCTATTTGTTCAGGTGTTGCACTTTTGCTTAACAGCCCTCTGTCCATCAATCCTTTGGCCAAACGTTCATCGTCTACAATATTAAAATCTACCGGCGGTGCTTCAAGTGCCTCTTCGTAGTCGGATCCAGCTGCGAATGCAGCAGATGATGTTGTGAAAAGTCCTGCTGTTAAACTCGTTGCTAGTAAAAAACTAGTGATTTTCAAGGTGCTTTTTTTCAAAATGAAACCTCCTACAAAATAGAGTATGAAACTAATCCATATTTAACCAATGGTATATTAAAATTAAATAATAGTTTGACTATTCTAGTAAGTGCTTTTAGTCCTGCGTAGTTTGGCCCATATTTTTCCTATTTCGACTATTTTCTTGATTTTTCGTGTGTTTATTTAAATATCATTAGAGTACAACTGACATGGTAATAGTGTCTGTGTGATGATTTCTAATTTTCGATTTCCATAGATTCCATAATATGCCAGACTTTCCTCCTACATATGCGATACTATCTTCCTATCATGTCTATCATTTATGGATGAAAGTATGAAGGGGGAAGAAACGTTGGAACACGTGAAAATAGGTACTGGAAGTCGCAGATCTTTAATGGGAATCCTACACCGTATTTGGAAGTACAAACTGCACTATATAATTGTCATACCCGCTCTTCTTTTGATTGCCTTATTTAAGATGTTTCCAATAATCACAAACATAGTGATGTCGTTTAAGAATTATGTTGTTTTTCGAGGATTATGGGGGAGTCCATGGGTCGGCTTTGATAATTTCTTTCAATTGTTCGGGAATGCTGGCTTCCAAAACGCATTTACGAATACCCTGATTATCAAATTGGCGTATATAACGATTTGCGGAATGATTGCACTCGTGGTTGCTTTAGCGGTGAGTGGTTTAAGGTCCAGCAAGTTGAGGAATCTTACTACAACAATAGTTCTTATGCCATTATTTATTCCATCGGTTGTTGTGGCCTATGTGATATCCCATATGTTGGCACCTACCCAACTAGAGAAGCTTAATCTTCATTTATTTATACTAGGAGATCCCAAGTTTTTTCTACCGATGCTAGTCATAGTTGAGGCGCTGAAAACTTGCGGTATACCGATTTTGATAGCTTTGGCTGCAATTGAATCTAAGCGTTCAGTCCTGCTTACTCAAAACATAGCTATTGAAAGCTATAAAAGATCACATGTTATCTCAGCAATCCGGTCGATTCTTGCGTTTGCGGTTTTTCAACTATCAACCATTCTTTCCACGGACTTCGAGCTTGTCCCGAATTTATATAATCCGTTAGTTTACGAAGTTGCAGATACCATAGATACATTTTCGTATCGATCCGGACTAATTAGCGGTAAATATAACATAGCAAGTACTATTGGGACGATTCAATTCGTTGTTCAGTTGCTAGGAACGTTTGCTGCTTACTTGTTAGTTAGAAGATTGTTTTCACATGATCTTTTCAACAATTCAAAAGGTACTGAGGCTATTCAATTGCATAGTAAACATAGACATACAATAGGTATTATTGTTTCAACTTTATATGCTGTTGGGATCATGGGGCTGATTTATTATATATGTATTCAACCTTTCACTGTCCGCAGTACTTCCGGTTTAAATCTGTGGCAAGTATTACCTGTTACTCGATATGTAGGTTATTTTGTGATTAACTTTGCTGCGGTAATTGTGAATCTATTCATCACTGCAACGTTAGCTTACCCGTTAACAGTTAAAGATTTGCCCGGAAGAAACATCTACAAACTAGTATTACTTTTTGTCTTAGCAGCCGGCTCAGGAACGATCTCAGAATACTTGATTATCAAAAGCTTTGGAATGATTAATACGGTATACCCACAGATGGTTCTTGGATTTTTTGCAATTTTGAATGTGTTTGTAGTAAAGAGTATCTTTAACAGTAAATATGCAAGTCTTAAAGAACAAAACGCTGAACAGGGGCGTGGGGAGCTATATACCTTTTTCACTTTATTTATTCCAAAGATTTGGAAAATCCTAATCGCACTTGGTGTTTTACAGTTTGTAACTTTGTGTAATTCGTACTTCGTTTCGTCCTTGTATATGTCGAATTCGAATACTTTTTCACCGATTATGGTCTTTAGAACAATGACAAATGGTGTAAATAAAATGGGAGTCGAGCCTGGAGATCCGATTATTATGCAGATAGCGGCTATAATAACTTTACCTTCACTTGTGCTGCTGCTTGTGTTTCGTAAATGGTTAACTTCTGAAGTTCTGATTAGTCAAGTCAGGAAGATGTAGCTGGAAGTTGACTTATAAAAGCTCTTCCATCCTTTAGTCTAATCTCTGATAACACAGCAGGTGGAATACAAAGTAATCAATTTATTATAAATAGCTGAAGTAAAGCGGGCCATGATATCTGCGGGACAAAAGATTGCCATTGTTGCCGATCATAGCAAATTCGAGCGGCAGGGATTGGACTCTTTTTACAGCCTTCAAGATGTTGATATTTTGGTTACTAGTGACATAGTAGAACCTAGTATTCTTAATGAAATCCGTCAGTGCGGTGTGCAGGTGATTGTTTGACCTGCAAAGTAATTGATCCTCAATGAAGATGAATGAGAGTTAAAGTAATAGTAAAGAATAGCGAGTGGTCCAAAGAAGCCTTAATGGCATCTAGGACCCCCGCTTTATTTATTGAAGGCAACCTTGTGGATGGGGGAATTCAGTTGGGGGTTCCGGTTTTCTAACGGAATAATATATCATTTGTTTCTTATTTGACTTGGCCAATCGATAGGCTTACCTTTTAGTTGCCATACTTCAAGAGTTCGTCGAGGAAAACATTCAGTTCTATTGGCGTGCCGACGCGTACCCGCATCCAGTAGCACCCTTCGCCACTTACGCGATGCGTTTCAGCGACCTTATCATTTTGTTGAACAAACGTTTGAAATAAATGATAGGCGGTGTTCGATTTCATAAAAACGATAACAAAGGCATGCACGACTTGCCCTATTTTGTCCGGATTCCAGCGTAGCGTATACCCTTCAATGACACCAAGATCCTGCGCACGCGAGCGCCAACCGCTTGCCCAGTCAAGTGAACAAGCTAACTAATTGCCTTGTGGGACTGGGGAGCGTCCATTAGCAAGTAATTCAATATCCGAAGATCTACTTCATCGATCGTATGGTTGCTTAACATTAGGAAACTCCTTTCAATGTGAAAATGAAAGCCGATTTTTAGTTTCACCATGTCGTATTCACTAATTCTGGCTTATCCTATAATTGTATCAGAACCATAAACTTAAAGATAAGAGGTATACGACAATGAAACTTCAATTGATTCGCCACTAAACGCTATGGCTGCAATATGCAGGCGTGTATTTCTTAATTGATCCGATGTTCTCTGACGCAAAGGTGAACCTCCCGATCCCCAATTCAACAGACGATAGACGGAATCCGCTTGTTCCGTTGCCTTTTGGAATTCATGATGGATTTCACCCGGACGCAGTACTCGTGACGCATATGCACCGGGATCACTGGGACGACGCGGCTGCAGCTTCGCTGTCAAAATCAACACCGATCCTATGCCAACCGGACGATAATGCAACGATCGCTTCCTTTGGTTTTACTTCGGTGACTACGATCAATGAGGTTTTAACGTTCAAAGGCGTGACGATCGTTCGAACAAGCGGGCAGCACGGTACAGGTGATATCGGGAAGAAAATGGGGCATGTATCAGGCTTTGTCCTCAAAGCGGACAGCCAGCCGACTCTGTACATCGAAGGCATTGCTGATGAGCAAAGTCTGAAGGAAGCTTTGAAGCAAGCGATTGAATTAGCTCCTAAGCGTGAACAATAATTCCCGCAAAACCTCCTTTCCGGTGACCGGATTGGAGGTTTTTTTGTGCTTATGGCTTCAATTAAAAAGCAATACAGCAAGCCAATTCCCCGACACGTTTACTTCCATCCGATAAAGAGGAAAATTGATGCACTTTTTGCATGTAGTTGTGTTTGAATGCACTATTTGACGCAATACCATCCGAGGTTAGCTCAAACACACCCTCCTACAGCAAAACCATCCAATGTAAACTCGTCCGCACACTCTTGCTGAAAACAAACCGAAGTTAGCTTGGTTTCTTTGTTCCAGTTACTTTGAGTAGCCCCTGCTCCGACTGGTATCTTGCACTACCCATATTTGACTAGTTGCGGTGCGCCTTCTCCGAATGCCGTAGCAAAGGCTGGTTGGATTGGACTTACTACGCGTCATAGTCGAGGCGATATGTTCAAGGCCATATTGGAAGGAAACGCGTACCAGATGGAATGGCTGGGGCAGGAAGCTGAAAAAGTGGGGAGAGAGCCTATCAACAAACTGATTGTTGTAGGTGGGGGTGCCAAGAATAAACATTGGCTGCAAATAAAAGCAGACGTCTCCGGCATCGAGCTGCAGCATCCGAATTTATCGGAAGAAACACTGCTAGGCGCTGCTTTAATGGCGGGTGTCGGTTCTGGAGTGTACGCTTCTTTTGAGCATGCTCTACCACCCATAGAGGCGCAAGTTTATATGCCTGATCCTCTGAGACATGCGCAATATCGGTCCATTTTCGAGAATGGGTTCGCGCGCTTTCGTCCGCTGCTCCTAGACTATGACATGTGGCTAAGTCAGCAGTAAAAAAGCTAACCTTAGCAGGCTAGCTTTTTTTTGTGCAACAATGATATTCTGGAACAAAATAGAATTTAAAGGTAGTATAAGGAATTGGGAAATCGGAGGTTAATCTTTGAGAAAAAGTTTTAGAATAAGCAGCTTTGTTATCGTACTCATTTTGAGTTATATCGTTGTCGCGCCCTATCAATATAGCATGACCGCCTTGCAGTTTTATGTGCTAACCTTAGCATGTATACTGCTTTCAGGCCTGAATATCTTCCTATTTTCCAGAAAAATTACACTTGAAAAAGGTGTAGGTATTGTTTTTCTTCTATCCATCATCATCTTCTCACTGGTAGAAATTCACCACCAAATCCCCAATATAAGAATCAAGCAAATGATTGAACCCTATGTGCATAACGCTCCAATAAAAATGATAGGATATGATACATCTCAATCGGCCTCTCTACCAGGTGATCCTAGCAAAAATGAACTAAGCGAAGCTCAAGGATCTAGAACTATATTTCTAGAAAAAGCGATAACTCCTGGGAAAAATGTGGCTAGGTATACGTTTGTGTTTAAACGTCCTCTTTTTATTAATCGTGTTGATGTATCCCGAAAGATTTGTATCGATGGCTTTATTCTGTGCAATTATTATTATGTAGGCAGTGTGATTATCGACCCAGATAAGGATGAGTTGATTGCATTTTCAGTAATGAATAAAGGGGTAGGGAAGTGAGCTGTCATTGAAATCGGAATCCAACATCATATGTGCTCCGTATTTGAGGCTGCTGAACGACTCTAAAAATCAAATCGGTGCTTCGATTCAGGCATTAAGCTTATTTTTATACTGATGACTTAACAAATATTTTTTTTTATCTACCATCATGAAGCCGCTATCTGGAACTATTGGATCGCGTCGTAGCTTTACCGATAACTGATTGAGCATTTGAATTAGACTCATTTGCATAGATTCGTCTATCCTAAACTTGACTCCAAACTGATGAATGCCGGGAATGAGTTCTATTTCCCATACGACCTCCCCGGAAAATTCCCATATGTTCCCTAGCAACTCTGTCCGTATTTTATATATCACATTCGGACGCTGTGGAAATTCGATGAAGGAAAGGAATCTTAAACCGCCGGGACCCATATCATCTATAAGAATTTCTGTAGATCCGATACTGACTTTTTTTCCATTAATCTCTTCCAAAGTCATTTCAGCGCGAAGAGGATATGGAAATTCAATTCGAAAAAATTTTCTGCGGTTTTGTATATTTTCTTTAACGGTTACGGACTCATCTGTAAGTATGCAGTATTCCTTGGCAAGAAGCTTCTCACAATCTTCCGGTGCTACGGGAGGTGAAAATAAAAATCCTTGAATTTCGTGGCATTTTAACTTTCTAAGCAGAGAGAGTTGATCTTTCGTTTCAACCCCTTCGGCAATAATAGCTATATTAAGATCGTGAGCCATGCCGATCATAACTTTGACAATGGCTTTATCCTCGTTATTTTCACATATATTCTGAATAAATGATTTATCCAGTTTCAGCACATCCGCTTTTAATTGCCTAATATAGTTTAAAGAAGAATACCCAGTACCGAAATCATCAATACACAGGGTTATACCCATGGACCTAATGGCAGATAGACTGTCCATCTCTCCCAACTGTAAAAGTGTATTCTCTGTAATCTCAATTTCAAGCCATTTTGGATCGATCTCTGTCTCTGTTAAAATTTGTTCAAGTATGGCAAGCATATCTTTACGAATAAATTGTTTGGCGGAGAAATTCACAGAAACGCGGACGGGTGAAAATCCGGCTTGCTGCCAAGCCTTGTTTTGGAGACAAGCCTGTTTTAAGACCCAGTCGCCGAGGTAGACGATTAAATCGGTTTCTTCTGCAATAGGTATAAATTTAGCAGGTAAAACCAAGCCCCACTCCGGGTGGTTCCATCTTAGAAGAGCTTCAATACCTACGATTTTATAGGATTGAGCATCGATTTTTGGTTGATAAAATAAGGTGAGTTCATCCCGTTCAATTGCTTTGTATAAGTCTCTCTCCATGGTATAATTTTGATAACTTTCAATGTCTAGCTCAGAATTGTACATTTCAATATTATTTAGACCATGTTGTTTAGCCCGGTGCAGGGCAATCGCAGATTGCTTTATCATGGTAAGGTGATCGTTGCAATCATGTGGAAACAAGCTGATACCTATATTGGAAAACATGTGAAATTCAAAGTTTTTCACATGAAACAAACGACTTGCTTTTTGTATAAGCTGATCGGCAAAAGCTAACACCTCATCGGTACGTTCCACGTCTTTGATCAAAATGG
Organism: Paenibacillus alginolyticus DSM 5050 = NBRC 15375; assembly: GCF_000422905.1. Lineage (GTDB taxonomy): Bacteria > Bacillota > Bacilli > Paenibacillales > NBRC-103111 > Paenibacillus_E > Paenibacillus_E alginolyticus. Next base: position 131,520 of record NZ_KE383948.1, read on the forward strand.
CGAAGTCATCTTCACGTATTCTGGCAATACAACTTCTATCAGGTATGCACTCCGTTAATCTTTCGGCCAGCAATCTAATGGATTGATCGGCTATATGATCACCCAATGTATCGTTGATTTTTTTGTATCTACTCACATGCAGCGTACATAGAGCCATTTTTCGCCCTATTAATTTGGACTTTTGAATCTCTATTTCCAGGATGTCTTCAAATTGTTTTCGATTAGGAAGACCGGTTAATGGATCCTCAAACGCAAGTGATCGAATTTTCTCCTCAAGTTCTTTTCTTTCTGTAATATCAAGGACAATTCCCGTTAAGGTTATTAATGCCCCGGTTCGATCTAGTTGTGGGATGGTTCGGGTATGGATCCAACGGATGTTCCCGTCAGGATGGATAATCCGATATTCATTTTTCATTGAAAGGCCTAATCTCAGTTGTTGCTGCATTTGCTCTATTATAGGAAGATCTTTCTCGTGTATCACCATTTTCCAAAGCATTGGGTTATCATGAAATTCCTGCAAGGTTCTCTTATAGATTATTTCTGTTCCTGGAGATAAATGAAGTATTTTGTTGTCTTGAACGTTGACAGACCAAATGGAAACATCCAATGTATCAAATATGTTGCTTATTTGATCTTGGGCTTGAAGCAGGGCGTCCTTGGTTTGTTCGCTTTCGGTTATATCTCTGGTTATGACATGAATAGCTTTGATTTGATCTCCCTGGATAAGAGGAAGAAGGACGAACTGAAGTCTTAAGGGAACTCCATTTTTACCCAAGATACCCGTATCAAAAGAACCGATAGTCCCATTTTCCACCTTGTTGATCTGTTCCTTTACTTCAGATGCATCATAGTCCTGCAGCAATGATATAAACGTTTTTTGTAAAAGTTCTTCATTATCATAATCAGTTAAATGTTTCATAGCGGAATTCACTTCAATTATTAGGCCTGCCTGGTTTAGGGTTAACAACGGGAAAGGAAATTGGTTTAACAATTCATGGGGTAAATGCCAATTCATATGGAGTCCTCCTTGAACATATTAGGTTTAGGCTCTCTTAAAAGATATTGTGCTGTATGTATAAGATAAAAAAAAGGGGCGAATAGAAACTTCGCCAACCTTCCTTATAATTGATTAGTTCACATTGAGTTGTTTATTGCTGCGACAGGTCGTTATTTAGAGATTACGATCATCTGGCTTTCGCTTTTCCAATCTACCTTGGCGCCCAGTGACTCACTTATAAACCGCAATGGGAGCACAGTATTACCGTTTACTGTTGCAGCCGGAGCTTCAATACTAACCTCTTTACCGTTCACTTTAGCCACATTACTTCCAATCGTTAACTGAATGATCGTATCTTCACGTTGAATGAAAACTTCTTGTTTCTCACCATTCCAATCGATTTTAGCATCAAGAGCTTCCGAAATTGCACGAACTGGAACTAGTGTGCTTCCATTTTCAATAAACGGCTTAACTTCAAACTTGGGTATAACCCCGTTTACATAGGTTTTAAGTTCGGTGTTGCCGCTTTTGGAGAACGCTGTGTTTAACGCTTCAAATACTTTTTCATTTTTCGGGTTCAGTGCAGACGCGGCTGATAAATAAGCAATTGCTTCATTTGATTTGCCTGCTTGAGTTAATTCTTCACCGAGTTTAAGCATGGCAACCGAACCACTTGGATTGATTTCAATCGCTTTTTGGAGATAAATTTGTTTATCTTTTGGTTTATCTTGAACTCCCGCCAATTCAGCTTTAAGGAGGAGGGAAAGATAACTACCCGGCGCCTTGGCATCCAATTGGTTGGCTATATTCTCTGCATTTGTCAGATCGCCGTTTGCTATATACTTCAAGGCTAATTCCACATACAAGTTATTATTTTTCGGATTAGACTTTAGTGCTTGAATCTGATCAGGTATATTTGATTTAGAATCGACGTTTTGTTTTAAATCGAAAAGATCATTTTCAGCTTTTTGTTGCACTACATACTTTTCATATGTGGTTTTATCTAATTTTGAGCGGTAGTTTCCAACACTTGATGATATTTTCATTACATCTTCGAAAGAAAGATTATCTTTGTTTAATTGGGTGACATAACTCTCGCTTTCATCTCCCAAACGCAATTCAGTAGAATTAAACAGATTTGTTGGAGACGAAGTTTCGGTATTTCCTAATTTGGAATCAAAGGAGCTTGGGTTGGTAGCTTGTTCTTTTGTTGTTGATGGAAACTTATTTTTTTCTGAATGATCAATAGAAGAAGCAGTGCCTGACGAATCTGTTGACCCTTTGTAAGAAGGGGAAGCTTCGGCACTTCCAGAGTTGGAACTTGATGAAGAGGCAGCTCCGCTGGACGATGGTGTCGTGGCTTCGGCACTTCCAGAGTTGAAACTTGATGAAGTAGCACTTGAAGCAGCAGTTCCGCTAGACGATGACGGATCACTTGATATGCTCGCCTGAGCAAAACAAGGAGTAGCGGAACTAAGGGTTACTAGTGAAGCAAGTGACAATACCAAAAATTTTTTTTTCATTTTATTCAACCTCCGTTTATTATGTAATATTTGGTTCATGTATTTAAATACGAAGGTTTATTTACGGAAGTGGGGGTCGATGCACTTACATCTTAAAAATTAAGAAAAAACCTTATTCCCATTGAACAGGAATAAGGTTAGAAAGCAGTTTTGAATTGCTTGATTTAAATTATCTACTTCTGCTTGGGCCTGAGGTGCCTGAAGAGCTGGAAGAGCTCGAAGGGCCGGGCGAGCTGTGCGGACTCGAATCGCTGGGCGAACCGGAAGGGCTCGAAGTGCTGGGCGGACTGTACGGGCTAGAAGCGCCGGGCGATCCGGACGGGCTCGGAGCGTCGGGCGAGCTGGAAGGGCTCGGAGCGTCGGGCGAGCTGGAAGGGCTCGGAGCGCCGGGCGAGCTGGAAGGGCTCGGAGCGCCGGGCGAGCTGTACGGGCTGGAAGCGCCAGACGATCCGTACGGGCTGGAAGCGCCAGACGATCCGTACGGGCTGGAAGCGCTGGGTGATCCGGACGAGCTCGGAGCGCCGGGCGAGCTGTAAGGGCTCGGAGCGTCGGGCGAGCTGGACGGAATCGAAGCGCCGGGCGAGTTGTACGGGCTCGGAGCGCCGGTGGTTTCGGGAGGGCTCGTAGAGCTCTGCAACCCGGATCCAACTGATGACCTGGTTGGACTAGTTGAACTAGAATGACCTGATGTATCTGGCTGTTCTGGGATGGTTGGTGCGTTTAGTCCGGATTTATCACTAGTGCTTGTCTTGCCAGACTCAACGTTATTAGCTGATGGCACCTGTTTGGTTGCCCCCTCTGAATCGAGTGAAGGTACAGTTGCATTTATTGTATTGTTACTAGGCTCTATTCCTTTATCTACTTGTTCATTTAATCGTTTTTCTGCGTTTATCGCGTTTTTTTGCGGATTGATAGATTCTTGGATCGGCAAAAATAATTTTTCCTTATTTATCCCCGTTTCTTGTAAAACTTCTGATAAAGATTCAGAAGCAATTTTCTCCAGATTGATCTGGACACCTAAATGTTCAAATTGTTGAAGCAGTATCCATTTGTTGAGAGAGACATTTTTTTCTTTGGATAAATCATACGCAGGCTTGTCAACCTGTTCTAATTTCAGAAAAGCATCTACATGTGTTGAATGAAGGCTTTTTGTTACAACAGAATTAATAGCACTTGTACTAATCGTTTTCCCTTTAAGATTTGCAATGGAAATCATAATAAAATTTTCCTTGTTTTTGTTAATATACCCTAAATCCGTTGATGTTGAGATTACTCGTTCAATTGCTTCACTTACTTTTAATTGTCCTAGAGGGAAATTAGTGAGAACTTTTTCTGCGTCTGAATTCAGGGGCTTTACTTTAATAACCCTTTCTTTTGCATCCACATACAATTCCAAACTAGGATTTATATCAATAGCGATAATATCATAATATTGGGGCTGGGTTTGATACCAAACTGCCAAACCTAACAAAAGGATGAAACTTGCGGCAATACTGGAGAGCCAACGGAATTTATAAGTTTTCTTTCGGCGAAGAGGAACAGTAATTCGTTCACCCACTGCTGGAAGCTTACTTGGAAGGGGGAGATTTCGGAATTTACCGTCATCACACATAACCACCATAACTTGTTCCGTAATCTTGATGACAAGTCCGTTTGTTTTCTTCATTTAATTCCCCTCCTTTTTAAATCCGGAAACGCGATGGACGACTTCAAGTGGGGGAGGTCATCAGAAATCAGAATAATAATAAGAGAGATTAAATATTTTCTTCCTCTTTCTATAGTTTTACGGCTAACATGAATAAAATCAAGTATTTGTTTAAGAGGTAACTGTTTTGTTCCTAAAAGTACATCAACTAAATGAGGGTGTTTTACAAAACCATAGGCAACCTCGATCAGATTATTTCGGGCATCTGCACGATCCGGAGAAGCCTCTTCCAACTCTTCGAAGAATATTCCGAATTCCTCTAGTCTTGAGCTATAAAGCTGTATTTCTTCTAGTCGTTCTTGAATCATTTTTTGTTCATTATAGTGATCCCAGGATTGTTTAATCTCAAAAGGGTTTGACTCATATTCACCCTTCGTATCTATTGGCCTGGCATCTAGACTTACCCCGCTCTGCTGTCGACTCTCCTTTCGAAAATAATCAGTAAGCCGTGATTGAATAACGAGCTTTGCATAATTGAAAAAGTTATCATTTTGTGATTGTTGGTACCGATCAATGGCCTCATTGAAAGCAATGAGACTGATACTCATCTCGTCGTCGTTCCAAGTAATCATTCGTTTGCAAATTTTTGAGGTGACTCTTTCCAAAAATAGCTTATTGCCTTGAATGATTTCTTGCCGACTTTGTTCATTCCCCTCCTGTGCCTCTTTTATCAATCCACTTAGGATGAATTCTTCCAATATTATCCACCACTTCCGCTGCCGTTATCTATGTAATACGTAACCATTTTTTTATAACTGTACGTCGCCACTAGCTTGTAAAAAATAAAAAAACCCCGTAATAGGGGTTCAATAAAATAAACTCCATATTTCGGTAGCTGGCTGGCATGACGTTAGACGTTGTAGCCCCTGTAGTTTTGCGACCCCATTTTTCAATGAGTGTGCCTTTGTCGATATGAATATGTAATTAGAAAATAGATAAATTTTTATTAATTATATACGGTTAATATAACAATGTCACTACAAATTTCGACAAAATATTTGTCGAAATTTCAACTATCCTATACTCAATAGTAGGAGGTTCGTGTACAATGAGAATTGACATATTCAGTCAGATCAAAGAAGGTTGCAGCCATTTGAAAACAGGTTGTGACCTTCTTTACTTTTAGAAACAATCGTAACTGCATGGCATTATTAAAGGGTCTTTTCTGTATTATGACCACTATTTCTTGAAATCGTCTGCTAGTTTCGCTAGTTGGGCGGACCTATAATGAAGTCAAGTAAACGCCATCATTTAGCTTTTACAGGGGGTAAATGTTTACGGACCGTATATAAACAGGAGGGTGTTAATCGAATGAAAAAATTGGTAGTGATAGGACTTGCTACAATGTTTGCGCTTACAGCATGCTCAGACAACAAAACAACGACAGAAACTCCAAAGGCGACAGGAAGCGCTAAACCAGCCAAGCTGTCGCTAAACTGGTCCGTCATGAGTGGACTTATGGGGAATGTAACACTGCCATCCGCAGACAAAGATTTCGTCAAAAAAGCGATTGAAGAGAAATTTAACGTTGATTTGAAAATCGATTATATGGTGACAGGCAAAGAATATCATGACAAGTTGAATGCTACCTTGGCGGGCGGAAGCGCTCCTGATCTGTTCATCGCCGGTGGTGCCGAGTCCCAGAAGTATATTAACGACGGCATAACCGCTAACCTGAGCACATTCATCACGAAAGAAACGATGCCTAATTACTTCAAATGGGTATCGAAAGAAGAAGTAGATGCTTTCCAACTCAAGCAGGGTGAGTTCACTCGCGCTATGGTGCCTTTCTCACGTAACACTTATGCTTCCTGGTATATTCGTCAAGACTGGCTCGATAAGCTGGGGTTGAAGTCTCCCAAAAATTACGAGGAACTGACCAACGTATTAACCCAGTTCACGAAAGCTGATCCAGACGGCAACGGCAAGCAGGATACTTACGGCTTTACGGCAGCAGGCAGCGGACAAAATCTTCCTTTCGACTTCCCGCAATGGTTGAACAACGGTTTTGTAGCTGACTTCATGATCGTCGACAACAGCTATGTTGATAATCGTACGGATCTTAAAGTACAAGGTGTTATCGATCAAGTGATAGATTGGAACAAAGCTGGAATCGTAGATCCGGACTGGTTCCTGAACAAGCCGCCAGCTCATTTTGATAAAGCTGCTCAAGGCAGAGTCGGCATGTTCTTCACGGCAGGTGACAAGACAGTGGCACTGGACAGTGTGGCTACAAGTGTACAAAATCGTACGAAAGCTCTTGATCCAATAGCCAATTGGCAGCCGATCTATCCGCTTGACAAGCCGATCATGTGGAAATACAACGTTCCTACAGACACGTTCTTGATAAGCAAAGCTACAGCCGATAAGAGTCCGGACAAAGTGAAGCGTTCCTTGGAAATCGTCAACTGGCTTACTGGTGAAGAAGGCTTCTTATTGACCCATTTCGGGCAAGAAGGTAAGCACTACACGAAATCTGGCAACAAGATTACTTTAAATGTTGCAGCTTTCGAAGCTGATATCGCCAAAGCAGGAAACTGGCTGAATGTGTATTCAGCATTTACACCGGAAGATCCTAATGTACTTGGATTTGATCTGATTGATTCCCGTGTTTCCGACCATGACCGTGCGATTCTGAAAACGGTTGAAAGCTTCCCGAAACATAACGCATTGCCTCCAGTAAGCTTAGTTCCTCCTGCAGGCATCAACATCGGGGATTTCCGCAAAGAAATGAGCAAATTCCATGCTAAAGCAGTACTTGAAGACAAGAGCGGTAAAAATTGGCCGCAATACCGTGAAGAACTGATGACCAAGTTCAAAGAAAGAGAAATCTTCACCGAGTATACCAAACAATTAAACTCCGTTTTGAAAGATAAGAAACTTAACGATTTTATATAAACGTGTCGAGGCGTCGAGGGGAACCCTGGGTTGTTCATGGTTTTCCTTCTGCCTTCCAACAGAGATACGGCTAGGAGGATATGGCGATGGCGGAAACCACAACTGTATTGAAAGAGAAATCTACAGCTACACGCCCTGTGAGGGAAGGCAAACTACGAAGCATTTACCACAGCAGATGGTTCTACCTCATGATGATACCCGGACTGGTCTATTATATTCTGTTTCATTATGCACCTATGATGGGAACCTTGATTGCTTTTCAGAACTATAACTTGATGAAGGGCATCTGGGGAAGTCCTTGGGTCGGCTTCGATAATTTTCGAGTCATTTTCGATAATCCTGAATTTTATCAAATTATGAGAAACACGCTGTTAATCAGTGTTTACAAAATTGTGGGCTACATGGTGCCAGATGTTATCCTTGCTCTTATGTTAAATGAAGTCAGGGTGCTTTGGTTCAAACGAGCGGTTCAAACGATTACTTACGGGCCTTATTTTCTATTCTGGGTCATCGTGTATGGATTAGCTTTTTCTTTCTTAGCTCCGGGCTCCGGGTTAATTAGTACGTTTGTACGCGATATGGGTTGGGGACAGATTGATTTATTGACGAACAAGGATCTCTTTAGACCGATGCTGGTCCTATCAGAAATTTGGAAAAATACCGGATTCGGAGCCATTATCTATTTGGCGGCTTTGGCATCCATCAACCAGGAACTTTATGAAGCTGCCGTCGTGGATGGTGCAGGACGTTGGCGTCAGCTCTGGCATATAACGCTGCCTGGTATCCGTGATGTATTCGTGCTCATGTTGATTATTAGAATCGGCGGCATACTGGATGCAGGCTTCGATCAGGTTTTCATCTTCTTAAATGCTCGGGTGTATGATGTCGGAGACATTGTGGACACATGGGTTTATCGCTATGGCTTCGAGCGTCTGGAGTTTGGCGTTGCAGCAGCTATGGGGGTTTTCAAATCCTTGGTAGGGCTCTTTTTGGTTATAGGTGCAAATAAACTGGCTAAGAAAGTCGGGGGTTCCGGCATATGGTAGATTGCGTATTGGAAAAGGAGGGGGTTTACAATGTCATTCGTACTCCAAAAATCAAAAGGGGATAAGGTTGCCGATGCGGCTATAAATACCGTTCTGACCCTATTTGCCCTCGTCACATTGTTTCCGTTGTACTATGTCGTTGTCGTTTCGTTAACTCCTTATATCGAAGTCATGAAGAATGGTGGATTCGTTATTTGGCCCGAACATCTAACTTTTCAAGCATATAAAGAAATATTCGGAAGCGCGCGTATTCCACAAGCGTTGAAAATTACTGTCTTCATCACGGCTGTAGGCACGACTTTGAATCTGCTAGTCACCACACTGCTGGCGTATCCGCTATCCAAGAAGTCTGTTCCAGGCCGCAATATGATCCTGATGGCGATCGTGTTCACGATGATTTTTAGTGGCGGTATTATTCCACTTTACATTATGGTTCGCAGTCTCGGATTGTACGATTCGGTTTGATCGTCAAAACGTACTTTGAAAACCTCCCGGCGGAAGTAGAGGAGGCAGCCAAAGTGGACGGTTGCGGAGATATTCAGACCCTATTTCGCATTGTCCTTCCACTATCGGCGCCCATTATGGCTACGATTGGCTTGTTCTATGGAGTTACGCATTGGAACGAATATTTCAAAGGTATCTTTTATATTTCCGATAAAACGCTTATGCCCATGCAGGTCGTGCTAAGAAGTATGATTCAAGCGCCAAACGTCAGCTCTGAGCTGTCGATTAATTCATTGGCTCTGGACGCGCTGCCTCCGGAAACGATCAAGATGGCCGTAGTTGTTGTAGCGACGTTACCGCTCCTGATCATCTATCCGTTCCTGCAAAAATATTTTGTTAAAGGTGCATTGCTAGGTTCCGTCAAGGGGTAATGATGAGCACGAATGAGTGAACATGAAAGATTATATAGTACAAAGAAGGATTGACCATGCTATAATATTTGAAAAGTCACAAGCCCTCGATATCGGGGGCTTTGCTGTATCCTCATAGGATAGGGGAGCGTTCTTGCATGATTCGTCGGATAACAGGAAAAAGCTTCACTTCCAGCGTCAGCACCAAGCTGTTTATCCTTACCTTTTTGTCCGTAATCGTACTATTTCTGGTGATCGGCATTTTCGGATATCAGCGGCTTTTCGAGCCCATCAGGCAAAACAACGAAGAAGTGCTGCAAGGCTCCGTTGTGCAGGTTGAAAATTATATCAAAACATTAATGAATTCTATACAAAGTCAACTGATCTTTCTCTCCAATCCGGTTCTCTACAATAAAATGGACGAAGCCGACTACACGGAGCTGATCGATAATATCATGACCTACCATCAAGATCAGATCCATAGTATTTATCTGATCGAATTTGACAAAGTGAAGATTAGTTCTCCCTACGGATATCGATTTTACATCACGCCTGAGCGGATTGAGGAAATTAAAGCTCAGACAAGCAAAACAGGCTTCTGGTGGAGCCCCCCGCGTTCCATCAATGAGCGTGCAGTGATTACGGTTTCTAAGCAAATCGACAGTAACCGCGTCGTTGCGCTGGATTTGAATTTGAATGCGCTAACAGGTCCGCAGATCATTCAAGGCGAGCAGCGCCGAATTTATCTGTTTACGGGCCAAGGCGATTATTTGTCGACGAACACGTACCTCGCATATCCGAAGACGTTTCAGGATCATTTGGAAATGAAGGATGCTTTGCAAGCTTTAACCCAGACGAGTGGGACGGCTTATAACACCGTTCACACCTCTTTTGGAAGCTATACGGTGCTAAGCAGTAATCAAAATCGCTGGGACTGGATTGTTTTCTCCGTCATCGAGGAATCGCAGGCGTTTCCTTTGCTGGACTCGCTCAAGAAACAGCTGGTGCTAGTGCTGCTAATCGCCATTATTCTGGCGGTGATCGTCTCCGTGTGGATTACGAACTACATTCGCAAGCCCGTGACCGCCATAACCCGACAATTTAAGGCAGCTGAACGCGGCGAATTGGAAGCTCACCTTCAGCTCATGATGCCGCTTCTTCTCCTCTGCTTCCCGCAAGTCATCGAACAAGGACTTGATGTTGCCCATCATGCTGTTGAAACCGTCGGGAAAACTATGTTCAGATTATGAACCTCAGGTACGGGGATGTCTTCGAGATGGACATTGCCGTCCCGGAGAGCTACTTTAAGACGGCAATACCGAAACTTACGTTGATTACATTGGTAGAGAATAGTATTTTTTATGGGCTAACGAAAAAAGAGGTTAATCATATCATTGTCTCGGGGAAAAATACGGAGATCGATAGTGTACTGCTTGAGGTTTCAGATACAGGACCAGGGATTGCTCCGGAGAAGCTTGCCTTGTTGACGGAAGATACTGGGACGCCTAATCCTTATAAAGGTTTGAACAAACTGGGGCTGCGCAATGTGCAAGAACGGCTTATCATGACATTCGGTTACCCGTATGGTCTGCATTTTCATAATGAGCCAGATGAGGGGCTAACGGTGACGATTCGTCTCCCGATAGGAGATCTTCGAGAGAAATAAATGATGCGGTAGGGGAAAGTGCCATGCTGAAGCTGTTGATGGTGGATGACGAACAATGGGTACGTGAACGCTTTTCCGAACGGATTCCTTGGTCGGATGCGGGGTTTACGTTTATGGGAGCCGCATCGGGAGCTGAAGAAGCGATCCGGATGATAGAACGGGATATGCCGCATTTGCTGCTGACGGATATTACGATGCCGAATATGAGCGGATTAGAATAGCTGCCTATGTGCGCAAGAGGTGGCCGCGAATCCGGATTGTGATTCTGACGGCTTATGGCGAGTTCGAATACGCGCGTCAAGCAATCGAGCTGGGTGTGGATAACTATTTGATCAAGCTGGCGCAGACGCCCGAGCAAATTCTCGATGCTTGCCGCAAGGTGGCTGAAGAGATTGAGCAGGAGATGGATGTGGATCAAAAGCTGGAGATGCGCCGTAAGTTGGAATGGGAAAAGGAATGGACGAGGAAGCGTCAGTGGACGGAGCGGTTGGTGGACGATGATGGAAGTACCCATGTCCGTGCGATTCCTGAAGAGTGGTTCGAAGGAGTGGCCCAAGCCAGCTATTTGACAGGATTGACTATAGGCTGGAGAGTCCCTGAGGGATCCGAGCAAGCTGAGCTAACGGAGGAAGAACTTATTCAGCTCCAAAGACAAGTAGGCGAAGTATTGGAGCAGCGACTGGACCAGCGGATGCTCGGTGAAGGCAACCGGATGGTGATGCTGCCGATTCGGCAAAGTCGGTTGTGCTTGTTGATCGGTTCCAAACAGCTTCTAGAAAGCTTCAAGATGAACCAGCTAGCGCTAGCAGCATTGGAGGCTTTAAAGGATTTTGCTCCCGTTAAGAGCTTTATTCATGTCGGCCCGGTACGGGAACTAGGCAAGCAGCCTTTGACGATAAAGCAAATTGCTGACGGGTTGCGCGAAGGACTTGATGGACTTGCTGCTTACTTCTATAAGCCGGATTCGGCTATTGTAGGCAAACATTCGTCGACATTCCGGCGCTTCGATGAGGAGCAGATCCGTGAGTGGATTGCTGCTGTGGTAAAAGCGATGCTGCGGGAGGATGCCGAAGCGTTCCAGGAAAGTGTGTCTGTCATAACCAAGCTTTATAATCCCCAGGTTCATCCAGAGGATCTGCTGAGCATGACACGACAAATGTTTCACCCCGGGTTTGTAAAGCTCCCAGCCTCGGTTGTTGAGCGTTTAAATGGGATCGATTGGAAACGTGGACGGATTATTGTGCATGGTGGGAAAAAATGATTCACGCCGTAAACGAATGGATGAACAACCGTTTTCATCCGTCAGCAACGGTGCGCAAGGAAGTTCAATTAATGATTCGCTATATTCGCGAACATTATAAAGAGGATGTGCAGGTGGCAAAGCTTGTTCAATTGCATCCCTCTTACGCAGGTCAGATGTTCAAACAAGAGGTCGGCGAGAACTTCTCGGATTATTTGAACCGAGTACGAATGGAAAAGGCGAGCGAACTGTTGGAACGGACGACGATGAAAATTTATGAGGTATCCGGGACAGTAGGCATCTCCGACTACCGTTATTTCTGCAAATTGTTCAAGCGCCACACAGGATTTACGCCTACACAATATAAAAATAAACAAGTGTAAGTTAGGGGCCGTCATGTTTTATATGACGGTCTTACGATAATCAACGATAAAAGTCCTGTTTCCAATTTCCTTTGAAGCGGGACAGTTTGCCGAGAAGTCGATTTCCGGCTTCTCAGATTCTACCAACGCGCTCCTGCTCGCGGAACTACTTTCGCTGAAAGCGCGGTTTCCGCGCTTATTTGTCATGGATTCGTATGTTTCCTCAACTCATATAAGGACTTTTTAAAGACTTGTCTTTAATGTGACTACTCTTTAAAATTAACGAATAGACATGTAAGTTGAGAGGAGTATGGCATGAATACATTAGATGAATTAGGTATCCCGCATGTACTTGAAAAAGATGTTCATCGCAATAAATTAAGTTTTAATCAGGATTGGCGTTTTTTTCGGGGGGACTCACAAGGTTCAGAAGCGGCTAATTTTGATGACTCAGCTTGGGAGATTGTTCACCTTCCTCACACAGTGAGGGTAGAACCTGCCCACTGCAGTGGAGGCTTGAACTATCTAGGTATCGCCTGGTATCGGAGACATTTTTATGTGGATAAAGCCAATAAGGATCAAAAAATATTTGTAGAATTCGAAGGTCCGAAGCATACGGCAGATGTATGGATTAACGGGAAACATCTATCAACACATTACGGCGGTTACCTGCCTTTTACCTTAGATATTTCGGATCATGTGACGGCTGATGAAGAAACGGATCATGTGATTGTTGTGAGGCTAGACAACTCCGATACGCCAGACGTTCCACCAGGTAAACCACAGGGTGAATTGGATTTTTGCTATTATGGAGGCCTATACCGGAATGTATGGCTGCATACGATGGATAAATTGTATATTACAGATGCCATTCTTACGAATCAACAAGCTGGCGGCGGTCTATTCATCACTTATTCGGATGTAAGCTCACTTGAGGCTCAAGTACATATACAAACGCATATTAGTAATGAATATGATATCCCAAAAGCTTGCTCAGTGACTCATTATATTGTAAATGACAATAAAGAAGTTGTTAGTAAGGTATCTTCCGCTTTACACAACATTGATCAACAGAAGGATCATACTTTTATTCAGAGCGTTACGGTTGTAGAACCCAAGCTTTGGCACCCGGATCATCCCTATTTATATACGGTATACACGCTTGTTTATGATAACAATGAAGTCGTAGATGCCTATGAAACAAAAATAGGTATTCGGCACATCCGATTTGATGGTGAAGGCTTTCATATCAACGGAACATTGATGAAATTAATTGGCGCCAACCGACATCAGGAATATGTCTATGTGGGAGATGCCCTATCTGATTCTCTGCATAGTAGAGATGCGATCAAGCTTAGAGAAGGTGGATTTACGATTATTCGTACAGGACACTATCCGCAATCTCCGGCTTTCATGGACGCCTGTGACGAATTAGGCCTGATGTGTATTGTGCCGACACCTGGATGGCAGTGGTTTAGGGATAACGATACGTTTAAAGAAAGATCCTATCAAGATATTCGCGAGATGATTCGTTACCATAGGAATCGCCCTAGTGTCGTATTATGGGAGCCTATCTTGAATGAAACCGATTATAGTGAACAATATACACGAACAGCCCTTGAGGTCACACATGCCGAATATCCAGGTGATCAATGCTATGCAGCCTGTGACAATTATAGAATTGCTGCCATCGATTATGATGTCGTTTATGGAGCAGCGCTTCGTGAAAATCAAGGATCTTTCATCAGGGAGTGGGGGGACCATTATCTGGAGCAAGCGGGTCCAAGGCATACGCATCTCAGATGTTCAAGAGGGACAAGAGATTTCTATCCAGGCGGAGAGTCTGGCATGCTGCAGTCTTCGAAAGAGCGCACCGACATTTTAAATCATATTTTAGCTACAAAAGGACTTAGCGGTGGTGCGTTGTGGACCGGTATTGTCGCTGCCTGTGGCGCACTGGATTTATATCGTTTACCCAAATATAGCTATTATTTATTTCAAAGCCAAAGTGACCCTAATTTACAAATAGCGGGTATTCGTACAACGCCAATGGTATTCATCGCCAATGATTTGACATCGGCTTCAACTAAGGATATTACGATTTATTGCAACTGTGAACGAATCAGGCTCTTTCTGAACGGTAAGCTTCTCGGTGTTAAAAAACCAGACGCAAGATATGGCAGTATGCCGCATGCACCTTTCATTTTCGAAGGGGTGGAATGGGAGCCGGGCAAATTAATGGCTGAAGCTATTGTTGACGATGTTATCGTAGCAACGCACACAGTCATGACTCCGGGCACTCCGGATCATTTAACATTATCTGTAGATGATTGCGGTATTGATCTTAAAGCGGATGGTTCTGATTTAATCATGGTTCATGTTTATGTAAGAGATGCCAATGGAACTGTTGTTCCGGATGCCTACAATCAGATAACATTCCAGCTGACTGGGCCGGCAGAAATTGTCGGTGATGGAGACAGCAGAGTGGGATCTAACCCCGTAGAAGTAGAAGCGGGAGCCATTGGGGTGTTAATTCGCGCGGCGAAGGAGCCAGGCATTATCACACTGCTTGCGGAATCAGACGGATTGAAACCGGCGACCGTAGAAATCATATCGAAGCCCGCCTCTGATGCATTTGTACCAGGGAAATCACAAATCCCACCTGATCGAAAACCGGAATATGAGGTAGATCAGATTCCCTTCTTTTCGCCGCCATCATCAAGATATTGGGAACACTGGACGGATGTTGCGATCAATAAACCGGCGACAGCCAGTTCAGAGCTTCCTGGATGCAGCGCTAGTCAAGCAACAAGCAATGTCCTTGCTGATCGGTGGAGCGAGCGTTGGAGTGCTGGGAATAATGACCTGCCGGTGTGGTGGAAGGTAGATCTTGAAGGGTTCTACGAGCTGGATGTCTGTAAGATCTATTGGGAAAGTGATAATACAGAGTATGAATATCAAGTTGAAGTTTCATCGGATGATATCCATTGGAAAGCAGTGGCTTCTCAAAGACAAACGGGACAAGAAATGGGCATGGATGAATTTATGAAACAGGAATCAGGTATGTACGCATAGTTATGACCGATGTATCCAAAGGACTAGCCAGCTTTTATGTAGTGAAAGTTTTCGGGAAAGAGATGTAATCTGTCAATCTCAAACGGTATGTTTACCTTGCTTGAAGGCAGAGGCCTATCTGCGTTATATTTAAGTTGAGTTCGCGCAGTATTCTGATAAATTACTGTGATATGGATCCGCTCTTGCCTTGGCAATCCGATTCAGATCTTTCAGCCTTGCGCACAGAGCTTTCGCGCAGGGTTGTTTTGGGTTAAACCGGGTGTTGGACTTCAGAGACGGTCGATCATTCATCCAAGCTTGTTCAACATGGAAGTGTCTTAAATCGGAATCCTCGATATCAATAGCCTTTTGGCGTGTGAATTGTTGTAGTAAATACAACATTGGCATCCACTATTGCCCAATCTACCCTCACAAAGCTGCTATAAGACTCTAGAATCTAATTTTGGAGTCATGTCTATCAGTGGTTAGGGGTACAATATGAATCGACAATCTATTTCAAACTATGTTGGAACAATTGAAAATAAAGCGAGGGATTTCCCATTGATACTTTAGGAAAAATAATAGGTCAGAGCAGTGCGAGTGCTGGAGTTAAGATTGGCATCGTCGGACCCAAAGATATGGTGTCCAGGATCGTCAAAGTCATCAAAAATTTCCCCACGTTTGAACCCGTTGTCAGATATTCAAAGAATGAATTGGAAACTCCAAATTTATCAGATGAAATAAAGAATGAAGTAGAAGTTTTGTTATTATGCGGGCCTGTCCCTTACCGAAAAGTTCTGGAAAAAGTGAAATCGGTCGTACCTGTTCATTACGTCCGATATAACGAAACCGGATTATATAAAGCTTTTTACAACATCCAAAAAAAGCTTGCAAAGGTAAATGGTATGTTGAACGTTGGTCATGCAATAAGTGTAGATACAGTAACTTCGATCATGGTAAAGCGATTTCTGGAGGAAATCGATGAACAAGATTTGAAAATCATTTGCTATGATGGGGCCAGCAACCCGACTAGAGAACAACTGCTGGAGTTCCATAAAGATTGTTTTAACAAGGGTTTGACCTCGGGAGTGCTCACTGGCATCCATTCAATTTCAGCGGAAATAAATGATTTAGGAATCCCGAATGAATGGATAGTCCCAACCACGCAGGACATCGTTGTAGCTCTGGAGAGAGCGCTTCTATCGACGGATGCTAGGAAGAGTAAGGAATCCCAGATCGTTGTGGGCTTGATTAATGTGGATGGTTTTGGCAAAATCGTTGATCGCCATAACTCGGAGCATGAAATTCAAAAGCTGAAGCTCAATATTCACCGAATTTTGCTGGATTATGTGGATTCTTTACGAGGTCATCTTACGCACCTGGGAGGCGATGAATATTTGTTTTTTACAACCAGGGGGATATTTGAACAAGAAACGGCGGGATACAAAAGAGTTCCTCTGGCATCTGAAATCTATAGATCCTATCAGCTAACGTTAAGTATCGGTGTTGGATTCGGCAGAACAGCCAATGAAGCGGGTTCTAATGCGAGATCGGCCCTGCGGAAATCAAAGGAAGCAAGCGGCAACTCATGCTTTATTGTTCGAGAGGACAGAGGCATACTCGGACCATTGGAGATGGTGGATGCCCAGGTGAAAGATTTGGAATTGGTTAATCCTGATTTTATTAAAAAAGCAGAGAACGCTAATATGACCTCTTCCTACTTAAGCAGGTTACTTGTGACCTATGCCCGTACCGGCAAGAAAGATTATAACGTTCAAGAATTAGCTTTGCTGCTCAACATTACGGTTAGAAGCACCCATCGATTGCTGCTCGAATGGTCGGATACCGGTTTAGTCCGGACAAGCGGTATGGAGAAAATGCCAAAAGGCCGTCCACGGCAAATTTTCGAGTTTGCGTTCCTGGATGAAAGTATGAAGAGCTAGGGTGTGAAGGAAGGGATTCGTCCTATCCCTCTGCGTATATATAGACATTTTAAAGACTTGTCTTTTAATGTGTCGGCTCATTAAAATAGGGATGTAGACTTGAAAATCGAGAGGAGAACGACATGAAAACAATCCACGACTTAGAAACAAAGCTAGCTCAGCCTTCGTCCGCTTTAATCAATGATATTGCTGCACTCGATGGGGATATTCTATTACTTGGTATTGGCGGTAAGATGGGACCTAGTTTGGCTAGGTTAGCTATGAACGCTATCAAAGAAGCCGGTGTAAATAAAAAAGTGATTGGTGCTTCGCGGTTCTCTTCCGAAGGATTAAAACAGGAACTGGAAGCAGACGGAGTTGAAACGATTTCCGTTGATTTATTGAATGATCAACAGCTTCAGCAGCTGCCTGATGTGAAGAATGTCATTTATATGGCGGGAAATAAATTTGGCACGATGGGGAATGAACATTTTACATGGGCAATGAATGCTTACCTCCCTGGACGTGTTGCGGAAAAGTATAAAGACTCTCGTATTGTCGCTTTTTCTACTGGAAATGTGTACCCATTCACACCAGTTGCTCATGGAGGAGCTACAGAAAATACGGCGACAGGCCCGATCGGAGAATATGGCCAATCTTGTTTAGGACGTGAGCGGATTTTTGAGCATTTCTCTCGTAAGTATGAGACGCCATTGACCATTTTCAGACTTAATTATGCGGTGGATTTGCGCTATGGCGTGCTTTTGGAAATAGCTAAATCGGTTAAAGCAGGGAAACCAATCAACATCACCATGGGAAATGTGAACTGTATTTGGCAGGGGGATGCGAATGAAATGGCTATTCGTTCCTTGAATATAGCTAGTTCCCCACCTACATTCTTGAATGTATCCGGTCCTGAAACGTTATCGATGCGTTGGGCGGCAACGATGTTTGGCCAAAGATTTGGTGTGGAACCTATCTTTGTTGGAGAAGAATCAACAACCGCTTTATTGAGCAACTCCGCCAAAGCCCATCAACTGTTCGGTTATCCTCAGGTTTCCCTGCAGCAAATGATTGACTGGACCGCGGAGTGGTGTTTGGCTGATGGTCACACTTGGAATAAACCAACCCATTTCCAAGAGAGGGAGGGGAAATATTAAAGATGAGCATATTTAAACCACTTAGTGCGGAAAAAAATAAAGCGCTGCATGAGGGATTGGTCATTCCCGCGCATCCGCTTGCTTTGAACGCTGCAAGAGAGCTGGATGAACGCAGACAAAGAGCTTTAACACGTTATTATATGGCTTCAGGTACGGGCGGCATCGCAGTTGCTGTGCATACGACACAGTTTGAGATCAGGGACAAGGAGCATAATCTTTTCGAAAAGGTGCTGAGATTAGCATCCGAGGAAGTGAAGAATGCCAAGTTAAACAGACCTTTCCTTCAAGTAGCCGGCATATGCGGCCCAACCGAGCAAGCCGTTTACGAAGCGGAAACAGCAGCGGGTCTCGGGTATGACCTCGGTTTAGTCAGCATGGGAGGACTTCAAAGCTTCACAGAGAAGGACTTGCTGAAGCGAATTGCCACAATCGCGGAGATCATTCCGGTATTCGGCTTTTATCTGCAGCCTTCTGTCGGTGGAAGAGTATTAAGCTACGATTTCTGGAAAGAGTTTGCGAACATCTCTGGTGTGGCTGGTATCAAAATGGCACCGTTTAATCGTTATCAAACGATTGATGTCGTGAGAGCCGTATGCAATTCCGAGCGGAGAGATGAAATCGCTTTGTATACAGGCAATGACGATAATATTGTGAATGATCTGCTGACCACTTACCATTTTGCCGTTAACGGAAACAAGGTTGAGAAAAAAATAGTAGGCGGTTTGTTGGGTCATTGGTCTGTTTGGACGCAAAAGGCTGTTGAACTCTTGGATGCCATCAAACTTGTACGAAACGATGAAAGTCTAAGCTCCCACTGGTTGACTCGCAATATTGAAGTGACGGACACCAATGCGGCATTTTTCGATACTGCGAATGGGTTTGCAGGCTGTATAGCCGGGATTCATGAGGTGCTTAGGAGACAAGGTCTTCTGGAAGGGCGTTGGTGTCTTAACCCCGAAGAAGAGCTGTCTAACGGACAAATGGAGGAAATTGATCGTGTCTATCGGGATTATCCGAATTTAAACGATGATGAATTTGTTAAAAAGCACTTATCCGAATGGTTAGCAGAATGAATGTCGAACGGAGGTTTTACAGATGATGTCTGATAAACCGATTCGAATTGGGATGATAGGACTCGATTCATCGCATGCTCCCACATATACGCAATTGTTAAACGATAAGAATCATGCTTATTATGTGCCCGGCGGGGAAGTGACAGTTGCTTTTCCAGGTGGTTCAGACGACTTTGAGATGAGTTATTCACGAGTTGAAGGGTTTACAGAGCAAGTTCGCGACAAATATGGTGTGAAAATCGTTGATTCGCCGGAGGAAGTGGCTGAGGCTTGCGATGCCATTCTGATGGTGTCGGTGGATGCTCGGGTTCATCTCGAGCAGTTTCGCCGCATTGCGGCTTATCGCAAACCGATCTTCATCGATAAGCCAATGGCCCTTTCTTCTTCCGATGCGAAGGCAATCGTGGAACTAGCACAGCTTCATCGTATACCGATGATGAGCTGTTCTTCGCTTCGTTATGCCGAAGCATTAACGGAGGCGCTGCTGACATCTGAAAGCGGCGGCATTATCGGCATGGACTGTTATGGTCCGCTAGCTTTGCAACCTACACAGCCGGGGTTATACTGGTATGGCGTGCATACGGCGGAGATGCTTTTTAAAACGCTGGGTAAAGGTTGCGTGAAGGTTTCGGCCGTTACCAATGAGGAGCATGATCTCATTACCGGCGTCTGGGAAAATGGTATCATCGGTACGATTCGCGGTAATCGCCAAGGCAATTCCGAATTTGGGGCACTGCTGCATAGGGAAACCAAAACGCAATTTATCGATGTGTATCGACATCCGAAACCGTATTATGCCAGCTTAGTGGAGAAAATAATGAGCATGTTTGCAACAGGAACACCTGATATCGATATGGAAGAGACGCTGCAGATCATGCGATTCTTGGAAGCGGCTAACGAAAGTCGTGAATCCGGTTTAGAGGTATATTTGTAGAATCGGGAAAGGATGAAACGGCCATGCAAAACGCAGAATTAAGGGTAGCGGTGCTTGGTGCGGGTATTATTGCCAAAGAGCATTTTGATGCTATCCGAGCAACGACAGGATTTGCAGCTTGCGCGGTTGTAGATATCAATCTCGATAAAGCGAATGAAATCGCCCAGCTCTATGAAATAATGGCCTATAACGATTACCGGGAAATGATCAAACAGGAAAAACCGGACGTGGTAGTGATCGCATTGCCTCACTATTTGCATAAAGAGACAGCCGTGTTCGCAGCGGAACATGGCTGTCATTTGATGCTGGAGAAGCCTATGGCTTTGTCCGTAGCGGAATGCGATGAGATTATTGAGGCTGGACGTAAAGCGGATATTCGCATCTTGGTAGGACATACGCAGCACTATATTGCTGAAAATATACAGGCCAAAAGGATCATCCAAAGTGAAGAACTTGGTCAGCTCGTCATGATTCATGATGTCAGACATACGAATTACTTTCAAGACTCGCGACCACAGTGGTTTCTCGAAAAAGAGAAATCAGGCGGTGGCATTCTGGCTAATTTGGGTACGCACTCAATCGATAAAATTCAATGGCTAACAGATTGTACAGTCCGTAAATTAAAATCATCTGTGAGTTATCATGGAAGCAGAGGCAATGTAGAAGGCAGCGGTATGATTTATCTGGAACTTACGTCAGGCATTCCTGCGACGATTGTTCAATCGGGTTACTTAGGGGCATCACGCAATGAAACGGAGATTATTTTTACGGGTGGTATGCTGAAACTAGTAACCGGTGAAAGCTTATGGATGAGTCGTGGCGGTCAGTATGAGAAGCTGGAAACATTAAACACGGCTGCTCCATTCGAATTGCAGTATTCCGACTTGCTCACAGCCATACGAGACCATTCGGAAACTAGCTGTTCTCCAGCATATGCGCGAGGCGTCATAGCTGCACTGGAGGCTGTATACCGTTCTGCAGAAACAGGTTTGGAACAGCTTGTTTATCAGGAAATTGGAGAATGAAAAATGGATAATGAGAGGGCAGGTCGAATGAACAATTGACCTGCCCTTTTGGCGGTTAACTAACATCAAAACTTGAAAAAAAGGGTTGTTTTCAAGGTCTTCTCAGATCTGGGAAATAACCCCTTTTGTTTTCTGGAATTTGTAGACACTTTGTTGAATTGCAGGTATATCTTCAAGGCTACTCTGGACTTTATAATTTAGGATGGCACGGAATGAAAACGCTTTATTTATGGGTAGCTGACCAAATTTGATTGGAAAGGAAGGATTATTAATGAGTCGAATTAGAGGTTCGCAGTTTCTATCTGTTTTCCTATCTTTTTTAATGGCATTTTCGGTATTTACGGTATTTCCTGGAAAAGCAAAAGCGGACACGCTGCCGATTCTTCCTAACAGTGGATTCGAGCAGGTTTCCGGTGGAAAGCCACTTAACTGGTCCGTTATGAGCGGGACGGTGACATCTTCCACGTACACAGTGCACAGCGCCGTTTACAGCGTGCAGTTAGCGGATAATAGCAGTACGGCATCCGTTGGTCTGCGCAGTCAGAAGATCTCGGTTACGCCTGGCAAAGATTATGAGGCTTCCGTGTATTCTTATAATGTACAGGGCAGCTCTTCCCTTTATTTGGAGTTCTGGGATGCGAGTAACACGCTCATCCTTTTCCCAACTGCCACGAATAATACTTTGAATCAGTGGAAGCAGCTAGGTATCAGTCAAACTGCGCCGACAGGAGCTGTTTACGCAAGCCTGAGAGTCTATTCAGGGCTAGGGAACATCGGAACCTCCTATTTTGACGATGCAGATTTCCAGGAGTTGGTGAAGGATCCGAACACGCCACTCAGGAACGGTGGAATGGAGAGTACGATTGATGGAATGCCTCGTTATTGGGATTCTATCTTCGGCGGTAATATTACATCCTCCCTGGAGCGGAAGCGTTCGGGAGATCGCAGCGTAAAAATAGTGGATACGAGCGCATCCGCTGGCATCGGAGTCCGAAGTCAGAAAATGCCAGTTTCGGTAGGAGTGAAATATGAAGCGGAAGTATTTGCCTATGACGAATCCGGCGCCTCTACTATTTTTCTGGAGTTTTGGGATGCCAATAACACAAATTTAACGAACGTGATTGCGGGGAGCACTTCCCAGAATGAATGGAAGCCGATTCGCGCAGTCGGTGCTGCGCCTGTTGGAGCAGCTTACGCCACGATAAGATTGTATCTGGGGGCCACTAACATCGGTACGACTTATTTTGACGATGCCAAATTCGGTGAAGCGTCTCCAGATCCAAGTCCCAATTTGAATAACGGCCGATTCGAGCTGTTGGATAATGGCAAGCCAAGTCAATGGCGTGGGGTTGACGGCGTAGCAGAGGTATCTGGCGAGATGGCCTATGACGGAGTCCGCAGCATCAAAATAACCAATGCCGTAGATCAATCGGCAGGACTGCGCAGTCATCTCATTCCCGTTTCACACGGCGTTGAATATACGGCAAATGTGTTTGCTTTCACGAACTCCGGGACCGCTGAGCTGAAGATCGAATTATGGGATGCGGACAAAGTCTTTCTTTCATCTGTGTCCCAGACAGGTTCGTCCAGCAACGCTTGGACGCCTGTTACTCTTAAGAGCGTTTTTCCGGACCAGACCGCCTATATCAGTCTGCGATTAGGCACCTCATCGTCAGCTGGAGGAACTGTATATTTCGATAACGCGACATTCATTAGATCAGGTGAATTGATGAATAGCAAAACGAGGACAACGCTGTACAGCCAGAATAAGGTCACTGCCGCCCGGCAAAATATACAGCAGCTGCAATGGGCAAAGAATTTGAAGGACGCGTCGGTTACAAACGCGGATAAATATCTGGCAAAAGGATTGGACTTTTTGTGGAACGCGGTTCCCAGTCAAATGCTTCCTCGCAGTTATGCCGTTAATCAATCATTAGGAAGTCCGATTACCGGCAAGGAGATCGATAAATACGGGAATTATCCTTATCGCATCGATCCATTGAACGATCCATGGAAAATTGTGGATCCCTCAAGCGGGTACAAGTTTCCGACGAACGACTTTGGAGCCTATTACCGCAGTGGTTTGGATGAGCATGGCATATTCCAGCCTGCACTCGCGGATCGAAGTCTGCTCGTGAACACGCTCTATCCAGAAAAGGGACCCACCTGGGGAGTCGATGATGGCTATGGCTGGGTAGATGAGCAAGGAAAACGGTATACATTCATCGCCTACTATGTCCATTGGTCATGGTATGGGGGAGATTCTCTGATTCAGAGTTCAATGAATGCATTCCGCGATGCTTATTTATATACGGGGGACATTAAGTATGGCCGTGCCGGTTCGATTTTACTAGATCGAGTGGCGGATGTTTATCCGGATATGGATATCAGCAAGTTTGATAGAACGGTGTTTCTAAATTCATCGGGCAAATCTGTTGGCAATGGCAAAGTATTAGGCGGCATTTGGGAAACTGAATTAGTGAAG
Source organism: Paenibacillus alginolyticus DSM 5050 = NBRC 15375 (assembly GCF_000422905.1). Classification (GTDB taxonomy): domain Bacteria; phylum Bacillota; class Bacilli; order Paenibacillales; family NBRC-103111; genus Paenibacillus_E; species Paenibacillus_E alginolyticus. The sequence continues at coordinate 155,464 of NZ_KE383948.1, forward strand.
TCGTTTATTAGTGCCTACGATGCTTTATTCCCGGCACTCGACGACCCGGAAACCGTTCAGTTTCTAAGTGCGAAGTCGACGCAATTTCGATTTGCCAATCCGAAAAATTCGGGAATAAACATTCGTCGGAATATCGAAGACGGTATGATTAAGCAAGTATTCCCGGCAGTGAAAAAGACGCAAATACTCGGCAATGACGGTATGCATCAAAGTGCTCTGGCGATGGCTGCTGTTGTCTACGATACGATGCCTGAAACGAAAGAGTGGCTGGACTTCATTTTCCAGACTGGAGGAGTCCTTGCCAATCCGACTCGCTTGACAGGTGGAAATATTCTGAATTCACTTGTTTCGGACGTCGACCGAGATGGGAACGGGAATGAAAGCTCACCTGGTTATAATGCTTTGTGGCTGGTGAATCACCGGTTGACGGCCGATATTTTGGAGGGCTATGATTTATACCCTCAGGCCGATCTTTATAACAACGTGAAGTTTAGAAAAATGTTTTCCGCTATGAGTACGCTCATTTTGAGCGAAAAATTTACTGCAAACATCGGGGATACGGGCCGAACCGGAAATCCATTTATCATTGAGCGAATGACGGATTCCGTCAAAGCGTTTGATAAATTCGGCGATCCGATTTATGCGCAGCTGGCCTATTTTCTGAATAACAATACGACCGACGGGATTCATAAGGACGTATTTTCCTCCAGACCTAATGCGATCGCGGGTCAAATTCAAGAGGTTATTAATGTCAATGGTCCGCTGAATATGGAAAGTGTTAATGCGAGCGGATATGGATTTACGGCGCTGCGGGATGGTGATAACCCGAAAGTCAATTATGGAACGAGGATTGGCTTTAGCGGCATGAACATATCCGCACAAAGTGTACCGACGAAGTTTGTTGATGCTTCCGGTTCTATCCAACTAGCGGCAACCCAGAATGGGGAGTCGGTAACATTTGAATTTAATGTTCCAACAACGGATGAGTATGAGTTGGATTTACTCCCCGTAAAAGCGCAGTCTAATGGCATTTATCGTATTTCCATCGATGGGCAACCTGTTAAAGAGTTGGATTTTTACGGGACGGATACGAATGCATATGAGATCATCAACCAGATGAATCTTACGCAAGGACTGCATACCATTTCCTTCGAGGGTATCGGGAAGCATCCGTCATCCAGCGGCTATAATCTGGACGTCCGCGTATTGAATTTGCTGAATGCGCAGGCGCGCTCCCAGCGGGATGCCCAGCTGAACGCGATTAACACGCTTCGGGATGAATGGATGTTCTATGGCCGCAACGTAAGCCACGGTCATGGGGACACGTTAAATGTTGGATTTCACGCATTTGGTCTCGATTTGTCGCCAGATTTGGGCTACCCCGAATTCGCGGACAGCGTCGATATGCATCGAGCGCAGTGGGTCGTCAATACAATCAGCCATAACACGGTAGTCGTGGATAAACGAAAACAGAACACGAATTTGTGGGCTGCGGATGCAAAGCATTTTGATGATACAGATTTGGTGAAGCTCATTGAGGTGGAGGCGCCTAAGGTATATCCGCAGACGACGCTGTATAAACGGACTACGGCCATGATCAAGGCAGATGACAAAAACTCTTATACCGTGGATCTGTTTCGGGTTAAGGGAGGCAATGATCATTACTTTAGCTTCCATGGAGCAGAAGGAGCGGTCGCGACGGAAGGGTTGAACCTGGTACCGCAGGCAACAGGGACTTATGCGGGAGCTGACGTGCCTTTCGGGGAAAGAGTCGATGATGTCGCAGGGGCCGGCTATATGGGCAGCGGATTTCATTATTTGAAAAATGTGGAACGCGATACATCTCCGATGAACAAATTCAGTGTCGACTGGAATGTGAAAGATACTTGGAATATGTACGGTCAAGGCAGCGGAGCAGCAACTGACGTTCACCTTAGATTGACGATGTTAGGCAATGTGGATGACGTAGCCCTGGCCGACGGCGTGCCGCCACGCAATAAAGTGGGCAATCCGAAGGATCTCCGGTATTTGATCGCTCATCGCAGCGGCACTAGCATCGATAGTCTATTTACTTCGATCATTGAGCCTTATAAGGGAGAAAGTTTTATCAGCTCCATTACGCCATTGATCGTTAAGATGAACGGACAGACCGTGGATGACAGCGGGGTTCGAGCAGTAAGGGTAAAATTGAAAAATGGCAGAACCGATTATATCGTTAGCAGTTTGGATTCAAGCAAGTCTTACACGGTTGAACTGTCTGATACCGCATACTCCTTGGAGTTTAAAGGATTCTTCGGCGTATATTCCGTGCAGGAGGATGGAAGTGCAAGCACTTATTTGCACGACGGCTCGTATATCGGAAAGAACACGGAAGTCCGGCAGGATCGTGTTGGATCCATTACCGGAACAGTCGTTGACTTTAGGAAGGATTTGTCACCGCATAACGAGATTATTATCGAATCGTTCGGGCTTTTCGGCACCCCTGCCGATTTGATCGGAAAGAGCATCACCATTCAAAACGACGGTGTCCGTTATGCGTCTTACCGCATCAAAAATGTATCTGTCTTGGAAGGAACCCGCTTGAAGCTCGACATTGGGGACATTACACTTGTCCGGTCCTATAAGGATCCGAATGATTTCAGTAAAGGATTTATTTATGATATCGCAAGTGGCGCTTCATTTAGGATCCCGCTGAGTTATATTACAAGTCAAGCTGCGCAACCACCGGCAGATGCAACCCTTTCAGCAAATATTACAGAACCGACCAACACGGATGTTACCGTTACGATTAGCTATCCGGCTGAAGCAGTAGTGAAAGAATATAGAGTAAGTGATAGCGGCACATGGATAGCGTACACAACGCCAGTAATCGTTTCAGAAAATGGCATGATCTTTGCCAGAGGAACAGATGCGGCAGGCCATGCGTCGAATGTTACCAGCTACACGGTGAATAACATTGATAAAAAAGCTCCGAGTACAACAGCCAGTTTGAGCCCGGCACAGCCGGACGGACCAAATGGTGCTTATACGGGGCCGGTTACAGTTAGTTTAAATGCAGTGGATGTTGATTCAAATGTGAAGAAAACAGAATACAGTTTGGATAATGGGACTACATTTCAGCCCTATACATCACCTGTTACGTTGGATAAGCAAGGTCAATACACCTTGATTTATATGTCAACGGATCAAGCGGGGAATGTTGAGCCTGCGCATAATCTTAGTTTTTCGCTAGTCGCAACTGCAGTAAAGGTTCAGTTAAAAGACAGTAATGGCAATCCGCTCAGCGGCGGAGTAGTGAAATACTACGACGGAGGATGGAAGGATTTTGGTGTGACAGATGCTAGCGGCAGGGCAAGTAAGTCCATACCAGATAAAAGCTACACCTTCAGCATTACGTATGAGGGAACCTATAAGGAGAAGGTGCAAAATACCGGTACTGATGCGGTTGTCGTATTTCAGACGGTAAAGGCCAAGGTGCAACTGAAGGACAGTCAAGGAAATCTAATGGACAGCGGCAGTGTGAAATACTATGCGGGAGGCTGGCTGACATTCGGCCAAACAACCGGCGGAGAGGTTAGCAAGGAGTTATTGCCGGGTTCTTATACCTTCGGCATGACGAACGAGGGTGCGTATAAGGAGAAAGTACAGAATATCGGGACTGATGCCGTTGTCATTTTTCAGACGGTCAAGGTCAAGGTACAATTGAAAGACAGCCAAGGAAATCTGATGGACAGCGGTAGCGTGAAATACTATGCAGGAGGCTGGCTGACATTCGGCCAAACTACCGGTGGTGAGGTCAGCAAGGAGTTATTGCCAGGTTCTTATACCTTTGGCATGACGAACGAGGGTGCGTATAAGGAGAAAGTGCAGAATATCGGGACTGATGCCGTGGTCATTTTCCAGACGGTCAAGGTCAAGGTGCAATTGAAGGACAGCCAAGGCCGTCTGATGGACAACGGCAGCGTGAAATACTATGCGGGAGGCTGGCTGACATTCGGCCAAACAACCGGTGGTGAGGTTAGTAAGGAGTTATTGCCAGGTACTTATACCTTCGGCATGACTTATTTGGGAACGTACAGAGAAATTGTAAGTAATATAACAATAAATCCCACGGTTGTATTTCAGATGTAAAAGTACGTCCTTCTAACAGGTGCTTTCTGTGAGTGATCAAAAGGTGATCAAATTGATGGAGAAGCTCGCTTTTGTGGCGGGCTTCTCTTTTTATTTTGGATAACGGAAATTTTTGAATTGAATATAAATTCATATTTATGTATAATTATGCATTATCGAATGGAGGGAATTATGAATGCCACTTATCGTGAGAGACGCAGAACCAGATGATGAAAACAGTTTGACCGAATTAATGTATGAATATATTGTTGGTTTTTACCAGAAACCTAGGCCAGCCGATGGCAACATACATCAATTGATTCAAACCCTTTTAGAGAAACAATTAGGTATTCAGTTTGTTGCAGAACTAGATGGAAAACTAGTCGGCTTTGCTACCTTATACTTCGCATTTAGTACGATGAAAGCAGACAAAATTACCATCATGAACGACCTTTATGTCATGGAGCCATTTAGAGGTACAGAAGTGGAATCAGAACTGTTTTTAGAATGTCAAGGTTTCTCAAAAGATCAAGGATATGCGTATATGTCTTGGATAACGGCTCCTGAAAATAAACGAGCTCAGCATTTTTTTGAGAAAATGGGTGGGGTTCAAGGGGATTGGGTTAATTATTCAATCAGCTAAAAGCTGCAGTGATTAATTTGGCCACTGATCCGTCCGAAATAACGATCAGCTGCCCTTTTTCATACGCCGAGGGCCCCGCGAGCCGAAGCTCGCCGATAGAGCCTGAGAAGTCGAAAATCGACTTCTGAGCAGTCCGTCCGGGCCCGTTCGTCCGGAATAAGCGCGAAACCCGCGCTTACAGCGCGAGCCCCGCGAGCCGAGGCGCGCCGATAGAGCTTGAGAAAAGAGCTCCGCGAGCCGAAGCTCGCCTACAGAGCCTGAGAAGTCGAAAATTGACTTCTCAGCAACCTGTCCGGGCGCGTTCGTTCTGAATAAGCGCGGAAAACGCGCTTAATCTGGAGCGCCTGAATAAATAGGCGCGGAAACCGCGCTTTCAGAAAGAGCTCCGCGAGCCGAAGCTCGCCTACAGAGCCTGAGAAGTCAAAAATTGACTTCTCAGCAACCTGTCCGGGCGCGTTCGTTCAGAATAAGCGCGGAAAACGCGCTTAATTAGGCGCCCCCGAACAAATAAGCGCGAAAACCGCGCTTTCAGAAAGAGCTCCGCGAGCCGAAGCTCGCCTACAGAGCCTGAGAAGTCGAAAATTGACTTCTCAGCAACCTGTCCGGGCGCGTTCGTTCTGAATAAGCGCGGAAAACGCGCTTAATCAGGCGGCCCCGAACAAATAAGCGCGAAAACCGCGCTTTCAGAGAGAACTCGCCGACAGAGCCTGAGAAGCCATCCTCATATGCGTAATTGTTAAATTTTGTGTGATATGCTATCATTGAATAAAATTTAACAACAAACGGTTGTGAAGCACACACCGCTTTTCTTGATCAGCATGAGCTGTTCGGAGGAGCGGTTTATTTATTTTCTGGAGGTGGCATCTAATGAATGACTTTGAAAAAGCACATGAAGCCTTTTTAGCTAAACACATTTCGATGAGGGGCGGGGAACGTTTAAAGCGACTTAAAGAGGGGCATGGACATGCGGAGAAGTTGTTTCTTGAGCAGATTTGGTGGAGCGCGTTTGGACATTTTCAAGACTTGCATCCGGAATATGAGATCAAGGATTTTCGGGATGGTACGCGCTTTTGGATTTCGCCTTTCTTCGCCACTCTCTCAGACTATCTATTGAAATTGATGGCTTTGGTCCCCACTTCGCTGATACCAGTCGCACCCAATTCTCAGACCAATTAATCAGACAAAATCACCTTGTTTTAGATGGTTGGAAAATTATTCGGTTCTCTTATGATGACGTAAAAAAACGGCCTCGCATGTGTGAGCAATTACTCCAGCAATGCATTGGCAGACATTTTGGAGATGTATTTAACCACGTAATTGAGCTGAATTTTATAGAAAAAGAAATCATCCGTTTCGCCCAAACTTTAGGAAGAGCAATCAAGCCTGCCGACGTTCAAAAACAATTTCAGTTCAGACAAAGAAAAGCACAAGAAACGCTTAAGGGAATGTATCAGAAATCACTCCTTGAACCAGTTGGAGCAGGTCATGCACGTGTGCGAGGCTATAGAGTAGCACAGCACGTTCTTGCTAATTGGGAAGGTTTGGCTGATTGGGGCTGAGAAGCCGATTTCCGGCCTTCAGACTCTATTGATGAGCTTCGTCACGTTTGGCTTGGTAGTCTAAATTTTTAGCCTCGGATCGCACATTTCACCAGCATACATTTTCCCCCACTACATTTTTTCTTAAAATTCCTTCACATGGGGAATGATACCTTTAACACAAAAAGAGTTATTTCACAGGGGGTTATTAAGATGAAAAAAATACTCGCTGCAACAGCAGTTACGGCATTACTCCTGATTTCGATAGGCTGTAGTTCGACTAAGCCAAACACAACACCGTCGGCATCTTCGCCGAGCAAAGCCGAAATTACGATCGGCACCGAAGGTACATATGCACCTTTCACATTTCATGATAAGGCTGGCAAGCTGACGGGATTTGATGTCGAGACGACAGAAGAGGTATGTAAACGGATTGGCATGACGCCGCGGTTTGTTGAAACCAAGTGGGATGGCATGATTGCGGGACTCGATGCGAAGCGGTATGACATGGTAGCCAACGAAGTAGCTGTTCGTCCGGATCGTTTGGAGAAGTACGATATGTCGACGCCTTATATTGTTTCCCGCGCTGTTCTTGTTGTGCATGCCAATAATACGAATATTAAGACGTTGGATGACCTTAAAGGCAAGAAGGTTGGACAATCCCTCGATAGTAATTATCGGAAAATAGCGGAAGAGCATGGTGCCACCAATACGGTTGTGGAGGGGTTTAATCAAGCAATTGATCTTCTGACTTCGGGCAGGATCGATGCGACACTTAACGATAGTTTATCCTATTTGGATTTGAAAAAGCAGCGTCCCGAGCTCCCGATCAAAACGGTTTATGAAGAGCCTTCCGCGACGAGCAACGCCTTTTTATTCCGCAAAGGAAGCACGGATTTAGTTAGCAAAGTAAATAAAGCTCTGACAGACATGAAATCGGACGGTACATTGGTTCAAATTTCGCAAAAATGGTTCAATGCCGACGTAACGAAGTAAGGACCCAGCCTAATGACAAATGATCGTCTTGAGCGAATTATAGGGATTCTGTCCGATTCCTTCTTTCCTATTATAAAGGCGGGGCTTACGTACACTGTTCCGCTTACTTTAATCACTTTTGCACTAGGACTTAGTTTGGCTTTCATCACGGCACTTGCTCGATTATCGGATTTTGCCATCCTTCGGGCGATAGCAAGATTCTATGTTTGGGTTTTCCGCGGCACACCATTGCTCGTCCAGTTGTTTATACTCTTTTACGGTTTTCCAAGTTTGGGCATAACGCTGGATCCTTTTCCGACAGCCATTATCGGGTTTACGTTAAATAAAGGAGCTTATAGTTCCGAAATCATTCGCGCCGCGATTTTGTCGATTCCCAAAGGCCAAAGAGAGGCAGCTTATTCAATCAATATGACGAAATGGCAGGCAATGAGGCGCATCATTTTACCCCAGGCTGTGCGGGTCGCTATTCCTCCATTAGGAAATTCCTTCATAAGTTTAATCAAAGATACTTCTTTGGCCGCCACGATAACAGTTACGGAAATGTTTCAGAAAGGGCAGCAGATTGCAGCTGTTACGTATGAGCCATTATGGCTTTATATCGAGGTGGCCTTCGTTTATTTAGTTTTCAGTACCGTACTTTCCTACTTCCAATCCAAGCTTGAGATCCACTATGAACGAAACATTGCTAAGTAAGAGGGGGCCCAGCATGATTCGAATGCAAGGCATACATAAACATTTTCAGGACCTCCACGTCTTAAATCAGATTGATTTGGATGTTGAAAAAGGGAGCACGACCGTTGTTATCGGCCCTTCCGGTTCCGGCAAAACGACCCTATTAAGATGTCTGAAATTATTGGACTTTCCTGATCAGGGGACCCTCTCGATTGCCAAAGCGACGATGACATTCTCAGGTGAAGCCAAGTTGAGTAAGACGGACATCCGTTCCATTCGTCAACATACCGGCATGGTCTTCCAGAACTACAACTTATTTCCCCATTTGACTGTATTGCAAAATATTATGGAAGGCCCTGTTATTGTCCTAAAACAATCCTCGAAAGCAGCTAAGGAAAAGGCTTTATCCATTTTAGACAAGGTTGGACTTCGAGATCGTGCCGATCATTATCCTCATCAATTGTCTGGTGGACAGCAACAACGTGTAGGGATAGCTAGGGCAATGGCGATGAATCCAGAGGTGCTGTTATTCGATGAACCAACGTCTGCGCTTGACCCGGAATTGGTAGGCGAAGTGCTAAAGGTGATGAAGGATCTAGCCCTCGAGGGCATGACGATGGTCATTGTGACACATGAGATGGGCTTTGCCAAAGAAGTGGCTGATCAAGTTATCTTTATGGATCAAGGCGCGATTGTGGAGAGAGGAACACCAGCCGATATTTTTGATGCTTCAACGAATGAGAGAACCTTGCAATTTTTGAGAAAAGTGAATCGGAAAACAGAGTAAGATTAACTATATATTTTATAAATTAAAGGCTTCACGCTGGTTGCGAGAAGTCTCTTTGGACTGCAATCCCTTAACTGGGATCAAGACATGCTTAAATAGAAAGGATGGAAGGAAAACGAAGACTTTTGTCGAATGCTATATCCAGCCAATGAAGAGGCCAGTTTACAGGTAGTGTAAGTATAGAGGAGTCGTTTCTATGATAAATCCTGCGAATAGATTACTTGATGTGAAGACACTCCTAAGCATGATGGATAATATGGAAGACTCGATTTATATCATGAGTGTGGATGGATCGGATATCAAGTACTATTATGTCAATCGTGCTGCTACGAAATTTAGTGGAATTACAATGGATGCTGTCGGTCTAACTTTTTTTGATACAAACACGAGCCAGATGGCGAACTACTTACATAAGAAATATACGAGAGTGATTACCGAACGACGAACCATTAAGTATGAGGATGGCGTGGTGCTGCCCAATGGTATGTTAAGCGGAGAAAGTGTACTTACGCCAATATTTAGTGAAAGCGGTGACATGGAGTTCATCGTCACGGTTACTCGTGATATTACTGAGCGTAAACAACACGAAAATTTACTTTATCATTACGCCTATCATGACGATCTTAGCAAGCTTTATAATCGAAGATTCCTGCTTGAGCATGTGCACAATCCGGCGAACATTTATTTGCTTGATCTGGACTATTTCAAAAACATTAATGATATTTTCGGACATGATGTTGGTGATACCGTACTCGTGGAGGTCGCGAATCGTCTTGTTGAGAAATTTGGTGCGGAGTACATACTTGTACGATTGGGCGGGGACGAATTTGTCGTTGTAGCCATGGGAGAACCTCGATCAGCTAAGGAGACCGCCGACCAAATTAATCAACTTTTTGCGGCTCCCTTTACGGTAAATGATCATCTAATGAAGTTAAGTGTGAGTATTGGTGTGGCTCAAAGTGTAAAAAAAGAAACTATCCAAACCCTGTTAAAACAAGCGGATATTGCCTTATATAAGGCCAAAGGGGCGGGAAGAAAAAGATTTCATATTTTCGAAGCTTCATCTAAGTACGACCATGTTGAGAATTTCATTCATGAGCTTGCTCTCTCCGTAGCCGTTGAGAAAGAAGAATTGCATTTGTGTTATCAGCTTATTTATAATCCGGTCAGGGAAGAAGTCATAGGTGCCGAGGCTCTGCTAAGATGGAATTCGGCCAATATGGGAATGATCCAGCCCAATGACTTTATACCGATTGCCGAGGAAACGGGCTTGATTATTCCGATTGGATACTGGGTCATCCGGCAAGCTTGTAAGGATTGGCATCTTTTAAAAGAAATATACGGTTCTCAATTTAAAGTTTCCGTCAACATTTCGAGGATTCAATTAAACGAACCTCTTTTCGTTGATCAAATGCTTCAAATATTGGAAGATGAGCATGTGGACCCACGTATGATGGAGTTAGAAATAACGGAAAGCACGACGATTCACTCGATGGAAGATGTCCAACAAACGCTGCGAAGATTGCGGACCGAAGGCTTTACCATTGCCCTAGATGATTTCGGAACCGGCTATTCCTCGTTAAGCATGTTAACGTTGCTGCCTATAGATAAGTTGAAGATAGACAGATCATTCATTTGGGAAATGAATGTTTCGCTGATTTCAGCCATTTTAGCTATGGCCAATGCACTGAACTTACAAGTAATCGCAGAAGGTATCGAGACGTATGAGCAATATAGGATGTTAAAGGAAATGAATTGTTGGGGCGTACAAGGTTTTTTTATCAACGAGCCAGCCCAATTTGCCTTATTACCTAAACAGGTTGTAGTAGTTAGAAAGTAAACGAGTGGTCAACGTCCAGTGTGCTGCTGTTGATGTTGATCTTTTTTATTTTACTTGAAGAATGTGATACAATTTTTTAGCAAGATTAGCCTGTTGGAGGTAGTCGATGAAAGCACTAATTTTCGAAAAATTTGGTGGGCCAGAAGTCCTGCAGTATGTAGACATTCCTGATCCCAGCTTAGAACCAGGTCATATCTTGGTGAGAACGGAAGCCATCGGCTTAAATTTCGCCGACATATATAGGAGACGAGGCAACTATCATTTGGCTGGAAAGCCACCCTTCATTCTAGGGTATGAGGGAGCCGGCATTGTTGAACGAGTAGCGTCGAATGTGGACCAGATCAAGGTCGGAGACCGAATTGCCTTCGTGGATGTTCCTTTTGCCAATGCGGAATTGGTTGCTGTGCCTGTAGATCGAGCTATACCATTACCCATGGATATCACGTTCGAACATGCCGCGGGTATTTTGCTTCAGGGAATGACGGCGCATTATCTGGTGAATGACAGCTATCGCGTTCAATCCGGCGACGAAATCGTCGTACATGCGGCAGCAGGAGGCGTTGGACAGATTTTGACGCAGCTATGTAAAAGTAAAGGCGCAAGAGTCATCGGTTTGACCTCTTCGGAAGCAAAAAGGGAAATCGCCTTAAAGGCCGGTGCTGATGAAGTTCTTCGTTATGACAGCGATTGGGTAAATGGGGTCAAGATTTGGTCTAGCAACCATCAGGGCGTAGATGCCGTTTACGATTCTGTTGGGTCTACGCTAATGGATAGTTTCGCTGCAGCCAAAACGAAGGGTACGGTCATTTTCTATGGTATGGCTGGCGGAGATCCGTCTCCTATCGATCCAAGAATGCTCATGGACACCTCAAAGACGCTGACGGGAGGCGACTTGTGGAACCATGTGACCTCCTTGCAGAATCGAATCGAGCGTTCACACGAACTTTTTGATGCGCTGCGGCGAGGGGTTATTCAAATAGAAAGCCTTACATGCTTTCCTTTGAGCGAGGGTGCGGAAGCCCACAGACTCTTAGAGAGCAGGAAAAGCACAGGGAAAATCATATTAATTCATTAATAGGAGAAAAGGCGGCAGAATACGGTATTTCACGTATTCTGCCGCCTTTTTGAATAGAAGAATATGTTAAGTGAGAGATCGTCGATTCACAGAAGGTACAATTTTCATTTAGCATAGTAATAAATAAGAGCTTTCGACATGAACAGCTCCTCCACGAACTCTTTTTAGTTGCCATGTGCAATAATATACCCAAGCCTACATAAAGAAAGTCCATATACAATCCTTGCTGAATCTTGTATCTTGTTAAAATTGACACATCGCATCGTACAAGGAAACGAGGAAATGCTCATGTTATCAGCTATGAACAAATTAACAGCTATGAATAAACTAACAGCGATTAAACTGCCGTTTTGGGTCATGTTTATGAATACATTTAGTATGGCGGTCGGATTTTATATGATGATTCCGCTGCTTGCCTCGTATTTACTGCACGATTTACTGTTAACTGTCACAGTGGTTGGCGTCATATCGGCTATCCGCAGCTTTAGTCAACAAGGTTTGTCCGTTTTCTGCGGCACTTTGGCCGATAGACTTGGATATAAACGTACGATCTTGATTGGTTTGTTAATTCGTACCTTAGGTTTCGGACTATTCGGATTCGTGGATCATATTCCAGGCTTAATCCTAGGATGCTTCTTCTCTGGTTTGGGCGCAGCAATGTTTCAACCGGCCAGTTATGCCTACTACGCAGCGCTTTCTACATCGGAAAACCGGATTACAGTTTACTCGATACGTGAAATGTTAAGTAATTTGGGATTTGTGGTTGGACCCATAATAGGCGCGTTTTTAATGGGTTTTCATTTTCAATATGTCAGTATAACAGCAACGCTGATTTTCGTGTTTTCTTTTTTGTTAAGCCTTTTCTTTTTACCTCACATTAAAACGGAACAAACAAAAGCAGATGACGTAGGTATGCTGCCACAGCTGAAAAAAGTGCTGCAGAACCGCAGCTTTCTGCGATTTATGTTGTTTGCGATGATATCCTGGTCGCTTGTAGCTCAGCTGTATATCGCCGTTCCATATCGAGTGAATCAGATTGCTGCAGGAGCCAATATCGGTTTCATTTATAGCTGCGGAGCCATCGTAATGGTGCTGCTGCAGGTTCCTTTTTCTAAATTAAGTCAGACTAAGATGCAGCCGTTTGGCGTGCTATCACTTGGAACGTTACTAATTTCGGTCGGGCTGTTTACAATTGGAATGTCGGGATCCATGCTGGGGATTTATGCGGGAGTCATTTCATTAATGCTCGGGCAAGTCTTTTGGCAGCCAATGATGAATACCATGGTATCTGAATTCGCTGGGACTGGAAGTATAGCCAGTTATTTGGGCTTTAACAGTTTTGCTTTATCCATCGGCGCTATGATTGGCAATGTTGGCGGGGGATATTTGTACGACTTGGGGAGCATGCTCGGTTGGGGCGCTCTGCCTTGGTTTAGCTTCTTCATAATGGGGCTTGCTAATATTTGGTTTATGCTCAAAGAACAAAGATCACCAAGATAATGAAAGCCTTTTTTTGACCATATAATCCATGGATATGCTCATCCTATGCATTCTACCTCAGCTAAAATCATGCTATCCTGATTGCATATGACACGAAGGAGGCAAGTATTTACAATGAGCATAAACAAAATGAAAATTGGTGTAATCGGAGCAGGATCGATATCCGATATGCACTTTGAGTCCTATGTGAAGCAAGCAGACGCAGAATTGGTTGCCGTATGTGATTTGAATCGTCAAAGAGCGGAGGATAAAGCCGCAAAATATAACGTTGAGCATATTTACACCGATTATCGGGAGCTTTTGGCGAATCCAGAAGTGGATGCTGTAAGTATTTGTACATGGAATAATACACACGCTGAGATTAGCATTGCTGCTTTGCGCGCTGGCAAGCATGTTCTTGTTGAGAAACCACTTTGCAAAACCGTGGAAGAGGCTGAGCGCATTCAAGACGCCGTTCGTGAAACGGGGAAAATTCTGCAGGTTGGTTTTGTAAGAAGATATGATACCAATGCTCAGCTTGTTAAGCGCTTTATCGATAATGGCGATTTGGGAGAATTGTACTATGCCAAAGCATCGTGTCTACGTCGATTAGGTAATCCAGGTGGCTGGTTTGCTGACTCGGAACGATCTGGCGGCGGACCTTTAATCGATATTGGTGTACATGTGATTGACTTATGCTGGTACTTAATGGGGAGACCGAAGCCTGTATCTGTCAGTGGTCATACGTATAACAAGCTTGGGAATCGGGCGAATGTACGCAATCTTTCCTTTTATAAAGCTGCCGATTATAATGTTGAGTTGAATACGGTTGAAGATATGGCTAATGCTTTAATTCGGTTTGAAAATGGAGCTTCCCTCATGGTTGATGTAAGCTTTACTCTTCATGCCAAAAAGGATGAAATCGCAGTCAAGCTATACGGAGATAAAGGCGGCGTGGAATTGGAGCCTGAGCTTGTCCTCGTCACGGAAATGCTGGATACCATTTTGAATGTAGCTCCACAGACAGATAGCAAATCTATCAACATAACGGAAGCTTTTAGTCAGGAGATCAGTCATTTCTTAAGCTGTTGTCGAACTGGAAATTCACCGATTAGTCCTGTAGAAGATGGACTTACGATGATGAAAATTCTGTGTGGTATTTATGAATCAGCTGCCAAAGGCCAGGAAATCAGGTTATAACTATCTAGGAACAGATGTGGAGGAACGGATATGAAACTTGGCGTTAGTACGTATAGTTTATTTCAGGCTCTAAAGTCTGGAGAAATGGACATTATGGGTGTTATTGACTGGATTGCCGATCAGGGCGGCGAACATGTTGAGATTGTGCCCCTTGGCTTTGATTTACCCGGGAATTTGGAACTTGCGGATGAGATTCGACTTAAGGCGCAGTCGCGCGGCATCGAAATATCTAATTATGCAATTGGAGCAAACTTTTTAACGGACTCTCAAGAGGCCTACGAACAAGAAATTAAAAGGGTCAAAGGGGAAGTCGATCTTGCTGCAAGGCTTGGTGTACAAAGAATGCGCCATGATGTTGCATCAAGTGAGGATCGTTCTATTGCGAACTTTAACAAAGAACTTGAACGTATGGCGGAGGCCTGCCGTCAAATTGCTGACTACGCTTCGCAATATGGCATCATAACGAGCGTTGAGAATCACGGATATTTTGTGCAGCACAGTGACCGCGTTCAGACGTTAATTCAAGCCGTAGACCGTTCCAATTTCCGCACAACTTTGGATGTGGGTAATTTCATGTGTGTAGATGAAAATTCCGTTGCAGCGTTGAAAAATAATCTGCCTTTCGCTTCGATGGTCCATGTGAAGGATTTCTATCTTCGTCCTTCCTATCAAAATCCAGGCACGGGTTGGTTCCAGACCCTGCAAGGCAATCATTTGCGCGGCGCTATTGTGGGTCATGGTGATATTGATATGAAAGAAGTTTTGCGCGTTATTAAAAGCTTCGGCTATGACGGATTCATTTCCTTGGAATTCGAAGGCTTGGAGGAATGCAAAATGGGTACGATGATTGGGTTGCAAAATATTAGAAGGCTATGGGATGATGTGGAATAGGCAACAGAATTCAGCGATACGAAAGGTGTGTTGATGAAATATGGGGAATCCGATTGGCATTATGGTTGACAGTCTGCGTCTAGGCTTGCGCGATGGTTTGAAGAAAGCCAAAGAGCTCGGTGCAGACGGGGTACAAATATATGCAGTTTCAGGCGAAATGGACCCGGCGAACTTATCGCCTCAAGCACGTAAGGAATTGAAAGCTTACATCGAGTCATTGGGGCTTAGCATTTCTGCTTTGTGTGGAGATTTGGGCGGTCATGGCTTCCAAGATCAGTCCGTGAATGCCGACAAAATTGAAAAATCAAAGCGTATTCTCGATCTTGCGGTTGAGCTGGGAACCAAGGTCGTAACCACTCACATCGGTGTCGTACCTGAGCAAGCCAATGGCCCGATCTATGAAACGATGCTGCATGCGTGTGAAGAATTAGGCGTGTATGCAAGCAGCTTAGGCGCCTACTTTGCCGTAGAAACCGGTCCAGAAACAGCTGCTCACTTGAAAAGCTTTCTAGATTCGTTGTCCACCAAAGGCGTTTCCGTTAACTTTGATCCGGCGAATATGGTGATGGTGACAGGCGATGATCCTGTACAAGGGGTTATCACGTTGAAAGACTATATTGTCCACACGCATGTGAAGGACGGCATACGACTGCGTCAGGCAGACCCTCGCGAAGTTTACGGTTCACTAGGTTATCAACCGATGAGTCACGAGCTTATCGCCGAGGCAGCGACATCAGGACCATATTATCGAGAGCTCGCGTTAGGCGAAGGACATGTCGATTTCGAGCGCTACTTTCAAGCGCTTCGCGACATTGGCTACACAGGCTATTTGACCATTGAGCGTGAAGTTGGGGAAAAGCCTGAGGTAGACATTGCTAATGCGATTGCGTTTATTAAGAAATTTCAGTAAAACATCAGGAAAGTATCGGCATCATCAGGGAACTATCGATAAGGTAAATCGTCGGTAATCATCAGAAAATCATCAGAAAATCGTCAGAAACAGAAAGAACCTCGCAATTTTGCGGGTTCTTTTTTTATTTGGTCAGGTTTGGCGGTCGGAGAAGTACCGCTCGGGGTCGAAGCGGTAGAGAAAGAGCTGTGAGAGGTCCGAAAAGAGCCTCTCAGCAGCAAGTGAAG
>NZ_KE383948.1:172006-172368 GCF_000422905.1 Paenibacillus alginolyticus DSM 5050 = NBRC 15375
AGGTCCGAAAAGAGCCTCTCAGCAGCAAGTGAAGCGAACAAAAGCTAGCTCGCGACCTGAGAGGTCGAAAATAGACCGCTCGGGGTCGAAGCGGTGGAGAAAGTGCTGTGAGAGGTCCGAAAAGAGCCTCTCGGCAGCAAGTGAAGCGAACAAAAGCTAGCTAGCGACCTGAGAGGTCGAAAATAGACCGCTCAGGGGCGAAGCGGTAGAGAAAGAGCTGTGAGAGGCCCGAAAAGAGCCTCTCAGCAGCAAGTGAAGCGAATAAAAGCTGGATCGCGACTTGAGAGGTCGAAAATAGACCGCTCGGGGTCGAAGCGGTAGAGAAAGAGCTGTGAGAGGTCCGAAAAGAGCCTCTCAGCAGC
>NZ_KE383948.1:172378-217820 GCF_000422905.1 Paenibacillus alginolyticus DSM 5050 = NBRC 15375
CGAAGCGGTAGAGAAAGAGCTGTGAGAGGTCCGAAAAGAGCCTCTCAGCAGCAAGTGAAGCGTACAAAAGCTAGCTCGCGACCTGAAAGGTCGAAAATAGACCGCTCGGGGTCGAAGCGGTGGAGAAAGTGCTGTGAGAGGTCCGAAAAGAGCCTCTCGGCAGCAAGTGAAGGAACAAAAGCTAGCTAGCGACCTGAGAGGTCGAAAATAGATCGATCAAGGTCGAAACGGTGGAGAAAGTGCTGTGAGAGATCCGAAAAGGTCCCAAAACGACCTTGTAAAGCGTTAATATATGAAATTCCAACAGGAAATTTATGGTACAAAAGGATGAATTTTTTTATAGCATTGAAATCCCTTTCAGTTTTTTATTCGCCAAATGGTTAGGTCTATATAATCAAAACGTCTAGACCTTTATTCCCGAAAATCACTATTTTCCATTTTATGAGACACAAAACTACAAATAATACGAAGTATATAGTCATATTCAGCCCTTTTGACTGTAAAAATTTAACTGTTATGATAATGGTAAACTTGGGTATTGTTTAAGGAACCAAATACAAATATCGGTTAAAGGATGATTACACAGATGAGAAAGATGTTCTCTGGTGGAAGTAAAGTCTTTTACTTGTACCGGTATATTTCACTTGGTGGAACTTCGTTAGTGTATGCCATTGAGGATCGTGGCCCCCCGTTAAGTATTAAAATTGGCATCATCTTGGCGCTATTCATCTTTGCCAAGTGGATTACGGACATGTATTCCCGAAGTGGCCAAGCCTCTCGCACAATTAAAATAACCGTAGGCTTGGAAATGACGGGGATGATGATCCTGCATCTTCTGAGCGGCGGTATGGACAGTCCGTTTCTGTGGTGCGTATTCAATCCCGCTTGGATGGCTGCCAGCTATTTATCCTCGGTTTATTGCTGGTTTATGATGCTGATTTACTTCTTATTCGTCACCGCATTTTCCTACTTTTTTGCCAATGACCAATCGCTAACCACTATTTTGCTTGAAGAAAATCGATTTTACTTGATGTTATTGTTTATGACGCTCTCGATTCAACTATTAGCTGGCGTCAAAAGTAGGCTTGAGATCGCGAACGCTCGCACCACGGAAACGATGGAGCATATGAAGTCGCTGTATCAATTCGTGGAAGCAGCTACGCATAGTGAATCGGAGAATTTGAAAATTATTTTTGCAGAATTTGCTTTAAAGCTGACCAAGCTCAAGATGTCCTTCTTCTGGGATGTCAATGGGAATGGCGGACATGATCCGCTTATTACCCAGGGTATCACGCCAGCTGGCGTAGAAGCTTCCCTGATTGCAGCAATTGACATGCATGCAGCCGAGCTTAGACAGCTCGATAGCTGTATGGTGATGAATTTACCTGAGTATGGTGATTTTCTTGTGATTCCCATCAAGTCGTCTACCCGGTTCTGGGGAGTGATGGGGGTGAAGATTGAGCGCTCCACCTATGAGGAAGGCAGGCATTGGTTCGTCAAACAGCTGTATTTTCTATCTGAGCTATGCGCCGTCATTCTGGAAAGGCACCAGCTTGAGCGTATCGAGAACCAGCTGATGATTATCGAGGAACAGAATCGGATTGCTGATGAGATGCACGACAGCGTCTCGCAGTACATTTTCGGAATTGTGTATGCCGTCCATTCGCTCAGTCGCAAATGGAAAGACATTTCAACAGATCAGATTAAGGAACAACTGCAAATCATTCAAGAGTCATCTGTTGCAGCTTCTCAAGAGCTTCGTTCCACGATTTATAGTCTTAGCTCTCGGAAAAATGGCGGTGCTTTTTGGATCACTACCGTCAAATCTCATCTGGATAGCTTGTCCAAGCTGCACGCTGTGAAAGTAACCTTAAATGTTACTGGAGATGATCATGGCCTACAGGTCAATTATCAGAAGGCATTGTTTAGAATTATATCGGAAGCAACTGGAAACGCCATTCGTCATGGTCGAAGCAGTCACATTAAGGTAGATCTCAGTATGAAGACAGAAGAGGTAAGGCTTTCGGTCTTGGATAACGGAAGTGGTTTCAGTGTTACAGAACGTCTTTCTGACCCTAAGGTATCAGGGCTTGGCGTGAGCAACATGGAGCTGCTTGTTCATTCTTTTGGCGGAACGATTAGCATTCAGAGCACGAAAGGAAAAGGTACACATATTCAAGTGACTCTCCCAACTGGGAATCAGGATAAAAAAGAACAAAATGAATTTCAGTTGATGGGCTAAACAAGGTCATGAAGGCAATTCCCATTCTAACGAAAGCAGGTGGTACTTTGAAAGTTGTTATCGTAGATGATCATCCGTTGGTGCGAAAAGGATTGTCAGCTGTGCTAAAGCTTGAAGCTAACATCGAAATTTCTGGCGAATCGGAAACGGTGGAGCACGCTTTGGAGTTAATCAAGGAAACGAAACCGGATTTGGCAATTGTGGATCTGAAGCTCGGTAATCGCTCTGGTCTCGAAGTGGTTGAGAATATCAAGGATTCATCTTGCCGAAGTATCATTCTAACCTCATCGACCATGGAGCAAGATGTCAGAAGGGCAGAGGCAGTGGGGGCGGATGGTTATGTGCTCAAAGAAGCGCTGCCAGAAGAATTGCTGCTTGCAATTAAGTTGATTTTCAAAGGGAAAAAGTATTACGATCCGGGTTTGATGGAAATGTTGTTCAAGAAAGAGGAAGAGGACAGCTTCAGTAAGCTCACGCCGAAGGAGCGGGAAGTGTTAATTGGTCTAGGAGAGGGTTTGTCCAATCAAGGAATGGCCAAGAAACTGATGGTAACTGAGTTCACAGTCAAGAAGCATGTTAGCCAAATCCTAAACAAACTATGCGTCAACGATCGTACACAAGCGGCTTTGTTAGCGCAATCCAAGGGACTGGTCAGCAGTTTTCAGTAAGCTATTTATGCAAATATGGTCCGAAAGTATACCATCGCTTTATTACATATAGCCATTGGTGGATACACGAAATAGACCCAAAAATTATAATATCGAGTAATATCATAATTCTGGGAATTCATATAGTATTTGTGTATAACCAACTAACTGACAAAAAGCGGCATTCTTCATTCCTTTTGATCGTAGAGTGCTTCACCTAAGCTACTGAATAGCTAACTCTGTCGAAAAGAGATTGTTGAATGCTCTGGCTAAAGGAGTGATTGAATGTCGGTTCGATAGTGGGTGTAATCGTAAATGAAACGCTTTCATTGCAAATATCATAGCTCAATTTTTTGGGAAAAGCAAGACTGAATTCATCGGTTTTTAATTATTTTTTTGGGAGGGTACCATGGAGAAATCGATCTTGGATTACTTTGTACTCATTCGCAAAAAACTGTGGATGATTGCGCTGTTCGTTCTTCTCTCGTGTCTGACAACGTTCTATGTCAGCAAAACTTTCGTCGAGCCGGTTTACAAGGCGAACACACAAGTGCTGGTTAGCAGCACGTTCAAGAGTGAAGAAGCGATAGATCTTAATGATGTGTCGATGAACTTGAATTTAATTGAGAGCTACAAGGAAATCATGAAATCAGATCATATCATTCAACAGATGCTGCAGAGTCACCCCGAATTCGGAATGACTCAGAAGGAGCTGCTGAAGAATCTGAAAGTGAGCTCCACGGATAAAACACAAATTATCAAAATTGAGCTTGAGGATCATAGCTATGAAAAAGCGGTTGTGATTACCAAGACACTTGCGGATACGTTCATTAATGAAGTACCAAGCTTGATGAATATGAATAATGTCAAGATTCTTTCTAGTTCCGATGCTGCTGTGAAGCCATTGCCAGTTAATTCCAGTGTGGTCATCAATCTTGCTTTGAGCTTCATTTTATCGGCGATGGCAGCTATTGGTGTTTTCTTCTTCTTTGAAAATATGAATGATACGATTCGTTCTGAAAAAGAAGCCGAGCATATCGTTGGGCTGCCTGTACTCTCTTCCATCGGAACAATTAAAAAGGGCAAAGCATCGAAACCTTCGCGTGCACGAAGCAGAGAGGTAGGGGAAAAGGCATATGTCACAGCTAAGTAATGTTCTTGTGGCTGAATTGGATCCGATTTCGTCAGTCTCTGAAGCTTATCGTTCCTTGCGTACAGCGGTACGCTATAAAAAGGTTGTGCCAGCTGGTCAAGGAATGGTGCTCATGGTTGCATCTCCCAAGCCGCAAGAAGGCAAGACGACGACACTTGCTAATCTGGCTATTACCTACGCTCAGGAAGGTAAGTCTGTCGTGGTCTTAGATTGTAATTTACGGCAACCAGCCCTGCATGAGATGTTTGGTGCCAAGAATACGAAAGGCCTGGTCCACTTTTTAAATAAAGGGCTAACCGCCCAAGAAATCATTACACCGACAGGAATCATCGGGCTTGATCTGATCACCAGCGGTGGTCAACCGATGAATCCATCCGAGCTGTTAGGCTCCGCCAAAATGGATGCCTTGATGAACCTACTCAAGCAGCGATATGAAGTCATTCTCATCGATTCGCCATCAACGCTTGACTACACAGATGCTTGTTTACTTTCTGAGTATAGTGACGGCGTGATGTTAGTTGCCAAGAATGGCAAGACGAAGCGAGAATGGGCGAAGCAAGCGAGAACCCAATTAGAGCAGTCCGGAGCCAGGATGCTCGGTATTGTTTTCAATCAATAATTGAAAACATTAGACTTTCCATAATCGACAACGGATGCTTACGAAGTTAGCTTTGCTGAAGCAAAACTTTTAGGAGGATGAAAACGATGAAAAAGGTGAAGAAAGCCATTATTCCGGCCGCAGGCTTAGGAACGAGATTCCTGCCTGCTACGAAAGCGATGCCTAAAGAGATGCTCCCGATCATCAACAAGCCGACTATTCAATACATTGTGGAAGAAGCCATCGAATCCGGAATCGAAGATATTATTATTGTTACCGGTAAAGGGAAGCGGGCAATCGAAGATCACTTCGATAATGCTTTCGAGTTAGAAAATAAGCTGTTGGAAACGGGGAAGCTGGAGCTTCTTAAGGAAGTTCAACGTTCATCCAAAGTAGAGATTCATTACATTCGTCAAAAGGAACCCAAGGGTCTTGGACATGCGGTCTGGTGTGCAAGAAGGTTCATTGGAAATGAACCATTCGCTGTGCTGCTAGGCGATGATATTGTCACAGGGAAGGTGCCCTGCCTAAAACAGCTCATTCAGCAATATGAATTATCAGAAAATTCGGTTATTGGCGTACAGACTGTACCGCCAGAGCTTACCAATCGTTACGGTGTCATTGATCCAGGTGAACAAAATAACCGGCTTTATCAAGTGAAAGACTTTGTTGAAAAACCAAAATTAGGCACTGCCCCTTCCAATCTTGCCATTATGGGCAGATATGTGTTCTCCCCTAAAATCTTTGAATTTTTGGAGCTTCAGGAGAAAGGCGCTGGCGGAGAAATTCAGCTGACGGACGCGATTCAGAAGCTTAATCAAATAGAACGAGTGCTAGCCTATCATTTTGACGGTATTCGTTATGATGTGGGTGAACGTCTCGGTTACATTCTCACAACAATGGCGTTCGCCTTGGAGAGTAAAGATCTACGTCCGGATGTACTTGAAGCGATGGCTGCCATCCTTATCAAAGAGCAATATGCGCCAATTCTAGAGCATCTGGGAGGTGGAGACCATGAGCTTGCGCGAATTGCAGGAGGATTATGAGTACCTGGGACCACAGAAAATTTCCCAGAAGAGCTACTACACGGCTGCTGCCCCTAGATCGCAAGAAAGGAAAAGCGCCGCTTCCTATTTGTTCGTAAAGCGTATGCTCGATATTATGCTATCCCTCATGGGCCTTTTCTTCCTGACACCGTTATTTATCATCATTGCTACTTGGATTAAGTTGGAAGATCCTAAAGGCGCCGTTTTCTTCAAACAAAATCGAGTCGGGAAAGACGAAATCCTGTTTCCCATGTATAAGTTTCGCTCGATGGTATCCAATGCGGAAGAGCTGAAGCAGCAGTTGATGAGTCAGAATGAAGTTGAAGGCGCGATGTTTAAAATGAAAAATGATCCTCGGGTCACACGCGTCGGACGATTATTGCGCAAAACAAGTATAGATGAGTTGCCACAATTGTGGAATGTACTCGTCGGTGATATGAGCTTAGTCGGGCCAAGACCGGCTTTGCCGAGTGAAGTAAGTGAGTATACACCATATGAGAAGAAGCGTTTAGCCGTTACTCCTGGCTGCACGGGTTTATGGCAAGTAAGCGGACGAAGCAATTTAAGCTTCGAGCAAATGGTTGAGCTCGATTTGACTTACATTAGAAAACGAAGCATTTTCTATGATTTGAAAATCATCCTGAAGACAGTATCGGTCCTTCTTGGCTCCAAAGACGCCTTTTAGAGAACAAAAGGGAAAGGAGTAACACCGTCGTGCTAATTCAGCCAAAACCAAGGGTTTCTATTGTCATCTGTACCTATAACCGTGCTGATTTGCTTCAAATCACCTTGAACGCCTTACCTGCTTTAAAGGCTATAGACAAGGCTGAGATTCTCATCGTGGATAACAATTCCGCAGATCATACGCGTGAGATCTCACAATCGTTTATTCAGCGTCAAGCAGGGGAGACAGACGTTCATTATCTGTTTGAACAAACCCAAGGGCTTTCGGCTGCGCGAAATAGAGGTATTCAAGAAGCTAAGGGTGATATTGTTGCCTTTCTCGATGATGATGCAGTTCCTTACATGGAATGGATTCGCACCATCATAGACACCTTGGATAGTCGACAGGATGTCTATGCGCTGGGAGGTATGATTCGACCTCGTTTCGAAACAGAACGGCCGAAATGGCTGATCAAATCGTTAGAGCTGCCTTATACGATTGTGGATAGGGGAGCAGCTGTTCATGAGTATCCGATGAACAGGCATCCATTTGGTGCGAATATGGCGATTCGCAAATCCTTTCACGACAAATACTTGTTCCCAACCGACCTAGGAAGGAAGGGAACACTGCTGTTGTCTGGGGAGGAATCCTGGATATTTGAGCAGATGAAGAAAGAAGGGAAGGCTATTCTTTATCAGCCTTCCATGGTGGTTGATCACTTTATCCCGGATAGCCGGTTGACGAAGGATTGGATCAAGCAGCGCTATTATTATCAAGGTGTTACGAATGGCTCGATGCATAAGAGTCGTATCAGCAAGCTTATTCTTCTCGGTAAGGTTGCCAGTAAGGTGCTCTACATTGCCGTAGATGCCTTGTTCGCACGTACCGAAGGAAGTAAACTGCTGATCACATGCCGATTGCAAAGCATACGAGGCACGCTAGACACGCTCAGTAGACGTGGAAAAATGCACTTAACAGGGTGAGGATACTGATGATGCCGGATCTTCCGATACAGCTCAAAAAACCGATGTATTATGGTGCGGTTTATGTCCTTCTTGCCGTCATGGTTGGCGTAGCAGTTGCTTATCAGCCTATGTTCAGTATCTTAGGACTTGGCGTTATTTTCCTAATCATGTATGCCATCTGCCAGCCGGAGAAAATGAGTTATCTAGTCCTGCTCTCAACCGCCATATCGATTAACTACATTGTCGAAGCGAATGTGCCTGGGCTAGAGATTATTTCTCTGTATAAGCTTGGCATTTTGATTCTGTTAGTTCCCAGTATGCTGCAAAACGGACTTCGATTGAAGTTCATCTATCCCATAGCAGCTATCGCCAGCATGTTATTTCTTACCTTGTTCTTCTCAGAATGGCATCCAAGGCTGACGTTGTCACTCACCTTGAAAGCATTTATCGGACTGACGCTTCCCTTCTTTTTTCTCATGATTAAATGGAACAAAGGAACAGCGCAAAGGCACATCCGAATCATTTGTCTGCTGCCATTGGTAAGTGTTGGAACTGGGGCCCTGCTTCAATTGGCTCATCTGTATTCGTTTCTCAATGTGGAGTTTACGGGAGCGATTCGGGTACAAGGAGCGAATATAGCACCTCATTTGGCGATGCTAGCTTTTCTAGGCATTACCGTTGCCTTAATAGAGACTAAACGCAATCCGCTGCAAGCCAGGTTTTTTTATTGCACATTGGCTGCTAACTTTGCGATTCTGATCGCTACGGGAACTAGAGGACCTATTCTCGCCATGCTGGCCATGGCTGCTTACTATTTCTACGATATGGTTAAGCAGTATATCAAAGGGAAGCTAATCTTAATTATCCCGCTGCTTTGTTCCTTGGTCTTGATCGGCGGGGCCGTTTATGTACAGTGGGACAATATGACAAAGCGTTCGTTCGAACGGCAGACCGGCACGGGGATCGACTTGTCAGGAAGAACCGAAGCATGGAGCTACTTCTTAAAAGGGGTGAAAGATTCTCCTCTGACAGGTAGAGGGCTAGGTGCAGTTACCGTTGCAAATGATGGAAGTTTATATGAAGGATTTGTGGTTCCCCATAACGAGTATATCCGTTTTTATTATGATGCTGGTTATATCGGATGCAGCCTGTTGTTTCTATCTTTACTCGTCTTATTTGGAATGATTTATCGAGTAATCCCGCAGAGAATTAAGATTTACTACATGGCGTTCATCCTGGCGTTCTTCCTGTACTCCTTGTCGGATAACACCTTATCGACTGTTCAATTCATCATCCCTTTTTGCTGGTATTTGAATAGCTTGTATATTCTGTCAACGACAAATTCGAAAAAAGAAGAAGTGATCTGATGAGTAGAGTGACTATGTTCGATGTACATTTTGATAATTATGATTTTCTGGACTTGCTTGCCTATATGGATGAGGTCATACGTCAGAAAAGTCATTCTTACATTTTGACCTGTAATGTCGATCATTTAATCAAGCTCAGAAAGGATGCTGAGTTTCAGAAGGTGTATTCAGGCGCAGGTGCTATTGTTGCGGATGGAATGCCGATCATATGGGCATCGAGGATGCTCCGTAAACCGCTCAAGCAGAAAGTATCCGGATCCGACTTGTTCAATAAGTTAGGTGGAGCTTTCGCAAGCAGACAATATAAGCTTTTTTTCTTAGGATCAGCTGCTGGCATTCCGGAGCAAGCGGTAAAGAATTTGAAGCTCGTATTTCCAAATCTGAATATCGTTGGCTGTTATTCACCCTCTTATGGTTTCGAGAAGAAAAAAGAGGAGAATGAGCAAATTGTTCAGATGCTGATAGATACGCAGCCGGACATCGTGTTCGTAGGCGTTGGCGCTCCGAAGCAAGAGAAGTGGATTTACCAAAACTATCTTCAGTATAAAGTTCCGATCTCAATTGGCGTTGGCGCAACGTTCGATTTCATTTCGGGCACAGTGAAGAGAGCTCCAAACATTATGCAGAAAACAGGATTCGAATGGTTCTGGCGTCTTGCCCAAGAACCGCGAAGGCTATGGAAGCGTTACTTGGTTCACGATGCGATGTTTGCGGTCCTGCTATGGCGGGAAATAGTTAAGCAATTCAAGATGAAACGGGAGGGGACGGGAATCAACAGTGGATGAAATAAGCAAAATGATTAAGCCCCCTTTTATTATGATGCAGGCTAGCCGGATGCCAATCCTGTTGGTTGGAATGGCTTTGTTCGTCTCTTTACTCATTGGTTATTCTAGTGCGACTCTGAGTCCTGAACTTAGTATCCAAATCACAATCTTGTCGATGCTGCTGTTTCCCGCATTTGTGATGGCCTTGCTAGATTCTCGTCGATTGATTCCTTATATCCTGCTCGTTTGGGTCATTTGTCCGGAGATCCGGAGAATCCAGGATTGGATGGAAGGTACGTACCATTCTGTTTCCTTGCTGAGCATTGCCCCGCTGTTAACGAGTGCGGTGCTTATCATTCCAATCCTTGCTAAGTTTCATCAGATGGAATCTCGCATATACAAGCTGCTCATCTATGTGGGTATTGTGCTGCTGTATGGAAGTTTGATTGGTGCAGCTAAGAATGGGAGCGGAGCTTTCTATGACTTAGCTAACTATGTGATTCCATTATTGTTAATCCCTTATGCTGCCTTATCTCATTGCGATAATAAAGCGTTAGACCGCTTAATTGTCGCATTCTCTAACACCGCTATCTTGGTTGCTGCTTATGGCATTATCCAATATGTGATGGTACCGCCTTGGGATGCATTCTGGATGAACCATGTGGAGATGACCTCAATTGGTCACCCGTTTCCCTTGGAGATCCGAGTGTTCTCTACATTGAATTCCCCGGGACCCGCAGGGATGTATATGGGAACTGCGCTTGCGCCGATGATTC
Source organism: Paenibacillus alginolyticus DSM 5050 = NBRC 15375 (assembly GCF_000422905.1). GTDB lineage: Bacteria > Bacillota > Bacilli > Paenibacillales > NBRC-103111 > Paenibacillus_E > Paenibacillus_E alginolyticus. Next base: position 182,601 of record NZ_KE383948.1, read on the forward strand.
TGGAAAAAAGGTGGCGGGGACCGCTGGGCTGGATCGGCATTATACTGGTAACGGTAGGGCTGCTTATCACATTAGTCCGGTCGGCTTGGGTCATGTTATTCATCGATATCGCCATTTATACAGCCGTATCAGCGGGTAGACAGAAATGGAAATTGATTGCTCAATTAACAGCGGTTATTGCAGCCATGTATCTGATTATTCCAAAGCTGCCTGGAGCACAGGGGTTGATCGCCCGATTGGATACAATGACAGCGATTCAGGACGATCATTCCTACAATGAAAGATTAGATTTCTTTCATACCGTATTCCCTATGTTGTTTGCTAAACCGCAGGGGTTAGGTCTTGGCAGTATTGGCGTCGGCACCAAGCTTAGCAACGGAGGGGCACTTGGTGAATATGGCATTTTCGATAATGGATTTGTCGCCATTTTCTTGACCTTTGGTATTCTTGGAGGCTTGCTGTTTCTATGGGCCTTATGGCTCGTGACTCGTTTTCTTTTATCCCAAAAAAAACAACCAGGCGGTATAACCGCTTACGGAAAACTGGGGCTCTCAGCTTTGCAAGGAAGTATTGTTTGTCTCGTGTTTGAAAATGGTTATACGGGTTTGAAAGGCTTTCTACTATGGATGGTTGTAGGAATTGGAATCATGGCGCATCAAACGATCGTTCAAGAGAGGAGGCAAATTCCGGATGCAGCAACCAGTCAACTTGAAAATAGTCCGCATAAAGCCTCTATTCGGCTTCATTAAAGCATTTTTTTCAAGCAAGAGTCATATCTCGGCTTCCATTAGAACGATGTTTTTCAGTGTACTCATCTTAGTGATTAATATGCTTACAGGTATTCTAACAGCACGTTTTCTAGGACCATCCGGCCGAGGAGAGCAAGCAGCTATGGTCTTATGGTCACAGTTCCTAGCCTTTAGTTTCACTTTCGGTCTGCCTTCCGCCATTATTTACAACGTGAAAAAGAACATGAAGGATTCCGCCAAGCTTTATTCAACCGCTGTTCTCATGGGTTTGACAGCAGGCATGCTTGCGATGAGCTTGGGGATACTGGTGTTACCCTATTGGCTCCGTACGTATTCAGACAGCGTGGTCCTTTTCTCCCAGTGGTCCATGGTGCTCGTACCTCTCATTGTATTGTCTCAGATTAATAATGCGATGATGCAGGTGAGAGGCGAATATAAGCTGTTCAACCGTCTGCGCTTTCTTGTTCCGCTTAGTACGCTCATCGGCTTAGGGCTGCTAATCCTAACAAGAACCATGAATCCTTACACGTCAGCCGTGGCTTATCTCGCTCCGGCGGTTCCCTTTTACATATGGACGACAGTACGCTTACTTAATCAGTACAAATTTGTGATAAGGGATGCTTTTCACTCCTTCAAGACATTAATCCGGTACGGTATTGGATCTTACGGCAACGATTTAATGGGGAATGTCTCCTATTATATTGATCAAATTGTTATTATCGGTCTCCTTAATCCGGCAGAGCTTGGACTATATGCGGTGGCGGTAAGCCTTTCCCGTGTAGTCAATATATTCTCTACATCCATTATCGTGGTGTTGTTCCCGAAAGCCTCGGGTTTACCTAAGGATAAAGTCGTTGAGATGACCTTCCGTGTATATAGGATCAGCACATGTGTCGCTTTGCTTTGCTCATTGATGATTATGCTGATTGCACCTTTCGTAATGCCTTTACTGTATGGCCCTGATTTTAAGGAAGCGATCAGTGTTTTTCGAATGCTGCTCCTCGAAGTTTCCATCTCCGGTGGAACCATGGTCTTGGCTCAAGCGTTCATGGCATTAGGAAAGCCCAAGATTGTTACGATTCTGCAAGGGATAGGGCTGCTAATCGTCATCCCGTTACTAACGGTACTGATTCCGAAGTTCGGATTGTTCGGTGCGGGAATGGCCATCTTATCATCGGGTTTACTGCGATTCGTCTTTATTCTACTCAATGTCAAATACACTTTGGAGACGAAACTTCCTAAATTATTGATTAATAAAGATGATGTGCGTTGGTTACTTTCAGCAATATCAGCATATAAAGCCAAATAATTTGTTTGAAACTGGGGGAGGGGCGAACGAAATGAGTCACTATAGTGACGCTGTAGGAGAGAATCGGATTTCTGTTGTCATCATTGCGCAAGACGATGAAACGAGAATAGCGAGTGCGATTGCCTCCTGCAAGCCTTTTGCAGACGAAATTGTTGACATTGATGGCGGGAGCAAGGACGGAACGGTCCGTGTATCTGAGCAGTTAGGCTGCAAGGTATATGTGAATGCTTGGCCTGGTTATGCAAAACAGCGTATTTATGGCAGTGATAAAGCTACCTATGATTGGATTTTCGTTATTGATACCGATGAGGTTGTCAGTGAACCTTTAGCGGCTTCCATACAGAAGTTAAAAAGTGACTTGTCTAATCCGAGCAAAGCCTATGCTGTCTTACGAATTGGTGACTTTCTAGGACGCTGGATGGGCAAAGGCGAGAAGCTTGTCCGTTTATATAACCGTACCGAAATTCAGTACCAGGAAAGTCTGGTACATGAAACACCGGATGTTGCAAGTGAGAATATCGTGTATGTGCCAGGTGTTCTGTGGCATTATGGTTTCCGCAGCATTCATGATCACATTCAGCGGTTTAACAAGTATACCGATCTGGAAGCGGAAGGCGCTGTTGCTGCGGGGAAACGATTTAGCCTGCTGCGAATGATCGTCCGTCCTCCCTTGCGATTTGTACAGAAATATATCGTTCATCGCTTGTATAAGAAGGGAATTCCAGGACTTGCGGTATCCCTCTTCTGGGGCATATACGAATTCCTAGTATGTATGAAGCAGTATGAGCTTGGGCTAGCTCGGAAAAGAGTGAAAAAGTCCCAGGAAGAGCCAATTAAGGAGGGGAAAGCTTATGCTACACTGCAATAGTTTGCGGATCCTGTGTACCGGAATGGGTTGGCCATCTGCACAGCCTGGAGGATTAAACACCTATTTCAAGCATATTTGCGAAAGCTTAGCTGCCCGTCATGAGTTGGAGGCACTGGTATGCAGTGCGAAAAAGCCGGTCGTTCAAGACATCCGTGTCACGAATGTTGCCGCAGCTGATATGAAGTTAAGTAAAAGACGAGATGCCTTTCGGAAGCACGCTGCAGAGCTGATGAATGGGCAGGACATCGATATCGTTTATTCCCACTTTGCTCCCTATAGTATAGGCGTTGCCATGGAGGCCAAAGCGCGAAATATTCCGGTGGTGATGACGTTTCATGGTCCTTGGAGTGAGGAAATCAGGCTCGAAGGCAAGGGACTTAAGCATCGAATCAAAACCATAATCGCTAAGAGTTGGGAGATGAAAGCATATCGGCTCGCGGATGCCTTCATAGTGTTAAGTGAAACTTTCCGTGATATTCTTCATCACCAGTACGGTGTCCCGCTTTCAAAGATTCACATTATTCCAGGCGGAGCTGATGTAGCCCGGTTCAAGCCGGCTGCGGATCGCACAGCGATAAGAAGGAAGTTGCACCTGGAGGAAGGGACGACAGCGGTGTTGACCTTAAGAAGACTAGTTAACCGAATGGGGCTTCTTCAATTACTAGAAGCTTGGAAAGAGGTGGCGAGAACGGTTCCGGATGCCGTGCTGTTCATTGGGGGCAAAGGGCCGCTGCATGGAGAGCTGGAAAGCCGAATTGCTGAATATGGACTCCAGTCTCGCGTCCGATTGCTTGGCTACATCCCGGATCATGAGCTTGCTGACTACTATCAGGCCGCTGATCTGTTCGTTGTACCTTCCCAAGCATTGGAAGGCTTCGGATTAATTACGGTAGAAGCAATGGCTGCCGGAGTTCCAGTCATGGCGACACCGATTGGAGGCAACCGTGAAATTCTTCAGAAATACCGGCCAGATATGCTGTTTGCAGGTAAAAGCAGCGAAGCTATGGCTTCTGGGTTAATTCGCTTATTGCAGCACCGTGAAATGTGGCCTACCGCAGAGCAATGCAGAAGCCATGTATTGGAGAATTATACGTGGGATCGTGTATCCAAACAGGTAGATAGCGTATTTAATCATGTTATCGATCAACATCTGATTGCTTACGGCGGCATTCGTCAGGAAACCGCTGGGAAGAAAGGAGGACGTGAACAGGATGAGGGTAGCTTATTTGGATCATACCGCTAGATGGAGCGGGGGAGAAGTCGCACTTTATAACATTATTACCCATCTCGGAAATGAAGTAGACCCATTAGTCATTGTGGCCGAAGAGGGTGCGCTCGTAGATCGTTTAAGAGACAAAGGTATCGACGTTCGCGTCCTGCCTTTAAGTGATAAGGTGCGTAATCGCAACCGGAATGCCGTGAATTTGCAAGCTGTATCGGCCGCTTTTGAGCTTCTCGCCTATGGGAAGAGGCTCTCCAAATTATTGAAAGCCGAACAAGTCGTCTGTGTACATACGAATTCGTTGAAATCAGCCTTTTATGGAGCGGTAGCTGCTAAATTGGCAGGTATTCCTCTCATCTGGCATATACGGGACCATATTGGAGTTCCGTACTTGAAACCGATCGTCGCTCAGGCGATACGATGGATGTCCCGCTTGCTGCCGAATGGCGTCATAGCCAATTCAAATTCAACCCTGAATGCTCTGCATTTGCCGAAATCGAAAAAAACGTTAGTTGTCTACTCAGCTTTCGCTAAAACGAAGCATGCTGGGGTTGCTGTAGAGAAAAAGTGGATGAAGCCCTACGTTGTGTTGCTTGTTGGCAGGTTGGCGGAGTGGAAAGGCCAACATATTTTACTCGAGGCGGCCAAGTCGTTTCTACCCGATCAGCAGGTTCAGTTCTGGATAGCCGGGGATGCCTTGTTCGGGGAAGATGCTTACAAGCAGCAGCTGCTTAAGCAAATGGCAGATGACAAGCTGTACAATGTCACGTTATTGGGACATGTGGATCATATTCAAACCTTAATGCAGCAAGCGGACCTTCTGGTTCATACTTCCATTACTCCAGAGCCATTTGGTCAGGTCATTGTAGAAGGTATGGCAGCTGGATTACCCGTGATTGCATCTAACGAAGGCGGTCCGACAGAGACGGTTGTCAATGGCGAAACGGGACTTCTCATAACTCCCGGGGACCCCGCTTTGCTTGCCGATTCCATACGCTACCTGTTGGAGAATCCTGATGTGCGGCGCAAAATGAGCGAGAATGGCATAAAACGCGTGGAACAACACTTTGTCATTGAACGAACCGTTACCCAAATCACTCATTACTATGCAGGTTTAATTGCTAACTCGTAATTATCCTACTAGTAAATAAAGGATGGATCAAATGAAAATAGCAATCGCGCATGATTATTTGGTTCAAATGGGCGGGGCCGAAAGAGTGGTTGAGGTCTTTCATCAAATGTACCCGAGTGCTCCCATCTATACAACCATGTTCAGCAATAATCGGCTGCTCGATGAGCTTAGAGATGCGGATATACGAGCTACCTGGTTGCAAAAAATGCCCGGTGGGAAGAGCCATTTTAAAGAAATGCTCCCCCTATACCCGTTTGCGATTAAGGATTTTGATTTTCGAGAATTCGATATTGTACTTAGCTCAAGCAGCGCGTTCATGAAAAGTATTCAGGTTCCGAAGGAAACGTTTCATCTCTGTTACTGCCATACACCGATGCGATTCGCTTGGGATTATGACACATATATGGAGAGACAAAGCAATTCAAGTGTGATGAAGCGGCTTTTGAAAATCTATATTGATAGGCTAAAGCAATGGGATCAAAAGACGTCCGCCAATGTGAATCAGTTTATAGCAAATTCTTCCGTTGTAAAAAGTCGCATTCGTAATTATTACCAACGCGATTCAGATGTTATTTTTCCGCCGATTAATACGTCGCGCTTCCATAGCTCAACTTCCATTGATGATTATTATTTGATTGTGTCGAGACTTGTTTCGTACAAGCGAATTGATCTGGCGGTAGAAGCATTTAATCGAAATGGACTGCCTTTATACATCGTTGGAGAAGGACCCGATATGGCGAGGCTTAAGGCTATGGCCAAAGGGAATATCCGTTTCCTGGGAAGGCTGGATGATGGTTCGGTCACCCAAATGATGGCGCAGTGCCGAGCGTTAATCTTTCCTGGTGAGGAGGATTTCGGCATTACACCGCTAGAAGCGAATGCTGCCGGAAGACCCGTTGTTGCCTATCAGGCGGGTGGTGCACTAGATACGATTGTGCCTCATGTGAATGGTGTTTTTTTCAAACGGCAAGAGGTAGAAGATCTGCTGCTTGCGATTCAGGAAGTGGAAAATCATGCATGGGATGTACGGCAAATCGTGCAGCACGCGCAGAAATTCGATGAGAAGACGTTCATGGATAAATTAAAAGATTACATGGGTAAAGCCTACCAACAATTCAGAGAGGGGCATTGATCGTATGGATATTGCAGTAATCGGGACGGGGTATGTGGGGTTAGTTTCCGGGGTATGCTTCGCTGAAGTGGGCAATAACGTCATCTGTGTGGATCACGATGAACAGAAAATTGAAAAGCTGCAAAACCTGATTTCTCCGATCTATGAACCTGGTATTGAACAACTGATGGAGAAGAATCTGAATGCCGGTCGGCTGGCCTTTACCTCTGATTTGGCCCAAGCGATCAGTCAATCCGAGCTTATTATCATTGCGGTTGGCACACCTTCTTTACCCAATGGAGAGGCTAATCTGACTTATATCGAGCAAGCGGCCATGGAAATCGGGAAGGCGATGAATAGCTATAAAATCATTGCAACGAAAAGCACTGTTCCTGTTGGTACGAACGAGCATATTCAAATGATTATTGCCATGAACACGATGCAGTCTTTCGACGTCGTATCGATTCCAGAGTTTCTGCGAGAAGGCTCGGCGATCAACGATACCCTTCATCCGGATCGAATTGTCCTCGGGATTGAAAATCCAAGCTTAGCCGCACCTCTCACGGAGCTGCACCGTTCATTTACCGATCAAATCTTCGTTACGAGCATTCGCAGCGCGGAGATGATCAAGTACGCTTCGAATGCCTTTCTGGCAACCAAGATTTCCTTTATTAATGAAATATCGAATATTTGCGAGAAAGTTGGCGCTGATGTCACCGAGGTTGCCAAAGGAATGGGGCAAGATAAACGAATTGGCTCCTCCTTCCTGAGTGCGGGGATCGGCTATGGGGGTTCTTGTTTTCCTAAGGATACAGACGCGTTGATTCAAATAGCCGGTAATGTCGACTATGAATTTCAACTGCTAAAGTCAGTTGTCGAGGTAAACAAATCACAGCGGTATAAGGTGATTACCAAGCTGGAGGCGTCCCTCGGTCCGCTTAGCGGCAAATCGGTTGGCATCTGGGGATTGTCTTTTAAACCGAACACGGATGACATTCGTTATGCGCCTTCCATCGAAATCGTTGAAACCCTGATTCGTGCGGGAGCGCGGCTGAAGCTGTATGATCCCATTGCGATGGAGAAATTTCGGGAACGCATCGACCATCCGGCGATTCAGTGGTGTGAGAATGCTTTGGAGGCAGCCACGGGGGCCGACGCCATTTGTCTACTTACGGATTGGGAGGAATTCAAAGCGGTTCCCTTGTCTCAGCTCATTTTCGTTATGGAGCAGCCGATTCTGATCGATGGTCGCAATGTATTTAGCAAAGAGCAGGTTCAGGGAACTGGTCTCGAATATTATTCCGTAGGGAGACCAGATTTGATCGGGGCATCTCGTCCAAAAGCATTGGCTAGATAATTGACAAATAAATCGAGTGGAGCGTGGTATTCATGAAATTGGTTCTTCTTTCCGGCGGGTCGGGCAAACGACTATGGCCATTGTCCAATGATTCCAGATCCAAGCAGTTTCTAAGGGTACTTGAAGATGCTGAAGGCAGAAGCGAATCCATGGTTCAACGTGTATGGAGACAACTGCAGAATACGGGCCTCGGCGATGATGCTTACTTAGCGACGAACCGCTCCCAGGTAGAGATGATCATTAGTCAATTGGGTGGCGATGCCCCGCTTATTGTCGAGCCAGAGAGAAGAGATACCTTCCCTGCAATCGCGCTTGCGGCTGCTTATATGTATGATGTCGAAAGTTTGCCCCTGAACACTGTGATTACGGTGTTACCGGTAGATCCGTATGTCGATGAGGCTTTCTTCCAGAAAATCAAACAGCTAGAGTATGTTCTGCACGAAACGGATGCGAATTTGGCACTAATGGGCGTTGTTCCAACGGTTCCGTCTGAGAAATACGGGTATATCGTTCCCTCTGACAAACGTAGAGAAGGGTCAGAAGCACTTCACGTTAACCATTTTGCTGAAAAGCCGAATCGTGAACAGGCAGCTGCCTTGATTAAACAGAAGGCGCTTTGGAACTGCGGTGTCTTTGCTTTCCGACTAGGCTATCTCATCGAAGTCATGGTGGAGAAGGGCATCCCGATTCAGTATGAAGAAATGCTTAAAAACTATCATAGATTAACGAAAATTAGCTTTGACTACGAAGTTGTAGAGAAGGAAGCTAGCTGTGTTGTCGTACCTTATGACGGCTATTGGAAAGACCTTGGCACTTGGAATACACTGACAGAGGAAATGAGTCGATCGCAAATTGGAACGGGCATCGTGACCGATGATTCCGAGAATACCCATTTGATTAATGAGCTGGACATCCCTGTTACGGTGATTGGAATTAAGGATGCCGTCATCGCTGTCAGCCCTGATGGAATACTTGTAACGAGCAAGTCGGAAAGTCCACGTATTAAGGAAGTCATGAATAAAATTGAACACCGTCCGATGTACGAGGAGCGCAGGTGGGGACGTTATCGCGTGATTGACTATGTCAAATATGCCGAAGATAATGAGGTGCTAACCAAACGGATTCTCGTTCATGCAGGTAAAAATATAAGCTATCAGCTGCATTATAAACGCAGTGAAGTGTGGACGATCGTAAGCGGTGTTGCGGATATTGTCATTAATGACAAGCTCTATCAAGTGAAGCCAGGTGATGTCGTTCGAATACCAGATGGAACCCGGCACAGCATTCGAGCCATAACGGATGTTGAATTTATCGAGGTTCAAAGCGGGTCCGAGTTGGTTGAAGAAGACACGGTTCGTATTTGTATGGCATGGAAGGATATCCCCCTTCACCAATTTATTTAAGATTTGTTTTGAAACAACGAACCGCCTTCTATTCGACTTTAAGCGAATGGAAGGCGATTCCTTGTTTGAAAGCATAACTGAAATTGGAAAAACTTTCAAAACATTAATATAATGCTTATACAAATCTAATATATGCCCTGTATGGTAGATTAAGCAGAATGAGCACGCGTGTAAGGAGCGTACATCAGGGTTCATTGTGTAAACTACCATACTGGAGGAAAGATGATGATCAATTTTTTTGGAAAGGCGGGTGTGTATAAGAAGGTGGTTTCCTTATTGTTTCTACTCTCTTTGCTAGCACCGAATATCTTGCTTCACCCTAATGTAACGAATGCGTCAGTTGTTCCTATCAACTCACAAGCTACGTACGAGGCAAAGGCTGTACTGCAGCAATTGTATGCCATTTCGGGGGTAAGCATCATTAGCGGGCAGCATGATTATTTAGAAAGCCCGGATGAATGGACGAATCAAGTCAAGGGCTTGACGGGTAAATATCCGGGACTTCATGGTTATGAATTCGGCGCCATTATGGATCAAACTGAAAGCCAATTGGCAGATCAAAGACAAAAGGTGGTTAATAGTGCGATTGCGTGGAACCAGGCTGGCGGTCTGGTAACGATATCATTTCATGAAAGTATTCCTGGAACATGCCTTTGCTGGTCGAATGTAAAGAAGGAAATGAGCCAAGCCGATTTTGATAAGTATGTTACGCCAGGTACTCCCGAGTACACGCAATTGCTGGCAGATCTCGATAAAGCAGCCGTGTACTTAGGGAAACTAAGGGATGCAGGTGTTCCTGTCTTATGGCGCCCTTATCATGAAATGAATGGTAATTGGTTCTGGTGGGGTAAGAAGAGCAACTTCCCTACCTTATGGAATATCATGTACGACCGCTTCGTTAATGTGCATAAGTTGAACAATTTGCTTTGGGTTTGGAGCCCGAATGCACCGAATGCATGGTCTGACTCGTATACAGCCACTTTTCCTGGAGAAAATAAGGTGGATGTTCTCGCCGTTGATATCTATGACAATGATTACCATCCTGATTATTATGCGAAAATTGTTGAATTGGCGAATGGTAAGCCTGTAGCGGTGGGGGAAAATGGTGAGCTGCCTAACGGCACTATTTTGAATGAGCAGCCCAAATGGGCCTATCTGATGACTTGGGGCAAAATGCTGGCCGAAAATAATAACCTTCAAGAAATTGAAACCTTTTACACGAATTCCAAATTACTGACCAGAGAGTCTCTTCAATCTATGAAAGCTCCAGTCTCTCCACCTGTCTTGCAACCTGTCTTACAGGATGAGAGATATGGACTGCAAGCAGAATATTACGATAATAAGGATTTGACCGCGCTGAAGGAAACGAAGGTGGATGCTAAGATTGATTTCAATTGGTCTACGGCGGCTCCCTTTCCTTCCATGCAAGCAGATACGTTTTCCGTGAGATGGACGGGGAAACTTAAGCCCAAATATACGGAAACCTATAAGATTTCAACCTTAAGTGACGATGGCATCCGAGTTTGGGTGAATGGTGTGTTGGTTATTGATAGTTGGTTTAATCAAAGCTGGGTGGAACGCTCCGGAACTATAGCACTAACCGCTGGCGTGCCAGTTGATTTCAAGGTCGAATATTATGATAATACGAACGGTGCTGTTGCCAAAGTCATGTGGACGAGCCCGTCCCAAGTGAAAGAAATTATTCCCGCGAGTGCCCTATTACTTCCTTGATGGTTGAGAGGTATCTAACATGATGAGATATGTGATTGTACCAACTGCCTTGTTGATCTTATTGATCTTGACCTCGGCTTCGAATAACTACGGTGCATCGGCAAAAACAGATTTGATAAAAGTGATGACAGCTTCTAATCAGATTGGTAATCAAATATGGATGTTGGGTAATCAGAACGATTCCTTTTTGGAATTTGGAAAAGAAAGTGCAGGACAGAGCAGTTACACGGTAACGCCCGACTTGAATCAGACGGATGTTTGGGACAGCGTGCCTCAAGGTCTTAATAAATCCTTGAATCCTACCTTTGCGATCCATTTCTCGTTAGCTGAAATACCCGAATTTGGCGTTCATTTCCGTGTTCGAATTCTGGATGCTCATAAAGCCGTTCCACAGATGGCGGTTTTCTCCAACAAGATGCTTTCCGGCATCATCCAGATTGCTGGAGTCGGGGGAACAACTAGCACTTACCCCTACAAGAAACTATATGAGCTTTACATTCCTAAGGAGCAGCTGCAGCTGGGAACTAACGAATTGAAGCTGTCAGCCATAGGCTGTTTGTATTGTACAGCTGATGAGAATAAATTTCTCTGGTGGAAATGGGACTACCTCGCGCTAGATGCGCTGTCTTCACCTGCCCAAGAACCGATTCATGGGAGATATGTGGAATCCGGTACGAAGGTAAGTAATCTGTCGTTCTACTATGATCAGGGAGCAGTAAGGCACCTTCCGTATGTATTGAAATGGTTAGGAATCGCCTACAGCGGCAATGTGATGAGGGTAGATTGCGCGACTGATGTGAAAATGGGGTGTTCTTCGATCAAATCGTATTACGAAACTTTGCGTGATTACCACACTGGGGCCGTAGCTCTTCATCTGCATACAGGAAATATTAAACTGAAAGAGGATGGCACACTGCCAGCAGATGCCGAGAATAAATTATTGGATTATGTGAAGCAGTACGGATCCATGTTTCAATACTATGAGATTGATAATGAGCCAGGCTTGTTCAATCGCTCCAAAGAGGTGAATATAGCCATTGCAAAGTGGTTAAAAACCCATCTTCCTGAACTTGCTCCTCATGTAAAAACAGTGGCCCCCGGCTGGGCATATGCGCCTAAGTACAACATTAGAACATGTCGGAATCAAACCTCATCAGGCATGTTTAAATGTGGAGACCCCGACGGGTGGGAAGACGATCCGGCGCAGCGAATGGAATTAGAAGAGTTGACAGATCTAACGAATGGACATGCTTACGGAACTTCGTATTCCGATAATAAGGACGGAAGCTTCATAGAAAATCTGCAAACCTTCGGAGGATCAGAGGATGGCCTCAAGAAGCTAATGTTGAATACGGAGTATGGGACATCGGATAGTCATATGGATCCCAAAGAATTTGGCGCTACGCAGCCCCATTCGGCGGTCTTCGATCGGATTATGAGGGCTCATATCGGTTATGCCGATATGTTTATGCAGCATGCAGCGTTTTATCCGCAATATGCCTTGTTCGAGTCGGGAAATGATTTGAATCATCAAAACCCAGCTCAAATGAAGATTCATAAGAACTCAGTGGACAAAGATACACGAGTTGGGATTATGCGAAGGTTGAATCTAGCCTATGCCACGCACGGGAAACCGCTGGTTTACGAGCTCACCAACAAGTCGGAGCTGGCTGATAAGCTTGTTTATTTTCGCGGCGTGGATACATCGACATTGCCGCCACTGCCAGGATCAGGAGCGAAGTCGGACAAAATTCTGCTGAACTTCGTAAATTTTGGGACAAGCACGCAAACGATCCATGCGAAAGTCACTATGCCCGAAACTGCTTTGTACGAGGGAGAAAGATTCGGAGCGGGTGATACCTATGCATCAGCTCGTACGTATTTGACAGGACTGCAAGCAGCTCCTGAGCTTGAATTCAAGGAAACGCTGCAGCCAGGTGAAGCAGTTCAGTATATCCTAACACGGACGGATCGGGTAAAACCGATCGCACCTTCGTGGATTCAAGCAAAGCCAATAGAGAATCATGCAATTGAGCTTAGTTGGAAAGAATCGGAAGGAGCGCATAGTTACGATGTTTTACGTAAAATAGGTACAGCTGAAGGCGGCTACGAGGTGATCGCTGAACAAGTGGCAGATACTGGCTTTGTCGATACGGATACTATGGTTGGGAACCAATACATGTATCAGATCAGGGTCTCAGGTACAAAAGAGGTTTCACCGGCGGCAACGGTGACAGCTGCCGATGAAGTTGCGCTAAAGCGGGAAGAATGGGAAGTAACCAGCAGTTCTGGCAAACCTCAAGGTGCGATTGATGGCAGTCCCTATACGCGCTGGGATACTGGGATAGCTCAAGCACCCGGGCAATTTTATCAAATTGATATGAAGACCTCGTTCACAATCAACCAAATCGTGCTGAGAACGGAGAACTCGCCGAATGATTATCCAAGGAAGTACGAAGTATACGTTTCTAATGACGGCTTCAATTGGGGATCACCAGTTGCATCGGGTGTTGGCATAAGCGTACTAGAAATCAACTTGAAGCCACAAAATGCGCGATACGTCAAGATTGTCCAGGCAGCGAAAGCAGGAAATTATTGGTCGATTCATGATCTGCAAATTTACGGTCACAAAACAGATTGACAGAAGCTTGTCACGAATAGAAGTGAAGGAAGGACAGCTGCTCCGAAGGAGAGCTGTTTTTTTGTCGCCATATTACCAAAATAGAGGCTCCTCGCTTTCCCCGCACGATCCTCAGACTAGCAAGGTCCTAGAGAAAGTGAGCGACATTTATGAGCGGGAGTTCACACTGCGGCACTAACAGAATACACTTAGAATAGATGATATTTAACAACGGTGTGACGAGGAGGGGTACAGTTGAGATATACAGTGCAATATATACCTCTAAGTAAAATTAAGCCGGAAAGTATCGCTGCTAAGACCTCACTAAGAAATAAGGAGTTTAAAAAAGTTGCGCAGGATCTAATGCATCTGTTAATTGTTCGTAAAAGCAGAAAAGAAGGTGGTTACGTCATTTTGGGCGGACATCATCATTTCGATTTCCTCAAAAAGCATACAAAAAAAAGTGCAGCTGTATGTCTGGTTGATGAAAGAAAAATTTCAACACGTGTAGGAACTTGGATTCATCGCTTTAGGAAACGACCGCTGCCTTATGATATTCCTGAAATCTCACCGGACCGGATTGCAGTCAACAGCTGGACGATCATTCGTACTTTTCTGAAAAGGGAGCCTCGATTTCGAAGGCTTTCCCGAAGACAGCAATTGAAGGTACTTCGGCTTGGTATTCAATATAGGAAAACAACGATACGATCCATGCAAGCAAAAGTAGAAGATCTATTAAATAAGATGGTGCATTGAATACAAAGAGGAAGGAGCTCCCGCGGGCAGCCCCTTCCTTTTTCATGAACCCAAGGATAAACGACTCCGTCGTCCTTTTGGGACGAGCGCGTTTATCAAGGTAGATGCGAAGCAAAAGTATAAAACTTATACTTTCTTATCTACTAAAAAAATGTCCAAGACGAAGACCATTTTAGAAAATGGCTGACGTAGTTTTTATTGACGACCGCACCAGATAACACCGGATAAAACATGATAAACATGAGAAGCACTGTGCCCAAATACATATAGATCCATTTTGCTCGAAGCTTCAAATGTTCATGGGCATATTTAATGACGTAAGTGATACATAGGATCATGAAAGGAACGGTCGCGAAAAAGTGGTAAATAAATGTAAGCCGAGGTACGCCAACCCATGGCACATATTCCGCCGCTAGTCCGATAAGGACAACCATCATCCACTTTTCTTTCGTTTTCACGCAAATATAGAAGGCTGCAAAAACGGCCAAGATGCCAGGCCACCAAATGGCCGGATTCCCCATAGCGACAATGCTGGAAACTTGGTCAGGTGAGAGCGAAACCTGCCCATAGTACCAAATCGGTTTTCGAATAATAGGCCATTCCCACCATGAGGAGGCAAAAGGATGAGTAGCTACAAGGTGACTGTGGTAGTTGTACATAAATTTTTGGAAAGAGAGTACAGCCGATAAGTCGTGTCCCGGTCCGGGAACGCGTAGAAAGGGAATATAGCTTAACGTGTAAATGACAACCGGAACAAGAGCGAACATGACGAATGCCGTACAGATTATTTTCCATAATAAGGGAGGGAAACTGTGAGCGAGAGTTTGCGTTTGACGAATAGCTGATGTGTTCGATTTATGTTTGGCTTGTGTTGTTAGAAGAAGTGTTGTATGTCGGTATTCTTTATATTTTTCATATAAAACTAAGCCTAGAATAACAGCCAAACCAGCACCGGCGTAGAGGTCAATCCATTTACAAGCAGCGCCGATACCAAAAAATAACCCCGATAAGCTAAGCGAGATCAATGCAGTTTTGAGAGGAGCTCGGCTGAGGCTGAGCACGTAATATTTGTACATAAAGTAGTACATCATCATAATGAAAAATACGCCGTAAACATCAATGGTAGCAATCCTTGTCTGAGTAAAATGCATAAAATCACAGGCTAGCAAAAAAGCGGCAATAAACCCGTATTCGGATTTTCCAAACAATTTTTTAGCGAACAGATACATAAGGGGGATCATCGCGATACCAAACAGCGTGCCCACAATTCTCCATCCGAACGGATTCATGCCAAACATGGCGATACCCATGGATATTAGCACTTTTCCCAGCGGCGGGTGGGTCGTTTCGTAAGGCTCCATGCTGTGTAAATGCTCGAAGGCTGTTCTGGCGTGATAAATTTCATCAAAATACATGCTGTTCATAAACGAAGGTTGGCGCGGAACGGTACCGGGTTCGTTAAATAGGTTTTGTGCCTGTGCCAAAGAATCATTGCCCATGTTCAAGGGAATCTGTTTGGTAATAAGGATGGGTTCCTTCTCCAGATCGTTCATAAATGCAAGCTCATAAAGAGACGCACCAGGTTTAACTACGGTAATCTTAGCAAATTGCGCAGAGAAAGAGACAGGGGACTGCTTCCACTGAAAAACGGTTCCCCCGTTCAAGGAAATGGTGGTCACAGGTCTCCATTGAATGGAATCGTTCGACTGTTCGATTTGAAAATCGCCATCTCCGATACCGCCATACCACATGACGCGATTGATGGATGCGATGTGATTGAAGTCTACGTAGAAGCTTTCCTGGGCTAGCTTTGGCTTCCAATCCTTTTGTGGAGCGCTGAATGAGCCGAGCTGATACAGTGCAATGGCGGCGTAGAGCAGCGTCAACACGGTCATGGCAGTTTTATCTTTTTTGGTAAGTTTGGTGAGCATTTTCATTGGCGTAGAGGTTTGCTTTTGCAGCTCAGTATGCTTGGACACTGATTTAGTGAGTCTGTTCTCCTGTTGATCTGATTTTCTAGATTTAAAGAGCTGAACGTTGTTTCTGATATAAATCTCCCATCCTACATAAATGGCATAAACAGCTAGAATCACATGGCATAGGGACACAATTTTCATGAAAATATCAGGGCCACTCGTGAAATACTGCTGGTCCAAGCTATATTTGAATATATAAGCTACGTTGGCAAATTGGGTGAAGCTTAGCGAAATGAACAAATATAGGATTCTTTTATCTTTTATGCTTAAATAACTAATCAGAGAAAGCAGAACGACAGGATACCCATATCTCTCGTGCATACCGGTTTTGAATACGAAAACGAGCAAACAGATGAGAAATGCTGAATAGTAAAATCTCGAATTGTCCCGACTCTTGAAAAACAAAAATGCGGTAATAGCTACAATAGCGACTACAATAATATTTCCCCAGGTGCTCATACTCATAAAAAGCCACTTCGTAGAGGCTGGCGAGCCGTTGAAGCCGAATAGGGTATACAGGTTAGCCGCATTCAAAGATGCGTAAGGATAACTTAGAAACATGGATTTATACAGATCCAGAATCCAATACCATGGTTTGTGAAGAGAGAAGGGTAGCACACCAAGGACAAAAACAACTGCACTCATGGCAAGGGAAGAAACCCACGTTTTCACATTTTTTTGTGTTATTAATGGATACAGCAGCAGCGGGGTGAAAATAATCGCCTGTGGTTTGATCAGGAAGGCTAGGGCCAGCAGCCCGGCAGCTTTTGGAACTTTTTGATCGGTAAGTGCCGTAATCATGAAGAAAATTACAAGCGTATAGACGGAATCAATTTGCCCCCAAACCGTAGAGTTCAGATAGATAGCAGGGTTTAGGAGGTATAGGAAAGCAAATAGGGCGGAAACTTGATGGTTCATGTGCTTTTTGGCTAGTCCATAAATCAAATACGAAGTGAGAAGATCAGCAATGATAGCAGGGAGTTTGATCAAAATGGTGGCCGCCGCCGATTGATAATTCAGAGAGAAAATCTGCTTAATCGCCCCGATCACATAGAGGATATAAATGTAGCCGGGAGGATAATCGACAAACATTTGATCATTGTAAAAACCGGGCAACCCTGCCGAGAAAGCATGGTCGGACCAAGCACTGAAATCGATGAAATCGATAGGATGCCCTTGAATGAGCGGGGCACCAATCGTTCTAAGGACAAAGCCTGCAAACATAAGCAGTCCAATATAGGTGGGAGCAATGTTCTTTGGATCTGTAAGTTTACTGTTGTGATCAGGCGCTTTTGCTACCATCCGAATGCAAATGATGACATACAAGAGAGAAAATACTAGGGTGAATATGAAAAAACCTGTATGAGAGCTCGTGGTGGCATGATTAGTAACGGAAGTGTGCTGATCGTCAGGAGAAACGGAAAAGACTTGTACCCCAGCTGGAACAGCAGCCACTTCTTCCATTGAAAAATCATCGAAATCAGCTGTACCTGTATTCAAACTTCCATACCCTCCGAGGCGCACAGCTACGACAATCTCCTTCTGGTTGGCACTTGTTTTTCCATAAAAATCGACTAGTTCCCATTTCCCGTTCGTATCCTTGATGTCCCGGGACATGGAACCAACGCCAAGCACTGAAATGTTAGCGCCAGTCTTATCGGATCCGATACTGCTTGCCCTTACCCAACTGGAGAGCTTATAGATGGCGCCGGATTTCACTTGCACACGCTGGATCCATCTAGCGTCATTAGGTTGACTATTATGAATACGCAAAAAGTGATTGCCTGCATGTGCCTGGCCGCTTTCCAATGTAAAAGTGCTCACATCAGAACTTTGCTGATACGCGTCTTGCGTCCATCCGGTTGGCCTATTTGATTCCGCAGATTCAAATGAACCGTTCGTTAGTTCAACGCCATTCTCATATGAGTGCGCTTTCAAACTGGGGATTAACAAAACTAAAAATAAACAAAACAGTGCCAAGCTTTTCTTCATAAATCACCTGCCAGTTTATGTATATTACCTATACGCGTATTATCTTGGACGAAACCAATAAAGTCAATCAACTTTTTAAACGCAAACTAATTAGAATTAGACATGTTAATCGTAATAATGCTCATCGGAAATAATTAACAACTTAGCTATAATTTATGAGTAAGACTTTTCAAACTTTGAGTTTAATAAGTCGGGAGGTGCTTGTAAAGACGTTTGACTTTTACATCTTTGAAAGCGCATACGTTTTAGAGGGAATCCATTAGAAGTATGGAATTCAAGTATTTTCAGACTAGGAGGATGATTATGTCTGCAAAAAGATATTCTTTTAAAAGAAATCCATTCATAAGTTGTTTGCTGGTTATTGCTTTAATCATCACACAGTTTTCATTCTTTCCTTCAATTTCATCAGCGGCAACGAATTTGGCATTGGGAAAAGCGGTTACGGCAAGCGGTCATAACGACGTTTACATAGAAACCAACGTGAATGACGGCAATCAAGCAACGTACTGGGAAAGTATCAATAATGCCTTTCCGCAATGGGTTCGGGTTGATCTTGGCAGCACAAGCACGGTAAATCAAGTGGTGCTTAAGCTTCCAGCAGGCTGGGGAGCAAGAACGCAATCCTTGTCGGTACTGGGAAGCACAGACGATGTAAACTATAGCACAGTGGCGGCATCTGCTTCTTACACGTTTGATCCAGCTAGCTCCAATACGGTCACGATTAATTTCACAGGTACCAGCGCAAGGTATGTCAAATTGAATATTACTTCTAACAGCGGATGGGCAGCTGGACAATTATCAGAGTTTGAAGTATATGGAACTACAACACCGTCTCCAACACCAACACCGACGCCAACGCCAACACGGGCTGGAACTTATGAAGCGGAAGCAGCAGTGTTGTCTGGCGGTGCAAAAGTCAATACAGATCATACCGGCTACACTGGGACTGGATTTGTTGATGGCTATTGGAACCAAGGAGCTATGACACAGTTTAATGTCAACGCAGCTACTGCGGGGAACTATAATGTAACCTTGAAATATGGAAATGCAAATGGCGGAACTCAAACTCTAAGTATATTTGTCAATGGAACTAAGATTAAACAAACCTCACTAGCCAGTTTGCCGAATTGGGATACTTGGTCCACCCAAAGTGAGACATTGGCATTAAATGCCGGTAACAATACCATTGCCTACAAATATGACACGACCGATCTAGGCGTTGTTAATTTGGACAACATTACGGTGGTCGGTACGGGCCCGACACCAACACCAACACCAACACCAACACCAACACCAACACCGACACCAACACCAACACCAACACCAACACCAACACCAACACCGACACCAACACCAACACCAACACCAACACCAACACCAGGTCCTAATTCAAATTTAGCCTTAGGTAAACCCATCGCAGCCTCATCCTCCGTGTTCACTTTTGTACAAGGAAATGCGAACGACGGCAGTGTTACGACTTATTGGGAAGGCAGCGGCAATCCGAATACCTTAACTGTCAGCTTGGGAGCCAATGCCAATACAACATCGATTGTGTTGAAATTGAACCCTGACCCTGTATGGGCTGCACGAACTCAGACCATTGAGGTGCTTGGACATAATCAAAACACGTCAAACTTTTCAAGTTTAATCCCAGCAACCGTATATACATTCAACCCTGCTTCGGGAAATACGGTAACTATTCCTTTAACAGCTACGGTTAGCGACGTCCAGCTTAAAATCACCACAAACTCCGGTTCTGGGGGCGGACAGATTGCTGAGTTCGAAGTGTATGGTTCAGCTGCGCCAAATCCGGACTTAACGATTACGGGAATGTCATCTTCTCCGGCTTCACCCATTGAGACCGATGCCATTACGTTAAACGCTACGGTGAAAAATATGGGAACAGCTCCATCTGGAGCTACAACCGTTAATTTCTATGTGGGAACCACGCTGGCTGGTTCAGCTTCAGTCGGCGCATTAGCGGCGGGAAGCTCAGTTACGGTTTCCAAAACTATCGGTGCACTAAATGCTGGAACCTATACGATCAGTTCAAAGGTTGATGAAGCTAATGCAGTCATCGAACAAAATGAAATGAATAATAGCTTCTCGAATCCAACATCACTGGTTGTCGGTCAAGTGGCAAGCTCTGATTTGATCGCATCATCGGTTAGTTGGACGCCGAGCAATCCATCTGCCGGAAATGTCGTAAGCTACTCCGTTTCCATTAAGAATCAAGGTACTGTTGCTTCTGCAAGTGGAGCCCATTCGGTAACACTGACGCTTACCGATGCTGCTACTAATGCGGTTGTGAAGACATTGACCGCTTCCTACTCGGGTACGATTGCTAGCGGAGCTGCAACCAGCCCTATTCAAATGGGCACCTGGATCGCTGTGAACGGTAAATACAATTTGAAGACAGATGTGGCTGTCGATGCTAATGAGCTTGCAGTGAAGCAGACCAACAACATCACGACACAATCCTTCTTCGTTGGTCGCGGTGCAAACATGCCTTATGATATGTATGAAGCTGAAGATGGAGTGGTTGGCGGCGGTGCTGCTGTCATAGGTCCAAACAGAACGATCGGTGACTTAGCCGGTGAAGCTTCCGGAAGAAAAGCGGTTACTCTGAATACAACAGGCAGCTATGTTGAATTCACGACAAAAGCAAGCACCAATACCCTCGTTACCCGATTCTCAATACCGGATGCGGCTGGAGGAGATGGAATAACGAATACGCTAGATATTTATGTCAATGGCGTCTTCACCAAAGCGATTACCCTTACTTCCAAATATGCGTGGTTGTATGGTTCGGAGACGTCTCCCGGCAATTCGCCTAGTTCAGGTTCTCCACGTCATATTTACGATGAAGCCAACATCATGTTTGATTCAACTATCCCAGCAGGAAGCACGATCAGACTCCAGAAGGATGCTGCCAATACGACAACGTATGCCATCGATTTTGTCAGTCTTGAGCAAGTCGCTCCTATTGCTAACCCTGATCCTGCAAAATATGTGACTCCATCAGGCTTTACGCAACAAGCTGTACAGAGTGCTCTTGATCAGGTTCGCATGGATACGACAGGCACCCTTGTTGGTGTTTATCTGCCAGCAGGAAATTACGATACTTCCAACAAATTTCAGGTATACGGCAAAGCGATAAAAATTATCGGTGCCGGACCTTGGTACACGCGTTTTATAGCTCCGGCAAGCCAGTCAAATACAGACATTGGGTTCACGGCTAGCTCAACAGCTAATGGCTCCACGTTTGCAAACTTTGCTTACTTTGGCAATTACACATCCCGTATTGATGGTCCGGGAAAAGTCTTTGACTTCGCCAACGTTTCAAACATTCTCATCGACAATATATGGGTTGAACACCAGGTTTGTATGTATTGGGGTGTAAACACAGACTACATGACAATTAAGAATTCAAGAATTCGCGATACCTTTGCCGACGGCATAAATATGACGAATGGCAGTACCAACAACTTGGTCAGTAACAATGAAGCCCGTGCGACGGGTGATGACAGTTTTGCCTTGTTCTCGGCTATTGATGCCGGAGGAGCTGATGAGAGAGATAATATTTTTGAAAATCTCACATCCATTCTGACATGGCGTGCTGCAGGAATTGCAGTTTATGGCGGATATGCCAATACGTTCCGGAACATCTATATTGCCGATACTTTGTGTTATTCCGGCATCACGATCAGTTCTCTTGACTTTGGTTATCCAATGAACGGATTTGGCGCTTCGCCGACAACAAACTTGCAAAATATCTCGATCGTACGTGCTGGCGGGCATTTCTGGGGTGCTCAAACTTTCCCTGGTATCTGGGTCTTCTCAGCTTCTAAGGTATTCCAAGGAATACGAGTTAGTGATGTTGATATCATTGATCCTACCTACAGCGGAATCATGTTCCAAACGAACTACAGCGGAGGCAGTCCGCAAAATCCAATAACGGATACCATCTTTACAAATATAACGATTTCAGGCGCTCAAAAAAGCGGGGACGCTTTCGATGCTAAATCAGGGGTTGGAATTTGGGCAAATGAATTACCTGAACCTGGTCAAGGGCCTGCTGTGGGTTCCGTGACGTTCAATAACCTGAAATTTATCAACAATGTCACAAACATTAAGAATACAACTTCAACTTTTACGATCGCCGTGAATCCGTAATATTCGAATTCGTTTTTTGCATAATCGCTAAAACGCAGAAGGGCCGCTTCAAAATAGCGGCTCTTTTTGTGCGCTTTATAGTTACTATTAACCCAAAACTATACCTGCGGATCTGTGCATGCAAAAATTCAAGTATATTACACATGATTATCGTCATATTGCACATTGTTCATAAGTAAGCGTATTCATATACTTTATACAGCATAGTAATGACGTCCTTCATATTAACATTTCTGCTTAATTTTAAAAGAGAAAAGGTGGTGAAAACCCTCGATAGGATTTGCGTAGAAGAATATGTATACAGGTTCAACTCATTCGAAGCCAGGTTGATGGAAATAGCTTTGCAATCAATCCATTTGGAGGTATAAACCGGAATGTCACAATTCAAAAAAATCGTTTTGTTATGGTTGGCGATTTTGTTAGTGCTGCCTTTTCAGACCCAATCTTACGCTGCACCTTCAACGTCCTCTAACCTAAATACTTCCACTGCGGATTCAGTAACAGGCTTTGTACGCCTCAAAAATAAATGGAAAAGCAATTATCTTTATGAAGACTCAAGCGGCATTGTCAGATATGGATTCACGAATATTACGGACCCCACCTCGCAGTGGCAGATTGAAGCTGTTCCGGGAACGGAAGGTTTCAAACGGCTCAAGAATCGGGCGACAGGTCACTACATAACAATAGCAAATGTGGCTAAAAGGAAAGATGCGCTGACAAGTAGGGATATTCAAACAAGTTCAACAATGGATCAGTGGATCATCAAAGATGCAAGCAGGGTAGGCTATACAACGATTCAAAGCGCTACGAATCCGGGAACGAACCTCTTCATACATGAGGAAGACCAACTGGGCTTTGCCGAAGTCAGCTCGGACATAGGCGCAGCCTGGGAAAGTCCGCAATGGATGCTGGAGCCGGCTTCTGAGATGGAGCCAGTTCGTATTCTTAATCAGTATCGGGCAGGTCAATATTTGTTTGAAAATAAAGACGGTGTGGTCGAGTTTGGTAAAATGCCAACGAACGATCAGACTTCGCATTGGTACGTAGAAATAAAGACCGAAAACAATGGAACACCAATCGTTCGATTGAAAAATAGAGCTACGGGTCATTACATTACGCAAGGAACACTATGGGCTCCAATAAAAAGCTTGAATCTCAACAGATCAACAAAAAATGAGTGGATTATGGCCGCAGGCACGTCATCGAATTGGGTAACTTTTACGAATGTTTACGCTTTAGGCACAGATCGAATAGCCAATGACCCGGATGAGATTGACGCTGGAAGCGTTTCTTATGTGCTGAATACACAATTTGACGATACTTCCGCCCGTTCCAATAACTGGTCCAACGCTAGTAAAGATAACGCCCAATGGAAGTTGGAAATGGCTTCTGATGTTCCTCCAGTTCGTATTGCAGGCTATACAGACCAAACGATTAGCCAAACGTATCTTTACGAAGATCAGGGGACTGTGAAGTACGGCTCTTTGGGAGCAGGCAGCGTCACGAATGCAGTCTATCAGTGGTTAGTGGAGGACTATAACGGGAAGAAAAGATTTCGCAACCTTGCAACCGGCAATTATGTTTCTATGCAAAACGCTGTGCATGCTTCAGATCCTTTGCAAAGTCTGAATTTACCGTCGAGCTCAACCAGTGACCAATGGATTGTTGCCAATTCTAATCAGTATGATGATTATGTGACTGTGCAAAGTGCCGTATATTCATCCCATTACATCAACATGAAAGATGGCCAAGGGTTCGCTCAGTCAGCGGCTATTAATCCGATGATGGATGCAGCACAGTGGTTGTTTGAGGATCCTTCGGCAGCAGCTGGAGGGGTGCAATATGTGCAAATTCAAAGCGAATGGCAATCGCTCGTCTTGTACGAGGATGAGCAAGGCAATTTGAAATACGGCAATGCCAAGCAAGACGATCAAAGAGCGCAGTGGCTTATCGAAAAGTATGCAGGTCGAAAGCGGATTAAAAATCACGCCACAGGCCATTACATCAACATGCAGGATATGTCTTCAGGACATATCAAGGTTACGAACGTGGAGGATAGCTGGACCAGCGCGATCTGGGTTATTGAAACTTTGGATGGAGGGGCCAAACTCATTCATAGTGTCAAAGATAGCAACAACGATCCCAATCATCAAACATTCATCCATCTGCAGAACTTAACGAAGTTCGCAGAATATGGCGAGATCAACCGAAACTGGGGAAGTCCGCACTGGAAGTTCGTGAATGTGACAGACGACTCCGTCAACTATTTTTTACTGAAAAATAAAGACACGAATACGTATTTATTCGAGGAAAAGAAAGCAAACGAAGAGAACGGTAAAACCAAGTACGGCAATCCGGATGTTACCGACGCAAATGCGCATTGGTTTATGGAAAGCGCTGGGGGCGGACCGCAATATATCCGTAATCGCGCGACAGGGCATTATATGGCCATGGAAGGCATTGATCCCGCGAACGATACCCAAAAGGATCCTCTGAAAAGTATGTTTGTCGATTTAAGCTGGGGGATAGCAAGCCCCAAATGGTATATCGAGGATGCGCAAACGCCAGGGTACAAAGTGTTCCGAAGCGGTTGGACGGGCGAGCACTATGTCAATGAGAAGGACCATACTGGCTATGCCCAAGCCAACAAGAACGTTGCGGCTCAGGATAGTGCACAATTTAAGCTGGAGATAGCACCTAGCCTCCCATTGTCTCTTCCACAAGGCCACATACGGATCAAAAATTCGGCGAACGGCAAGTATTTGTACGAAAACAATAAAGGGATCGTCATGTATGGCACACCTGCTGAGAACAATGGATATTCGCAATGGATCATTGAAACAAGCAGCGGTATTCAGCGGCTTAAAAATGTGGCAACAGGGCATTACATGGCTATGAATACCGATTACGCTTATATTGAGAGCGTCGAAGCAGCAAACGTTGGCTCTGCTGCACAGTGGGTGATCGAGAGCAACACGGGTGGAACCAGCTACTTAATCCGCAGCAACCATTCGAGCTTTAATGACGAGTATGTGAATGTTCAAAATGGCGTCGGTTACCCGGAGCGAGGCTTGTATCCGAATTCATTTGGAACGCTGCAATGGATTTTTGAAACAACCACGCAAGAAGCCCAAGTTCCTCCTTCCAATGAAGTTAGAAATTTGAATACGAGCACTAAGGTATTTGACGATTCTAATTATGTACGAATCTATAATAGAGCTTCAAAGCAATATCTGGTTGAGCAAGCAGGACAAATAAGTTTGGTTAGTGAAGCACAGAACGAATCTGCCCAGTGGCTCTTACAAGATTTTAACGGCCGTAAGCTAATTAAAAATCGGGCTACGGGGCATCTCATCTCAGCAAACAGCCCAGGACAATCCATTACGAGCCGTGATGACAATAAAAGCAATTTGCGCAGCCAATGGACGATTGAAGATTACTTGGGTTACAAAAAAATCAGCAGCCCGGCTGGCCCCATCCTTTATCTCTATGAAGAAGATGGTACAGCTAAAGCAGGAACAACGAATACCCATCAAGATCATGTGCAATGGATGGTTGAACCTGTTGCGGGAGATGCCGTCTACGAAGCAGAGAATGCCTTTGTTGCTGGAGGTGCAGCCGTATCGTCCGTGAGTAATAATTTCTCGGGAACAGGCTACATCGATCAGTTTGTAAATATTGGCGCAAAAGCGATCTTCGCTGTTAACGCCCAGACAGCGGGCAGCTACAGCGCAACGATTCGTTACTCTAATCCTTCAACAGTTTCAAAGACATTGAGTCTATATGTGAATGGCTTAACCGTTCAACAGCTCGCCTTTGGAGCGACAGAATCTGGGGATTCGTGGAAGGAGCTAACGGTATCACTGCCGCTCAGAGCAGGCTATAACTCGGTTTCGCTTGAACTACAAAGTGCCGATAGTGGACATATCGCCATCGATTCTCTTACCGTCCATCATGCGGTGAACAAAGCATATCGAGGCTCTATCGAACCTTACACGACTTACGAGGCTGAACATGCGGATACGAATGGTTTGATTATCGGACCAACACGTGTGTATCACGAGATGGCTTCTGAAGCATCTGGCCGACAAGCGGTAAGGCTGGATCAGACGGGACAATACGTGCAGTTTGCCCTCGCCAAGCCTGCAAATTCCATTGTGCTCAGGTATTCCGTTGCAGACAGTGTTTATGGCGATGGCATCAATACGACTCTTGGCTTATATGTGAATGATATGAAAGTGAAAGACTTACAGCTGACATCCAAATATGCTTGGGAATACGGCAACTATCCTTGGTCGAATGATCCTTCACAAGGCAGCGCTCATCGCTTCTTTGATGAAGTCCATGCATTAATCGGCGAAGTGCCTGCGGGAGCCGTCATCAAGCTGCAAAAGGATGCGGCCAGCACAGCAGATGCTTATATCATTGATTTTGCTGAAATGGAGCAAGCTCCAACCGCGGCCTATGAGCGTCCTGTTGGTTTTGTTTCAATAACCGAATTTGGCGCTGTACCTGATGATGGGCAGGACGATTCGCAAGCTTTTAAAGATGCTATGGCGGCTGCCAAAGCTCAGCATAAGGGCGTATGGTTCCCTGCTGGCACATTTGAGATGAATAATGGCTCGATGTACTTTTTGCTTGACGATATTACAATTCGTGGAGCTGGCATGTGGTATACGACGTTAAAAGGAGCCAAATTTTTCGGTAACGGCAGCCATATTCGCGTCTACGATTTGGCCATTGACGGGGAGCTCAACATTCGCGATGACGCAGCGCATACGAACGGATTCGAGGGAGCTTTTGGAACGGGTTCCACCATACAAAGCGTATGGATCGAACATACCAAAACAGCGATGTGGATTGCGCGACCTAAGCAAGAATTTGGCTTAAACAGCGATAATTTTACCAATGAGTTTTATGTGGCAGGTTTAAGAATGCGCAACTTAATGGCAGATGGGATTAACTTCAGTATTAATACGAAAAACAGCATGGTCGAACAATCCAATGTTAGATACGCAGGTGACGATGGTCTCGCCATGTGGTCTACGTTAACGGAAGGTTACCCATCGGATTATACCGAAAATAACACATTCCGCTTCGATACGGTTCAACTGCCGTGGCTAGCAGACAATATGGTCGTTTTCGGAGGAAAAAACAATAAAATGCAAGACAATATCCTGACTGATACGATTGGTCTTGGTGGCGGAATCGCGGTATCCACTCGGTTTAGTCCGGTTACGGATTTAGACGGAACTACACGGGTTGAACGCAACACGCTGATACGGACGGGAAGTCGTGATGCCGGCTTGAACTTGAATTTTGGGGCGATTTGGATCTATGCCGATACCAAACCGATTCATAGTTCGGTGATAGTGAAAGATAACATAGCACTGGATAGCACCTATCAAGGGGTTTCTATTCAAGGGACTTCACCGCTAAGCAATGTAACTTTTGAAGATATGGTTATTGACGGTGCAGGTACTTCGGGCTTTGAAATTGCTAGTACGATATCCGGCAGTTTGACTGTTGATAATGTTATCATCCGCAACGCTCGGTTAGGCGATGTAGCCAACAATGCCGGGGAAAATGTTTCCATGCTTGAGATTCATGATGGATTTGCGAGCACGAAGAAGCCGACGATACCAAACCCATCAGACCCTGACACAGGTTCATACGCCAACCCAATGCCAACGACAAGCCCAGGAATAACGAAGCTGGATGATAAGATGTTTGATAATGCGATTGCGGCGAATGAAAAGAAAATAGTTGTAGAAGCTGATTCGTCGAAAAGCTCCGCATGGGTAGAGATCAGCGGCAGCACTTTACTCAAAGCAGCTAAGCAAATGCCTAAGGCCGAAATCGTGATCAAGTTTCAAAATGTGAGCTATACATTACCGATCAATATTGAGCTGATTGCAGCAAATAATGATCTCCAGCTCGATTTTGCCAGCAGTATGGTGCTTATCAAGATTGAGAAGGTCGATTCAACTACGGCTGAAGCTATTATGAAAAATGCGCAAAGTGCGAACATGCAGCTTTTAGATACACCTATTCGGTTTGAAATCCTGCTGCAAGCCGGAGACAAACAAGACGAGATCAAACATTTTGGGCAAATCTATGTAACCAGAACGATTACCGTTGACGGCATCCTGGATAACAAGTCGACCACGGCCGTTATTTACAATCCGGAAACGGGTGAATTTCGTTATGTGCCTGCCATTATTGCCTCTGAAGGCGGCAAAACAAAAGTAACGATTGAAAGCACTAGCAACAGTATCTACACCATTGCCAAAAGTCAAAAAACCTTTGGAGATATCCAGACTCACTGGGCGAAGACAGAGATTGAACTACTTACCTCCAAGCTTATCGTAAATGGCAGAGCGGATTCGAACTTTGCCCCTGATCAAAACGTTACTAGGGCCGAATTCGCGGCATTGCTTGTACGTTCGTTGGGACTATCCTTGAAAAGCTCAACAACAATTAACTTTAAAGATGTTACCGCCAAGGATTGGTATTACAACAGTGTGCTGACGGCAGCTGGATATGGGATCGTGAATGGCTATGACACTGGAACGTTTGCGCCAGATCAGACCATTACTCGTGAGCAAATGGCCGTGATGGTTGCAAGAGCGATGAAATTGCATACCTCAGATCCAAAGCTATTAACAGGAAATAGTGCCAGACTATCCCTTTTTGAGGATGCAGGAAGTATTAGCAGCTGGGCTAAGGACGCACTTGAGAAAGTCCTTTCCTATGGTGTTATGCAAGGCAAAGCGTCAAAGGTGCTAGCGCCAGGGGATCTAGCGACACGCGCAGAATCTGTCGTGGTGCTGCTCCGTACATTACAGGCAATGAATTTGATCAATAAATAGCTTACCATCTCACGACTAGTCGAAATAAAGCTTATAGAAAATCATCTCATGCTATATAATTAAAAAGGAGCCGTTTAACGGCTCCAGGTCTGAGGAATAGACGTCCTGTGCGAAGGGAAACGTCTATTCCTTTCTTATGGTTTTACTTCCTTCCATTAGTCTCCTTCACCAACCTTTGCAATGATGACCTTAACTCCTTTACTTTCAATATCCTCAATAGCTTCAATATTTGCTTCTTCATCTGTAATGAGTATGTCAATTGGTGTAATAGGTACCAGCTTTGCAAAGGCATCTATGCCTAATTTCTCATGGGGAGCCAAGCAAATTGTTTTCCTCGATATTTCAATGGCACTTCTTCCTAAGCTGGCTACTTCAGGAGTTGCTGTACTAATGCCATTTTTGGATATGGCGCCACCCGTAATAAAACAAAGGTCTAACGAGAATTGACGGATAAAATCATAGGCTAAGGAATCTGTTATATTGCCTGAACGCTTTACTTTGCCTCCGACAAGATAGGTTTCAATGTTTGTCCGCTCTTTCAGATGATCCGCAATTTTAATTGAATTGGTTACAACAGTGAATGGAAATTCGGGGAGATATTTCAACATACCATAATGAATACCTGAACCTGAAATAAAAACAGTATCTTTTTCTTGAATAAAAGCGGCAGCTTTCCTTGAAATGGCATTTTGGAGTGGGGTGCCTTCTCCATAGCGTAGTGATAGATCTGGGGTTGGTGTATTTCTTACTTTTCCAACGGGAACCGCGCCTCCGTGCGTGCGCTTCAGTAATCCCTTTTCCTCCATGATCGAAAGGTCTCTTCTAATGGAGTCAATCGACATTTCAAACATATCTGCTAACTCCTTTGCAAGTATTCGTCCGTTCTTATGAAGAAGTCTTAGGATTTCCTCTCGTCTTTCTTCAGAAAACATGGTACCTACCTCCAATCGAAAATTTCATCGATTACCGATGATAATTCCATTATATTCATGTTTAATCGGTTATGTAAATGATTATTTTCATGAATGTTCATGTTTGTTCACGTTTTAAGGTGGGGGACCAGTAGGATAGCCCATCTACCTTCACGAATCTGGCGTTTCGTTCTATGAACAAGATTTCTTCTAAAGACGCTTATTAACCTTTTGAGTCAGCCTCCATTTATTTGCCGTTAATCCTCTAAACATACTCACCGATGAATTGGGCTACTTCACGGTCATACCTCACCGGATCCGAGTGTCGGGCCAGCCCGTGTCCTGCACCAGGTACGATCAATAAATGTTTTGCCGAGGGAGCATGCTTGAACAATTCGTAAACCATCTCGGACGGCACGAACAAATCAGCGCCGCCGTGGATGAATAGCATCGGTGTTTTGGATTTTTGGATTTGGTCTATAGCCGAAGCGTCACCGAAAAAATACCCGGCTCGAAGTTTGGTTAATAGACTAGTTAAATGAAGCAGCGGAAATACCGGGAGCCGATACATTCTCCTCAACTGGTAAGCCAGTTGGTCCTTAACAGAACTATAGCCGCAATCCTCTACGATGGCTTTGACGTTGGACGGTAAAGCCTCGCCGCTGGTCATCATTACCGTCGTTCCGCCCATTGACACACCGTGAAGGACGATCTTCGATTGTTCACCCGAATGATCGATAACTTTGTTGATCCATTGGACGTAATCTTTGCGTTCAGGCCAACCGAAACCGATATAGTGGCCTTCGCTTCGCCCATGCCCGCGGGCGTCAGGGAGGAGGACATTGAAGCCTAATGTGTCCCTATACATTTGCGCTAGATTGCCCATCTGCATAGCTTGTCCAGCATATCCGTGAGCGAGAATGACCGTTTTATCCGTCGGTTGATCGGCAGCCATATAGTAAGCATGGAGTTTTAAACCGTCGTTGGACGTTATGCTCCATTCTGCAGGCGCTTGCTCAATCCACCAGTTTTCGTTGCCACTAAGCGGATTTTCGACGCTTGTAGTAACAGCTAGATCGGGATTGTTGTTCAAAAAGCTTTTGTAGGTGCAGGCAATGGCAACACGGTAGAAATAAAAGCTTGCGGAAACGAGGATAAGAAAGATCACTGCCACTAAAGCAGCGATTAACAACAAAATCAACAACAAACACCCTTTCTTATTACATGTTACCGAGTTAAATCAGATGAAGTGGATTATGAAAGCAGCTTCATCTCTCTTAATTTATCAAAAATGATTTGGCAAACAGGAGATACACGATCCCGGTCCTGATAGGTTAACCAGTCCAATTCTTCTATTTCAGAAGCTGATCTTAGATCTCCGTCAAAATCCCCCGTATAGCAAGTCATTTTTACTTGCATACCTTCCGATTTACCATGAGCCCCAGCTTCGAACGTTCCAAAATGCAAGACGGTTTCTTGCTTTATGCGAACGGATAATTCCTCTTCTATTTCTCGTAAAAGAGTTTCGATATCGGTTTCACCGGGTTCCCTTTTTCCTCCAGGTAGATAATAGATGTCTTTTCCTTTGGAACGAGCACCTAATATTTGACCATCAACAACGTATATCCATGCAATTTTATCTATGAATGTAGTCATCCCGTACTCCCTTAACTTATTTTTCTGAAATTATAGCATAATGGCATACAAGAGTGTAATCATTGATCAGACTTCTGCTGGGGGCTTTTGATTATGGGAACGGGAGATTATTTTGAAAAAGGAATTCCAAGAGATAAAACCGAAATAGAATATAGTGCAGGACGGGTAAGGAAATGGACGAATGCACCTGGATAGCTAAATAAAAAGAAGTCAACCCGTATAAACTGGCTGACCTCATTATATGCTGCTTTATGCTCTAGAAAGTGGACCAATGCGCTGGTCGAGTGAGGGATGGTGGCAACTTGGTGTCGCCATCTCCCTTCGCCGCGTTAAGTTGGGCTTGGGTAAGAAAAATACTATCGGTTAGGTTTGCACCGCTAAGATCAGCGTCCCGGAAATCAGCCCCGATGAGGTCTGCTACTCTCAGGTCGGCACCTCTGAGGTTAGCTGCAATAAGGTATGCCCCTCTTAAGTTAGCGCCTCTGAGGTCGGCGCCTTTGAAATTGGCCCCGATGAGGTCGGCTCCTCGACCGTAGGTTTTCTGACGTCCAGCGTTTTTTGGCTGCTTGGGAGAGGCTTCGGCACGAACGAGCTCGCTCGTCCTTAGAAGCAGCACATTGACATTGGCTCGGTGAGCTGCCACGTCCAGTTTCATGAGAGAGTCGCTGCTAAGGTGAGTGAGGCGTTCCGTTTCGTCGAGCGCTAAGCTCAGTTCACCATGGATAGAACTGGCCGGTTGCAGCGTCAGCGCTTCGGTCAAATACCAGAGCAGCTCATGGAGTTGACGCATGATCGGGAAAACCTCGAACATTTGCTTCGCAGACCCTGGAACTTGACGCCAGTCGTTTCCACCGAAGGTGACATGGGAAACCTTTTGTCCTGCGCCGAAGCAATCATAAACCGTACAACCTCGAAAGCCCAGCTGTCTGAGGTTATTGTGAACGCCACAGCGGAAGTTAGGCTGCAGGTTGGGGCAGGGTTGGCCGGCGTCTTTATCAATCGCGAAGTCTGACGAAGCTGCATAGGGCAGTGCGACACAGCACAAGCCGAAGCAATTCTCGCAGTCGGATTGCAGACTGAGGGGATTTCTGCCGTTTAAAGTTTCTGCATACTCGTGATTCTCAGACACTGTTGGCCTCCTTCCGCCACACCAATTTCTCATACTTGTCTAGTTTAATTAGCAAGGTTATGGGATGGTAATAGAACGTTTTTATATGTATGAAAAATGAATGGTTTTTCAATTCTATTATAGTATTACTGAAATTTTTTTCTGTCAATCCTTTACTATGACAAGGAGAGGGCTTAAACGAAGGAGTAGATAACCATCAGCAGTAATTGGTTCGTTCATAATTATGATAGACTTATGAAACCCTTGGAAACTAAAAGATTTATACATATTCGCTCCGAGTTAATTAGCAAAGCAAAGGGAGACGTGTTGGAAATTGGAAGCGGAACAGGAATTAATTTCAGCTTCTATAAGGATGTATCGGTAACAGCAATTGAGCCGAATCCATTTCTAAGGAAGACGTCGTACGAGCGAGCTGCCGCTGCCAAAACTCCTATCCATGTCATGGAAGGTAACGCTGAGCAATTGCCATTTTCAGAGCAATCGTTTGATACTGTGATTGGGACACTAGTTTTATGTACGATACCGAACCCAGTCGAAGCGATCAGGGAAATTAGTAGAGTTTGTAAGCCTACTGGAACCATTTTATTATTTGAACATGTTCGGCATGAAAATAGCCTTTTGGGGAAGTTACAAGATTTCCTGACACCGATATGGAAGCGAGCTTGTGATGGGTGTCATTTGAACAGAGATACCATTCATTTACTGAAACAAGAAGATATAGAAATAATTGAAATAAACAAGCACGTAGGAAATATTTTTATAACCGTTGAAGCTAGAAAAAAACAGATGTGAGTATAAGTGCATTCGCGTAACCAGTTGAGGGCGGCAGTGGATATATAATAATATTTTTTTGAAAATTACATCTGGAATAGAGGTTTTTTTCCATTAGAGACGAATAAGCTACAATCACTTGTTTGGAGATAAGGGGATGCTTACTCTTGAAATTGAAAGAACATCTAATTGATTCCTTTATGAATTTAACCTCAGACGGAATTGTTATTGTTGATGTGAATGGGAAAGTTTTAGAGGTGAATAAGAAGTTTGAAGAATTACATGGCTGGACAAGAGAAGAAGTGATCGGGAAAGTATTGCCGATGACTCCTGATAAATATAAGGAAGATGCGCTTCGGCTATATCAGTCATTAATAGATGGGGAGCAAAGCTCGGATTTCGAAGCGTTAAAACTAAGAAAAGATGGTTCTACCTTTTATGCAAATGTTACGGTCTCACCAATGAAAGATAGCGATGGAGTTGTTATTGGGTTTATTGGTGTGGAAAGGGACATTAGTGAAAAGAAAAGAGCCGATGAGGAGCTTTTAGAAAGAGAAAGACAATTTAGAAGGCTGATTAAACTTAATCCAGAACCTATTGCTTTGCATAACGATGGTCTTATTCAGTTTGTGAATGATGCCTGTTGTTCACTGTTTGGTGGTGTTTCTTCAGACGACTTCAAGGGGAAACGAATATATGATTTTTTCTGTTTAAGTGCCAAGGATTTTATTTTGGAGCGGCTTCAGTATGTGATGCAGTCGGATTCTTATACGGATTTTATGGAAATAAAACTGCGAAAGTTAGATGGCACTTTTTTTGATGCCGAAATATCATCCATTTATGTCCACAAAAACATGGGAGTTCCTGTCGTGCAGACCGTGATACGTGATCTCACTGAGCGCAAAAAGTCTGAAGAAGCCCTTATTAGATCAGAAAAACTGTCACTCATTGGTCAATTGGCAGCGGGGATCGCGCATGATATACGGAATCCTTTAACTTCGTTGAAAGGTTTTGTAAAATTACTTAAGGCTAAAAATGCCGACTACGTTGATGTCATGTTGGAAGAGTTAGAACATATCAACTATGTCGTCAACGAATTCATGATGTTAGCTAAACCACATCTGAATTGTTACATGGAGAGCACTTCCCTAGGACTTGTCAAAAGTGTAGTTGGTTTTCTGCAGCCACATGCTCATCTCTATAACGTTCAAATACATATAGATATAGATCCAGACATACCAGCCTGTTTATGATCAAATGAAAAGGGATGGTTTTATCATTAGAAAATCCCTGGTGTGATCATCAGGAATTCCCTGGTATGATCATCGAAAAATCCCTGGTCTGAGCTGGAAATTCTTCTGTGGTATTTGAGATATTTCAGCCCCTTTCGGTCATCCAATTGACGTACAATTCTTCTTGCAGAGATGCAAGGAGGAGAAAGGATGATGAAGAGCATGGAGCAGATCCACCGAGTCAAAG